>NZ_JBIWIF010000029.1:0-72044 GCF_044764505.1 Kitasatospora sp. NPDC094019
GGTACTGCAGGGGGGACCCTGTGGGAGAGTAGGACGCCGCCGAACAATCATTGTGAAGAACCCCCGTCGGGAAACCGACGGGGGTTCTTTGCGTTTGTCGGCCTTTCGCCCGCCCGGGGCCAGGGGACCGAGCGGGGTGGACCTAGGACCACCCCCAATTCGGGTGGGACGGCCAGTGCCTGCGGCGGCGGGGCCGGGGACACTGGGTGAGGAGGATCGGGGTCGGTCTGCGGCATCGGCATCAGCAACCAGGAGTGGGCGTGGCAACAGAGAGTCGGATCGGCGGGGGCGGTGCCGTGCGAGCCCGGACCGAGGCCGCGTTCACCGCGGCCGGCCGCGGGCTGGGCCGGTTGTCCGTGCTGGTGCTCGGTGCGGTGCCGATCGTGGTGGTGCCGGTCCTCGGGACCTTCTTCGCCGGTGCGACGGTCGCGTGGCTGCTCGACGGCTACTACCCGGCCGCGTTCGTCGCCCTGATCGCCGCCCTGGTCACGGGCCTGGCACTGGCCGGCCTGTTCGTGCGGCCGGCCGCGCGCCGGACGCGGCGGAAGCTCGACCGCTGGTACGGGATCAGGCTGCCGGCGGAGTACACCCCCAGGCCGCGGCTTGAGGAGGACGCCCGTGGGCACTGGTGGACGGGCTACTCCTACCACCGCTCCCACAATGTCGCCCGGCTCGCGCAGCTGCTGCACTGGGCCGCGAGGGACGCCGTGACCCGGCGCGAGATGCTCTGGCTGGTGCTCGGCCCGTTGCTGGCGATCGTGCTCGGAGCGGTGGTCCTCGCCCTGCTGGGTGGCGGGGCGGCGTCCCTGGTCCTCGCGGTGCGGGGTTACGGGTCGCACGGGTCGAGCTCGACGGGTGCCGTGAACGTCCTGCTGTCGGCGCTGCTCGGTCTCGGACTGGTCGCCCTCGGCACGCTGGTCGCCCCGTACGCGGTGCGCGGCTACGCCGAGTCGGCGCGACGGGTGCTGGACAAGGACGGCCGGGCCTCGCACGCGCAGCTGACCCGACGGGTGGCCGAGCTGACCGAGACCCGGGCCGAGGCGGTCGGCGACCAGGCGGCGGAGCTGCGGCGGATCGAGCGGGACCTGCACGACGGCGCGCAGGCGCGGCTGGTCGCGATCGGGATGACGCTGGGCACGATCGAGCACCTGATGGAGACCGACCCGGCGGCCGCGCGTGAGCTGCTGTCCGAGGCCCGGCAGTCCTCGGCGCGCGCACTCCAGGAGCTGCGCGACCTGGTCCGGGGCATCCACCCGCCGGTGCTGGCGGAGCGGGGGCTGGGGGACGCGGTCCGGGCGCTCGCGCTGGACTGCGCGCTGCCGACCGAGGTGTGCGTGAGCCTGCCGGACCGCCCGGCGGCGCCGGTGGAGGCCACGGCGTACTTCAGCATCTGCGAATTGCTGGCCAACGCGGCCAAGCACTCGGGCGCGGAGCGGGTGTGGGTGGACATTCTGTACCGGGCCGGCCGGCTGCGGGTCACGGTGACGGATGACGGCGTGGGGGTGGCCGATCCCACCAGGGGGACCGGGCTGCGCGGGATCGAGCGGCGATTGGGTACCTTCGACGGTGTCCTCGCCATCGACAGCACGTCGGGCGGTCCGACCACCATCACCCTGGAGTTGCCGTGCGAGTTGTCCTCGCCGAGGACCTCTACCTCCTTCGAGAAGGTCTGATCCGACTGCTGGAGGCGCACGGGTTCACCATCGCCGCCGCGGTCGAGACCGGACCCGAACTGCTGGACGCCCTGCTGACGCACCGTCCGGACGTCGCCGTGGTCGATGTGCGGTTGCCGCCGACGCTGACCGACGAGGGGTTGCAGGCGGCGCTCAAGGCCCGCCGGGAGATTCCGGGTCTGCCGGTGCTGGTGCTGTCGCAGCACGTCCAGCAGTTGTACGCGCGGGAGTTGCTGGCGGACGGTACCGGCGGAATCGGGTACCTGCTGAAGGACCGGGTCTTCAACGCGGACCAGTTCATCGACGCCGTCCGCCGGGTGGCGGACGGCGGTACGGCGATGGACCCGGACGTCATCGCCAAGCTGATGCAGAGCAGCTCGCGCCGCTCCGGTCCGCTGCAGCGGCTGTCGCCGCGCGAGCGGGAGGTGCTGGAGCTGATGGCGGAGGGTTGTTCGAACTCGGCGATCGCCGCCCGGCTGTCGGTGAGCGACGGTGCGGTGGCCAAGCACATCGCCAATATCTTCACCAAGCTCGAACTCGCCCCGGCCGAGGACGCGAACCGCCGGGTGATGGCCGTGCTGGCCTACCTCAACGGTACGGCGGGGCAGCCGTCCTGACCCGGTGCCCGCTCCCCGCTCCCGCCGGGTGGGGAGCACCCGCGCGGGAGTACCCGGACGCGAGCGGCCGGTCGGCGTGACGGTGCGGGCTGCGGGAACGCTGGGACAGGTGTACGAGTAAACTCCGGTGGGCCGAGCCCGGAGGTCGCTCAGCCGTCCGGCGCCCCGACAAGCGGGAACCGGCAGCCGAGGCAGCGTACGGCCGCAGCCGACATCCAGGGGTTGATAGACGTAATGGCACGCCCATCGCTCACCAAGGCCCACCGCAGCCTGCTCGGCCTGGTCGCCGCCGGTGCCTGCATCATCTCCGGAATCGGCTTCGCCGGCTCGTACAACGCGGTCAGGGAGCTGGCCGAGGAGAAGGGCTTCGGCGCCTTCTCCTACGCGTTCCCGATCGGCGTGGACGCGGGCATCGTGGTCCTGCTCTCGCTGGACCTGGTCCTCACCTGGCTGCGGATACCCTTCCCGGCGCTGCGGCAGACCGCCTGGCTGCTGACCGTCGCGACCATCGCCTTCAACGCGGCCGCCTCCTGGGGCGACCCGCTCGGGATGGGCATGCACGCCGTCATCCCGCTGCTGTTCGTCGTCGTGGTCGAAGCCTCCCGGCACGCGGTCGGCCGGATCGCGGCGATCACCGCGGACCGGCACATGGAGTCGGTGCGGATGATGCGCTGGCTGCTCTCACCGGTGCCGACCTTCCGGCTCTGGCGGCGGATGAAGCTCTGGGAGCTGCGCTCCTACGACGAGGTCGTGCGGCTGGAGCAGAACCGGCTGGTGTACCGGGCCCAGCTGCGGTTCCGCTACGGCCGGGGCTGGCGCCGCTCGGCGCCGATCCAGGCGCTGCTGCCGCTCAAGCTGGCCAAGTACGGCGTGCCGCTGGACCCGTCGGTGTTCGACCGGATGGACGAGGACGCCAAGGTGGCCCGGGAGGAGAAGGAGGCCCGCGAGGTCGAGGCGGCGGCCCGGGCCGAGGCGGCCCTCGCCGTGCAGGAGGCCCGCGCGCTCCAGGAGAGCCGGGCGGCGGGCGCCCTGGTGCCGGCCGGGCAGTCCACGCGGGTCGGGAGCGGCGGCGCGGCGGCCCGCGAGCGGGACGGGGTCGAGGCGCAGGTCGCCGCAGGGCAGCAGCCGGTCCGGGTCGACCGTTCCGCCCAGGCCGCTCCGCGGGTTCCGGGACCGGGGCAGAGCCGGCCGCAGCCGCAGCACTCTCAGTCCCAGGGCCAGGGCCAGGGCCGCCCGGAGCCGGAGGCGGAGCCGCAGGGTCAGGCCGAGCCCGCTCCCGCCGACGTGCTCGCCAAGCTCGCCGCCGTGCGGCTGCGTGACGCGCAGGAGCCGGCCGGCGGGGAGCAGCAGTCCCCGGTGCCGCCGGAGGAGGAGCTGAACGTCTGGACCGCGCGCGCCGTGCGGACCACCGGGCACCCCAGCGACGGTGCGCCGGGCGGGCGGGTGCCCGCCCAGGTCTCGCCGTGGTTCAAGCCGCCGCGTCCGACCGACCCCGACCAGTCGGAGGAGGGGGAGGCGCAGGCCGCCGACGTGCACGCGGGGTCCGGGGCCGGGTACGCGGAGCCGCCGTTCGTGGAGGAGCGCTTCGCCGAGCAGGGGCGTGCCGAGCAGGGCTTCACCGAGCGGGCCCACACCGAGCGGGCCCACAGCGAGCAGGGTTACGCGGAGCAGGGCTACGCGGAGGCCGTGGAAGAGGCGCCGGAGTTCGCCGAGCGCCCGGAGCGGGCGTTCGGTCCCGCGCCGCGCCCCGGTTCGCACCGGCTGGACCCGGAGCAGGCGTTCGAGGCGCTGGTGAGCTACATCGACACCTTCGAGCACGAGCCGGACCCGCAGCGGCTGGCCGCCTGGCTGACCAAGAAGTACGGCGTGGCCGGCAACCGTCCCGACGGTTCGGTCCACCCCAAGGACGTCGAGGCGCTCTACCCGGAGCTGCGGGACCGTTACGCGACCTCCGGGCGGGAGTGACCCGGCCCGCGGCCGCACCGTCCGATCCGTCGGTGGGCCATTGACGCCCGTTCCCGGCCCGTCTACCTTCGCATCAACAAACTGTTGAAGCGCTGGCCTGGCACGGGCCCCGCGCGCATGCTCGCGTGAGGAGTGACGGATGTCGCAGGTCGAGATGGGCGTCGGCGGGCCGACGGGCGCGGCGGGATTCTCCGCCGCCGCCCGGTCCGCCGTGGACGCGCTGCTGGCCCCGGTCGATGCCGATCTGGCCCGCCGCTTCCCGGGTGACCCGGGCACCCGCCAGCCGGTCCACACCGTCTACGTGCCGGCCGACACCTTCGCTGCGGACACCGTGCGGACCTGGGGCCGGCAGGCCCTGGAAGCCTTCGACACCCATGCCGGCACCCCCGCCGAGCTCGCCCGCGCGCTCGGTGTGCCGGACGACGGGCTGCTCGCCGAGGTGCACCGCCGGGTCCGGGCCAAGCTGGAGCGCGAGCCGGTCGAGGACCTGCGGGTCGACTTCGAGGACGGCTACGGCCCGCGGCCCGACGCGGAGGAGGACGCTGCGGCGGTCCGGGCCGCCGAGATCCTCGCCGCCGCGGTCGCCGACGGCAGCGCTCCGCCGTACTTCGGCATCCGGACCAAGTGCATGGAGGCCGCCGTCCGGGACCGCGGCATCCGCACCCTGGAGCTGTTCCTCGGCACCCTGCTGGCGCACGGCGGACTGCCCGACGGACTGGTGCTCACCCTGCCCAAGGTGACCTACGCCGAGCAGGTCACCGCACTGGTCCGGCTGCTGGCGGACTTCGAGCGCGGCGCCGGGCTGCCGGCCGGCCGGATCGGCTTCGAGATCCAGATCGAGACCACCCAGGCGATCCTCGGCCCGGACGGGCGGGCCACCGTCGCCCGGATGATCGAGGCGGCCGAGGGGCGGGCCACCGGCCTGCACTACGGCACCTTCGACTACAGCGCCGCCTGCGGGGTCGCCGCCGCCCACCAGAGCATGGACCACCCGGTCGCCGACCACGCCAAGGCGGTGATGCAGGTCGCCGCCGCCGGGACCGGCGTGCGGCTCTCCGACGGTTCCACCAATGTCGTCCCGACCGGTACCACCGCCCAGGTGCACGCCGCGTGGAAGCTCCACCACGATCTGGTCCGCCGCTCGCTCGCCCGCGCCTACTACCAGGGCTGGGACATGCATCCGGCGCACCTGCCGACCCGCTACGTCGCCGTCTACGCCTTCTACCGGGAGGGTCTGGCCGCCGCCGCGGCCCGGCTGGCCGCGTACGTGGCCAAGGCCGGCGGGGACGTCATGGACGAGCCGGCGACCGCCCGGGCGCTCAGCGGGTACCTGTTGCGCGGGCTCGACTGCGGTGCGGTCGACCTCGCCGAGGTGCGGACGGCGACCGGCCTGGACCGGGCCAGGCTGGACGCGCTCGCGGGCCGCGGCTGAGCGGCCCCGACCCGGTGCGGGCCCCGACTCGGCACGGGTGCCGTCGGTACGGGCCCCGGGCGGCGTGGATCCAGGCCCGCCCCGACCTGGTCCGGCCCGCCCCGACGGGCACGCCGTAGGCTGGCGGGGCGGTCCGTGGGCGAGCTGTCGTCCCGCGCGGGCCGCGCCGTCCGTCCCTCGACGCCCTCCGGGAGAACCGCCGCGCCATGCCCGCCACACCGGAGCCGACCCCCAGGCCGTACCTGACCGTCCGGAGCGCGGGCACGCACGAGATCGAGATCAAGAAGTCCCGGTTCATCTGCCACCTCGCCCGGGTCACCGACGAGGAGGAGGCCCAGGCGTTCATCGCGGGCATCCGCAAGCGGTACTGGGACGCCCGGCACAACTGCACCGCCTTCGTGGTCGGCGACGAGCAGCGCCGCGAGCGCTCCAGCGACGACGGCGAGCCCGGCGGGACGGCCGGCGTGCCGATGCTGGAGGTGCTGCGCCGACGCGGGGTGACCGACACGGTGGCGGTGGTGACCCGCTACTTCGGCGGCATCAAGCTCGGCGCCGGCGGCCTGGTGCGCGCCTACGGGAGCGCGGTGTCGGAGACCCTGGACGAGCTCGGGCTGCTGGAGCGGCGGCCGGTCGCGCTGCTCGCGGTGACGGTCGACCACGCCCGGGCCGGGCGGGTCGAGAACGACCTGCGGGCGGCCGGATTCGCGGTCAGCGACCTGGCGTACGAGGCGTCGGGGGTGCGGATCGAGGTGGGGGTGCCGGAGCCGGAGGTCCCGGCGTTCCACACCTGGCTGGCCGAGGCGACCGGTGGCACGGCGACCGGGGTGGCGGCGGGCCGGACCTATGTCGAGGTACCGGTCTGAGCGGAGCGGCCGGTCCGGGCGGCCCGTACCCGGCGTCCGCGGGGCCGGTACCCGGGCGGGGCCGGAGCCCATGCAGATTCTCCTCCCGCGCGAAAGCGGGCTTGAGCAGATTCACCCGAATGTAGTGACGTGGCCCGGAGTTGGAACTTCCGCTCCGGGCCATGGCGTTTCCTGTGCACAGGTCCGGCGAACCGGACCAAAGACCCATCGATGGAGGACACGGGACCCCACCACCGCCCCACGGAGGTATGCGCATGACCTCGGAACGTTCCTCGTCGTCGCCCGCCCGCGCCGGAATCCCCGGCGCCGGAGGCCCTGCGACGCCCTATCGGATGACCGTCACCACCACCCTCCCGTACGCCGACGCCCTCGCCCTGGCCGACCAGCACCTCGCCGCCTGGCTGAAACAGGAGGGGTGCGAGGAGCCCCCGCCCGCGTTGTCCACCCCGTCGACCTGGTCCGCCCACCCCCGGGCCGGAGCCGTCCACCCCTACGCCGAACGCTTCCGGCTCGGTGACCGCGTCCTGCTGGACCGGGACGGCGGCGGGTTCCCGGACCGTGCCGGAGGCCCGGCCGCCGCGGACGATCCGGCCGACCCGGGCGGTCGACGCGGCCGCTACGACCGCCGCCGGGTCCGTACCCCCGCCCCGCACGGCACCGATCACCTCACCCTCACCCTGGCGGCCGGACCCACCGGCCCGACCTGGCTCCGGCTGGAGGCCGCCACCCGCACCACCGACAGCGCCGTCCGGACGCCCGGCCGGGTACCGGTGCCGGACCTGGCCCGCACCCTGCTGCCGCTTCTCGACGCCGCCGACGGCCCGGCCGCCGTCCTGGCCGCACCCCGGCTGCTCACCGCGGCCGAGGTCGACGGCCTGGTCGACGAACTCTGCGACCCGGAGCGCCGGATGCCCGCCGTGGTGGCCAGCGTCCCGGCCGCCCTCGATCCCGGCGCGTGGCTCGCCGAGGTGGTCGCCCCGCTCTGCGAGCACCTGCCGGGGCTCGCCACGCTCTACGTCCTGGACGCCGAGGCGCGTACCAGGTTCAACGTCGCCCTGGAGTTCCACGCCGTCTACGGCGGGGCGCTCCGGACCTATCTGCCCGAGGTCGACCCGGCCTCGCGGCGGGACGGCCGGCGGCACCTGGTGCTGGCCCGTCACCGGATCGAGGAGGATCCGCGGCGCGCGGCCGTCCTGCTGTCCCGCGAACCGCGCCGGCTCGCCGCCGAACGGACGCCGCCGGAGGTCCTGGCGGCGGTTCCCCCGCTACGGTTCCCGGCCTCGGTGCCCGTGCTCGCGGCCCCGGTGGCCGTCCCCGCCGGTGTCCACGAGAGCGGCATCCATGAGAGCGGAGTCCGGTCCGTCCGGCCGGACCGGACGCAGGAGCACGGGCGGAGCGCCCACCCCCCGCACCCCGCGCGCCACGACGGCCGTCGGGAGCACCGTCGCGAGCGGGCCAAGCCGACGGCCCTCACGGCGGGCGGCCCGCTCCCCGGTCGGACGGCCGGCCCCGGGGCGGGGCGCGGATCCACCGGTCGGCTCTGCACCGGGCCGGGCGGCGGACCGGTACCGGCCCCGCCGGGGCTGTTCCTCCCCGCCCCGTCGGCCCCGGTCCGGCCGGTTCCGTCCGCTCCCGCCCGTCGGACCGGGCGGCGGCGCACCGGACCGGCCGGCGGCCACGGCGGGATCCCGCTCTCCTTCACCGAGCTGATGGACCGGCTCGGCGAGTTCCCGCTGCTGACCTTCACCGGCGACCAGAAGGCCGCGCTCGCCCTCGACGAGCTGCGCTGCGCCGGGGGCGGCTGGGCCCGTCTCACCTGGGACGGCCTGACCGCGCTCCAGGAGTACGCCGAGGCGGCGGTCCGCGGCCGGGCGGGCGGCGACTTCAAGCAGTGGTGCGAACGGACCCCGGCCGGCTGCCACCGCTTCCCGCCCCGCAAGGCGGTGCGCGGTGAGTCGCGGACGGTGTACAGCCACGCCAAGTGGAAGCGCGAGCGGATGCTCCCGGTGCCGGAGTGCGTGGACGCGTCCAGACGCGCGTTCATGGGCGCGCACCTGCGGATCGGCGGCGGCCGTACCGCGCCCCGGCTGCACTACCTGGACGACTGTTCGGGCAGTGGCCGGATCTATGTCGGCTACATCGGACTGCACCTGACCAACACCCGGACCAACTGAGAGGCTTGGCTGACCGGTGCGCCCGTTCGGTGGACAATGTCCGGAAGCGGGGCGGACCCCCGGTTCGCCGCCGAGGGGCTGCCGACCGCCCCGGGCAGGCGCCGGACGAGCAGGGGGAACGACCACCGATGCAGTACTCAGCAGACGGCCAGTCCGACGGTGCTGTCACGGCCCCCCAACCGGGCTTCCTCGCCTCGGTGTTCCGCGACCTCGGAGTGGAGGAGCCGACGGCCGACGATCCGTCCGGCCGCCCCCCGGGCGCCCCGGACGGACCGTCGGACACCGCCCGCCCGGCCCCCGGTCCGCTCGGCGTGGGCGGCGACGAGGAGGTCGCCGCCCACGCCCGGGCCGCCGCGCTCACCCACCACCGCACGCTCACCGTCCAGGCCGAGCACGAGCGGCTGGCCGACCTGCTCCGCCGCTCCGCCCTACCGGTCTCGGCCATGGACTTCGAGAGCCAGCTGCGCCGCTACGAGCCGCGCCCCTACCCGGACGGAGCGCCGTCCGCGGCGGAGGCCGGTCCGGACCCGGAGCCGCGGTGGGAGGACTACGCGCCCGCCGAACCGTCGGCCGCCGACCCCGACGGGCCCCCGGTCCGCCGACTGCTCGACTCCGGCTACCAGCGCGGACTGGCCCAGGCCCGGCTGACCCACCAGCGGGCCCTGCGGGAGTGGCGAACCCGGCAGGCCGAGGCCGGAAGCCCCGCCGTCGACGAGTCCCGGCGCGTCCACGACGAGGCCGAGCAGGCCCGGGCGCGGGCGGTGCGCGAGTACAACGACTCCCTGGAGGAGTGCCGCCGGGCCTACCGGCAGGCCGAGCCGGCCGCCGTGGAGTCCCTGCTGGAGCGGGCCCTCGCCGCCGCCGAGACCAACACCCGGGACCTGCCGGCGCCCTGCCGCGCCGTCTACCGGCCGCTGACCCGCACCGCCGTGCTCGACCTCGACCTGCCACCGCTGGACGTCGTGCCCTCGCTGACCGGCTACCGGCTCGCCCCGGACGGCGAGGTCCTCCCGGTGCCGCGCCCGCCGACCCATCGGGCCTCCGACTACCTGCGGCTGGTCGCCCGGCTGGCCCTGCGCGCGCTGCAGGCCGCCGACGCCGTCGACACCGACGAGATCCTGGCCGGCGTCGTGCTCAACGGCTGGCTGCGCGAGCCCGGCGGCGCCGGTCCGCTCTGCCTGGTGAGCGTGGACGCGGACCGCGACGCCCTGGCCCGTACCAGGCTGTTGCCGCCCACCGACCCCGACGAGCAGCCCGACGGCGAGGGCGTCTACGCGGACGCCGAGCAGGACGAGGCACTGGTCCGGCTGCGCCAGCTCGACGCCGCCGTCAGCCCGGACCCGTACGGCCGGGCGGGCGTCGAACCGGCCGCGCGGGCGGCCGCCACGGTCCCGGCGGCGCCGGACCTCTCGGCGAACGAGTTCGCCCAGCTGGTCCGGGAGCTGCTCACCCGCGGCGGGCTCGGGCAGTGGAGCGTACGGCTGCGCGGCCCGGTCGGGCTGGTGGCCACCGGTGAGGGGCCCGCGGGCAGCGCGCTGCCCGGCCGCTGGGTGGTGTGGGCCTCCCGGGGCGAGGGGGCGGTGGGCGAGGAGGAGATCCGGACCCTGGCGGAGGCGGTCCGCGAGGAATCGGCCGAACGCGGCCTGCGGCTGACCACCGGCCGCTTCACCGACGGGGCGCTCGACCTCACCGG
The DNA here is from genome assembly GCF_044764505.1 of Kitasatospora sp. NPDC094019. Lineage (NCBI taxonomy): Bacteria > Bacillati > Actinomycetota > Actinomycetes > Kitasatosporales > Streptomycetaceae > Kitasatospora > Kitasatospora sp. NPDC094019. The sequence goes on from NZ_JBIWIF010000029.1 coordinate 10,418, forward strand.
CGAGGACGGGCACCGGCACATCCACCTGGTGGACGGCGACGGCGTCCGCGAGCTGACGCACACCCACCTCGGACTGCCGCTCGCCGCCGGGCACTGAGGCGGGCGGGCCCGAGCCGTGTCGGCGCCGGGCCGCGTGGGACCGGCCGGTGCGGCCGCGCGTCCCGACGGGGTCCGCGCGGCCCGGGATCCACTACGGTGTCGGCCCGGAGCGGTCGCCGTCGGCCGGCTCCGACGGTTCGTCCCGCCGTCCCGTGCCGCCGCCTCACCCCGACGGCCGGTCCGGCGGGCGACGGCGGGCGGGGTGTCCGACGCTGGGGGACACGGCCGGCAGGTACCGGCCGACGGTCGGCCCGGGGACGGGCGGGACACGGGGGAGACGAGTGAACGGACGGACCGTCACGGTGGAGCGGCGATGACCGCGGTCCTGGTGGCCGCGGGGGCGTTCCTGATGACGCTGATCGGTGGCTGGGTCGCGCAGCGCACCGGCGACCGCCGGCACCTGGTGCTCGGCTTCGCCGCCGGGCTGATGCTCGGGGTGGTCGCCTTCGACCTCCTCCCGGAGGCACTGAACCAGGCGCCCGAGGAGGTCCACGGGGTGCCGCAGGCGCTGCTGATGTTCGCGGCCGGCTTCCTGACCATCCACATCGTCGAGCGGGCGGTCGCGATCCACCGCGGCCACGAGGAGGAGTACGCCGAGCACAGCCACAGCCACAGCCACAGCCACGGCCGGAGCGGGAGTGGCGGTCACGACCACAGTCACCACGGCCACGCCCACGGTCGCCCCGGGAACGGCGGCGAGCGGCACCAGGGGGTGGGTCTGACGGCCGCGCTGGCCCTGGTCGGCCACAGCGTCATGGACGGCTTCGCGATCGGCGCGGCCTTCCAGGCCGGTACGACGGTCGGCACGGTGGTGGCGATCGCGGTGGTCGCGCACGACTTCGCGGACGGCTTCAACACGTACACGATCACCCGGCTCTACGGGAACAACAGACGGCGGGCGCTGGCCCTGCTGGCGGCCGACGCGCTCGCGCCGGTCACCGGTGCCGCGATCACCCTGCTGTTCACCATCTCCGAGCACCTGCTCGGGCTGTACCTCGGGTTCTTCGCCGGATTCCTGCTCTATCTGGCGACCTCCGACATCCTCCCCGAGGCGCACAGCCCGCACCCCTCGCGCACCACCCTGCTCTGCACGCTCGGCGGGGTCGGCTTCATGTGGCTGGTGATCGGGCTCGCGGCCTGACGGGAGGCCGCGACGGGGGCGCCCGCCGGTCAGCGGGCCCGGGCGTCCCAACGGGCCCGCATCGCCTCCAGCGCCTCGGTGACCGCCGGCCGGCGCGAGGTCTGGGAGCGCCACAGCGCGAACACCCGCCGGGCCGGCTCCGGTGCCACCGTCCGGGCGACCACCCCGGGCGGCAGCGCGCCCCGGCCCAGCCGGGGCACCAACCCGATGCCGAGACCGGCCCCGATCAGGGCGATCTGGGTCTCGAACTCGCCGACCCGGTAGTGCACGTCCGGCTCCTCACCGGCCTCGCGCAGAGTGCGGACCAGCCAGTCGTGGCAGATGTTGCCCGGCGGCACGCTCGTCCAGCGCTGCCCGCGCAGCCGGCCCACGGGCACCACCGGGAGCTCCGCCAGCGGATGACCGACCGGCAGCAGCAGGTCCACCGGGTCCGGCCCGAGGTCCATCCGGTCGAGCCCCTCCTGCACCGGCAGCGGTACCGTCGGCCAGTCCTGGACCAGCGCCAGGTCGACCTCACCGCGCGCCACCAGCTCGGCCGCCGGGTACGGGTCGCTCTCCAGCAGCCGCACGTCCAGCTCCGGGCAACGCTCGCGCAGATCGGCCAGCACCCCCGGCATCAGGCCCCGCGCGCCGGTCGCGAAGGCGGCCACCAGCAGCCGCCCGACCGCCCGGCCGCGCTGCTCCTCCAGCCGTACCTCGGCGCGTTCCACCAGCCCCAGCACCGCCCGCGCCGTTCCGGCCAGCTCACGCGCCGCGTCCGTCAGCACCACGCCCCGGCCCTGGCGCTCCAGCAGCACCGTCCGGGTCTCCCGCTCCAGCTTGGCGATCTGCTGGGACACGGCGGACGGGGTGAAACCGAGGGCCGCGGCCGCCCCGCCGACCGAGCCGTGGACGGCCACCGCGTGCAGCGCCCGCAGGCGCCCCAGATCCATCATGCAGCAATGCTAAAGCGTGGCCTTCAGAAATCATCGCTGGTGCTGCACGGTTCCCGACGGCCATCCTCGTGCCATGAGCGCATCCCCGCAGGCCGCCCCGGGCGGCGGCAGCATGAGTCCGCGTCACATCGGCCTGGCCGTCCTGGTGGCCGCCGTCTGGGGCCTGAACTTCGTCCTCATCCACATCGGGCTCCAGAACTTCCCTCCGCTGCTGTTCTGCGCCCTGCGGTTCGCGGTGGTCGCCGTCCCGGCGGTCTTCTTCGTGGGACCGCCGAAGGTCGCCCTGCGCTGGGTGCTCGCCGTCGGGGTGGTGCTCGGCGTGGTCAAGTTCGGCCTGCTCTTCCTCGGTATGCACGCCGGGATGCCGGCCGGCCTCTCCTCGCTGGTGCTCCAGGGGCAGGCGGGCTTCACCGCGCTGTTCGCCGGCGCGCTGCTGGGCGAGCGCCCCGGTGCCCGGCGGCTGACCGGCCTCGGCATCGCCTTCGCCGGCATCGGACTGAGCGCCGTCGACCACGGCCTCGGCGGGCCGTTGGGCGCGTTCGTCCTGGTCGTCCTGGCCGCGGCCGCCTGGGGGCTCTCCAACGTGCTGACCCGCAGGGCCTCCCCGCCGGACGCGCTGCGCTGGATGGTCTGGGTCAGCGCGGTGCCGCCGCTGCCGCTGCTCGCCCTCTCGCTGCTGGTCGAGGGCCCGGCGGCCGACCTGCGCGCGCTGCGCGGCATCGACCTCGCCGGGCTCGGCGCGATCGGTTACGTCGGACTGGTCTCCACCCTGTTCGGCTTCGTCGCCTGGAGCTACCTGCTGCGCCGCTACGACGCCACCGCCGTGGCGCCCTACTCGCTGCTGGTCCCGGTGTTCGGCATGTCCTCGGCCTGGCTGCTGCTCGGCGAGCCGGTCGGCCCGCTGGGCGCCGCCGCCGCGCTGCTGGTGATCGCCGGGATCGGGATCACCGCGCTGCGCCCGGGTGCGCTGCCCGGCGCGGTGCGACGGTGGGCGCGACGGTCGCCGCGTAGGCGGCCTCGGCGCTCCGCAGCGCTCGCAGCAGCGCGTCCTGGTCGGCGGGGCTGACCGCGCCGAAGTACTCCTGGGAGACCTCGTAGCGGACCTGGCCGATCCGCTCCACCGCCGACCGGCCGGCCTCGGTCAGCAGGATCCGCACGGCCCGGCGGTCGGCCGGGTCCGGGGTCCGTTCCACCAGGCCGGCCTCCTCCAGCGCGTCGACCACCGTGGTGGCCGAACGGGGGGCGATGTGCAGCCGGTCGGCCAGGTCGCTCAGTCGCATCGCCCGGTCGGGGAGTTCGCAGCCGGGGGCGTGCGCGAGGGTGCGCAGGGCCCGGCCCTGGCCGGGGGTGATGCCGTAGGGCTCCAGCCGCTCGCTGGTGAGGCGGCGGATCCGCTTGATCGCCCGGGTCATCGCATCGGCCAGCTCGGCGGCGGTGTCCTGTTCGGTGACGTCCGGAGCGCTGCCGTCCCCGCGGGCGGTGTCCTGGCCTGTGGTGCTCCGGCCTGTGGTGTCCTGGCCTGCGGTGTCCTGGCCTGCGGTGTTCGGCTCGGCGGGGCCTTCCTCGACGCTGCCGGGGGCGTTGCTGCCGGGGGAGGAGCTCGCCGCGTCGTCGGTCGGCGTGGTGGTCATGGGCGGCTCTCCTCGGCAGGTGTTCGACCAAGGGTATCGGCCGGTTCCGGGGGTGCCCGGAAAAATGTTGAGCAAGACTCACTATCTGGGTTAGCGTAGGCGATGAGTGAGGGCACCCTAAGTTCCCTCCCCGATCCTGGAGGGCCCGTGCCCCGCTCCGAAGCCCGCGTCGCCACCGACCGTTCCGCCCGCTACGCCAAGCAGCTCGCCGCCCACATGGGCCGCAAGATCAAGGCCGACTGGTCCGAGGAGACCGGTCACGGCACCCTCGTCTTCGGTGCCGGCACCGCCACCCTGGACGCCACCCCCGACGCGCTGCTGCTCGCCGTCGAGGGCGAGACCGAGAACCTGCCCGGGCTGGAGGACGTCGTCGGCCGCCACCTGGTCCGCTTCGGCGCCCGCGACGAACTGGTCGTCGAGTGGCGCCGCGACAACGGCGAGGCCGGTCACGTCCACCGCAACGAGGAGGAGCCGGCCGAGGGCTGAGCCTGCGGCGACGCGGCCCGGTGCCCGGGGGGGCAGCGGCTCCGCGTTCAGGGCCCGGGGCGCCGTCGGCGCTCGGACGGGCGGCCTGTGAGCGGCCACCGGGCCAGCGTCCACAGGACCAGGCCGCCCAGGCACCAGCTGGCCACCACGTCCAGCAGCCAGTGGTAGTCGCTCCACACCAGACCCAGCCCGACGCCCGCGGACAGCAGCGCCGCCGCGGTGGCGAGCATCCGCCGCCCGCGCGGCGCGGCCGCCCGCGCCAGCAGCAGCGCCGCCACCCCGTACCCGAGCGTCGCGGTCGCGGTGTGCCCGGACGGGTACCAGCCCCACTGGTCCGCCGCCAGCGGCAGCCCGAACGGGCCCGGCCGGGCGAACCACGCCTTCGCCGGCACCACCAGCAGCGGGATCAGTCCGGCGGTCAGTACCGCGACCGGCACCGGCAGCCACCACCGGGCGAAACCCGCCCGGAACTCCCGTCGGGCGGCGACCGCGCCGCCCAGCAGCAGCACCGGTACCGCCACCGAGCCCCCGCCCAGGTCCGAGAACGCCTTGCCGAGGTGGTTGAGCAGAGTGCTGTGCAGGGCGTGCCGGATCTCCCGGACGGCGTGCCGGACCCATTCGTCCAGCTCCAGCAGCGGCCCGTCGACGGCGACCTGCCAGGACACCAGCAGGAGCACCAGGCCCAGGACCGCCGGCACCACCGGACGGGCGAGGACGCGAGGCAGCCGCCCCGGAGCAGGGGGGAGAGCTCCGGGGCGGCCTTGATGATCGCCGCTCCGCGCGTCCCGGGGGGTGTGGGTCGGACGGTCGGTCGATCGGCTCTCGGTGTGCACCGCCCCGTACGGGACGGCCTGGTTGTCCTCGCGGCCCTCGCGCGGAGCCGCCCCCTGGGGCGACGCCGCGGACGGATCCGCCCATGGCTGGGGCTCGCTGTCCATCTGTGATGACACTACGTCAAGGTCCTTGCGCGACCGGGGAGCTTCAGCGATTCCGCACACCATCTTCACCGTCCGCGCCGGTGGCGTCACGCCGGGTTCGAACCCAACGGCCCGTGGGGACTGAGGTCCCCACGGGCCGTTCGGCGCTGTCCGGACATCCCTCCGGCGGGTCTTCGGGCGCGGCCCCGGGGCCGCGGGCCGGATCAGACGGTGGCGAAGGCGCCCTCGATGATGTCCAGGCCCTCGTTCAGCAGGTGCTCCGGCATGACCAGCGGCGGCAGGAAGCGCAGCACGTTGCCGTAGGTGCCGGCGGTCAGCACGACCAGGCCCTCGGCGTGGCACGCCTTGGCGATGGCCGCGGTGGCCTCCGGGTTCGGCTCCTTGCCGCCCGGCTTCACCAGCTCGACGGCGATCATCGCGCCGCGGCCGCGGACCTCGCCGACGCGGACCCGGTCGGAGTCGGCGTACTTCTCCTGGATCGCCCGCAGACGGCCCAGCATGACCTCGCCGATCCGCTGCGCCTTGCCGTTGAGGTCCAGCTCCTTCATGGTCTCGATGGAACCCAGCGCGGCCGCGCAGGCCACCGGGTTGCCACCGTAGGTGCCGCCCAGGCCGCCGGCGTGCGCGGCGTCCATGATCTCGGCGCGACCGGTCACCGCGGCCAGCGGCAGACCGCCGGCGATGCCCTTGGCGGTGGTGATGAGGTCCGGGACGATGCCCTCGTCGTCACAGGCGAACCACTGGCCGGTGCGGCAGAAGCCGGTCTGGATCTCGTCCGCGACGAAGACGATGCCGTTGGCCTTCGCGTACTCGACGATGGCCGGCAGGAAGCCCTTGGCCGGCTCGATGAAGCCGCCCTCGCCCTGGATCGGCTCGATGATGATCGCGGCGACGTTCTCGGCGCCGATCTGCTTGTTGATGATGTCGATCGCCTGCGCGGCGGCCTCGGCGGCGCAGTTCTCGGCACCGGTCAGCCAGCGGTAGGGGTAGGCCACCGGTACCCGGTGGACCTCCGGGGCGAACGGACCGAAGCCCTGCTTGTACGGCATGTTCTTCGCCGTCATGCCCATGGTGAGGTTGGTGCGGCCGTGGTAGCCGTGGTCGAACACCACGACGGCGGTGCGCTTGGTGTACGCGCGGGCGATCTTCACCGCGTTCTCGACCGCCTCGGCGCCCGAGTTGAACAGCGCGGTGCGCTTGTCGTGGTCGCCCGGGGTCAGCTCGTTGAGCTGCTCGGCGACGGCGACGTAGCCCTCGTACGGGGTCACCATGAAACAGGTGTGCGTGAAGGCGGCGAGCTGCTCGGCGGCCTTGGCCACCACGGCCTCGGCGCTGTTGCCGACGTTGGTCACGGCGATGCCGGAGCCGAAGTCGATCAGCGAGTTGCCGTCCACGTCCTCCAGCACGCCGCCGTTGGCGCGGGACACGTACACCGGCAGGGTGGTGCCGACGCCGGCCGCCACCGCACCCAGCTTGCGGGCCTGCAGCTCCTGCGACTTCGGACCGGGGATCGCGGTGACCAGGCGGCGCTCCTGCGGGAGCGGCGTTGCGGCGCTCATGGGTTTCTCCAGACTTCTCGGCTCGGTAGTTCGCAGGCTACGGGGGCGTTCCCCGGGCAGGCATGCGCCACTCGGTAGCACTGGGCCGTCCGACTTGTCCGGGGCGGCCAGCCCGGGCGGAGCCGCTACCGGGAGGCTCCGCTCCACTACATTGAGCGCGGGCGTGTCGCCGGGGCGGTGGCATGGGTATGGGCGGCACCGACGGCGGTCGGGCCGGCGGGCGAGGGAACGGGGCCGTAGATGGGACTTGACGGGGCACGGAGCCACGACGAGCGGACCACCGCCACCCCCCGCACGCCGATGCCGCACCCGCGTCCCCCGGCCCGTGTGCCGTTCGACCTCGCGGCCTGGGCCTCGGCCCCGCGGCCCGAGGCCGACCCGGGCGTCTTCCGCCAGGACCACCGGCAGATCGATCCCGAGCGCGCGGAGGCCGCCAAGGTCCCCACCTGGCCGCTGCTCCTGCGGGCGGGGCTGAACGCGGTGGTGGGGTGGTTCGCCTTTGTCTACGGAACGCAGCTCGCGCTGCGCGTCATCGTTCTGACCGTGTGGGTGGACCATCCCTCCTCGACGGCGGTCACAGTGGTGGGGCTGTCGGTCAACGCCCTTGTCCTGGCCGTCGTCATCAAGGTCTTCGGCCGGATGGGCCGGTGGGTGGAGGTGTGGCGGCGGTTCGCCCTGCCGTTGCTGTCGCGGACGGTGACGGAGGAGGTCCCGGCCACCGAGGAGGAGCAGGCGGAGGCGGCCCGGCAGCGGGACCCGTGGACGGTGCTGCGGCAAGGTGGGGCCGCCGCTGCGGCCGGGCGGCTGGACGCCGAGGCGGTCGGGGACGTCGACTACGTGCGGATCCGGCGGGCCTGGGAGTCGGCCCAGGCCGACCCGGCCTTCCTGCCGGCCTTCGTCGAGCAGGTGTCACTGCGCGGCGCCGCCGCGTTCGCGCACCCCTCGGAGACGCGCGAGCTGCCGGGCCGGACGGAACGGCACGACCTGCTGCTGGGCCAGGTGCGGCTCGGCACCGCGCAGGACGTGCCGAAGAACCCGCTGACCCACCGGTCGGCCGGTTTCGCGCTGGACCCGGTGGTGCTCGGCACCTCGCTGCTGGCGGTGGGCCCGGCCGGAACGGGCAAGACGGCGCGGCTGGCCCGCCCGGTGGCCGAGGCGCTGTGCCTGCAGGCGCTGGCCGGGACGGCGTGCGCGGTGGTGATCGGGACGGCGGACGCCGACCTGGGGCCGGACGCCTGGTACGACGTGGTGATCGCCCCGGGTGACGCCGGGTCCCGCTACGGGCTGGACCTCTACGGCGCGGCGCAGGATCCGGACGAGGCGGCGGCCCGGTTGGCCGAGGCGCTGTTGCCGGACGAGCTGACGGCGCGCGCCGAGTCCGCCCGGACGGCCCTGCAGCAGATGGTCGGCCCGTTCCACGCCGCGTTCGGCCGTTATCCGGGTGTGCGCGAGCTGCGGGCGCTGCTGGTCGGCGAGCCGGAGTCGCTGGAGGCCCTGGTGAAGGGGCTGCGGGCGGCGGAGCGGCTGGGTTCGTTCGAGCGGGACCTGGAGCACCGGGAGCGTCAGCGCGGCCGGGCGGACGATCCGGGGGCGCTGCTGGCGGACCGCCTGGCGCTGCTGGACCGGCCGGCCTTCGAGGGGGCGTTCGCGACCGACGGCACGGGCCGTCCGCCGTTCGCGATGCGGGTGCTGGACCATCCGCTGCGGGTGCGGGTGAAGCTGCCGGAGCGCAGCCACCCGGAGGCGGCGCGGATGCTGTCGCGCCTGTTGGTGGGGCAGTTCGTGCAGGCGGCCGGATCGCGCGGGGACCGGTCGCTGTTCGCCGGTCTGGTGGTGGACGACGCCTCGGCGGCGTTGGACGCCGGGATCGTGCGCGGCCTGCAGCGGTTGCGCGGGGCGAACGCCGGGGTGGTGCTGCTGCTGCGCACGCTGGTGGACCTGCCGGAGGCGTTGCGGGCTCCGCTGTTCGGGGCGGTGGGCTGCCGGGCGGCGTTCCCGGGCATCGCGCCGTGGGACGGGCGGCTGTTCTCGGAGGCGTGGGGCACCCATCTGGTCCGGGAGACGGCGGTGACGCTGGCCCCGGACACCTCGGGCGGGATCGTGCGGCGGGCGGGGCGGCTCGGGCGCAAGGCGCTGTCGGGGACGACGGCGCAGACGGAGTCGGTGACCACCCGGGAGGTGGAGCGGTTGCGCTGGTCGCCGTCGGACCTGGCGCACGCCCTGCCGGCGGGGCATGCGGTGGTGTCGTTGACGGCGGTGTCGGGGGAGCAGGTGCCGCCCTTGCTGGTGGACCTCCGGGGCTGAGGCGGGCGGCCGAAGCTCGCCTCCGAGGTGGATTCGGCGGTGCCGGTTGTCCGGAGCGTCCATAATGAGAGGTGGGGATCCCCCCGGACTCCCAGCCCTTTCCCCGCCCGGCCGCAACGGCGCGGTCGCGTCGCTCCCCCGAAGGTGCCATGCCCCCCACACTTGCCTCCGTCGTCCGCAACACCTCGCTCCATCTGACGGTCCTCGCCGGTGCGGACCATCTGGAGCGGCCGGTCCGCTGGGTGCACACCAGTGAGCTGGACGATCCGACGCCCTTCCTCGAAGGCGGTGAGCTGCTGCTCACCACCGGTATCAAGCTGGGCCGTACGGCCGCCCGGCTGCAGGCGTACGTGCACCGGTTGGCCGACGCGGGGGTGGTCGGGCTCGGGCTGGGGGTGGGGCTGTCGCACACGGAGGTGCCGCAGCCGCTGGTGGACGCGGCGGCGCAGCGCGGGCTGCCGCTGCTGCGGGTGCCGGAGCCGACGCCGTTCATCGCGATCAGCAAGGTGGTGTCGGCGGCGCTGGCGGCCGAGCAGTACGAGGCGGTGACGACCAGCTTCGAGGCGCAGGAGGAGCTGACCCGGGCCGCGCTGGGCAAGGACGGCACGACGGCGGTGGTGCGCCGGCTGGCGGCCCGGCTGGGCGGCTGGGCGGCGCTGTACGACGGTTCGGGCGCGCTGTCGGTGGTGGCGCCGGACTGGGCGGCGCGGCGGGCCGGTCGGCTGGCGGCGGAGGTGGACCGGCTGCGGCGGCGTCCGGCGCCGTCGAGTGCCGCGCTGCAGGGGCGGGCGCCGGGGATAGACACGGCGGACGAGGACTACGTGGTGGTCCAGTCGCTGGGGGCGGACCGGCGGGCCCGCGGGTTCCTGGCGGTGGGCACCGAGGACCGGATCACGCCGACCGAGCGGTATGTGCTGAACGCGGCGGTGGCGCTGCTGACGCTGACGCTGGAGCGGTCGCGGGAGCTGCGGCAGGCCGAGGAGCGGATGGGCGCCGCGCTGCTGCGGATGGTGCTGGCGGGCGAGGTGGCGACGGCGCGGCAGGTGGCGACGGGCCTGTTCGGCGGGCTGCCGGAGGGGACGGTCCGGGTGCTGGTGGCCGGGGGCGCCCAGGGGGTGGACGCCGGGGAGTCGCTGGGCGAGCTGGGCGACCGGGCCGAGCAGGCGGGTGCGCGGGTCGGGGAGAAGCTGCTGGTGGCGCGGGAGGAGGGCACGCACGGGCCGCGGCTGATGGTGCTGGCGCTGGACAACGGCGCGGTGCACCGGGCCTGCCTGGGTGTGGTGGAGGAGCACGAGGGCCTGTCGCTGGGTGTGTCGGCGCCGGCGGCGCTGGAGGACGCGGGGACGGCGCACGCGCAGGCCGAGCGGGCGCTGGCGGTGGCGCTGCGCGGTGGGCGGCGTTCGGTGGACCACGAGGAGGTCGGCGCGGGTTCGCTGCTGCCGCTGCTCGGGGAGGACGCCGTGACGGCCTTCGCGGAGGGGCTGCTGCGGCCGTTGCGGGACCACGACCGGACGGCGCGCGGCGATCTGGTGGCCTCGTTGCGGGCGTGGCTGTCGCGGCACGGGCAGTGGGACGCGGCGGCGGCCGATCTGGGTGTGCACCGGCACACCCTGCGCTACCGGATGCGTCGGGTGGAGGAGCTGCTGGGGCGGTCGCTGGACGACACGGACGTCCGGATGGAGCTCTGGCTGGCGCTGCGCTCGGGCGAGGAGTAGCCGCAGTGGGCCGGGGCCGCACGCGGCGGGCCGGTCCGCGCCGCACGCGGGGGTCCATCCGGCTGGACGTGGTGGAGTGGCCGCGCGGGCGAACGCTACTCCGTGTCCAACCCGGTCGGTGTGCCGGCCGCCCTACCCTCGATTGCGGTTCCACGTCCGTGGGGCCGTGAGGACTGACGAGGAGAGGCCGGGTACCACGGTGACCACCACGTACGATTTCTGGCTGGCCGGCCGCCGGGCGAGCGGCGACGCCGAGTTCGAGGTGCACAACAGCTGGGACGGCCGTCTGGTCGGCACGGTGGGCATCCCCAGCGAGGCGCAGGTCGAGGAGGCCCTGGAGGCCGCCGTCGCCGCGCTGCCGGTGTTCGCCGCGACCCCGGCGCACGTGCGTTCCGCCGCCCTGGACCACGTGGCCCGGCGGCTGGCCGAGCGCACCGAGGAGATCGCCCGGCTGATCACCGCGGAGAACGGCAAGCCGATCAAGTGGGCCCGCGGCGAGGTCGGCCGTGCCGTCTCGGTGTTCCGCTGGGCCGCCGAGGAGGCCCGCCGGACCAACGGCGAGACCATGCGGCTGGACACCGACCCGGGTGGTGTGGGCCGGTTCGCGCTGGTGCGCCGCTTCCCGCGCGGCGTGGTGCTGGGCATCGCCCCGTTCAACTTCCCGCTGAACCTGGTCGCCCACAAGGTCGCCCCGGCGATCGCGGTCGGCGCGCCGATCATCCTCAAGCCGGCTCCGGCCACCCCGCTGTCGGCCATGGTGCTGGGCGAGATCCTGGCCGAGACCGACCTGCCGGCCGGTTCCTGGAGCGTGCTGCCGGTCCCGAACGACCGGATGCCGGCCCTGGTGCAGGACCCCCGGCTGCCGGTGATCTCCTTCACCGGTTCGGACAAGGTCGGCTACCAGATCATGGACTCGGTGCCGCGCAAGCACACCACCCTGGAGCTGGGCGGCAACGCCGCGGCCGTGGTGCTCGCCGACTGGTCCTCCGAGGCCGACCTGGACTGGGCGGCCACCCGGATCGCGATGTTCGCCAACTACCAGGGCGGCCAGTCCTGCATCTCGGTGCAGCGCGTGATCGCCGACGCCTCGGTCTACGACGCGCTGGTGGAGAAGGTCGTCGCCAAGGTGGCCGAGCAGGTCACCGGTGACCCGAACGACGACGCGACGGACGTCGGCCCGCTGGTCGACGAGAACGCCGCGAAGCGGGTCGAGTCCTGGGTGGACGACGCGGTGGCCAAGGGCGCGAAGCTGCTGGCCGGCGGTACCCGCGAGGGCGCGACCTACGCCCCGACCGTGCTGGCCGAGCTGCCGGCGGACGCGATCCTGGCGACCTGCGAGGTGTTCGGTCCGGTGCTGTCGCTGCACCGGGTGGACGGTGTGGACGAGGCGTTCGCCGCCGTCAACGACTCGCCGTTCGGCCTCCAGGCGGGCGTGTTCACGCGTGACCTGCAGACCGCCTTCCGGGCCCACCGGGAGCTGGAGGTCGGCGGTGTGATCATCGGCGACGCGCCGTCCTACCGCGCCGACCAGATGCCGTACGGCGGTGTCAAGGACTCCGGTGTCGGCCGCGAGGGCGTCAAGTACGCGATGGACGACTACACCGTCGAGAAGGTCATGGTCCTCACCGGCCTGGACCTCTGAGGCAGTGCTGACGAAGGGCCCGGCCGCGCCGCGGCCGGGCCCTTCGGCGTGCCGGGGGAGCGGGGCTCAGGTCCGGCCGGCGGCGGCCGCGACGGCCTCGGCGACGGTGGCGTCGCCGGCGACCAGGTCCAGGGTCCGCCCGGCGGTGCCTGGTTCGTGCAGCAGGGCGGCGAGCACGGCGGCGACGTCCTGCCGGTCGACGGCGCCGCGCGGGAGGCCGGGGGCGAGCCGGACCAGACCGGTGCCCGGTCCGTCGGTGAGGCGGCCGGGGCGCAGGACGGTCCAGTCCAGGCCGGGGCGGGACCGGACGGCGTCGTCGGCGGCGCCCTTGGCCCGCAGGTAGGTCTGGAAGCCCTCGTCGGCGGGGTACTCGGCGTCGGCGTCGGCGCCCATCGAGGAGACGATGAGGTAGCGGCGGACACCGGCGAGTTCGGCGGCGTCGGCGAGCAGGACGGCGGCGTCCCGGTCGACGGTGAGTTTGCGGGCGGCGCCGCTGCCCGGTCCGGCGCCGGCGGCGAACACCACGGCGTCGGCGCCGTCGAGCAGTCGGGCCAGCTCCGGGGCGGCGGCCGCCTCCAGGTCGAGCAGCAGCGATTCGGCGCCGACGGCGGCGAGGTCCTCGGCGTGTTCGGGACGGCGGACGATTCCGGCCGGCCGGTCGCCCCGCTCGGCGAGCAGCCGTTCCAGTCGGACGGCGATCTGTCCGTGGCCCCCGGCGATGACGATGCGCATGGCTCCGACGGTAGCGCGGGGCGGGGGCGGCGTCCTGGGGAACCGGTGCGGGGGTCGGGGGAACGGCGCGGCGCCGGGGGGAACCCTTGGTGCTGGGGAGGGTGCCGGGCAGGCCACAATGGGCGCATGACTTCGCTCGCCCACCCGCAGCTGCGGTTCACCCCCGAGGTGACCGACCCCTCCGGCCCCCGGGAGCTGGTGGTCCTCGGCTCCACCGGTTCGATCGGCACCCAGGCCGTCGACGTGGTGCTCCGCAATCCCGACCGGTTCCGGGTGGTGGCCCTGTCGGCGGCCGGCGGCCGGGTCGAGCTGCTTGCCGAGCAGGCGGTGCGTCTCGGTGTGCACACCGTCGCGGTGGCCGATCCGGCGGCGGAGCCGGCGCTGCGCGCGGCGCTGGCGGCGAAGGCCGGGGGCGCTCCGCTGCCGACCGTGCTGGCCGGTCCGGACGCGGCCACCGAGCTGGCGGCGATGGAGTGCCACTCGGTCCTGAACGGCATCACCGGGTCGATCGGTCTGGGCCCGACGCTGGCGGCGCTGCGGGCCGGCCGGGTGCTGGTGCTGGCCAACAAGGAGTCGCTGATCGTCGGCGGCCCGCTGGTGAAGGCGGTGGCGCGGCCGGGGCAGATCGTCCCGGTGGACTCCGAGCACGCCGCGCTGTTCCAGGCGCTGGCCGGCGGCACCCGGGCGGAGGTCCGCAAGCTGGTGGTGACCGCGAGCGGCGGTCCGTTCCGCGGCCGCGGTCGCGCGGAGCTGGCCGGGGTGACCCCCGCCGACGCGCTGGCGCACCCGACCTGGGCGATGGGCCCGGTCGTCACGATCAACTCGGCCACCCTGGTGAACAAGGGCCTGGAGGTGATCGAGGCGCACCTGCTCTACGACGTGCCGTTCGACCGGATCGAGGTCGTGGTCCATCCGCAGTCGGTCGTGCACTCGATGGTGGAGTTCACGGACGGTTCGACGCTGGCGCAGGCGAGTCCGCCGGACATGCGGATGCCGATCGCGCTCGGCCTGGGCTGGCCGGACCGGGTCCCGGACGCCGCGCCGGGCTGCGACTGGACGAAGGCCGCGACCTGGGAGTTCTTCCCGCTGGACGACGAGGCTTTCCCGGCGGTCGAGCTGGCCCGCGAGGTGGGCACCCTGGGCGGTACCTGCCCGGCGGTGTTCAACGCGGCGAACGAGGAGTGCGTGGACGCCTTCCTGAAGGGCCGCCTCGCCTTCACCGGGATCGTGGACACTGTGGCGAAGGTCGTCGCCGAGCACGGGGCCCCGGCCGGGGGAACTTCGCTCACGGTGGAGGACGTCCTGCACGCGGAGGACTGGGCGCGCGCCCGGGCCCGCGAGCTGGCGGCGGGCTGACGGTCCGCCCGAAGGGGCGACAGCACCGGGGCGGGGCCGTCCGGACGGTCCCGCCCGGCGGACCGGTACGACGACAGGACGATCGGAGCGGCATGACGGAGGCGCAGCGGTGGCAACGGTGATGACGGTGGTCGGCATCCTGGTCTTCGTACTGGGACTGCTCTTCTCGATCGCCTGGCACGAGCTCGGCCACCTCTCCACGGCCAAGCTGTTCGGCATTCGGGTGCCCCAGTACATGGTCGGCTTCGGCCCGACCGTCTGGTCCCGGAAGAAGGGCGAGACCGAGTACGGCCTCAAGGCCGTTCCCCTGGGCGGGTACATCCGGATGATCGGGATGTTCCCGCCGGGCGCGGACGGGCGGATCACCCAGCGCTCGACCTCGCCCTGGCGGTCCATGATCGAGGACGCCCGGGAAGCCTCCTACGAGGAGGTGAAGGAGGGCGACGAGTCGCGGCTCTTCTACACGCGCAAGCCGTGGAAGCGCGTGATCGTCATGTTCGCCGGGCCGTTCATGAACCTGCTGCTCTCGTTCGGGCTCTTCCTGACCGTGATGATGGGCTTCGGCGTCTCGATGGCGGTGCCCACCATCGGCACCGTCTCGGAGTGCGTGGTCAAGGCCGGTCAGGCCACCGACACCTGCCCGGCGGACGCCCCCGCGGCGCCCGCCTCCCAGGCCGGGCTCAGGCCGGGCGACCGGGTGGTGTCCTTCGACGGCGACCGGATCAGTGACTACGAGCAGCTCCAGGGCGACATCCGGAAGTCGGCCGGCAAGAAGGTCGAGCTGGTGGTGGAGCGGGACGGGCAGCGGCTGACCCTCGAACCGACCATCGCCGTCAACGACGTGCAGAAGTACGACGCCCAGGGCCTGCCGGTGAAGGGCGAGACGGTGCGGGCCGGCTTCCTCGGCTTCACCCCGACCACGGGTGTGGTCCGGCTCGGCCTCGGCCAGTCCGTCGACCGGATGTACGACATGGCGGAGCACGGTGTGGAGTCGCTGGCCGCGCTGCCCGGCAAGATTCCCGGGCTGTGGCACTCGGTGGTGGACGGCACCCCGCGCGAGGCGGACTCCCCGATCGGCATGGTCGGCGCGGCCCGCGTGAGTGGAGAGGTGTTCTCGCTGGACATCCCGGGCAGCCAGCGGGTCGCCTACTTCGTCAATCTGCTCGCCGGGATCAACCTCTCGTTGTTCCTCTTCAACATGCTGCCGCTGCTGCCGCTGGACGGCGGCCACATCGCGGGCGCGGTCTGGGAGTCGGTCCGCCGCCGGTTCGCACGGCTGTTCCGCCGTCCCGACCCCGGTCCGTTCGACGTGGCCCGGCTGATGCCGCTCGCGTACGTGGTGGCCAGCGTGTTCATCGGCTTCACCCTGCTGGTGCTGGTCGCCGACCTGGTCAACCCGGTCAAGATCAGTTAGAGCGGTCGGCCGGTGGGTGCGCGGGCGCCCGTTCCGGTGCCGTACCGTTGGAGCCCGGGCGCGCGATCGTCGGCGCGCCCGGGTTCGGTCGTCCCAGCGGCCGGGCCGACCACACATCGAACCCGGGGAACCCTGCGCACATGACCGCGATCTCGCTCGGTATTCCGTCTCTGCCGCTCAAGCCGCTCGCCAAGCGCCGTGTCTCCCGTCAGATCATGGTCGGCAGTGTGCCGGTCGGCGGTGACGCGCCCGTCTCGGTGCAGTCCATGACCACCACGGTGACCTCGGACATCAACGCCACGCTGCAGCAGATCGCGGAGCTCACCGCGTCCGGCTGCCAGATCGTGCGGGTCGCCGTCCCGTCCCAGGACGACGCGGACGCGCTGCCGATCATCGCCAGGAAGTCGCAGATCCCGGTGATCGCCGACATCCACTTCCAGCCGAAGTACGTCTTCGCCGCGATCGACGCCGGCTGCGCCGCGGTCCGGGTCAACCCGGGCAACATCAAGGCTTTCGACGACAAGGTCGGCGAGATCGCCAAGGCCGCCAAGGGCGCCGGCGTGCCGATCCGGATCGGCGTCAACGCCGGTTCGCTCGACAAGCGCCTGCTGGAGAAGTACGGCCGCGCGACCCCCGAGGCGCTGGTCGAGTCCGCGCTCTGGGAATGCTCGCTGTTCGAGGAGCACGACTTCCGCGACATCAAGATCTCGGTCAAGCACAACGACCCGGTCGTGATGATCAACGCGTACCGCCAGCTCGCCGCCGCCTGCGACTACCCGCTGCACCTCGGCGTCACCGAGGCCGGTCCCTCCTTCCAGGGCACCATCAAGTCCGCGGTCGCCTTCGGCGCGCTGCTCGCCGAGGGCATCGGCGACACCATCCGGGTCTCGCTGAGCGCCCCGCCGGCCGAGGAGATCAAGGTCGGCAACCAGATCCTGGAGTCGCTCGGCCTGCGCCAGCGCGGCCTGGAGATCGTCTCCTGCCCGTCCTGCGGCCGCGCCCAGGTGGACGTCTACAAGCTCGCCGAGGAGGTCACGGCCGGCCTGGAGGGCATGAACGTGCCGCTGCGCGTCGCGGTCATGGGCTGCGTCGTCAACGGCCCGGGCGAGGCCCGTGAGGCCGACCTCGGTGTCGCCTCCGGCAACGGCAAGGGCCAGATCTTCGTCAAGGGCGAGGTCATCAAGACCGTCCCCGAGTCCAAGATCGTGGAGACCCTGATCGAGGAGGCGTTCAAGATCGCCGAGCAGATGGAGTCGGAGGGCGTCGAGTCCGGCGCGCCGACCGTCACCGCCGGCGAGTGACCCACCCCGGTGCCGGGTAGGTCCGCGCGGTTCTTCCGGAAGCGGGGCCGTCCGTGCGCGGACGGCCCCGCGGCCGTACCCGGGTGGGGGCAGGGAGTAGGGTGCGGCCACCGTCGTCTCAGTAAGGTGCTGTCTCGATGCTCGATCGAGGTGTGATGCTCCCCAGCTCGTTCCAGGCCGCCCGCGCCCTGGCGACCACCCGCGTGCTGGAACCGCCGGACCTCGCCGACGCCCTCGCCGTCCTCCACCGCGACCCCGTCGCCAACGCCTTCGTGGCCACCCGGGTGGAGGCCGTCGGCCTCGACCCCTGGCGGCTCGGCGGCGAGATGTGGGGCTGGTACGACGAGCACGGCGAACTCGACGCGCTCTGCTACGCCGGGGCCAATCTCGTCCTTGTCGAGGCCGGCCCGCAGGCCGTCCGGGCCTTCGCCGAACGCGCCCGCAGGCAGGGGCGCCGCTGCTCCTCCATCGTCGGCCCGGCCGGGCCCACCGCGGCCCTGTGGGCGCTGCTGGAGCGCAGCTGGGGACCCGCCCGCGAGGTCAGGGCGCACCAGCCGCTGCTCGCCACCACGGTGCCCTCCGCCGAGATCGCGCCGGACCCGCTGGTGCGGCGGGTGCGGCGGAACGAGGTCGACGCCCTGATGCCGGCCTGCGTGGCGATGTTCACCGAGGAGGTCGGCGTCTCGCCGATGGCCGGTGACGGCGGTCTGCTGTACCAGGCCCGGGTCGCCGAACTCATCGCCACCGGCCGCTCGTTCGCCCGCTTCGGCGAGGACGGCGAGGTCGTGTTCAAGGCCGAGGTCGGGGCGGTCACCGAGGGCGCCTGCCAGATCCAGGGGGTCTGGGTCGCGCCCGGGCACCGGGGGCAGGGGCTGTCCGAGACCGGGATGGCCGCGGTGCTGGAGATCGCGCTGCGCGAGGTCGCGCCGGTGGTCTCGCTGTACGTCAACGACTACAACCTGCGGGCACGGGCCTCCTACCGGCGGGTGGGGTTCCGGGAGGTCGGGGCGTTCATGAGCGTGCTGTTCTGAGGGCGGACCGGCGGCCGGCCACCGGGTTGCCGGTGCGGGCCGCGCCGCGGGTGGGCGGGGGGTAACGTCCGGGGCATGGAACGGGTGACTGGGGTGATTGCGGGGTGACCGGGGTGACTGGGCCGGACGAGGTGCGGATCGAGCCCGTCGACCTCGCGGCGTGGGCTCCGCAGGCGCTCGACGTCCAGGCGGTGGCCTTCGGGCTCACCCCCGAGGAGGTCATGGTCCGGCTCCACATCGTCGGACGGCACGCCCAGCAGCCCGGGGTGATCGCGCTCGGGGCGTTCGGCGGTGGCCGACTGGTCGGGTTCGGGTACGGGATGCCCAACCGGCGCGAGCACTGGTGGAGCACGGTGATCGAGCCCTATCTGGTCGCCCGGGGGCACGGGGCCTGGCTGGACGACGTCTTCGCGGTCACCGAACTGCACGTGCTGCCGGAGTTCCAGGGGCGGGGCGTCGGCTCGGCGCTGATCCGGACGCTGACCGCGCGGTCCGGGGCGGACCGCAGCATCCTCTCCGCGATCGACGCCGAGACACCGGCCCGACGGCTCTACCGGTCGCTGGGCTACCGGGACCTCGCGCGGGCCGTGCACTTCCCGAACACGGAGCGGCGCTACGCCGTGATGGGGGCTCCGCTGCCGTTGCGCGGGGCGGGCGGCGCGGACGTGGTTCAGAGCGCGCCGGCGAACTCCAGATAGAGCTCGGCGTCGGTGCGGCGGCCCGCGGCGAGGGCGTCGACGGCGAGGTCGACGGCGCGGACCAGGGTCCAGTCGCGCAGTCGTTCGCGGTCCACCTCCAGGGCTTCGGCGAGCTGGTGCAGCCGGCGCCGGACGGCGGCCGGGAGGCCGGGGGAGCCGACCAGGGTGTCGGCGCGGTCCAGGGCCAGGCGGGCCAGGTCGTAGGCGCGTTCTCCGACCAGCGGCCGGGGGTCGATCGCGAGCCAGGGGGCGCGGTCGGCGGCGAGCACGTTGCCGTGGTGGAAGTCGCCGTGCAGCAGGAACTCCTCGGTGGCGGAGGCGGCGAGGGCGACGGCGGTCTCCCGGGCCTCGGCGAGAAGGGGTTCGGCCTCGGCCGGGAGGCCGGCGGCGGCGCCGGCCCTGCCGGTGCCGGTGGCGGTACCGGAGGCGGAGGGCGACGGGGCGGGGACGCCGTCGAAGGGGTGGTCCGCGGGGACGGGCGCCCAGAGCCGGTGGAGCAGGCTGGTGGCTTCCAGCATGGCCTTGGGTTCGGCGAGCGAACGCAGGGGGATCCCGCCGTGCAGCCGCTCCAGCAGGAGGACGGTGGTCCCGGGGTCGGGGGCGGCCGTGCCGAGGAGCAGGACGGCGCCGCGGCCGGCCCAGACGGTCAGGGCCTCGGCCTCGTGGGCGGTGCCGGGGGTGCGGAGGGAGACCTTGAGCACGGCCGGGGCGAGGTCGTCGTCGCGGTGGACGTAGGCGACCAGGGCGAGCGAGCCGCCGGGGTCCAGGACGCGGTCCAGGGTCAGGCCGAGCCGGGCGAGCTCGGCGGTGACGAGGGCCGGGAGGGCGGCGAGCCAGCGGTCCGCGTCCTCGGGGCGGACGGCGGCGACGTTCCGCGCGAGCCGGTCGGGGACGCTGATCTGCCCTGGTGCTGCTGCCGACATGCCGGCCTTTCGGTAGCGGTTCCCCCGTGGTGGTACAGGTCCATTGTCGGTGATGGGAGGGAACGGGGCCGCTGGGCGGTGCGCGGGCCGGGTCCGGCGCCTTCGGCTACGGGGTGGGGGAGCCGGTGCCGGCGGGGGTGTCGGGGAGGCCGGGGAAGGCGGTGGGGGCCGCGCCCCACTGGCGGGCGCGGAGGGCGGATTCGCGGAGGGCGTCGGCGGCCGACGGCCGCTGCGGCGCGGGGACGGCGGCCACCAGGTCGGCGTAGACGGTGGCCAGCCGGGTTTCCAGGTGGGCGGCGAGGCGGCCGGCGGAGGCGGCGTCGGTGACCGGGAACGGGAGCCGGTAACCGGCGGCCGCCGCGTCGGGGCTGGCGCCGCTGCCGGCGAGCAGACGCTGCCAGGCGTCGCGGCGGGCCTGGTGGGCGGCCAGGGCGGTGCGGGCGGCGGTGCGCTGCCCGTCGTCGGAGACGCGGGCGCCGACCACGCCGTAGCCGTAGACGGCGGCGTGCTCGGCGCCGAGGGCGTCCTGGAAGGGGGCCGCGGTGCCGCCCGGGGCGGCGGACGGGGCCGTGCCGCCGGCGGACGGGGACAGGGACGCGGTCGGGGACGCGGTCGGGGACGCCGCCGGGGCCGGGGCGGCCGCCGGGGCGGCGTCGCCGAGGGCCACCGAGTGCAGGACCCCGGCCGCCGAGATCGAGGCCAGCAGGCGGGCCAGCGGCGGGGAGGCGGCTCCCAGGTCGGCCAGCCGGGCCTGGGCGGTCTGCCGTTCGAGCGAGGCCAGCGCGGCGGTGGTGGGCACGGCGGGGGCGGTGCCGGACGCGGTGGCGCCCGAAGGAGTGGTGCCGGACGGGGCGGTGCCGGACGAGGTGGCGCCGGACGAGGTGGTGCCGGGGGTCGGGACCGGGGTGGCGGTGTCCAGGGCCGCGCGGTGGCGGGCGACCTCCTCGCGCAGGGGCTGGAGCTGGGGCGACTGCGGGAGCAGGGCGTCGTAGGCGGCCAGCAGGGTGTCGGTGGCGTCGAGGGCGCGCCGGCGGACCGGCTCGTCGGGGTCGGGGCGGCGGTGGTCGCCGGCCGTCGGACTGCCGGGGTCCTGGTGGTGCGCGTCGGTGCATCCGGTCAGCACGCCGCCGGTGAGGAGCAGCCCGAGGGCCAGGAAGGACCGTCGGCCGGTCGGCTGCATGGGTGTCACTCCGGGGCGGGTACGGGAGGACTGCCTGCCCTCGCTGGCGTGAATGATTACAGAATCCTCACCTGCCCGGGCACGGATTGCCCTTCCGGCGGGGACGGGCGGCCCGTGTGAGCTTGCTCGCACCGGGCCGGGCGGGGGCGGTCGGACCGGGGGCGGAATCGGTGGTTGGGCGGTTCACCGGCTAGGCTTTGGGCCGAGCTGCCGCGACCCGGCCGCGCGCCGGAGCGGCGCGCCGGTGGGTGCGGTGCGACCTTCCGACAACAGCAGACGCGGCCGAGGAGTCCACCCGGATGAGCACCACCCCCATCGACCGGCTGCGTGCGTTGCTGGAGCCGCTGGCCGCGCAGTCGGGCCTGGACCTGGAGGACGTCAAGGTCACCCAGGCGGGCAGCCGCCGCCAGGTGCAGATCGACGTGGACGCCGAAGGCGGCGTGGACCTGGACACCGTCGCCGAGTTCAGCCGGGTGGTCTCCGAGGCCCTGGACGAGTCGGACGTGATGGGTTCCGGCGCCTACCTGCTGGAGGTCGGTTCTCCGGGCGCGGAGCGTCCGCTGGAACTGCCCCGGCACTGGATCCGGGCCGAGGGCCGGCTGGCGAAGATCCACCTGGTCGACGGCGGGGAGATCGTCGCCCGGGTGCTGGCGGCCGACGAGGACGGCGCACTGGTCGAGGTGCAGCCGGTCAAGGGCCGCGGCCGGGCCAAGGAGCGCCGGCTGGAGTACGCCGAGGTCGCCCGTGCCCGCATCCAGGTGGAGTTCAACCGCAAGGACGACGAGGAGCTCGACGAGCTGCTCGACGAGGGGGACGACGGTGCGGAGTGACGACCTGCGCACCGACCGCACCATGACGAACGTGACGAAAGACGAGGAGGCGTAGCCGTGGACATCGACATGAGTGCCCTGCGCACGCTGGTCAGCGAGAAGAACATCCCCTTCGGCCTCGTGGTCGAGTCGATCGAGTCGGCCCTCCTCACCGCGTACCACCGCACCGAGGGCTCGCGCCGCCGCGCCCGGGTCGAGCTGGACCGCCAGTCCGGCCATGTGACGGTCTGGGCCACCGAGGACGCGTCGGAGCTGGACGAGGGCGTCGAGCCGAAGGAGTTCGACGACACCCCGAGCGGCTTCGGCCGGATCGCCTCCAGCATCGGCATGCAGGTCATGATGCAGCGGCTGCGCGACGCCGCCGACGACCAGACCTTCGGCGAGTACGCGGGCAAGGAGGGCGACATCGTCACCGGTGTCGTCCAGCAGGGCAACGACCCGAAGAACGTGCTGGTCGACATCGGCAAGCTGGAGGCCATCCTGCCGCCGCAGGAGCAGGTCCCGGGCGAGGACTACCGGCACGGCACCCGGCTGAAGTGCTACGTCGTGGCCGTGCGCCGGGGTGTCCGCGGGGCGTCGGTGACGCTGTCGCGCACCCACCCCAACCTGGTCCGGAAGCTGTTCGCGCTGGAGGTCCCGGAGATCGCGGACGGCAGCGTGGAGATCGCCGCGATCGCCCGCGAGGCCGGTCACCGGACGAAGATCGCGGTCTGGTCGCGCCGCCAGGGGCTGAACGCCAAGGGCGCCTGCATCGGCCCGATGGGCGCCCGGGTGCGCGCGGTCATGGGCGAACTGCACGGCGAGAAGATCGACATCGTCGACTGGTCGGAGGACCCGCGTGAGATGGTCGCCGCGGCGCTGTCCCCCGCCCGGGTGACCAGCGTGGAGATCGTGGACCTGGCGCAGCGCTCCGCACGGGTGATCGTGCCGGACTACCAGCTGTCGCTGGCGATCGGCAAGGAGGGGCAGAACGCCCGCCTGGCCGCCCGTCTGACCGGCTGGCGGATCGACATCCGGCCGGACACCGAGGGCGTCGAGCCGGAGTCCCCGGCCGAGTAGTCGTTGTCGTCGGAGCCCCCCGCCGGTCCCCTGGGAACCGGCGGGGCGGCGCCATGTCCCTTCGGAGGGGTAGACTTGCCTTCGTCTGGCCGGACGCCCGTCCGAGCACGCCCGGAACGCACCTGCGTGGGCTGCCGCAAGCGAGCGGCCAAGCACCAGCTGTTGCGTGTCACGGCGGTCGAGGGCGTATGCGTCCCCGACCCACGTGGCGCACTGCCGGGCCGGGGAGCGCATCTGCATCCCGAACCGGCCTGTCTCGACCTCGCGGTCCGCCGACGGGCGTTCCCCCGGGCCTTCCGGCTCCAGGGCGCGCTCGACACCGGGCGGCTCCGCGAGTTCATCGAGGAGCGGGTGAGCGACAGCTCCCCGTGACAGCGCGCCGCTCGCGCGGCGGAGAACCACCGCAACAAGCACGGCGCACGGGCAGCCGTACGTCGTGCCACCAGTCAGGTACCTCGCGATGTGGAAGTAGGTCGAGATTGCGATGAGCACTCGATGAGTACGCGATGAGTACGCGATGGGTACGCCCATGAAGTAGCGACAGTCCGGCGGACGAGACCCCCGGACTCATAGACAGGAGTGAAGTGGCTAAGGTCCGGGTTTACGAGCTCGCCAAGGAGCTTGGTTTGGAGAGCAAGGCCGTGATGGCCAAGCTCACCGAGCTGGGCGAGTTCGTCCGTTCGGCGTCCTCGACCATCGAGGCGCCGGTCGTGCGCAAGTTGACTGACGCGCTTGGCGTTGCCCCCACCGGTGGTGGCTCTGCTGCCAAGCCGGGCCCGCGGAAGCCCGCGGCGCCCCAGCCCGCGGCCGGTTCGGCCGCGGGTGCACCCAAGCCGGGTGCCCCGACCCCGGGTCCGCGCCCCAGCGCGACCCCCGGTCCCCGTCCGACCCCCGCGGCCGCGGCCCCCGCGGCTCCGGCCGCGCCCGCCGCCGCCGCGCCCGCCAAGCCGGCCGGTGCTCCGGCACCGGGCCCGCGCCCGGCGCCGCGTCCCGCGGCGGCCGCCCCGGCCGCTCCGGCGGCCGAGTTCTCCTCGCCGGCCCCCGTGTCCGGTGAGACCCCCGAGGCTCCGCGCCCGGCCACCCAGGCCCCGCGCTCGGCCGGTGGCCCCGCCGCCGGCGCCGGCGCCCGTCCGGGCCCGCGTCCGGCCGGCCCGCGTCCGGGCAACAACCCGTTCACCTCGGGCAGCGCCACCGGTATGGCCCGCCCCGGCGACCGTCGTCCCGGCGCGCCCGGCGCGCGTCCGGGTGCTCCGGCCGGCCAGGGTGGCGAGCGTCCGGCCCGCCCGGGTGGCGACCGTCCGCGTCCGGGTGGCCAGGGTGCCCCCGGTGCCGGTGCCCCCCGTCCGGGTGGCGACCGTCCGGCCCGTCCGGGTGGCGACCGTCCGCGTCCGGGTGGCCAGGGTGCCCCCGGTGCCGGTGCCCCCCGTCCGGGTGGCGACCGTCCCCGTCCCGGCGGCCAGGGTGCCCCCGGTGCCGGTGGTCCCGGTGGCGCTCCGCGTCCCGACGGCATGCCCCGTCCGGCCGGCCCGCGTCCGACCCCGTCGGGCATGCCGCGTCCGAACCCGGGCATGATGCCGCAGCGTCCGGCCGGTCCGGGCCCGCGTCCCGGCCCGGGTGGCCGTGGTCCGGGTGGCCCCGGTGGCCGTCCGGGTGGTCCGGGTGCCGGTGGCGCCCGTCCGGGCTTCCAGGGCCGTCCGGCCGGTCCGGGCTCGCGTCCGGCCGGTGGCGGCTTCGGCGGCCCCCGTCCCGGTGGCGGTGCCCCGGGCGGCGGCGGTGGCTTCGGTCCCCGTCCGGGTGGCTTCGGCGGCCGTCCCGGTGGCCCGGGTGCCCGTGGTGGCACGCAGGGTGCCTTCGGCCGTGGCCCCGGTGGCCGTCCGGCCCGTGGTCGCAAGTCGAAGCGGGCGAAGCGCCAGGAGTACGAGGCCATGCAGGCCCCGTCCGTCGGCGGTGTGATGCTGCCTCGCGGCAACGGCCAGACCGTTCGCCTGTCGAGCGGCGCCTCGCTGATGGACTTCGCGGAGAAGATCAACGCCAACCCGGCCGCGCTCGTCTCCGTCATGTTCAACCTCGGTGAGATGGTCACCGCGACGCAGTCGGTCTCCGACGCGACGCTGCAGCTGCTGGCCGACGAGATGGGCTTCCAGCTCGAGATCGTCAGCCGGGACGACGAGGACCGCGAGCTGCTGGAGTCGTTCGACATCGACTTCGGCGCCAACGAGGGCGACGAGGACCAGCTGGCCCCGCGCCCGCCGGTCGTCACCGTCATGGGTCACGTCGACCACGGTAAGACCCGTCTGCTGGACGCCATCCGCAAGTCCAACGTGGTGGCCGGCGAGGCCGGTGGCATCACCCAGCACATCGGTGCGTACCAGGTGGTCACCGAGGTGAACGGCGAGTCCCGCCCGATCACCTTCCTCGACACCCCGGGTCACGAGGCGTTCTCCGCCATGCGTGCCCGTGGTGCCAAGTCCACCGACATCGCGATCCTGGTGGTCGCGGCCAACGACGGTGTCATGCCGCAGACGGTCGAGGCGCTCAACCACGCCAAGGCCGCGGGTGTGCCGATCGTGGTCGCCGTCAACAAGATCGACGTCGAGGGTGCCGACCCGACCAAGGTCCGCGGTCAGCTGACCGAGTTCGGTCTGGTGGCCGAGGAGTACGGCGGCGACACCATGTTCGTCGACATCTCCGCGCGCCAGGGCCTCAACATCGAGCAGCTGCTGGAGGCCGTGGTCCTGACCGCGGACGCCTCGCTCGACCTCCGGGCCAACCCCGAGCAGGACGCGCAGGGTATCGCCATCGAGGCCCACCTCGACAAGGGCCGCGGTGCCATGGCGACCGTCCTCGTGCAGCGCGGTACCCTCCGCGTCGGCGACTCGATCGTGGTCGGCGACGCCTACGGCCGCGTCCGCGCGATGCTGGACGAGAACGGCAACAGCCTCGCCGAGGCCGGCCCGTCCCGTCCGGTGCTGCTGCTCGGTCTGACCTCGGTGCCCCGCGCCGGCGACAGCTTCATCGTCGTCGACGAGGACCGCACCGCGCGCCAGATCGCCGAGAAGCGCTCGGCCCGCGACCGCAACGCCGCCTTCGCGCAGCGTCGGGTCCGGGTGTCCCTGGAGGACCTGGACAAGGCCATCGCCGCCGGCTCCATCGAGCAGCTCAACCTCATCATCAAGGGTGACGTCTCCGGTTCGGTGGAAGCCCTTGAGGACGCCCTCGTCAAGCTGGACGTGGGCGAGGAGGTCGAGCTCCGGGTCCTGCACCGCGGTGTGGGTGCCATCACCGAGTCCGACGTGGACCTGGCGATGGGCTCGGACGCCATCATCATCGGCTTCAACGTGCGCGCGGAGGGTCGTGCGCGCGCCGCGGCCGACAAGGAAGGCGTGGACGTCCGGTACTACTCGGTCATCTACCAGGCGATCGAGGAGATCGAGAACGCCCTCAAGGGCAAGCTCAAGCCGGAGTACGAGGAGGTGCGCCTCGGCGCCGCGGAGATCCGCGAGGTCTTCCGCTCCTCCAAGTTCGGCAACATCGCCGGTGTCCTGGTCCGCGACGGCATCATCCGCCGCAACACCAAGGCCCGCCTGCTGCGCGACGGCAAGGTCGTGGCGGAGAGCCTCACCATCGAGGGTCTGCGTCGCTTCAAGGACGACGCGACCGAGGTCCGCGAGGGCTTCGAGGCCGGTGTGACCCTGGGCTCGTTCAACGACATCAAGGTCGACGACGTCATCGAGACCTACGAGATGCGCGAGAAGCCGCGCGCGTAAGCGAGTGGCTGCCGGGGCCGGTCGACGGGTGGTATTTCCGTCGACCGGCCCCGGTCCTGCTGTGTAGGGTCCGGGGAGCGGTCCCGTTCGGGAACCGCTCCCCGAGGCCCCCAGGTCGGCTTTGACCTGTCACACATGTTCGTGGGAACACTCACCTTCGACCTCCTGCTGGGCGACGTCCACTCGCTCAAGGAGAAGCGGTCGATCGTGCGGCCCATCGTGGCCGAACTGCAGCGCAAGTACAGCGTG
This sequence comes from Kitasatospora sp. NPDC094019, assembly GCF_044764505.1. Classification (NCBI taxonomy): domain Bacteria; kingdom Bacillati; phylum Actinomycetota; class Actinomycetes; order Kitasatosporales; family Streptomycetaceae; genus Kitasatospora; species Kitasatospora sp. NPDC094019. Next base: position 37,408 of record NZ_JBIWIF010000029.1, read on the forward strand.
TGCGCTGCCGAGACCGGGAACCAGGATCTGCACCGCCGGGCCGAGATCGGCCTCGCGGTGGTGTCCGGCGAAGCCGGGTACATCACCGAGATCCTGGACAGCTGTGAGCGGTTGGTCGCCGGCCGCCCCGAGGTTCAGCTGCTCTCCGCCAGGAGGCGCTACCACAACGACGACGACGAATGAGAACCGTGACAGCGGACGGCGCGAGTCGCCGTTCTCACACGGATCAGGACCGAGAGCGCCCACAAGGCTGGGCGCGGGCCGGTACTTTGGGGCAGGGGCCCCGATGGGCGAGCAGCACGCCCGAGTACCCGGCCCACTGCACGAGGAGGCACAGTGACCGACACCGCAAGGGCGCGCAAGCTCGCCGACCGCATCCAGGTGGTCGTCGCCCAGACCCTGGAGCGCCGGATCAAGGACCCGCGACTCGGGTTCGTGACCATCACCGACGCCAGGGTGACCGGGGACCTGCGCGAGGCCACCGTCTTCTACACGGTCTTCGGCGACGACACCGAGCGTGAGGCCACGGCCGCCGCGCTGGAGAGCGCCAAGGGCGTGCTCCGCTCCGAGGTCGGCAAGCAGACCGGGGTGCGCTTCACCCCGACGCTGACCTTCGTCGCGGACGCCCTGCCGGAGAACGCCAGGAACATCGACGACCTGCTCGACCGGGCCCGGGCCATCGACGCCGCGGTGCGCACCAGCGCCGCGGGCGCGGTCTACGCCGGCGACGCGGACCCGTACAAGGTTCCGGCGGCCGAGCGTGACGACGAGGACGAGTAGTCATGGCGGGTGAGCCGGCGGCCGCCGGTTCGGCGGCCGGTACCGGTTCGACCACGGGGGCGTCCTCCACCGACACGGTGGAGGACGCCCCCGTGGTGCTTCCGGGGCCGCGCGCCGAGGAGAGCGGATTCGAGCTGCTCTGGCAGCAGGTGGTCGCCGAGATCGGCCGGGCCCGCTCGATCGACCTGATCTGCCACATCTGCCCGGACGGCGACGCTCTCGGCTCCGCCCTGGCGGCCGGGCTGGCCCTCAAGGGCCTCGGCAAGGAGGTCCGGGTCTCGTTCGGCGACGATCCGCAGATCGTCCCCGAGTCGCTGGCCTTCCTTCCCGGCCAGGAGCTGATCGTGCCGGCCTCGGCGGTGCCCGAGGTCCCCGAGCTGGTGCTCTGCTTCGACGTCGCCGCGGAGAGCCGGCTGGGCCTGCTGCACGACAAGGCGTTCGCGGCCCCGGTGCTGGTGGTCCTCGACCACCACGCGTCCAATCCCGGCTTCGGCACCCACCAGCTGATCGACCCGGACGCGCCGGCGACGGCCGTGCTGGTGGACGAGCTGCTGCGCCGGCTGGGCGTCGAGCTGGACCAGTCCCTGGCCACCTGCCTGTACACCGGGGTCGCGACCGACACCGGCTCGTTCCGGTACCGGGCGACCACGCCCGCCACCCATGAGCTGGCGGGGCGGCTGCTGGCCACCGGCATCCGGCACGACCTCATCTCGCGGCAGCTGTGGGACACCTCCTCCTTCGGCTACCTCAAGGTGCTGGCCGGGGCGCTCGACCGCGCCGTCTACGAGCCGGACGCGGCGGGCGGCCTCGGCCTGGTGTGGACCTGGGTGCCGTACCAGGAACTGGTGCTGTTCAGCGTGACCGTCGAGGAGATCGAGGGTCTGATCGACATCCTGCGCCGCCCGGCCGAGGCCGAGGTGGCGCTGGTGCTCAAGCAGGACCCGGACGGCACTCTGCGCGGCTCCTCCCGCTCCAAGGGCGCGGTGGACGTCGCGGCCGCCTGCGCGGAGCTCGGCGGTGGCGGCCATGTCTACGCGGCCGGGTTCTCCGCCCGGGAGGACGTCCACGTGGTGGTGGAACGCTTCCGCGCCGCCCTGGAGCCCCGCCGGGACTGATCCGCCGCGAGCCCCGCCCGCCGCGGACCGCCCGCCGTGCGGCGTGGTGGGCGGGGCCGTGCGGTCGGTAGGTTGGCGGTTCGTGGTTGATCGTTTTGTGGTTGATCGTTTTGTACAGAGCTTTGACAGAAAGAACTTGATGAAGCGCAAAGGCACCGCCCCGGACGGCCTCGTCATCGTCGACAAGCCGGAGGGCATCACCTCGCACGGGGTGGTCGCGAAGCTGCGGTGGCTGGCCGGGACGCGGAAGGTCGGCCATGCCGGCACCCTCGACCCGATGGCCACCGGCGTCCTGGTGATCGGGGTCGAACGGGCCACCCGGCTGCTCGGCCACCTGATGCTCACCGCCAAGACCTACGAGGCGACCGTCCGGCTCGGGCAGACGACCGTCACCGACGACCGGGAGGGCGAGGTCACCTCCTCGACCCCGGCCGACGGGGTGACCGGGGAGGCCGTCGCCGCCGGCGTCGCGGCGCTCACCGGCGAGATCATGCAGGTGCCGTCCAAGGTCAGCGCGATCAAGATCGACGGCAAGCGCTCCTACGCCCGGGTGCGCGAGGGCGAGGACTTCGAGCTGGCGGCCCGGCCGACCACCGTGCACTCCTTCACCGTGCACGAGCGGCGCGAGGCGGTCGCGGAGGACGGCACGCCGGTGGTCGACCTGGACGTCACCGTGGAGTGCTCCTCCGGCACCTACATCCGGGCGCTGGCCCGGGACCTCGGCGCCGGGCTCGGCGTCGGCGGGCACCTCACCGCGCTGCGGCGCACCAGGGTCGGGCCGTACGGGGTGGAGTCGGCGCGCACCCTGGAGCAGTTGGAGGAGTCGGTGACCGGCGACGCTGCCACCGGGCTGGAGGTACTGCCGATCGCCGCCGCCGCCGCGGCCGCCTTCCCGCGCTGGGACCTCGACGCCGACCAGGCGAAGCAGCTGTCCCACGGCGCCCGGCTGAAGGCCCCGGGGATGGGCGTGGACGGGCCGATCGCGGTGTTCGGCCCGGACGGCACCTTCCTCGCGCTGGTGGAGGAGAAGGCCGGCCAGGCCCGGCCGGTCGCCGTCTTCGTCGGCTGAGCCGGCGCCCCCACCGGGGCGGTACCGCCCCGGTGGGGGCGCCGTCGGGGGAAGTTCACCCGTGCGGGGGAGCGCACGAGGTGAACCGCGGTCGTGAACGGCGCGGTCGCGGTCGGTCCGCGCCCGCGCCGGGCAGGCTCCCCCGCGGCGCGCAGGTCGCCGCGACGCGTCCACTCCAGGGCCGGCCGGCCCTGCGGGGAGGGCTGCGGGCATGCCGGGACTGCTGGGCTTCAGGGGCTTGCCGGGGGAGGGCGACAGCACGGCGGCGGCGGGCGACCCGGGCCGTCGGCTGCTGCGGATCCACGACCGGGACGGCCGGCCGCGGGGGCTGGGCTTCGTGCTCGACCCGCTGGGTACCGTCCTCACCGCGCACGAGACGGTCGCGGGCCTCGACGGGATCGTCCTGCACCTCTTCGGGGGCCAGACCAGGGTCCTCGGCCCGGACCACGTCCGGGCACTGCCCGGGCACGGGCTGGCCCTGCTGCGTACCGACACCGTCGGCGGGCTGCCCGTACCGCCGCTGCCCGTCGCCCCGCCGCCGTCGGCCGGGGCCGGCCAGGTGCTGCTGGTGCCCGTCCCGGTCCCGGGCGAGGGGCGCGCGGACGGGCGGACGGTACTGCTGCGCTGCGGCCTCGTGGCGGCCCGCCCGCGGGTCGACCGCTTTCCCCCGATCGACGGTGTGCTGCTGCTCGACGTGCCCGCGGCGGCAGACGCGGCGCTCGTCCCGGCCGGGGCCCCGGTGCTGGACGCCGCCACCGGCACCGTGGTGGCCGTGGTCGCGGCCGGCCCGCGGCTCCCGGGGCGGCCGGGGCCGCCCACCGCCGTTCCGGTGACCGCCGTCGGAGTGGACCTGCCGGAGTTCGCCGAGGCGCTGGCGCGCAACGCGGCCGGTGTGCCCGCGTACGGGAGCGCGCTCAACCTGGCCGGGGTGCTGCGGCTGGCCGCCGCCCAGCTGGCCGCGGCGGGTGCCGGGCCGGACCGGGTCGCCGCGCTGGCGGCCGACCGGGTGGACCGGCCGGACGGCCTCGCGGAGTGGGCCGACCTGTTGGTCGGCGACGGCCGCTCCGGTCCGGGGGGAGAGGCGGCGGCCGGGGTGGTGGCGCTGGTGGGCGGGGCCGGGACGGGCCGCAGCACCGAGGCGGCGGCCGTCGCCGTACGCCGCAGGGACGGCGGGAGCCCCCGGCCCACGGTTTGGCTGCGCGGCGCGGACCTCGGGCCGGCGGACGCCTCGCTGGCCGGCGCGGTCGAACGGGCGCTGGCCTCGGCCTCGGTGGAGCTGGGGGTGCCGGCCCCGGCCGGCCCCGGGGCGGTGGCCGCGCTCTGCGCCGCGGCCGGACGGCCACTGCTGGTGGTGCTGGACGGCCCGGAGGAGTCACCGGTGCCACTGGACGCGGACTGGCTGCGGGCCTCGGCGTGCTGGCTGGCGGCGGGCGGGGCCCGGCTGCTGACCGCCTGCGGGGAGGAGAGCTGGGAGCGGCTGGCACCGGGCGGGGCCGAGGGCGAGTTCCTGGTCCCGGTCGGTACGCCGGACGGCGGACCGTACTCAGGCGGACCGTACTCCGGAGGCGCGGGACCCGGCACGGGCGCCGTCCGGGTGGTGGTGCGGCGCTTGGGCCCGCTGCCCGCCGAGGCGGCCGAGCGGGTACGGCGACGGTACGGGGTGCCGCCCGGCTGGCCGGCGGCGGCGGACGCCCGGCACCCGCTGGCGGTCCGGCTGGCCGGGGAGCTGTGGGCGGAGGGCCTGCGCGGGGAACCGGCGGACCGGGCCGGGCTGTTCGCCGCCCACCTGGACCTGTGCTGCCTGCGGGTGGCCGGGCGGCTCGCCGAGGACGGCCGCCCGCGCCGGCCGGGGGCCCACCGCCGCGGCGCCGTCCGGCCCGCCGGGGTGTCCGCGGGACGGGTGCGCCGGACGGCGGCGGCGGTGGCCGGGCGGGTGCACGAGGCGGCGCGGCGGATGCTGGGCGCCGAGCAGGGCGGTCTGGGGCGGGCCGCGTTCGAGGAACTGTTCCCGGTGGCGGGGGGCTGGGCGACGGCGGTGCTGGCGGAGGGGCTGTTCGTCCCGGCCGGTCCCGGCTACCGCTTCGCGCACGGGGAGTTCGCCGACTGGCTGCAGGGCCTGCACCTGGACCTGGACGCGGCGCTGCGGCTGCTGCTCGGCGAGGCCGAGGACACGCCCCCGGCGCCCGGCGGGGCCCCGGGCCGGGCGGGGCCGACCGGGGGGATCCGGACCGTGCCGCGGCACCGGATCGGCCCGGTGGTGGCCGCGCTGCGGCGGGTCGCCGGGACCTGGGGCGCCCCGGCGCTGGATCCGTGGCTGCGGCGGATCTGGCGGGCCGTGGACCTGCGCCCGGCGGGCAGCGAACCCGCCTGGTGGGCCGGGCGGTTGCTGGTCGCCGGTCTGGCCGCCGGGCCGGACCTCGCCGAACACCGCTCGCTGCTGGAGCAGTTGGCCGACCGCATCGTCGAACGGGCCGCCGCCGCGGGCGGGTTCGATCGGCTCCCGGTGGAGGGTCTGGGCCGGTTCGGGCCGTCCTTCTGGGCCGGACTCGGACTGCCACTGGAGGCCGAACTCGCGCTGCTCCGGCGGCTGGTGGCCGCCGACGGGCCGGACCGGCCGTTCCTCGGCACGGTGACCGGCCGGCTGCGCGCCGATCCGTCGGGGGTGCTGCCGCTGCTCTGCGGCTGGTTCGACGATCCGCGCGGCCTGCCGGCCCGGCCCGGGAGCACCGTCGCCGACCTCGCGCACGACCTGCTGTTCGCCCACCGCTCCCTGGCCCTGGACGAGCTGACCGAGGTGCTGGCCGGAGCAGCGCACCCGAGGGCGGACGCGCTGCTCGCCCTCCTGGCCGTCGAGGAGCCCTCGGCGCTCTGCCGGGCGGTCGACCGCTGGAGCCACGACCCCCGGCCCGAACGCCATGTGGCGGCCGCCGTGCACGCGCTGCACGCCGCCCCCTACGCCCGCGGCGCCGGGCCGGAGCTGCTGCGGTTCACCGCGCTGGCCCTGCTGGCCCGGGAGGAGGAGCCGGCCCTGCACGGCGCGGCGCTCGCCCTGTTGCTGCGGGAGCCGGGCGGCCGGGCCGCCCACCTGCCGACGGCGCTGGCCGTGTACCGGGGAGGTGAGGACCGCTTCCTGACCGCGCGGGCGCTGGCCCCGGCGCTGGAGAGCGACCCCGAGCCGGTGCTGGCCGCGCTGGCCGACCGTCTGGGCGGGCCCGGGGCGGCGGCGCGGCCGGACGCGCCGGTCGCCGGGACGCTGCGGGTGCTGGCGGACGCCCGGGCGCCGCTGGCCGCCCGGCGGGCCGCCGAGCTCGCGGCCCGACTGCTGCGCGAACGGCCGGAACTGGCCGGTCCGGTCGCCGTCGACTACCTGGGCCGCCGGCTGGGGCGCGGCGCGGTCGGGGGCGCCGTCGCCCGGCTGGAGCTGCGGGTGCTGCTGAGCGGTGCCCTGGCGGCCCGCGCGGCGGCGGTCCGCCGCCCGTTCGCCGAGGTGCTGTCCCGCCCGGTGCCCGACCCGGTGGCGGACGCGCTGCGCTGCGAGCTGCTGGACACCCTGCTGGCCACGGAGGGCGATCCGGAGGTGCTGGCCGCCGCCCTCGCGGGGCTGGCCGAGCACTGCGCGGCGGAGCGGCCGGCCCGGGCCCGGGCGGTGGTGGTCCGGGCGGCGGCCGCGCTACCGGGCGCGGACGGGCTGCTGGTGCGCTGCGCCGTCGGGTCGGCCCCGTTCGCCGCGCTGCTGGCGCGCTGGCCGGAGGACGAGCGGCCGGCCCGTCCGGTGGGCCCCCGGTTGGACCGGCTGCGGGCCCTGGTCGCGGCCGGGCGGGACCCGCGGTCCGCGGCGGCGGAGGCCGAGCGGGGCGGCGGCGCCGGGGCCGTTCCGCCGCCGGCCGGGGGAGCCCGACACCCGGCGGTTCGGCCAACCTGCCTTCCGGTGCCGAACTCGGGACAGGCGCATGGCACGCTATAGGGGTTCGGGTTTTGAGCGTTTGAGCGTACAGAAGGTACGCGCCGTAGGGAACAAGGAGCGGTCAGGTGCAGCGCTGGCGTGGCCTGGAGGAGATCCCCGCCGACTGGGGACGCAGCGTCGTCACCATCGGCTCGTTCGACGGGGTGCACCGCGGACACCAGCTGATCATCAACCGGGTGGTCGAGCGCGCCCGTGAGCGGGGGGTGCGCTCGGTCGTGGTCACCTTCGACCCGCACCCCAGCGAGGTGGTCCGCCCGGGGACCCACCCGCCGCTGCTCGCCCCGCAGCCGCGCCGGGCGGAGCTGATCGAGGAACTGGGCGTCGACGCCGTCCTGGTGCTGCCGTTCACCACCGAGTTCTCCAAGGAGTCGCCGGAGGAGTTCTTCCGGCAGGTACTGGTGGACGCGCTGCACGCCTGCCTGGTGGTCGAGGGGCCGAACTTCCGCTTCGGCCACCGCGCGGCCGGGGACGTCGCCCTGCTGGCCGAGCTGGGCCGGTCGGCGGACTGCGGCGTCGAGGTGGTCGACCTCCAGGTGCGCGGCACGGTCGGGGACGGCGAACCCTTCTCGTCGACCCTGACCCGCCGGCTGGTGATGTCCGGCGACGTGGCCGGGGCGGCCGAGGTGCTGGGCCGTCCGCACCGGGTGGAGGGCGAGGTGGTGCGGGGCGCGCAGCGCGGCCGTGAGCTGGGCTACCCGACCGCCAACGTGGACACCGTGCCGCACAGCGCCGTTCCGGCCGACGGCGTGTACGCGGGCTGGCTGATCGCCGGACCGGACGGGACCGTCCTGCCCGAGGGCGGGCAGGGGGGGAGGATGCCGGCCGCGATCTCGGTGGGCACCAACCCGACCTTCGACGGCACCTCGCGCACGGTCGAGGCGTACGCCATCGACCGGGTCGGCCTGGACCTCTACGGGCTGCACGTGGCGGTCGAGTTCCTGGTGTACCTGCGCGGGATGGAGAAGTTCGACTCCATCGAGGCGCTGCTGGAGCGGATGGCCGACGACGTCAAGCGGGCCCGGGAGCTGACCGAGGCCGGCTGACCGACCGAGGCTGACCGACCGAGGCCGACCGACAGCGGCCGACCGGCACGCGCGAGGGCCCGCCGACCACGGAGGTCGGCGGGCCCTCGGCGACCGTCGTTCCTACTGCTGCGGCGGCGCGGGCGGCGGCGGGTAGCCGTAGCCGGGCGGCGGCTGGTGGCCCTCCTCGGGCCGGGGGTGGCCGTAGCCGCCGTCGGCCGGTGGGGCGGGCGGCTGCTGCCACGCGGGGGACTGCTGCCACTCGGGCGCCGGCGGCTGCTGTTGCGGGGCGCTCTGCTGCTGCGGGTAGCCGTAGCCGGGCGGGGGCGGCGGGACCTGTCCGGGCTGCGGGGCCCACGGCGTGCCGGGCGCGGGCTGGGGTGCGGGCTGGCCGGGCTGCGGCGGCTGGGCGTACGGGTACGGCTGGCCGTACGGGGGCTGGCCCTGCGGTCCGGGCTGGGGCTGCGGGTAGCCCGGTGCCGGGGGCTGCGGCTGGACCTGCTGCTGCCAGCCGGTCTGCTGGGCGGTCTGCTGGGCCCGGACGATGTCCTCGCCGACCAGCGTGGCCAGCTCGAAGTACGCCTCGCGGACCTTGGGCCGCATCATGTCGAGGTTGACCTCGGCACCGGCCGCCAGGCTCTCGTCGAAGGGCACCACGACCACGCCGCGGCAGCGGGTCCGGAAGTGCGCGACGATGTCCTCGACCTTGATCATCTTGGCCGTCTCGCGAACCCCGGAGACCACCGTGATCGACCGCTGCACCAGGTCGGCGTAGCCGTGCGCGGAGAGCCAGTCCAGGGTGGTGGAGGCGGACGAGGCGCCGTCCACGCTGGGCGTGGAGACGATGATCAGCTGATCGGCGAGGTCCAGCACCCCGCGCATCGCGCTGTACAGCAGGCCGGTGCCGGAGTCGGTCAGGATGATCGGGTACTGGCGGCCCAGCACGTCGATGACCTGGCGGTAGTCCGAGTCGTTGAAGGTGGTCGACACGGCCGGGTCGACGTCGTTCGCCAGGATCTCCAGGCCGGAGTGGAGGTCCTGGGAGGTGAACTGACGGATGTCCATGTAGCTGCGCAGGTGCGGGATGGCCGTCACCAGGTCGCGGATGGTCGCGCCGGTCTGCCGCTTCACCCGGCGGCCGAGGGTGCCGGCGTCCGGATTGGCGTCGATCGCGATCACCTTGTCCTGGCGCTCGCTGGCCAGGGTGGCGCCCAGGGCGGTGGTGGTCGTGGTCTTGCCGACACCGCCCTTGAGGCTGATCACCGCGATCCGGTAGCAGCTGAGCACCGGGGTGCGGATGATCTCCAGCCGGCGGGCCTTCTCGGCGGCGGCGGCCTTGCCGCCGAACTGGAACCGCGGCTGCTGGCGCTGCTGCTTCGGCTGGCTGCGCAGCAGCCGGTCCGAGGACAGCTCGACGGCGGCGGTGTAGCCGAGCGGCGCGCCGTGCGCGGTCTGCTGCGGGGCGGTGGCCTGCTGGAACGCGGCGGGCGCGGTCGGCGGGCCGCCCCACTGCGGGGCGTCCGGCTGGGGCTGCGCGGGCTGCTGGTAGGCGGCGGGCTGCGGCCAGCCGCCGGCGCGCGGGTCGGCACCGGCGGGCGGCGCGGGCGGTCCGGGCTGGGGCTGCTGCTGCGGCGGTACGGCCTGCTGGGGCTGGGCCTGCTGGGCGGCCGCCCACGCGGCGGCCTGCGGGTCCTGCGCGAAGGGCTGGGGCTGGCCCGGCGCCCCGGCGAAGGGCGGCTGCGGAGCGGTCGGGTACGGCTGGGGCACAGGGGCGGGAGGCTGGGCGGGGCCGGGCTGAGCGGCGACGGACGGGTCGGCCGGCGGCCAGCCGTGCATCGGTGCGGGTGCGGGTGCGGGTGCGGGTGCCGGGGCGGTCGCGGCCGGGGCGGTCGGAGGCGCCGCGAAGGGCTCGGCGGGGACACCCTGGACCGGTGCCGGTGCCGGTGCCGGTGCCGGCGCAGGGGCTGCCGGCGGCGCGGGAGCCTCGGCCGGCTGGGGCTGGGGCTGGGGCTGGGGCTGGGGCTGCGCGAAGGGCTGCCCGGGCGGCTGGGGCTGAGCCGGGGCGAGCGGCTGAACGGACGGCTGAACGGCCGGCTGCGCCGCGACCGGCGGCGCCACGACGTCCGGCACCGGCGCAGCTACTGGCGCGGGCGCGGGGACGGGCGCGGGCGCGGGCGCGGCGGCGGGCACGCCCGCCGGAGCACCCGCACCGCCCGGAGCCGGAGCGGCCCCGCCGCCCGGCGCGGCCGCCGGAGCACCCGCGGCGTCGGTCTGCACGTACCAGGACGGGGGAGTGTAATCGGGCGCGTCGGACCAGTCGTCGTCGTCCTCCGCCGCGTTGTCGCCGACGTAGACGCCGTCCCGATCGCTGCTCACCTAGGGCTCCCTCGTGTTCGCCGCCGCAAGTTCGCGGTGCCGTTGCCGTTCCACAGCCTAGGCCGTGAGCCACCCCCGGTTGAAGGCGGTGTCTCATCTCCGACCGGGCCGGACACGGGTCGGACATGGGCCGGACACGAGCCGCGCACGGGCCCCGGCCGGATCCCCTCGGGTCAGTCGAGGCGGCGCGGACCGCCCAGGACCTGGCGTTCCGCCTGCCCGGTGACCACCCGGACGTACTGACGGCTCATCCGGGTCGTCCACAGCGTCAGGTCGTCCGGGAGCGACGGCAGGGCGGCGGTCTCGGCCGGTCCGAGCGAGAGCACCCGCCCGATCAGTTCGGCCTCCTCCGGCATCACCCGCTGCACCCCGACCAGGTCGGCCGCGTTGAGTACCCGGGAGGCGTTCGGCCCCAGGTGCGGCACCACCGTCAGGACCGTCTGCCAGGGCGTGGCGGAGAGCCGGCTGCGCGGCGGGCGGGCACCGAGGTCGCGCACCACGAGCACCGGCGAGGTGACCGAGGCGCCCTGCGGTCCGAGCCGGCCGGGCTGGTGCACCGTCACGCACGGCTGCCCGCCGCCGGCGGCCTGCGCCATCGGTCCCCAGAGGTGGCCGCGGGCGGTCTCGACGGCGATCCGCGCGCCGGTGGCGGCCGCGCGCAGCGCGATGACCTGCGCCGTCCAGAGGCCGCCGACCAGCACCAGGTCGTAGGAGCCGGGGCGGAACAGGCCGAGCACGGCGGGTCGGGAGCGGTGCACGTCCTCGCCGATCAGCACGCCGTCGTCGCCGACCGGGAAGGACAGCGCGTCGAGCTCGGCGAGGGTGAGCACGTGCTTCTCCCGGCGCGGGCCGCGCAGCCCGAAGCCGGGCAGCAGGCGGCGCCCGGTCCGGGGCGGCGGCTCCGCGCCGGACCGCGGCGCGGGGACGGAGTAGGACTGCTGGGCCATCAGGAGGCACCTCCCAGCGGCAGGGTGGCGAGCACGCCGGGCGCCTGCTCCAGGTCGAGCCGGACCAGGCCGAGTCCGGCGCTCTGGGCCCGGGCCTCCAGTTGCCGGCCGCGTTCGACGGCCTCGCTCTCGCTCCGCTCGGTGACCCGGACGTGGCCGCTGAGGGTGACCGAGCCGCCGGTGCCGTGACCGGCGGTCAGGCTGAAGGTGCTGGCCAGCGCGGGCGCGCCGGTGACCAGGTTCACCAGATCGGGGACGGCGATCCGGCCGGGGGCGCCGCCGGGGCGGCCCAGCTGCGGCCAGCGGGAGATCCAGTAGGTGCTGTGCCAGCGGTCGTCGACCCGCCAGAACCGGTTGGTCTCCTGGGTGCGCGGTCCGCTGCCGCCGCCGCTGCCGGTGCCCTGACGGCCCGCCGTGGCCAGCGGGTTGACGCAGGTGGAGATGGCGAGGGCGGCGATCAGCTCGCGCTCGTCGAGCACGGTGGCGTCGAATCCGGCGCTGTTGAGCCGCCCGGCCAGCTGGTCGGTGACCCGCTGGAGTGCCTTGCGGGCGCCCGTCTCGCCGCCGCCCCGGGCGCGTACCGCGGTGGCGGCCCGTTCCGGGTCGAGCTTGAGCGCGACCCAGGTGAGCCGCAGCGCGGGGGTGGCGGTGCCGTCGGCGAGTTCCCGGTAGGAGCGGGCCGCCAGGGACTGCTCGGGCAGGTGCGGCGCGGGCGCCGGCTGGGTGTGCTGGACGAGCTGGACCGACTCCAGGGTGATGTCGTCGACCCGCAGGGCGGAACAGACCACGTCCAGCGGCAGCGGCCGGGCGTTGCGGTCCGGACGCAGCGGCAGATCCTTGGCCTGGACGAGCAGCACGGCGCTGAGGAAGGTGCCGTCGCCGACCATGCCGGTCTCCCGGCGCACCGGGCGGCCGCCGAGGTCGGCCTCGGTCGCGTGGGTGCAGGTGCGCAGCGCGGGTTCGAGTTCCAGGGCCGGCGCGAGCGCCGGGTCGGTGCCGGGCGGGGGGAGGTGGGCGCGGGCCCGCCGGCGGCGGGCCTTGAGCGCGGCCCGCACCCGCAGCGCCTCGGGGAGGGTGCGGCCGCGCAGCGGCACCAGCGCCAGTGCGACCAGGGCGAGGGCGACCGCGCCGAAGCCGGCGGCGACCGTCCTGCTGATCGTCCAGCCGACCGCGACCAGGGCCACCGCGACCTCGACCAGCACGAGTTGCTGGAGCCTCAGCCGACCGCCGAGCAGTCCCGGCCGGGGGTGGACGCGGACGGTGACGGCCCCCCGGGGGCCGCCGTCGCGGCCCGGGGCGGGGGAGCCCGCGGTGTCGGTCCCGTCGCGCCGCGCGGAGCGGCGCGGACCGTTGCCCCGCGGCGTGTTCCGGCGCCCCGGAGCTGTCTGGCTCGGCATCCCCCGAGTGCCCCTCTCTGGTCGGTTGTCGCGGCCCGGCTGGCCGGTGCGTGAACCGTACCCGTACCGTACTCACCGTCTGCTGCCGCATCGTAGAGGGTTCGAGCCGGTTCTCGCCCGGGGGGTGGCAGGCCACGGGGAGCAGGGTCCGACAGGGGAGACGACGAGCATGGCATCGCGCCGGGACGAGCTGAACGCCTACACCTTCGCCCGCAAGCGCACGGTCGGGGCCTTTCTGCTGCCCGGCGGTGGGGGGAGCGACGAGGACGCGCCGCGCCCGGTGAAGGCGATCCTGCCGAGCGTGGTGGTGGGGGCGCTGGTGATCGGCGGCTTCGGCCTGTGGGGGGTGTTCAAGCCGAGCGCGCCGGTGGGCTGGGACGAGGGCAGGTTCATCGTCCAGGGCAAGCAGAGCACCACCCGCTACGTGGTGCTGGTCGACCCGGACGGGCGGACGAAGCGGCTGCACCAGGTGCTGAACATGGCCTCGGCGCGGCTGGTGCTGCCGGTGGACAGCAAGGTGGTGGTGGTCGACGACGGAGTGCTCGACCGCTATCCCAACCACGGTCCGACGATCGGCATCCCGTACGCGCCGGACAAGCTGCCCAGCAAGGAGAACGCGAGCCGGCCGATGAAGTGGTCGGTCTGCGACCGGCCGGGCGACGAGCAGGGGAGCACGGTCGACCAGGCGGTGTTCGTGGCGGGCGGCGCCGACGCGGAGACGCTCGGGGCGAAGGACCGGATGCTGGACGTCGGCCAGGCGCTGCTGGTCCAGCAGGCCGAGGATCCGCAGGTGGCGGCCTCCGGTCCGGCCGCGGGCCAGGGGAAGCTGAAGCTGTTCCTGGTGGACAGCAAGGGCCGCCGGCACGCGATCGGCGGCCCGGAGGACTCCGACACCACCCGCTCGCAACTGATGTGGGCCGTCTTCGGGTCTACGGCCGTCCCGCAGAAGGTGAAGAAGGACTGGCTGGACACCCTGGCGCCGGGCAGCGACATCGTCTTCCCCAGGATCGACGGGCTGGTCCCGGACACCAGGACGGCCAACTCCTCGGTGCCGCTGCAGAACCCGGAGGACCGCAAGGTCGGCCGGCTGGTGCGGTTCGGCGAGAAGCACTACGTGGTGGGGAAGAGCCAGCTGCTGCTGGTCAGCCAGTTCCAGGCGGAGCTGATCCGGCAGAACCCGCTGTTGCAGCCGCTGTACAACCAGGACGCCAACAAGAGCCCGCGGATCGACGACCTCACCCCGGCCGAGCACGCCACCGTCAACAGCAGCGTGCCGCTGATGGCCGAGGGCGCCGCGGACTGGCCCACCCGGACGGGTGCGCCGGCCAACTCCTGGCAGGCGCCGAAGGACGCCCGGGCGGTGGTCTGCAGCACCTTCGACGGGGTCGCGGAGGACGGCCGGACGCCGCGGCGCAGCGTCTGGGCCGGGACCGAGTACCCGGTGCGGTACGGCAACGGCACCTCGACCGCGCACGTGACGCCGGGTCACGGTCTCTTCTACCGCGCGCTGGACAACGCGGCGGACGGCTCCGGCACGGACTTCCTGATCACCGAGACCGGTCTGCGGTACGCGGTGCCGGCCAGCAGCGAGGGCGGCAAGGGCGGCCAGAGCGCGCCGCCGGCCCAGCCCGGCCAGCCGTCCGGGGCGGCGCCCGCCCAGCCCGCCGCGCCGAAGGCATCGTCCGGGCAGCCGGCGACGCCGTCCGGCCCGCCGCAGCCGGAGGAGCTGGGCGGCAACCAGGCCAGGCTCGGCTACCAGGGGCTGCAGCCGGCGCCGGTGCCGCAGCAGTGGTCGAACCTGGTGCCGGCCGGCCCGGCGCTCAACGCCAGGAGTGCGGCCCAGCAGCAGAACGCCTAGCGTTCACCGGGGCCTTCCGCCGCTGCCCGCAAAGGAATTGGCCACGATGTCATGGCTTGGTAACCGACCGTCGCCCGGTGTTGGGTGAGCTGCGTGTGCCGACTACAGTGCTGCAGGACATCACACCGGTGGTGCCCGGGGGGCCGGGAACGGTCCCTCCGGACTCAAGGTCTGTCTCATGGGGGACGGTAGAGCATGGGTCAGTTCAAGACGACCGCTCAGGAGATGCTGGCTTTCGCCAAGCACATGGACGAGGTCATCAACCAGATCAACACCGAGATCAACGGTCTCAACAACCTGGTGGGTTCGATCACCGGTGGTTGGCAGGGCCAGGCCGCGCAGGCGTACACCAATCTCCAGGGCCAGTTCAACACCGACGCCCAGGAACTGAACAAGTCGCTGCGCGCCATCAAGGACGCGATCGAGCTCACGACCCAGAAGTACTCGCAGGCGGACGCCGACCAGCAGGCCGTCTTCGGTTCCGCGGCCGCGTCCTGACCCTCGGCTCTGTCCGTTCACCCGGCGACGCACCCCTCGGGTGATGGGGTGCCTCGCAGCCTCGACTAGGAGACATCGTGGCCGAACACATTCTGGTCAACTTCGAGACCATCAAGAACGCCAGCTCGGAGGTCCGCCGGACCGCGGGGACCATCAAGGCCCAGCTCGAGGAGCTGAAGGCCGGGGTCACCAAGATCTCGGGCAGCTGGGAGGGCGCCGCCCAGCAGGGCTACCGGGCCCACCAGACCAAGTGGGACCAGCGCGCCGAGCACCTCCAGGAGGTCCTGGAGAAGATCGCCAAGTCCCTGGACAGCGCGGCCCAGAGCTACCAGAACACCGAGAACCGCAACGCCACCCTCTGGACGGGCTGACGGTTCACGGCCCCAGTACCACGCGCCGAAGGGCGGGTGCCCCGCGCGGGCACCCGCCTTTGGCGCGACCGCGCGACCAGGTGGACGACATGAGGGGTGGCAGGGTGCCGGTGGTCAGGTACCGGACGGCGGCCGCGGCGGCGGCCGCGCTCACGCTGCTCGGCGGCCCGCTGGCGGTGCCGGCGGCGGCGGAGGGACCGGGCGTCTCGGCGGCGGGGGAGTGCGGCAAGAACGCCCAGAACGTGCAGGCCGTGCCCTGGTCGCTGCAGCGGATGGTGCTGGACGAGCTCTGGCAGGGCGGCGCGACCACCGGCGCGGGCGTCCTGGTCGCGGTCATCGACACCGGGGTGGACGACCAGAACCCGCAGCTGGCCGACAAGGTCCTCGACGGCGGTTCCTTGCTCAAGGACAAGGAGGGCAAGCGGGTCGAGGGCGGCGGCAAGGACGACCTGGTCGGCCACGGCACCAAGGTGGCCGGCATCATCGCGGCGTCCCGCAGCGACCGGACCGGCTTCGTCGGCATCGCCCCGGGTGCCACCGTGCTGTCCATCCGGCAGAACGACGCCGAGGGCAACGGCGACGTGCACTCGCTGGTGGAGGCCGTCAACTCGGCCGTCGCCCAGGGCGCCAAGGTCATCAACATCTCGCAGGACGTGCGCGGCGCGGCCGACACCCGCTTCGTCGGTTACGAGGAGCTGAAGGCCGCGGTCGACAACGCCGAGAACCGGGGCGTGGTGGTGGTCGCCTCCTCCGGCAACGACGGCAAGAAGGGCGACACCTACCCGGCGGCCTTCCCCACCGTGCTCGCCGTCGGCGCCTCCGACCGCAACAACGAGCGCACCTACTTCTCCCAGTACGGCGACTTCGTGGACGTCGCCGCCCCCGGTGTCGACATGCTCTCCACCGTCCCGCGCGGCGGGCAGTGCGTGGACAACGGCACCAGCTTCGCCGCGCCCTACGTGGCCGGGCTGGCGGCGCTGCTGGTCGGCGCGCACAAGGACTGGCGGCCGAGCCAGGTGCGCGCCTGGATCGAGCAGACCGCGCAGCGCACCGACCACCGGTCGAACGAGTACATCGGCTGGGGCGTGGTCGACCCGGTGAAGGCCGTCACCACCGCGCCCGCGGTGCCGACGGACAAGCCGGCCGACGACCCGCCGGTGCAGTTGGCGTCCGCCCCGATCGTGCCCCGCCCGCTCGGCCTCGGCGAGACCCAGGCCGACCGCGACGGCCGGACCGCGACCTATGTCCTGGGCGTGGGGGCGCTGCTGGTCGCCCTGCTGATCGGCGGCGGCGTCGTCCTGCGCGACCACCGCCGCCGCCCCTGACCTCGTCGCCCCGAGTCCGCCGCCGGGCCTGCCACCGGCCCCGGGCCGCCGCCCGCCGGGCCCGTCGCCCGGCCCCGTCCCGCCCCTGACCTCGCCGCCACCACGGTCCCGGCCTCCGGCTCGATCGCGCTCGCCCCGGACCGGAAGCCGCGGAAGTGGCGCGGACGCGGCAGTGCCCCGGGCCAGGGGGAGCCCGGGGCACTGCCGTGTGGGGGAGGGGTGGGGGTTCGGGGGTCAGTCCTGCTGGTCCTCGGGGAGGGTGATCACCCAGCGGGTGTCCTGCCGGGGGCGCAGGTAGAGCAGCCAGTAGAGGGTGGCGACGGCGGTGATGCCGCCGGTCCACAGCAGCGGCACGGTGTCCAGCTGGGTGATCACGTAGACCAGCACCGCGATCAGCACCACCGGGACGGCCGGCCACAGCGGCATCCGCCAGGCGGCGGCGTGCTTGTGCTGGTTGCGGCGGGAGAGCAGCGCGGCGATCGCGACCAGCAGGTACATCCCGGTCACGGCGACGCCGGTGATCTCGCTCAGCAGCTCGCCCTTGACGAAGCAGAGCGCGGCGCCGGGGAGGCCGACGGCGAGGGTGGCGACCCACGGGGAGCCGAACCGGCCCAGGGTGCCGAAGGCGCGGTTGACCGGGCCGGGCCACGCCTTGTCGCGGGCCGAGGCGAACAGCACCCGCGAGTTCTGGATGACCATGACGATGCCGGCGTTGATGATGGCCAGCGCGACGCAGAGGCTGATGAAGGTGCCGACGGCCGAGTTGCTCCAGGCGGTGACCAGACCGGAGATGTCGCCGGAGCTGAGGGTGGCGAGGTCGGGGGCGCCCATGGTGATGGCGACGACCGGGACCAGGATGACGGCGGCGGAGATCGCCAGCGTCCACAGCACGGTGCGGGACACGTTGCGGCGCGGGTTCTCCAGCTCCTCGGAGAGGTAGACGGCGGTGGAGAAGCCCTGGGTGATGAAGAGGGCGATGCCGAGGGCTCCGATGATCGCGCCGACGCTCACCGTGGTGGTGACGCCGTCCTCGCCGGTGACCACGCCGTGCAGCATGCTGGGCGCGCCGCTGTTGGCGTGGGCGAAGCCGAGCACGGACACGACGCCGGCCGCGACGACCTCCAGCACCAGGAAGACGCCGGTGATCCAGGCGTTGGCGCGCAGGTCCAGCAGGCCGGCCAGGGTGGCGGCGAGCATCACCGCGGCGCCGGCCAGCGGCTTGTCCACGTGCAGGACGGGGGCCAGGTAGTCGGCGGTGCCGAGGGCGATGACCGAGGGGACGATCATCACCACGATCAGCGAGAGCACGAACACCAGCCAGCCGGCCAGCCGTCCGGCCAGGGTGCCGACCATGGCGTACTCGCCGCCGGCGCTGGGGATCAGGGTGCCGAGCTCGGAGTAGCAGAAGGCGACCGCGATACAGAGCACCGAGCCGATCGCGATGGCCAGCGCGGTGGCGCTGCCGATGCTGGAGAACAGCTCCGGGACGATCACGAAGAGCGTGGAGGCCGGTGTGACGCAGGACAGCGTGAGCAGTGTGCCGCCCACGACGCCGATCGAACGCTTGAGCGTCTGCGGGGCGGCGGGGGCGCCCGCGACGGCCGGGGCGGTCGGTGGGCGAAGCGTGTCGGTCATCGGGGCATCCGATCGGCTCTGTGCGGTCCTGGAGAGGGAGCGGTATCGCCTCCGCTGGCTGTCTGCTCGGTTCTGGTCCTGTCGCTCCCGGGCCGCCATGGAACCTTGGCCGTATCGATCGCGTCAATGCCGGAATTGCTTCGGAATCCGTTGTCACCGTGCGCACAAACATGCGATCTGATGATCACTTATCGTCATCACTATGCATGCCCGACTTGTTACTTTCGCCACATGGCACCTGAATCCAAGGTGAACGTGGCATTGCGCGCCTCAATCCAAGGTTGCGACCGAATGCGGAGGCAGGTCGACCGGAAGCCCCCAGGTCGTGGGGCCGCCCCCGGCCAGGTACGGGAACCGCAGCCCTCCGGCTGAAAGAGCCAGGTAACGTTTCGGCACCCGGGACGCGAGAAGGGGTCGGACCCCGAGGATCCGACCCCTTCCCACACGCTCCGTGACGACCGGCCCTCCGTGACGACCGGAGCGCGTGCCGACCGGGCGCCGCGACTACGGCGCCGGCAGCCAGCCCGTCTGCACCATCTGCCCACTGGTGATCCGGCGCGAGACGAACACACCCCGGCCCGGCGGCAGTGCCTGCGGCTTGACGTTGGCCAGCAGCGGTCCCTCGTCCCGGTTGCCGGACAGCAGCACACCCTGCCCGCCCAGCTCCCGCATCCGCTGCATGAACGGCTCGTACAGCGAGCGCCCCGCGCCGCCGGCGCTGCGCGCGACGATCACCCGCAGTCCGATGTCGCGCGCGAACGGCAGGAACTCCGTCAGCGCGGCCAGCGGATTGCCCGAGGAGGTCGCCACCAGCTCGTAGTCGTCCACGACCACGAACATGTCCTTGCCGCTGTACCAGCTGCGGTTGCGCAGCTGCTCCGCGGTCACGTCCGGCCCGGGCAGCCGGCGCGAGCAGGCCCCGCGCAGCATCTCGACCACGGAGCTCATGGCCGGCTGGGCGGCGGCGTACTCGACCAGGTACTCCGGCGGGACCACGCCGAGCAGCGCGCGCCGGTAGTCGCCGACCACGATCCCGGCCTGGTCCGGGGTGTACCGCTCGGTGATCTGCTTGACCAGCATCCGCAGCAGCGCGGACTTCCCGGACTCGGTGTCGCCGAACACGATGAACAGCGGGTCGGTCTCGAAGTTGACGAAGGCCGGCGCCAGCTCCGCCTCGTCCACGCCGAAGGCGACACCCCGTTCCGGGTGCTCGAAGCCCTTCGGCAGCGACTGTCCGTCCAGCACCGGCGGCAGCATCCGCACCTGCGGCGCGCGCGGACCGGTCCAGGCCGCGGCGACGGCCTGGACCAGCCCGGTCACACCGTGCTGCAGGTCCTCCACCGAGCCGGAGCCGTCCAGCCGGGGCAGGCCGGTGAGGAAGTGCAGCCGGTCCGGGGTGACGCCCCGGCCGGGCACGGCCGGCACGGCCTGCGCCACCCGGCGGTCCACCTCGGACTCCATCGCGTCGCCGAGCTTCAGCTCGGTCCGGTTCTGCAGCAGGTCCTTGAGCGCCGGCCGGACCTCGGCGTACCGGGTCGCGGTGACGATCAGGTGGACGCCGTAACCGAGGCCGCGCTGGGCGATGTCGCCGATGACCGGCTCCAGCGCCTCGAACTCCTGCTTGAAGGTGTTCCAGCCGTCGACCACCAGGAAGACGTCGCCGAACCGCTCCTCCGGCAGCGTGCCGGCGGCCCGGCGGGCCCGGTAGGTGCCGATGGAGTCGATCCCGGTGCTGCGGAAGAGCTCCTCGCGCCGGTTGAGCACCCCGTGCACCTCGGAGACCATCCGACGCACCTTCTCCGCGTCCAGCCGCCCGGCCACCCCGCCGACGTGCGGCAGGTCCTGGAGCGACTGGAAGCCGCCACCGCCGAAGTCGAGCAGGTAGAACTGCGTCTCCAGCGGCGTGTGGGTGAGTGCGAACGAGGCCACCGTGGTGCGGATCATGGTCGACTTGCCCGAGCGCGGGCCGCCCACCACCAGTCCGTGGCCGGCCGCACCCGCGTAGTCGTGGTCGAGGATGTCGCGCTTCTGGTCGCGCGGCTTGTCGACGATGCCGACCGGCACCCGCAGCCGGCCCAGCGCGCCGGACTGCGGCGCGGTCAGCCCGCGCTCGGCGGTCGCCTGCAGCGGCGGCAGCAGCTGGTCCACGCTCGGTGGCGCGTCCAGCGGCGGCAGCCACACCTGGTGCGCGGCCGGACCCTGGCCCGCCATCCGCTGCACGAACACGTCCAGCACGGTGTCCGCCAGGGCGTCGTCCTGCTCCTCGACCTCCGGCTCGACCTCCTGCACCAGTGGTTCGGTCACCGGTACCTCGGCGGCGGTGAACCGCACCGGGCGCGCGGACAGCAGCCGGCCGCCGGTCGACCGCTGCTGCCCCGGTGCCCGGTAGGCCCCCGAGACGTAGGCGGCCTTGAACCGCTCCATCACATCGGTGCCGAACTTCAGGTAGCCGACACCCGGCACCGGCGGCAGGTGGTAGGCGTCCGGGACACCGATCGCCGCCCGCGACTCGGCCGCGGAGAAGGTCCGCAGGCCGATCCGGTACGAGAGATAGGTGTCCAGACCGCGCAGCTTGCCCTCCTCCAGACGCTGCGAGGCCAGCAGCAGATGCACCCCGAGCGAGCGGCCGATCCGGCCGATCTGGATGAACATGTCGATGAAGTCGGGCTTGGCGGTGAGGAGTTCGGAGAACTCGTCGATGATCAGCACCAGCGAGGGCAGCGGGTCCAGCGCGGCGCCGGCCGCCCGGGCCCGCTCGTACTCGTGGATGTTCGCGTAGTTGCCCGCCCGGTGCAGCAGCTCCTGGCGCCGGTTGAGCTCGCCCTCGATGGCGTCCCGCATCCGGTCGACCAGGGTCAGCTGGCCCTCCAGGTTGGTGATCACCGCCGAGGTGTGCGGCATGTCCGCCATGCCCGCGAAGGTCGCGCCGCCCTTGAAGTCGGCGAGCACGAAGTTCAGCGTCTCCGAGGAGTGCGTCATCGCCAGCGCCAGCACCAGGGTGCGCAGCAGCTCGGACTTGCCGGAGCCGGTCGCGCCGACGCACAGGCCGTGCGGGCCCATGCCCTCCAGCGCGGCCTCCTTGAGGTCCAGGTACACGTGCTCGCCGCCGGCCCCGACGCCGATCGGCACCCGCAGCCGCTCGTGCTGCGCCCGCTGCCGCCAGCTGCGGGTCACGTCGAAGGAGCCCGGGTCGCCGGAGTTCATCAGGTCGGTGAAGTCCAGGTTGGAGAGCAGCGGCTCGTCGTCGCCGCCGGCCGAGGCCCGGTACGGCGCCAGCTGCCGGGCCAGCGCCTCGGACTGCCATGCGCCGAGGGTGTCCGGCTTGCCGGTGTAGGTGGCGCCCGAGGCCGAGCGCAGCACCAGCGCGTCCGGCGACACGGTGACGATCAGATGCCCGCTCGGCTCGTCCAGGTCGCCCGGCACCACCTCGACGATGGTCACCCCGTGCACGCCCTCGGCCCCGGCCAGCAGCGAGTCGTGCGGCACCGAGGCGCCGTCCATGACCACCACGATGTGCGGCTGGTCGGCGGCCGGGGCGGCGTCGCGGACGAACCGCTGCCGGCCGGCCAGCTCGTCCTGGAGCATCAGCTCCAGGTCACCGAGCCCGGTGGCGATCAGCCGCCGGGAGCCGGCGCCGTCGCTCTCCTTGCGGTGCTGGTTGTGCGGGAGCCACTTGGTCCACTCCCACTCGTCCACCGCGCCGGGCGCCGCCGCGACCGTGATCAGCAGGTCGTCCGGCGAGTGCAGCGTGGTCAGCTGGGCGATCATCGCCCGGACATTGCCGTACACGGTGTCCGGGTCGCCGCAGACCGTGATGTGGTAGAAGGCGCGCAGCGAGATCGCCAACGGCAGGTCCTGCAGGGTGCCATGGGCGTTCAGGAAGGTCTGCATCGCGGCCGCCGAGAGCGGCTCCAGCTCGTCCATCGGCGCGGTCTGCGGCGCCACCAGCGGGGTGGACAGCTGGACCGGTCCGCGGCCGACCCTGATCTGCGCGAAGTCGGGGTCGCCGGCCCGCCGCTCCCACAGCCGTCGGCCGTCAGCGACGATCGACCACAGCTGGTCCGGCTCGGGGTTCAGGAACAGCTGCGCGCCGCGCTGCCGCTCGGCGGTCCGGCGCACCTGGCGGCGCATCTGCTGGAGGTACTTGAGGTAGTCGCGCCGTTCGTCCGCGGTGGCAGTGGAGCCGCCCTTGCGGGCCCGGACGATCTGGGCGAGCGCCATGCCGACCGTCGAGACGATCATCAGACCGCCCATGATCTTCATCGGGGCCTGGGCGCCGGGGGCGAAGAAGAACACCGCCGAACCGCCCATGCCGAGCATCGGCAGGATGCTCATCACCCAGTCCTCGCCGCCCGAACGGGGCAGCTCGGGCGGGGGCACCAGCTCCACCGGCTCGTCCGGCACCGCGGGCGGATAGGCCCGGGGCGGCCGCTTGACCATGATCACGCCCATGCGCGCCCCACCCCCCGGTCACGAACGCTTCGCAAGATCACTACGGCATCAGCCCTCACGCAACAGGATCCGTACGGGTGAGGACGCCCCGTGTGACGCCGCCCCCGCTCCGCCGACCGCAGGCATCCGGGGAGGAACGCGCGGCCCCCGCCGCCCTGCGCAGGGGCCGATCCTACTGGGGGCCCGCGCCCGCGGCCCCGCCCGCCCTCCACGGGGCCGCGCACGAACCGAGCGGGTAGGGTAACGCCGCGCCAACTCGTGGCCGCGCCCGGCCGGTTCCGCCCGGCCGGCGCCCCGCGCGAGGACCGCACCGGCCGACCGCCGGCGCCGCACCGGCCGACCGCCGGCCCGCGGCACCGCGCACCGGCGCCGAGCACCCGGCACCGAACACCGTCACCGAACACCGTCATCAAGGGGGAGCGCCCAGTGCGTCGAGCGAACGAGGTACGGGCATGACGACACCCGCGACCACCGGCTTCTGCCGGGTCACCGTCGTCGCCCCGGACAGCCGGATCGACGTCGCCCTGCCCGAGGACGTCCCGCTCGCGGACGTGTACCCCGAGGTGCTGCGACTGTCCGGCCAGACCCAGCCCGACGGCGTCCCCACCGGCTTCCACCTGGTTCGCCGCGACGGCACCGTGCTCGACGGCGGCCGCTCCCTCGCCGCCCAGCAGGTGCGCGACGGCGACCTGCTCAACCTGCGCCCGTTCGCCGAGTCGCTGCCGCCCGCCGTCTACGACGACGTCGCCGACGCGATCGCCACCGCCGGCGAGACCGACCGCCGGTTCTGGAGCCCCGAGCTGATGCGCGCCTTCGGCCTCGTCGGCGCCGGCGTGCTGCTCACCCTGCTCGGCTTCGCGCTCTGGTTCGCCGACCTGCGCCACGACATGCACGGCGTGCCCGGCGTGCTCTCCGGCGTCGTCGCGGTGGTGCTCACCGCCCTCGCCGGCGTCCGCGCCCGGGTCTACCGGGACGCCTGGGCCGGCCTCGCGCTCGGCCTCGGCGCCCTGCCGCACGCCCTGATCGCCGGCAGCGGCGTCCTCGCGCCGACCGGCGGCCCGCTGGACGGCCCCGGCCGGCTCCAGTTCCTGACCGGCTGCGTCGCCGTCCTGGTGGTCGCCGTCCTGCTGGTCGGCCTGCTGCCGGAGAAGGATTCCCTGTTCGTGGCCGCCGCCTTCCTGGCCGCGGCCGGAGCGCTCGCCACCTTCGCCGCCGTCCTGCTGCCCGGCACCCCGGTCCACCACATCGCCGCCGTCACCGGCGTCGCCGCCGTCGCCGTGATCGGCTTCCTGCCCGGCCTGTCCGCCCGCTTCGCCCGGCTGCCGGTCGGCTACAGCGCCCCCGGCCAGACCCGCGCCCGGGGCCGTGACCACGACGAGGAGGCCGCCCGCGCCGAACTGGTCCAGTACGAGCGGATCGCCCACCAGGCCCGTCGCGGCCACGAGGTGCTGGTCGGCCTGGTCGGCGGCTGCGCCGCGGTGGTCGTCGGCGCCTGCGCGGTGCTCGGCTTCACCGACCGGACCTTCCCCGAACTGCTGGCCCTCGTCCTCGGGCTGGCCGTCATGCTCCGGGCCCGGCTGTTCCGCTACAGCGCCCAGGTCTTCGCGCTCACCACCGCCGGGCTGCTCGGCCTGTCGCTGCTGATCGTCGGACTCTCCCTGCACACCCCGCAGTTCGTGCTGCGGATCGGCCCCGGCTCCACCGGCGCCGACCTGCGCACCGTCTGGCTGGCCGCCTCGATCGCCTTCGGGGCCGCCGTCCTCACCGCGATCGCCCTGGTGGTGCCGCGGCTCGGGGTCTCCCCCTTCTGGGGGCGCGTCCTGGACCTGGTCGACAGCCTCACCCTGATGTCGCTGGTCCCGCTGGTGCTGGCCGTCCTCGACGTCTACCGGCTGGTCCGCGGCGCCACCGGCTGAACCGCGTGTCCCCGGTCCGCGCGCCGGGGCCGCCGACGGTCCGCGCCGACGGCACTGGTACGCTTGGCCTCCGAGCGCAGCCGTGTGTCCGTCCCCGGGTGGGACGACGCCCGTCGGCCGCGCCCGTACACGACACCGAGTTCTCGCAGAGTCCTGTGCCGTAAACCAGGAACGCTCGGTATCACCTCGAAGGAGTTTCAGTGCCTCTCGCCGCTGACATCAAGAAGCAGATCATGACCGAGTTCGGCCAGAAGGAGGGCGACACCGGCTCCCCCGAGGTCCAGGTCGCCATGCTCTCCCGCCGCATCTCGGACCTGACCGAGCACCTCAAGACCCACAAGCACGACCACCACTCGCGTCGTGGCCTGCTGATCCTGGTCGGCCAGCGTCGCCGCCTGCTGCAGTACCTGGCCAAGAAGGACATCGAGCGCTTCCGTACGCTCGTCGACCGCCTGGGCATCCGTCGCGGTGCCGCCGGCGGCGCCCGCTGAGAACGCCGCACGGGGCGGCTCCCCACACCGGGGAGCCGCCCCTCGCGCGTATGCCGCGACCGGTGACGGGGGTGCCCACCGCGGCGCCCACGCGCACCGACCGGCGATAACAACTCGCGCGCACCTCCCCGGGTGCCCGAGGATTGCACCGTAGGGTTGTGGGCATGCCGGTGATGGCGCCGAAAGCGCGCCACCGGGCAGCAGGACCCGAACCCCCCGCGGGACGAAGGCTTCAAACGGAAGCCGCCCGCATCCGAGAGAGCGTCCAGACGCGGACCGCCCGTCCGATACCCGGCCGGCCGAGAGGCGCCGGTCCTCGGTAGTGGCCGCCGGAGGCCCCGCAGACCGAAGCGGGGAACCGCCGGAGGCTTCGATCGAAGACCGGCCCGGACCGTCCAGGGTCAGCACGCAGGCGATTACGCGGGGACGCTCTCCCGGAGAACGTACGAAAGAGGAGATCTTCCAGGTGGAAGAGAACGTGTTCTACGCCGAGGCCGTGATCGACAACGGTTCCTTCGGCACCCGTACCATCCGCTTCGAGACCGGCCGTCTGGCCCGTCAGGCCGCCGGCTCCGCCGTGGCCTACCTGGACGACGACACCATGGTGCTGTCGGCCACCAGCGCGTCCAAGCAGCCGAAGGAGCACTTCGACTTCTTCCCGCTGACCGTGGACGTCGAGGAGCGGATGTACGCCGCGGGCCGCATCCCCGGCTCGTTCTTCCGTCGCGAGGGCCGGCCCTCCGAGGACGCGATCCTCACCTGCCGCCTGATCGACCGCCCGCTGCGCCCGTCCTTCGTCAAGGGCCTGCGCAACGAGATCCAGGTCGTCGTCACCGTGATGGCGCTCAACCCGGACCACCTGTACGACGTGGTGGCCATCAACGCCGCCTCCGCCTCCACCCAGCTCGCGGGCCTGCCGTTCTCCGGCCCGATCGGTGGCGTCCGCGTCGCGCTGATCAACGGCCAGTGGGTGGCCTTCCCGACCCACAGCGAGCTGGAGTCGGCCGTCTTCGACATGGTCGTGGCCGGCCGCACCCTGCCGGACGGCGACGTCGCGATCATGATGGTCGAGGCCGAGGCCACCGACAAGACCATCAAGCTGGTCGAGGGCGGCGCCGAGGCGCCGACCGAGGAGATCGTCGCCGCCGGTCTGGACGCCGCCAAGCCGTTCATCAAGGTCCTCTGCGCCGCCCAGGCCCAGCTGGCCGCCCAGGCCGCGAAGCCGACCGGCGAGTTCCCGGTCTTCCTGGACTACCAGGACGACGTGCTCGCCGCGCTGACCGCCGCCGTCAAGGACGAGCTGGCCCAGGCCCTCACCATCGCGGGCAAGCAGGAGCGCAACAACGAGCTGGACCGCGTCAAGGCGCTGGCCGCCGAGAAGCTGCTGCCCGAGTTCGAGGGCCGCGAGAAGGAGATCAGCGCCGCCTACAACGCGCTGACCAAGAAGACCGTCCGCGAGCGCGTCATCAAGGACAAGGTCCGCATCGACGGCCGCGGTGTCACCGACATCCGCACCCTGGCCGCCGAGGTCGAGGCCATCCCGCGGGTGCACGGCTCGGCCCTGTTCGAGCGCGGCGAGACCCAGATCCTGGGTGTCACCACGCTGAACATGCTCCGCATGGAGCAGCAGCTGGACACGCTCTCCCCGGAGACCCGCCGCCGCTACATGCACAACTACAACTTCCCGCCGTACTCGGTCGGCGAGACCGGCCGCGTCGGTTCGCCGAAGCGCCGCGAGATCGGCCACGGCGCGCTGGCCGAGCGGGCCATCCTGCCGGTGCTGCCGTCCCGCGAGGACTTCCCGTACGCCATCCGCCAGGTCTCCGAGGCGCTGAGCTCCAACGGCTCCACCTCGATGGGCTCGGTCTGCGCCTCCACCATGTCGCTGCTGAACGCCGGTGTGCCGCTGAAGGCCGCCGTCGCCGGTATCGCCATGGGCCTGATCTCGCAGGAGATCGACGGTGAGACCCACTACGTGACCCTCACCGACATCCTCGGTGCCGAGGACGCGTACGGCGACATGGACTTCAAGGTCGCCGGTACCCGCAACTTCATCACCGCGCTGCAGCTGGACACCAAGCTCAACGGCATCCCGGCGTCGGTGCTCGCCGCCGCGCTGAAGCAGGCCCGCGACGCCCGCCTGCACATCCTCGACGTGATGAACGAGGCCATCGACTCCCCGGACGAGATGTCCCCGAACGCGCCGCGCATCATCACCATCAAGATCCCGGTGGACAAGATCGGTGAGGTCATCGGCCCCAAGGGCAAGATGATCAACCAGATCCAGGAGGACACCGGCGCCGAGATCACGATCGAGGACGACGGCACCATCTACATCGGTGCCGCCGACGGCCCGGCCGCCGAGGCCGCCCGCACCACGATCAACCAGATCGCCAACCCGACCATGCCGGAGGTCGGCGAGCGCTACCTGGGCACCGTGGTCAAGACCACGACCTTCGGCGCCTTCGTCTCGCTCATGCCGGGCAAGGACGGTCTGCTGCACATCTCGCAGATCCGCAAGCTCGCCGGCGGCAAGCGCGTCGAGAACGTCGAGGACATCCTCGGCGTCGGCGCCAAGGTGCAGGTCGAGATCGCCGAGATCGACCCGCGCGGCAAGCTCTCGCTGATCCCGGTGGTCGAGGGCGAGGAGAACGGCGAGGCCGCTTCCGAGTGAAGCGCCGCTAGCTGATCCCGCGGCCCGCACGCCCCCAGCGGCGTGCGGGCCGCACCCTGTTGTCCCCCCATGCTTCGACGGATTGCTTTCTACGGAGGTACCCCCGTGGCCCTGGCCTCGGCGGCGACGCAGCGCCCCGGCACGACCCGGACCCTGCTGAAGGGCGCGGACGGCGCCGGAACCGTGCGCCGCACCGTCCTTCCCGGCGGCCTGCGCGTCGTCACCGAGACCCTGCCGACGGTGCGCTCCGCGACCTTCGGCATCTGGGTCGGGGTCGGCTCTCGCGACGAGACCCCTCAGCTCAACGGCGCCACGCACTACCTGGAGCACCTGCTCTTCAAGGGCACCGAGCGGCGCAGCGCGCTGGACATCTCGGCCGCCCTGGACGCGGTCGGCGGCGAGATGAACGCCTTCACCGCCAAGGAGAACACCTGCTACTACGCGCGGGTGCTCGACACCGACCTGCCGC
The DNA here is from genome assembly GCF_044764505.1 of Kitasatospora sp. NPDC094019. Lineage (NCBI taxonomy): Bacteria > Bacillati > Actinomycetota > Actinomycetes > Kitasatosporales > Streptomycetaceae > Kitasatospora > Kitasatospora sp. NPDC094019. The sequence goes on from NZ_JBIWIF010000029.1 coordinate 65,767, forward strand.
TGGCCATCGACGTGGTCTGCGACATGCTCACCGGCTCGCTGATCCGCCCGGAGGACGTCGAGGCCGAGCGCGGCGTCATCCTGGAGGAGATGGCGATGGCCGAGGACGACCCGGGTGACGTCGTCCACGACCTCTTCGCCAAGGTGATCTTCGGCAGCGGTCCGCTCGGCCGCCCGATCCTCGGCACCCAGGAGACCGTCCGGTCGCTCACCCGCGACCAGATCGCGAACTTCTTCCACCGCCGCTACCGGCCCGAGCACCTGGTGATCGCCGCGGCCGGGAACCTGGACCACCGCAAGGTCGTCCGGCAGGTCGAGCAGGCGTTCGCGCCGATGCTCGCCAAGTCCGAGGCCGCCCCCGCCGACGCCCGCCGCGGCGTCAAGGCGGTGCGCACCGCCGGCCGGGTCGAGGTGCTCAACCGCTCCACCGAGCAGGCCCACCTGGTGCTGGGCGTGCCCGGGGTGCCGCGCCACGACGAGCGCCGCTGGGCGATGGGCGTGCTCAACGCGGCCCTCGGCGGCGGGATGAGCTCGCGGCTGTTCCAGGAGGTGCGGGAGAAGCGCGGCCTGGCCTACTCGGTGTACTCGTACTCCTCCTCCTACGCGGACAGCGGCCTGTTCGGCATCTACGCCGGCTGCCAGCCCAAGCGGGTCGAGGAGGTGCTGCGGATCTGCCGCGAGGAGCTCGCCAAGGTGGTCGCCGAGGGCATCACCGAGGAGGAGCTGCGGCGGGCGGTCGGCCAGATCTCCGGCTCCACCGTGCTCGGCATGGAGGACACCGGCTCGTTGATGAACCGGATCGGCAAGGCCGAACTCAGCTACGGCCACCACCTGTCGGTGGACGACATGCTGGCGAAGATAGCTGCGGTGACCCTGGACGACGTGCACGAGGTCGCCCGTGATGTGCTGGGCGCGTACCGGCCCTCGCTCGCGCTGATCGGCCCGATCACCGACAAGCGGGCCGCCAAGCTGGCCGACCTGCTGGCCTGAAGGGACTACTCACCATGACGCTGCGAGTCGCCGTCATCGGCGCCCGGGGCCGGATCGGCTCGGAGGCCGTCAAGGCCGTCGGGGCCGCCCCGGACCTGGAGCTCGTCGCCACCCTCGGCCGGGGCTCGGACCTCTCCGAGCTGACCGACGCCGGGGTCCAGGTCGCTGTCGAACTGACCCATCCGGACTCGGTGATGGGCAATCTCGACCACTGCCTGTCGCACGGCATCCACGTGGTCACCGGCACCACCGGCTGGACCGAGGAGCGGCTCGCCACCGTCCGGGGGCAGCTCGCCGCCGCGCCGGAGCTGGGCCTGCTGATCGCGCCGAACTTCTCCATCGGCGCCGTGCTCGGCATGAAGTTCGCGCAGGCCGCGGCCAAGTACTTCGAGTCGGTCGAGGTGGTCGAACTGCACCACGACCACAAGGCGGACGCCCCCAGCGGCACCGCCACCCGCACCGCCCAGCTGATCGCCGCCGCCCGCGCGGAGGCCGGCCGGGCGCCGCAGCAGGACCCGACCACCCACGGTCTCCCCGGCGCCCGCGGCGCCGACGTCGACGGGGTGCCGGTGCACTCGGTGCGGTTGCGCGGCCTGCTCGCCCACCAGCAGGTGATGTTCGGCGACGAGGGCGAGACCCTCACCGTCCGGCACGACTCGCTGCACCACAGCAGCTTCATGCCGGGCATCCTGCTCGGTGTGCGCAAGGTCGTGGAGACGCCCGGGCTCACCCTGGGCCTCGAACACTTCCTGGACCTGTGAGCCCGGCATGACCTCCCGTACCGGCTTCTTCGTCCTCTCCGCGGTCCTCGCCCTGGTCGCGCTGATCTGCGTCGGCGAGGGCGTTCAACTGGTCGCCACCGGCAAGCCGCTGGGCATCGGCCTGGGCCTGTGCGCCTTCGTCATCCCGGTCGTCGGCCTGTGGTTCCTGCGCCAGACGGTCCGCTTCGGACGGGACAGCGAGCGGCTCGCCCGCGAGCTGGAGGCCGAGGGCGGCCTGCCGGTCGACGAGCTGGAGCGCACCGACGCCGGGCGGATCGACCGCGCCTCGGCCGACGCGGTGTTCGCCCGCCGCAAGGCCGAGGCCGAGGCCGCCCCCGGCGACTGGCGGGCCTTCTTCCGGCTCGCGGTCGCCTACGCCGACGCCGGCGACGTGCCGCGCGCCCGCAAGGCCATGCAGCACGCGATCCGGCTGCACCGCGGTACCACCACCGACACCACCACCGGCACCATGAGCAAGCCTGCGAGGAGCAACGCTTGAGCGAGGAAACGACCGCTCTCCGGTTCCGCGGCGACATCACCGCGGATCTGGTCCGCGCCGCCGCCGCGGACTCCGACGTCATCTGGTCGGCCCGGGTCTCGACGGCGGGGGAGCAGTCCCTCGAAGCCCTCCAGGAGGACCCGGACAAGTCCGCGGGCCTGATCAACTTCCTGATGCGCGACCGGCACGGCACGCCGTTCGAGCACAACTCGATGACCTTCTTCATCAGCGCGCCGATCTTCGTCTTCCGCGAATTCCACCGCCATCGCAGCGGATGGTCTTTCAACGAGGAGTCGGGCCGCTACCGCGAGCTGCAGCCGGTCTTCTACGTCCCCGACGAGGACCGCAAGCTGGTCCAGCGGGGGCGCCCCGGCCGGTACGAGTTCGTCGACGGCACTCCCGAGCAGTACGACACCGTCACGGCCTCGATGGAGGCGGCCTACCGGGAGTCCTACGAGCGCTACCAGGAGATGCTGGCGGCGGGCGTGGCCCGGGAGGTCGCGCGTGCGGTGCTGCCGGTCGGGCTGTTCTCCTCGATGTACGCGACCTGCAACGCCCGCTCGCTGATGCACTTCCTGTCCTTGCGCACCAAACGCGAGTACGCGGTGGTGCCGTCGTTCCCGCAGCGCGAGATCGAGATGGTCGCCGAGCGGATGGAGGAGCAGTGGGCGGAGCTCATGCCGCTCACCCATGCGGCCTTCGAGAAGCACGGCCGGGTCGCCCCCTGACCTGCGGTGACGGGCATCCGGGGGGAGTGTCGGGCATGTCTGGATTGCGGCATTTCCGACCTCTCCCTACGCTCGTGAACACGGATTCCGGTGCTGCTTGAACCCCCGAGCACGCAGCACCGGAATCCCATGTTTCCGCTGCTGGCACCGGTTCCGCGGGGGCCGTACCGGGACGATCCCGGACTGTTCCGGAGGCACACCCGTCCGAACCGTGGACCGGCCTGGGTGTCGCCCCACCGCCTACGAGTAGTTTTGGACACATGGCTCCGACCTCCACCCCCCAGACGCCCTTCGGCCGGGTCCTGACCGCGATGGTGACACCGTTCACCGCCGACGGCGGCCTCGACCTCGACGGCGCCCAGCGCCTCGCCGCGCACCTCGTCGACTCCGGCAACGACGGCCTCGTCGTCAACGGCACCACCGGCGAGTCCCCGACCACCAGCGACGCCGAGAAGGCCCAGCTCGTCCGAGCCGTGGTGGAGGCGGTCGGCGACCGGGCCCACGTGGTGGCCGGCGTCGGCACCAACGACACCCACCACAGCGTCGACCTGGCCCGGCAGGCCGCCGCCGCCGGCGCGCACGGGCTGCTGTCGGTCACGCCGTACTACAGCAAGCCCCCGCAGGAGGGCCTGTACCAGCACACGGTGCGGATCGCCGACGCCACCGAACTGCCCGTCATGCTGTACGACATCCCGGGCCGCAGCGGCGTCGCGCTCAGCCACGAGACGCTGGTCCGGCTGGGCGAGCACCCGCGGATCGTGGCCAACAAGGACGCCAAGGGCGACCTCGGTGCCGCCTCCTGGGCCATCGCCCGCTCCGGCCTCGCCTGGTACTCCGGCGACGACATCCTCAACCTGCCGCTGCTGTCGGTCGGGGCCGCGGGTGTGGTGAGCGTGGTCGGGCACGTGGTCGCGGGCGAGCTGCGGGCCATGGTCGAGGCCCACCTGGCCGGCGATGTGGCCAAGGCCACGGCGGTCCACCAGCGCCTGCTGCCGGTGTTCACCGGTATCTTCCGCACCCAGGGCGTGATTCTCACCAAGGCCGCGCTGGACCTCCTGGGTCTGCCGGCCGGCCCGCTCCGTCTGCCCCTGATCGGCGCGACTCCGGAGGAGATCGCGCAACTGAAGAAGGATCTCGCCGCCGGCGGGGTAGACCTGTAACAGACATCGACGTGCGCGCCCCGGCTCGCCGGACCCTCACGGGCCCGCCGCTGGACCGGACCGAAGGCGCGAGAGCACAGACCTGGTAGGAAAACCGACACCGAGAACGCACGCCATATGTCTCGCGGGGGAGGACCCCGGACATATGGCGTGCTTCGTGAGGAGAGTCTTTTGAGCCACCCGCATCCCGAACTCGGCACCCCGCCGGCCCTCAAGGCGGGCGCCCTGCGCATCACCCCGCTCGGCGGTCTCGGCGAGATCGGCCGCAACATGACGGTCTTCGAGTACGGGGACCGCATTCTCATCGTCGACTGCGGCGTCCTCTTCCCCGAGGACGAGCAGCCCGGCGTCGACCTGATCCTCCCGGACTTCACCTACATCCGGGACCGTCTGGACAAGATCGACGGCATCGTCCTCACGCACGGCCACGAGGACCACATCGGCGCCGTCCCGTTCCTGCTCCGGGAGAACCCGGACATCCCGCTGATCGGGTCGAAGCTCACCCTGGCGCTCATCGAGGCCAAGCTCGCCGAGCACCGCATCCGCCCGTACGTGCTGGAGGTCGCCGAGGGCGACCGCGAGCGGATCGGCCCCTTCGACTGCCAGTTCATCGCGGTCAACCACTCCATCCCGGACGCGCTGGCCGTGGCCGTGCGCACGCCCGCCGGCATGGTCGTCGCCACCGGTGACTTCAAGATGGACCAGCTGCCGCTCGACGGCCGGCTGACCGACCTGCCGGCCTTCGCCAAGCTGGCGGAGGAGGGCATGGACCTGCTGCTGGTGGACTCCACCAACGCCGAGGTCCCCGGCTTCATCCCGTCCGAGCGGGACATCTCGGTCGCGCTGCGCAACGTCTTCGCGAGCGCCGAGAAGCGCATCATCGTGGCCTCCTTCGCGAGCCACGTGCACCGGATCCAGCAGGTGCTGGACGCCGCGCACGAGCACAAGCGCAAGGTCGCCTTCGTCGGCCGCTCGATGGTCCGCAACATGGGCATCGCGCGCGATCTCGGGTACCTGAAGGTCCCCGGCAACATGGTCGTCGACGTCAAGCAGCTCGACGACCTGCCGGACAAGGACGTCGTGCTGATCTGTACCGGTTCGCAGGGCGAGCCGATGGCAGCGCTGTCCCGGATGGCCAACCGCGACCACCAGATCCGCATCGTCGAGGGCGACACCGTCGTCCTCGCCTCCTCGCTGATCCCCGGCAACGAGACCGCCATCTACCGGGTGATCAACGGCCTGACCCGCTGGGGCGCCAAGGTCGTCCACAAGGGCAACGCCAAGGTGCACGTCTCGGGCCACGCCTCGGCCGGCGAGCTGCTGTACTTCTTCAACATCTGCAGGCCGCGCAACCTCATGCCGGTGCACGGCGAGTGGCGCCACCTGCGGGCGGCGGCCGATCTCGGCATCGCCACCGGCGTGCCGCGCAACCGCGTGGTCATCGCCGAGGACGGCGTCTGCGTCGACCTGGAGAAGGGCGTCGCCCGCATCGTCGGCAAGGTTCAGGCCGGCTACGTGTACGTGGACGGCTCCTCGGTCGGCGACATCACCGAGGCTTCGCTCAAGGACCGCAGGATCCTCGGCGAGGAGGGCTTCATCTCCTGCTTCGTCGTGGTGGACTCCACCAACGGCAAGATCGTCGGTGGCCCGAGCATCCAGGCCCGCGGTTCCGGCATCGACGACGCCGCGTTCGTCCCGGTGGCGGCCAAGCTCCAGGAGGCGCTCGACCGCTCGGCGGGCGACGGCGTTCTGGAGATCCGTCAGGTCCAGCAGTTGGTGCGCCGGACCCTCGGCAAGTGGGTGGCGGACAACTACCGTCGTCGTCCGATGATCCTGCCGGTCGTCGTCGAGGTGTGATTTGACGTGGGGCAACCCGGTGCGTAATGTTCTCCGGGTTGCCCCACGGGACGGCCCCCAGTCGAAGTACTCGAAATGAAATTCGAGAACGGAGCGGGAAAACGGCCCGAAAAACTCTGCTAGAGTTCGGGAGCGCCGAAAGGCCAGAGCAAATTCGATGAATGAAACTCCGGAAAACGGAGCGGAAAACATCTGATAAGCTTGGAACACGAAAGAACGAAGCGCCCGGAGGGCCGGTGTGAAAGCCGCCTGAAGGAAGCGTCCGTTCCTTGAGAACTCAACAG
>NZ_JBIWIF010000030.1:0-64077 GCF_044764505.1 Kitasatospora sp. NPDC094019
GTGCTACTGAGTAGCGGGGACAGGATTTGAACCTGCGACCTCTGGGTTATGAGCCCAGCGAGCTACCGAGCTGCTCCACCCCGCGTCGGTGAACACGACCTTACGGCACACGGTCGGCCGAAAGCCAATCGGTTGTTCCCGGACGGTCCGCCCGAGGCCGGGCGTGAACGGTTGCGGGCCGGGGCGGCCACGGGGCGCCGAACCGCGTCGGCCCCGTCACCCGCGGCGGCGTCGGGCCCTCGTGCGTCACCCCCGGTGGTCGGGTGAAAGATCGCCCCCCGCGCGGCGGAGGGCCGTGAACAACCCTTCCGGGCTCGGAGTATGACGCTGCGTCCGGTGCCGTGAGCGGCGGGTTTGCGGGTGGGTGCGGTGTCGTGATTGGCTGCCGCCACCCACCCGCAGGCCCGCCCGGGGTGACTTGGCCCCGGGCTCCGCCGTGAACGCCGCCGACCTCGGCCTTCACGGTGGCCGAGGACCTGCCGGTTGCCGTCCGCGCGGTGCCGAGAGGCTCCGCCGACGGGCGTGCACCCCGCGCGCGGTGGAGGGACGGGCGGCGCTCGTCCACCTGCGCGCGGGTTCGACCGGCGGGCCGAGTGGGGCGGGCGGGTCCGCGCCGACCGCCCCGCTCGGTGCGAACTTCGAGGCGGACGCCGGGGGTGTTCCCCCGATTGTCCGGTCCGGCCGGGGTGATCACACGATGATCACCTCCCCGCCGATGCTCCGACGCCCGCCGTACCGCGGGGTCCGGTCCAATCTCCCTCCGTGCACCGCCGCTGTGCCCGCCCGCCCCGGGCCGCTCGTCCGCCGGCGCCCGGCAGCGGCGTGCCGTCGGCCCGGTCGTACCGTTCCCCGATGCGGTACGCCCGGGCCGCTCCCGTTCCGGCGCCTCTTCGCGGCTCCCGTCCGAGGCCGTCGATCCCGCTCGGACCTCAAGCCGTCCGGGGAGTTCGTGGACGATGGGGAGGTGTTGTGAATCCGTGGTGATCGGCCGTTGATCGGCCGTAGAGCCGGGCCGTGGACGATCGGCGGCAGGGGAAAGCCGGTCCGACGGTCACCACCGTCCGGCGCCGCCCTCGGGCCCGCCCGACGGGGGGCCACGGGCCCCTGGTCCCCGGTACTTGGCCAACCCACGGAAGGCGGACGGAGCATGGACGGCGGTCACACCCTGCAGTCGACGGCGGGCTTCGGCGAGCTGCTCAGGATCCGGCGCGAGCGCATCGGCCTCACCCAGCAGGTGCTCGCCGACCACGCGACACTGAGCGTCCGGGCGATCCGCGACATGGAGAGCGGACGGGTCCTGCGCCCCCGGCAGGAGACGGTCCGGCTGCTCGCCGACGCGCTGCGGCTGGAGGGCCGCAGCCGCTCGGTGTTCGAGGCGGCCGCGCGCCGCCAGGCACTCGCCGAGGAGCCTCGCGACGAGCCGACCGCGCCGCCGGTCGCCCGGGGCGCGATCGTCGGCCGCGAGCCCGAGATCGACGTCCTGACCGAGGCCCTCGCCGTGCACGGGGACCGGCTGGTGACGGTGGCCGGCCTCGGCGGGGTCGGCAAGACCAGGCTGGTGCTGGAGGTGGCCCGCCGACTGCACCTGACCGCCCGCTGGTCGGTGCGCTGGATCGACTGGGCCCGCCAGCCCGGGATGGGCCCCGAGCGCCGGGCCGACCTGGTCGGGGCGATCGGGTCCCGTCCCACCCTGCTGGTCCTGGACGGCGCCGACGCCGGGGTGGAGACCGCCCTGCTGGACGAGCTGTTCCAGCGCTGCCCCGGCCTCAGCGTGCTGATCACCGCCCGGGTCCCGCAGCCGTTGCCCGGCGGGCAGGTGGTCCCGCTCGCCCCGCTGCCCACCCCCGGTCCCGAGCTCGACCACGACCCGGCCGCGCTGGCCGAGGTGGGCGCCGTCCGGCTGCTGCTGTCGCACCTGCGGCGGCTGCGCCCCGGGTACCGGCTGGAGCCGGAGGAGGCGCCGGCGGTCGCCGCGCTCTGCCGGCAGCTGGACGGCCTGCCCGGCGCGCTGGAGCTGGCCGCCGGCTGGTCGACGGTGCTCTCGCCGCGCCAGCTGGTGGCACGGATGGCGGACGGGCCGTTCCACCTGGGGCCGCCGCCGGCCGGCTTCGGCGGGCGCGGAGGCGTCGGCGAGGCGCTGGACGCGGCGATGGACCGGCTGACGCTGGGGGAGCGCGACCTGCTGGAGCGGCTGGCGGCCGAGCCGGGGGACTGGTCCGGGGAGGACGCCGTCGAGCTGAGCGGACGGCCGCCGCAGGAGTCGCTGGCCGCCGTGCACCACCTGCTGGCCAGCGGGCTGATCCGCAGCGTGCCGGCCCGGGACGGCGTCCGGTTCACCGTGCTGAACCTCTGCCGCCGGTTGTTCGGCGGCGCCGGGGCGTACCCGTTGCTGGCCGCGGCGGGCTGAACCGCGGCGGGCTGAACCGCCGAGGACTGGAACGCCGAGGACTGAACCGCCGGGGACTGAAACGCCGAGGGCCGGGCCGCCGAGGGCCGGGCCACCGGAAGCCGGGCCGCCGCCGGGTCCCGATACTGCCCGTCACTTGCCGGGCGAGCTGCCGGTCCGGCCGCCGGAACCTCCCTAGCGTTCTGCCCAGGCCGGGCGAACCGGCCACCGGCGCCGCCGGCCGGGACTCCCCACCACCCACCGACTACAGAGGGTTTGCGCCGTGAACCAGTTGGAGCCGCAGCGCGGAAAGGCCGAACCGGCCGGTCTGGACGTCGTCGTGTCGACGATGTCCTCGGACTCGCACACCTGGAACCTGGTCTTCCTCCAGCTGCTGCTGGAGGAGCTCGGCCACCGGGTCACCAACCTGGGTGCCTGCGTGCCGGACGAGCTGCTGGTCTCCGAGTGCCGCCGGATCCGGCCCGACCTGATCGTGCTGAGCAGTGTCAACGGGCACGGCTACCACGACGGCCTGCGGGTGGTCGCGGCGCTGCGGGCCTGCCCCGAGCTGGCCGCCACCCCGACGGTGATCGGCGGCAAGCTCGGCATCGCCGGCTCCGGCGATCCGGACCGGCAGCGGTCGCTGCTCGCGGCCGGGTACGACGGGGTGTTCGAGGAGGGCCGCTCGGTCGCCGACTTCCGTTCCTTCGTCGGCTCGCTGCCCGCCGACGGCGACCGGGTGCGGGTCCCGGCCGGTCCGGCCGCCGCCAGATCCCTGCCCGCCGCCACCGCCTCTGGGGCACGGCGGTGAACGCCCTCGCCGCCTCCCCGCGCGGGGACGCCCCCGCCGCCCCCGGCTTCGGTGCCTTCGTCGCCCGCGCCCGGGCCGCCGGGACCCTGGTGGTCCAGCCCCGGATGGGCATGGCCGACCCGCTGCGGATGCGCGACGGCCTGCTCGCCACCCGGAGCGCCGCCGCCACCACGGTCGGCACCATCACCCTGGACAGCTACACCCGCACCGGGGACCTCGCCGCCGCCCGGGGCGCCCTCGCCGAGGGCGTCGGCCTCAACGGGTACCCGATCGCCAGCCACCCGGTCGACGTCACCCGGGCGGTGCTGCGCGGGATCGCCGACGCGCGCTTCCCGGTGCAGGTCCGGCACGGTTCGGCGATGCCCGAGCACATCGTCCGGGCCCTGATCGCGGTCGGTCTGGACGCCACCGAGGGCGGGCCCGTCTCCTACTGCCTGCCGTACAGCCGCACCCCGCTCAGCGAGGCGGTCGCCTGCTGGCGGCGCAGCTGCGAACTCCTGGCCTCTCTGCGGGAGTTCGGCGCCGAGCCGCATCTGGAGACCTTCGGCGGCTGCCTGATGGGGCAGCTCTGCCCACCCAGCCTGCTGATCGCGATCAGTGTGCTGGAGGCGATGTTCTTCCGTCAGCACGGCCTGCGCAGCGTCTCGCTCAGCTACGCCCAGCAGCCCGAGCCGAGGCACGACGAGGAGGCCGTCACCGTCCTGGGCCGGCTCGCCGACGAGCTGCTGCCCGACGTCGAGCGGCACATCGTGCTCTACGCCTACATGGGCGTCTTCCCCCGCACCCCCGGCGGGGCCCGGTTGCTGCTGGAGGACGCGGCCCGGCTGGCGGTGCGGACCGGCGCCGCCCGGTTGATCGTGAAGACGACGGCCGAGGCGCACCGGATCCCGACCGTCGGCGAGAACGTGACGGCGCTGGAGACGGCCGCCGCCGCGGCCGCCGCCGAGCGCCTGCGCCCGCCGCTCACCTCCGTCCCGGACACCGGTGTCGAGGCGGAGGCGCGGGCGCTGATCGGGGCGGTGCTGGAGCTGGACACCGACATCGGCCGGGCCCTGGTCCGCGCCTTCGCGGCCGGCTACCTGGACGTCCCCTACTGCCTGCACCCCGACAACGCCGGGCGGGCCCGCAGCTCGCTCGGGCCGGACGGGCGGCTCCAGTGGTCGAACGTCGGCTCGATGCCGATCGCCGGTCTGTCCGGCGGCCCGCGCCCGCCGATCCTCGGCTCCGCCGACCTGCTCGGCGCGCTCTCCTACGTCCAGTGGAGCTACGACAGCCGCGCCGCCGAAGCCCGTGAGCTCGACCGAACATCCGCCGAGCTCGACCGAACATCCGCCGCACCACGAGAGTTGGGACACACCACGCCATGACCACCGACGGGCCCACCCCCGCGACCGGCGCCGCGACACTTCCCGAGCCGGGCCGCCACCTGACCTCCGCGACCACCCGGGCCGCCCTGCGGATCCAGCACCAGCTGCTTTTCGCGGCCCGCGAGTTCCTGCGCGGCCGGGGCTTCACCGAACTCCTCCCGCCGATCATCGGCCCGGTCACCGATCCCGGCTCGCGCGGCTCGAAGCAGGTCGACATCGACTTCTACGGCCACCGCTACAAGCTGATGACCAGCGCGATCCTCTACAAGCAGGCGTCGCTGCTGGCCTTTGACAAGATCTTCTGCATCGCCCCGAACGTCCGGCTGGAGCCGCTGGAGACCGCCGGGACCAACCGCCACCTGGCCGAGTTCCACCAGCTGGACGTGGAGGTGGCGGGCGCCACCCGGGACGACGTGGTCCAGCTGGTGGAGGAGCTGGTGGCGCACATCGTCGCCAGCGCGGTCCGCGAGCTGCCCAAGGAGTTCGCCGAACTCGGCCGCGACACCGACGCGTTCGCCGAGCTGCTGAAGGGCTCCTTCGGCCGGATGCGGCACGCCGAGGCGGTGGCGGAGCTCCAGGGCCTCGGTCACCCGCAGAGCCCGGACGCCGAACTCGACTGGGACGGCGAGGCGCTGCTCTCCGCCCGCCGCGACCGGCCGTTCTTCGTCACCGACTACCCGAAGGGCTCGCGCGGCTTCTACGACCGCGAGAACCCGGAGGACCCGGGCCTGCTGCGGAACTTCGACCTGATCGCGGCCGAGGGCTTCGGCGAGCTGTGCAGCGGCAGCCAGCGCACCAACGACTACGCCGAGATCATCACCCGGATGCGCGAGACCGGCGAGAACCCGCAGAAGTACCGCTGGTACCTGGACCTGGTCCGCGAGGGCGTGCCCGCCAGCGCCGGCTTCGGCATCGGCGTGGAGCGGCTGACCCGCTACGTCGCCGGGCTGGACGCGGTCTGGCAGGCCAGCGCCTTCCCGAAGCTGGCGGGGGTGGTGTCGCCGTGAGCGGACGCGACGGGCGGAGCGGGCGGACCGGCCGGAACGGGGCGGGCGCATGAGCGACCTCTCGGCACCCGGCTTCCCGGAGGAGGAGGTCCGGCACCGGGCCAGGGTGGGGACGGCCGCCGCCTTCCCGCCGCCCGGCAGTTACGGGCAGGTGCTGCTCGGCGCCGAGCGGCCACCGGCCGGGCAGGCCGGCCCGGACGCGGGGGACGCGCTCGACGCCCTGCGGATCGTGCCGCCGGTGTTCGTGCCGCAGCGGCTGGCCCGGCTGATCGACCTGGGCCGCGAGCCGGACTACCGCGACGTCGAACTCACCACCGTGATAGGCGGGTTCACCTCCGCGCTGCCGGTGTACGTGTCCGCGACCGGCTCCACCCGGGCGGCCGGCGGCGACCTCGGCCTGGCCCTGGGTCGGCAGGCGGGCGCGCTCGGCCTGCCGATGGTGATCGGCGAGAACGTCGTCCCGGTGAACGGCTACGGGCGGCTCGGCGAGGCCGCCGACCGGGCCCTGCTCGGCCGGCTGCGCGCCTACGTGGAGGAACTCCCGGACGGGCTGGGCGGGGTGGCCGTCCAGCAGTCCACCGAGGACGCCGACGCCGAGGTCTGGAACCTCGTGTACAGCGACCCGGCGGCGCTGCCGCTGCTCGAATCCGGGCGACTGGCCTTCGAGTTGAAGGTCGGCCAGGGCGCCAAGCCGGGCCTCGGCGGGATGACGGTGCTGGAGGCCGCCGACGCCGCGCGGCTCGGTGACCGGTACGGCATCGACCCGGTCTTCGGCGACGACACCCGGGTGCTGCGCGCGAGCACGCCCGGCACGTTCACGGCCGAGATCCTGCGCCAGCAGGTCCGGCTGATGCGCAACAACTTCCCCCGGGCCCGGATCTGGGTGAAGCTGCACCCCGGCCGGGACGTCGCCGAGGCCGCCCTGGTGGCCGCCGAGGCGGGGGCGGACGCCGTCACCGTGGACGGCGCCGAGGGCGGCACCGGCTGGGCGCCGGGCGTGTTCCCGGCCCAGGTCGGGCTGCCGCTGGCGGAGTGCCTGCGTCGGCTGGCCGCCGCCGGGCCGCCGCCCTGCCTGCTGGTCTCGGGGCGGATGTGGGAGGGCGGCCGGGCGGTCAAGAGCCTGGCGCTGGGTGCCCGGGCGGTCGGCCTGGGCCGGGCGGCACTGCTCGCCGCCGCCGAGGACCCGGAGGAAGGGCTGATCCGCTTCGCGGACTGCCTCGCCCTGGAGCTGCGGCTGCTGATCAGCGCGCTCGGGAAGTACACGCCGGCCGCGCTGGAGCGCGCGGACGTCTGGTCCCCGGAATTTCCCCAGTAATTCCCGATCTTTTGTCACCCCCACCTCGCCCCTGTCCGGAGAACAATCGCAGACAGCATTCCCGCGAGCCCGTCGCGGCGCCTCCACGCGCCCCGGCGGGCCGTCTGCTGTGTGCGGCAACTCTGTTTCCGGGAGCGGCAGTTGAAACTGCCGATGGTCTTCCGGGAATTCTGCCGATCGGCCCCGGAAGGCGGTCCTATCGTCGAGACCACTGCCCGCAGCATCGTTGAGTCATCGGGGTTGGATGATGGAATCTAGCGGTTTCCCCTTCATATCCGTCGCGCGCCGGTTCCCGGACCGCCCGGCCGTCCGGCTCGGCGGGCGGACCGTCCGCTACCGGGAGCTGGACGAGCTGAGCGGCGCCCTCGCCGCCCGGATCGCCCCCGGCCGCACGGTCGCCGTCACCGGTCGCGACCGGCTGGACCACCTGGTCGGCCTGCTCGCCGCCCTCCGGGCCGGCGCCACCTACCTGCCGCTGGACCGGGAGGCCCCGGAGGAGCGCAACCGCTGGATCCGCGAGGACGCCGGCGCCACCCTCGCCCTCACCGACGGCGAGCTGAGCGGGGAATCGACCGGCGAACCGACCGGCGACCTGACCGGCGAACCGACCGGCGGGCCCGCGGGTGGGCCGACCGCAGACCTGCCCGACGGGCCGCCCGCCACCGCCGGCTACCTCATCTACACCTCCGGCACCACCGGCCGCCCCAAGGGCGTGCACGTCCCGCTCGCCGCCCTCACCGGCCACCTGGCCGCCGCCGTCGAGCGCTTCGGCCTCACCGCCGAGGACGTGGTGCTGCACCTCGCCCGCCCCACCGTCGACGTCGCGGTCGAGCAGGTCCTCACCACCCTCTCCGCCGGCGCCTGCCTGCTCGTCCCGGAGCGGCAACTGCTCGCCCCCGACGCTCTGCTGGACCTGCTGGACGCCGAGGGCGTCACCGTCGCCAACCTGCCCGCCGGCTACTTCCAGGAAGTCGTCCCGGCCGTGCGCGACCGGGGCCGGGACCGGACGCCCCGCACCCTGCGGCTGATGATCTCCGGCAGCGACCGGCTGCACCCGGACGCCGCCGCCACCTGGTGGGACGCCACCGGAGTGCCGCTGCTCAACGCCTACGGCCCGACCGAGACCGTGGTCACCGCCACCACCCACCGGCTGGCCGGTCCCACCGCGCAGGACGCCGGGTCGGTCCCGATCGGCACCGCGCTCGGCGACCGCCGCGCCTATCTGCTGGACGACCGGCTGCGGCCCGTCACCGCCCCCGGCGAGGCCGGCGAGCTCTACCTCGGCGGTCCGCTGCTCGCCTCCGGCTACCGCGGCCGCCCCGGTCAGACTGCCGGCCGCTTCGTCGCCGACCCCTTCGCGCCCGAGCCGGGCGCCCGGATGTACCGCACCGGCGACGTCGTCCGCCGCGCGGCCCCGGACGCCCCGCTGGAGTTCGTCGGCCGTGCCGACCACCAGGTGAAGATCCGCGGCTTCCGGGTCGAGCCCGGTGAGATCGAACAACTCCTGGCCGCCCACCCGGACGTGGCCGGCGCCGTGGTCGTCGCCCACGAGGGCCGGCTCGCCGCCTACGTGACCGGCACGGCGCCGGACCGGGAGGCGCTGCGCGCCCACCTGGCCGAGCGGCTGCCCGAACACATGGTCCCGGCCACCGTCACCGCGCTGGACGCCTTCCCGCTGACCGCCGGCGGCAAGGTCGACCGTGCCGCCCTGCCCGAGCCGCAGGCCGAGCAGCCCGCCGTCGCCCCCGCCGGGCGCCCGCTGCGCACCCCCGCCGAACAGCTGATCGCCGCCGTCTGGGCCGATGTGCTCGGGGTGCCCGAGGTCGGCGCCGAGGACAACTTCTTCCACCTGGGCGGCGATTCGCTCACCGCCGTGCGGGTCGTCGGCCGGGTCTTCGACGCCTTCGGCATGATCTCCCCGTACGCCATCTTCGACGCCCCGACCCTGGCCGGGTTCGCCGCCGCCGTCACCGCCTCCGCCGGCGGCGAGCGCCCGCCGATCACCCGGGAGGGCGCCACCTCGGCGCCGCTGTCCAAGTACCAGCGCGGACTGTGGTTCCTGGAGCAGTGGAACCCGGGCGCGCCGACCTACATCGTGCCCTGGGTGTTCCGCTTCGCCGGCCCGGTCGACCCCGACCGGCTGCGCGGGGCGTTGACGGGCGTGGCGGCCCGGCACGAGGCGCTGCGCACCACCTTCGAACTCACCGAGGACGGCCCCCGGCAGGTGATCCACCCCGCCGTCGAGGTGCCGTTCGCAGTCACCGACACCGAGGCCGGGCGGGTGGACGCGCTGGTCGCCGAGGCCGCGCTCGAACCCTTCGACCTGGAGACCGGCCCGCTGCTGCGCGCCCACCTCTACCGCACCGGCGACACCGCCACCCTGCTGCTGCTCTGCCACCACATCGTGTGGGACGAGGGCTCGCTGCCCGTCCTGGAGGGCGAACTCGCCGCCCTGTACGAGGAGTCGGTTACCGGCCGCCCGGCCGACCTGCCCGAACCGGCGGTCCAGTACGCCGACCACAGCGCCTGGCAGTACCGGGACGCCGAGACCGCCGAACGCCAACTCGCCCACTGGCGCGAGCACCTGGCCGACGCCCCGACCGAGCCGGTGCTGCCGACCGACCACCCCCGCCCCGAGGTCCAGGAGTTCCGCGGCGACTTCCACCGCTTCGCCATGCCGCGCCCGGTCGCCGAGGCCGTCCGCGCGCTGGCCCGCAGCGAGGACGCCACCCCGTTCATGGTGCTGCTGGCGGCCCTCGCGCTGACCCTGCACCGTCGGACCGGGCAGCGCGACCTCGTCCTCGGCTCCCCGGTCAGCGTCCGCGGTGGACGGCCCGAACTGGACGCCCTGGTCGGCTACTTCGTCAATCTGCTGCCGCTGCGGGTGCGGATCGACGAGGGTGCGGACTTCCGCGACCTGGTCCGGCACGTCCGCGAGGTGGCGATCGCCGGCTACCGCCACCAGGAGGCGCCCTTCGACGACATCGCCGCGACCGTCCTGGAGGACCGCCCGGACGACCGGGCCGAGAACCGCAACCCGCTCTGCCAGGTGCTGCTGGAGCTGCACCCGCTGGACTCCCGCCCGCTGGCCGTCGGCGGCATCGAGGTGACCCGGGAGCTGTACTCCAACCCGGTCTCCCGGTTCGACCTGTCGATCTCCGTCGACGACCGGGGCACCGACTTCACCGGCCGGTTCGAGTACGACTCCGACCTGTTCGAGGCCGCCACCATGGCGGAGCTGTGCGACGCCTGGCTCGGCACCCTCGCCACCGTCGTGGAGACGCCCGTGCACGCCCTGGTCGAGGCCCGGGCGGCCACCGCCCCGCAGGCCGTCGCCCTGGTCTCCGGCGAGGAGCGGCTCTCCTACGGCGAGCTGAACACCCGGGCCAACCGGCTGGCGCACCACCTGGCCGAGACCGGAACCGGGCGCGGCGACACCGTCGCCGTCCTGGTCGAACGCGGCCCGGACCTGGTGGTGGCGCTGCTGGCCGCGCTCAAGACCGGCGCCGCCTACACCCTTCTCGACCCGGACTTCCCGGCCGAGCGGCTGGCCGGGGCGGTCGCCGACAGCGCCGCCGCGCTGCTGGTCACCCACCGCCGCGCGAGCCCGCCGTTCCCGGTCGGGCGTCACCTCGACCTGGACGCGCAGGCCGCCGCGATCGCCGCCCGCCCCGGCCACGACCCGGGCGTGCCGGTCGGCGGCGAGGACCTCGCCTGCGTGATGTTCACCTCCGGCTCCACCGGCCGCCCCAAGGGCGTCGCCGTGCCGCACCGCGCGCTCACCACCACCTATCTCGGCCAGGACTACGCCCGCTTCGGCCCCGACGAGGTGTGGCTGCAGTGCTCCCCGGTGTCCTGGGACGCCTTCGCCCTGGAGCTGTACGGCGCGCTGGCCTTCGGCGGGGTGTGCGTGCTCCAGCCCGGTCAGCGGCCCGACCCGCAGGCGATCGCCGAGCTCACCCGACGCCACGGCGTCACCCAGCTCCAGCTGTCCGCCAGCCTGTTCAACTTCCTGCTGGAGGAGTTCCCGGCCACCTACGACGACCTCAAGGTGGCGTTCACGGCCGGTGAGCGGGCCTCGGTCACCCATGTCGGCAAGGCGCTCGACCAGTACCCGGGGCTGGTGGTCGCCAACGGTTACGGCCCGGTCGAGAGCCTCGGTCTGACCACCTGCCACCGCGCCACCGTCGAGGACGCCGCCGGCGCCGCGATCCCGATCGGCCGCCCGCTGCACGGCAAGGCGGTCCACATCCTCGACGAGGGGCTCGAACCCGTCCCCGACGGCACCACCGGCGAGCTGTACGCGGCCGGCGGCGGCCTCGCCCACGGCTACCTCGGCCGCCCGGCGCTGACCGCCGAACGCTTCGTCGCCGCCCCGTTCGGTGCCCCCGGCGAGCGCCTCTACCGCACCGGGGACCTCGGTCACCGGCGGCCGGACGGGCTGCTGGAGATCACCGGCCGGATCGACGACCAGGTGAAGATCCGCGGCTTCCGGGTCGAGCCCGGCGAGATCGAGGACGCGCTGACCCGCCACCCCGCCGTCCGCGAGGCCGCCGTCACCGTGCACGAGCCCGCCCCGGGCGACCACCGGCTCGCCGCCTACGTCACCCTCGACGCCGAGGCCGGTCCGGCCGGTCCGGAGACGCTGCTCGACCACCTGGCCGCCCTGCTGCCCGAGCACATGGTGCCCGCGACCGTCGACGTGCTGGACGCGCTGCCGCTCAACCCCAACGGCAAGGTCGACCGCAAGGCGCTGCCCGCGCCCGCCGAGCGGCGCGCCGAGGCCCCGGCCGACCCGTTCACCCCGGACCCGCTCACCCCCGGCCAGCGGCTGGTGGCCGACGCGGTGCGGGCCGTGCTGGAACTGCCGGGCGACCTCGGCCCGGACGACAACTTCTTCCGGATCGGCGGCAATTCGCTGGCCGCCGTGCGGGTCGCCATGCGGCTCTCGCAGCAGACCGGCACCAAGGTCCCGCCGCACGTGGTGTTCCGCGGCCGGACCGTGGGCGCCATCGCCGAACGGCTGGCCTCGTGATGACGGGCCGCGCCGACACCGCTCGCACCGAAGGGAACGAGGCCGTGCGCCCGTCCGACACCCCCGCCGCACCCGACACCCCCGCCGCACCCGGTGCCGGCACCGCCCCGGGCACCCCCGCCGCACCCGGTGCCGGCACCGCCCCGGGCACCGGCACCGCCCCGGATACCGGCACCGCCCCGGGCACCGGCACCGCCCCGGGCGCCGAAGCCGTCCGCACCGCGCCCGTCTCCGGCCTCCAGCGCGGACTCTGGTTCCTCGACCGCCTCGACCCGGGCGCCGTCACCTACACCACGCCCTGGACGTACGAGGTCACCGGCCCGCTCGATCTCGACCTGCTGGCCCGGGCCCTGGACGCCGTCACCGCCCGGCACGAGGCGCTGCGCACCACCTTCGCCCTGCACCCCGACGGCCCCCGCCAGCACCTCCACCCCGGGCTCGCCGTACCGCTCGCCCGCACCGACCTGCGCGCCCTGCCGGAGGGTGAACGCGACTCCCGCGCCGAGGAGTTGATCGCCGAGCGGGCCGCCGAACCGTTCGACCTCGCGGCCGGTCCGCTGCTGCGCGCCGAGGCGTTCCGGCTGGCCGACGAGCGCACCGTCCTGCTGTTCGTCGTCCACCACATCATCTGGGACGGCTGGTCGGCCGACCTCTTCGAACGTGAACTCACCGACCACTACCGGGCCTTCACCGAGGGCCGGACCCCGGAGGTGCCCGCCCTCGGCGCCCAGTACGCCGACTGGGCCGAGGAGGAGCAGCACACCTCCTACGAGGAGCACCTGGCCTACTGGAAGGACCGCCTGGACGGCGCCCCGACCCTGCTCGACCTGCCCGGCGACCGCCCCCGGCCGGCCGAGCGCGGGGAGCGCGGCGGCACCGAGCACTTCGGCCTCGCCCCCGGCAGCGCCGCCCGGGTCCGGGACCTCGCCGAACAGGAGGGCGTCACCCCCTTCACCGTCCAGCTCGCCGCCTTCGCCCTGCTGCTGAACCGCTGGACCGGCGCCGACGACCTGCTCGTCGGGACCCCGGTCACCACCCGCAACCGTCCCGAACTCGCCGACCTGCTCGGCTACTTCGTCAATCTGCTGCCGCTGCGGATCCGGCTCGCCCCGGACGCGAGCTTCCGCGGCCTGCTGGCCGACATCCAGGACGGCGCCTTCGACGCCTTCGGCTACCTCGACCTGCCCTTCGACCAGCTGGTGGACCACCTCGGCACCGCCCGCACCCCGCAGCACCCGCCGCTGGTCCAGGTGGTGTTCGGCGCCCACAGCGAGGACCACACCCCGCTCGCCCTCGGCCCGGCCACCGCCCGGCGCACCGTCCGCGCCAACGGCACCAGCAAGTTCGACCTCACCTGGTCGGTCTTCGAACCCGTCGGCGAAGGCGGCGGCGAGATGCGCGGCGAGGCCGAGTACAACGGCGACCTCTTCGACCCCGGCACGATCCACCGGCTGGCCGCCGACTACGCGGCGCTGCTTGACGCCGCCCTCGCCGACCCGGACGCCACCGTGCTGAGGCTCACCGCCGCCCCCTCCGCCGGGGCCCGGCCCCGCCCGGCCCGGATCGACGACGGCTACTGCCTGCACCACCTCTTCGAACGGGCCGCCGACGCCCACGGCGACCGCCCGGCCGTCGACGACGGGCGGGAACGCCTCGACTACGCCGAACTCGACCGCCGCGCCAACCGGCTGGCCCACACCCTGATCGATCGCGGCGTCCGCCCCGGCGACCGGGTCGGCCTGCTGCTGGAACGCACCGCCACCGTGCCGGTCGCGATCCTCGCCGTCCTCAAGACGGGTGCCGCCTACGTGCCGGTCGACCTCGTCGCCCCCGCCGACCGGGCCGCCCTCGTCTTCGGCGACACCGCCGTGAGCGCCGTCCTCACCGACCGCCCCGACCGCGCCCCCGACGGCCCCTGGCAGACCCTCGACCTCACCCCCGGCGGCGCCGACGCCACCGAGCTCGCCGCCCGTCCCGACACCCGCCCGCCCGCCGTCGGCCGCCCCGGCGACCTCGCCTACCTGATCTTCACCTCCGGCTCCACCGGCCGGCCCAAGGGCGTCGCCGTCGCCCACGAGCACGTCAGCCGACTGCTGGACTCCGGCCGCGACCACTTCGGCTTCGGCCCGGACACCACCTGGACGCTCTTCCACAGCTACGCCTTCGACTGGACCGTCTGGGAGCTCTGGGGCGCGCTGCTGCACGGCGCCCGGCTGCTCGTCGTGCCCTACCTGACCAGCCGCTCGCCCGAGGAGTTCGCCGAACTCCTCGACACCGAGCGGGTCACCCACCTGTGCCTCACCCCGTCCGCGCTGCGCCAGCTCGAACCGGCCCTGCGCCGCCGCCCCCGCGCCCTCCCCGACCTGCGCTGGATCATGCTCGGCGGCGAGGCGCTCGACCCGGGCGTGGTCCAGCGCTGGCACGAACTCGACCCGCTGCCGCCCGCCCGGCTGTGCAACCTGTACGGCATCACCGAGACCACCGTGCACGTCACCGTTCACGACGTGGCCGAGGGCGGCGCCGGCTTCGAGCGCAGCCTGATCGGCGATCCGATGCCGCACCTGACCGCCGCCGTCCTGGACGACTGGCTGCGGCCCTGCCCGCCCGGCGTGCCCGGAGAGCTGTACATCGGCGGCGGCAGCCTCGCCCACGGCTACTGGGGGCGCCCCGGCCTCACCGCCGGCCGCTTCGTCGCCGACCCGGCCGGACCACCCGGCGCCCGGCTCTACCGCACCGGCGACGTCGCCCGGCGGCTGCCGGACGGCGGCCTCGAATACGTCGGCCGCGCCGACTTCCAGGTCAAGTTGCGCGGCTTCCGGATCGAGCTCGGCGAGATCGAGAACGCCCTCGCCGCCCACCCCGACGTCGACGCCTGCGTGGTCACCGTGCACGAGGACCGGCTCGCCGCCTACGTCACCGGCAGCGCCCCGGCGGACGTCCAGGAGTTCCTCGGCCGCTCCCTGCCCGCCTACATGGTCCCCGCGAGCGTCACGGTCCTGGACGCGCTGCCGCTCACCGTCAACGGCAAGGTCGACCGGGCCGCGCTGCCCGCCCCCGGCCGCGCCGCGCCGACCCGGCCCGGCCGTCACGTCGAGGCCCGCAGCCCGGAGGAGGAACTCTTCGCCGCCGTCTGGACCGAGGTGCTCGGCGTCCCCGGGATCGGCGTCCACGACGACTTCTTCCACCTCGGCGGCGACTCCATCCGGGCCGTCCAGCTCGCCGGCGCCCTGCACGACCGGGGCTGGCAGGTCTCGCTGCGGGACGTCTTCAACGCCCCCACCGTCGCAGCCCTGCTCCCGCTCGCGCGGCCCGTCGAGGCCGACCCCGGCGCCGACCGGCCGTTCGCGCTGATCGACGAGGAGGACCGCGCGGACCTGCCGCCCGGGATCGTCGACGCCTACCCCATGGTGTCCATGCAGCTCTCGATGGTCTTCCACATGGAGGTGGCCGGCGGCACCGACAGCTACCACAACGTCAACTCCTACCGGATCGGCGGCGACCTCGACGAGACCGCGTTCCGCCGCTCGGTCAACGAGGCGATGGCCCGCCACGCCGTGCTGCGCACCGGCCTCGACCTCTCCGGCTACGGCGAACCGCTGCAACTGGTGCACGGCACCCTGCCCGCCCCGGTCGAGTTCGCCGACCTGCGCGGCCGGTCCGGTGCCGAGCAGGACCCGGAGGTCCGCGCCGTCTTCGAGGACCACCGCGACCGGCCGTTCGACCTCGCCGAACCCCCGCTGTTCCGGATCACCGTGCAGCGGCTCGCC
The DNA here is from genome assembly GCF_044764505.1 of Kitasatospora sp. NPDC094019. Classification (NCBI taxonomy): domain Bacteria; kingdom Bacillati; phylum Actinomycetota; class Actinomycetes; order Kitasatosporales; family Streptomycetaceae; genus Kitasatospora; species Kitasatospora sp. NPDC094019. Next base: position 15,689 of record NZ_JBIWIF010000030.1, read on the forward strand.
GACCGGGCGTTCCAGCTCACCATCTCCGAGCACCACGCGATCCTGGACGGCTGGAGCTTCACCTCCCTGCTCACCGAGATCCTCGAACGGCACACCGCGCTCACCGCCGACCCGGTCTCCGCCCCCGCCCCGCCGCCGCGCACCGCCTTCCGCGACTTCGTCGCCGTCGAACGCGAGGCCACCACCGACCCGGACTCGCTCTCCTACTGGCACCGGCGGCTCGACGGTGCCACCGGCCAGCTCTGGCCCGGCAGCGAGGACGTCCACGAGCTGCCGCGCACCGTGGAACGGGTGCTCCCGGACGCGCCCGGGCAGCTGCGCGCCGTCGCCGACGCGCTCTCCGTCCCGGTCAAGTCCGTCGCGCTCGCCGCCCATCTGTACGCCCTCGCCCGGATCACCGGGCGGCAGCGGGTCACCACCGGGCTGGCGATGAACGGCCGGCTCGAACGGCTCGGCGGCACCGAGGTCTACGGGCTCTTCCTCAACACCGTGCCGCTGGTCGCCGAACCGGGTGAGGACCTCGTGGAGCTGGTGCGGCACGTGCACCGGGAGGAACTCGACATGATGCCGCACCGCCGGGTGCCGTTCGCCCGGCTGGCCCGGATGATGGCCGACACCGCGCTCGACAGCCAGTTCGGCTACCTGCGCTTCCACGCCCTGGGCCGGCTCAGCGCGGCCCGGATCGAGGACGGCCGGATCGGCAGCGAACCCACCTACCGGCACGAGCCCAACAGCTTCGCCTTCGGCGCCTCGTTGATCCAGGACCCGGCCTCGCAACGGGTGCTGCTCGCCGTGGACCACCAGCGGGCGCTGGTGGACGACGCCACGGCGGAGGAGTTCGTCGACACCTTTGCCGGGGCCCTGGCCCGCCTGGCCGGGGAGGTCTGACCGGCCCCTGACGAGGGGTGGCGCCGGTGCCCGACCGCGGGCAGCTGTCCGGTGCCCGGCCCCACCCCTCCGTGCTCCGACGCCGTCCCGTGCCCTGACGTACCCCCATGACTTCGCACCACCGCTGACTGGCTGGACCCTGATCGACTGCCTGGACCGTATTCGGCTTGCTGGACAGATCCTGATCTACCGGACCTGGTCTGATTTGCGACATGCAATCCAACATGCAGGACCTCGTCCAACCTGCTGGACACTGCTCGGCGTGCTGGATCCCGCCCGCCGCGCTCGACCCGCACCGCCGTCCCCGTCCGACCTCATCGAGACCGAGGAGTACCCCGCCATGACCACCTTCGCCGAGCCGACCGCCACCACCCCTGTCGTCGCCGCTCCCGCCGCCCCCGCCGACCTGCTGGCCCGGCTGCGCGCCGCCGTCGCCGCCCACCCGGACCGGCCCGCCGTGCACGCCGCCGACGGCAGCCTCGACTTCGCCGCCCTGGACCGCCGCACCGCCACCCTCGCGGCCGCCCTCCGGGCCGCCGGCGTGCGCCGCGGCGACAAGGTCGGTGTCCACCTCGCCCGCACCCTGGACCTGCCGGTCGCGCTGCTCGCCGTCTGGCGGGCCGGCGCCGCGTACGTCCCGCTCGACCCGGCATACCCGGCCGAGCGGATCTCCTTCATGGCCGCCGACGCCCGGCTCGCCGCCGTGGTCAGCGCCGAGGCGGCCCCGCCCGTCCCGGCCGGCGTCCCGGTGCTCCGTCCCGACACCGCGTCCGACACCGCGTCCGAGGCCGTGTCCGAGGCCGTGTCCGACGCCGCGCCCGACGCCGCGCCCGAAAGCACGGACGCCGTGTCTGCGAGCACGGACGCCGACGCCTTCCTCCCGGACCCCCAGGACTCCGCCTACGTCATCTACACCTCGGGTTCCACCGGCCGCCCCAAGGGCGTCGAGGTGCCGCACGGCGCCGTCGCCGACCTCGCGGCGGGTCTGGAGCAGGCCGGCGCCTACCGGGCCGAGCCGTCCGTCGTCGCCTGGAACGCCAGCGTCTCCTTCGACGCCTCCGTCCAGCAGTGGATCCGGATCTGCCGGGGCGACACCCTGGTGGTCGTCGACGACGCCCGGCGCGCCGACCCGGCCCGGCTGGCCGCGCTGCTCGCCGAGCACGCTGTCACCGACCTCGACCTGACCCCCTCGCACTGGCAGCTGCTGCGCGAGCAGCTGGCCGGTGCCACCGTGCCGCGCCTGTTCATGGGCGGCGAGCCCGTGCCGGGGCGTACCTGGCGCGAGCTGGCGGACGGCGGCGTCGACGCCTTCAACCTGTACGGGCCGACCGAGTGCACGGTCGACGCGATCACCGCCCGGATCACCGGCCCCGGCCCGCACCTGGGCGAGCCGCTGCCCGGCGTCCGGGTCCACCTGCTGGACGAGCGGCTGCGGCCGGTCACCGGCGCCGGGGCGGTCGGCGAGCTGTACCTCGCCGGACCGGGCCTCGCCCACGGGTACGCCGGGCAGCCGGGGCTGACCGCCGGCCGCTTCGTCGCCGACCCGTTCACCGACGCGCCCGGCGCCCGGATGTACCGCACCGGCGACCAGGCCCGCCGCTCCGCCGAGGGCCTGTTGGAGTACGTCGGCCGGGTCGACCGCCAGGTCAAGCTGCGCGGCTTCCGGATCGAGCTCGGCGAGGTCGAGCACGCGCTGGCGGCGCTGGACGGTGTCACGGCCGCCGCGGTGACCGTGCACGAGCCCGCCCCCGGCGACACCCGCCTGGCCGGCTACGTCACCGGGACGGTCGTCGCCGCCGAGCTGCTGGCCGAACTCCGCCGCACCCTGCCCGCGCACCTGGTGCCGGCCGGCGTGACCGTGCTGGAGGCGATGCCGCTCACTCCGAACGGCAAGGTCGACCACCGGGCGCTGCCGGTCCCGGCCGCCGAGCCCGCCGCGGAGCCGGGGGCGGCCGGCGGGGGAGTGGCGGAGCAGGTCGCCGAGGTGTGGCGGACCGTGCTCGGCGTCCCCGAGGTGCTGCCCGCCGACGACTTCCTCTCCCTCGGCGGCCACTCGCTCGCCGCGCTGCGCGTGGTCCACCTGCTGCGCCGGAAGCTGAACGTCGAGCTCCAGCTGCGGCACCTGCTGGACGCCGCGGACCTGGCCGCCTTCACCGAGGCCGTGCGGCGCGCCACCGAGGCCGGACCGGCCGCCGCCCGCCCGGCCCTCACCGCCCGCCGGACGGCCGTCCGATGAGCGCCGCCACTCCGACGGCTGCGACCTCCCCGCTCGCCGCGACCTCACCGACCGCCGTGACCTCCTCGACCTCCCCACCGCCCCCCGGCAGCGGCACCGCCGCCCGCCCGCCAGTCACCGCCCGGCCACCAGTCACCGCCCGGCCACCGATCACCGCCCGCCCGCGTCCGGCCGCCACCGCGCCGCCCGTCCGCAGCGCTCCCCCCACTTCGACTCCCACTTCGACTCCCACTTCGCCCCCCGCCTCGACCCTGGTGTCGACTCCCACCACCGCTCCCGCGCCCGGCCGCGCCGCCCCGCCCGGCCGTCCGCGCGCCGAGGGTGACTGGTTCCTCCTCCCCGCGCCCCAACCCGCCGCACCCGTCCGGCTGTTCTGCTTCCCGCACGCCGGCGGCGACGCCACCGCCTTCACCCCGCTGGCCCGGGCGGTCGCGCCCGCCGCCGAGGTCTGGGCGCTGCGCCCACCGGCCCGCGGCGGCCGCAGCCGGGAGCCGATGCCCGCCGACTTCGACGCCCTCACCGCCGCCGTCGTCGAGGCCGTCACCCCGCACCTGGGCCCCGGCCGCCGGGCCGCCTTCTACGGGCAGAGCTTCGGCGCCCTGCTCGCCCACGAGGTGGCCCGGGCGCTGCCCGCCGACCGTCGCCCCGAGCTGGTGGTGGTGGCGGGCGCGCCCTCCCCGTCCGAGTGGGCCGAACGCGAGTCCAAGGATCTTGACGCGGCCGAACTCCTGCGGCTGACCGGTCTGGAGGAGTTGGTCCGGGCCGATCCCGAGCTGGTGGAACTCGCCCTCGGCGGCATCCGCACCGACCTCGCGGTCAGCGCCACCTACCGCCACCGGCCGCACCCGCCGCTGACCTCGGCGCTGTACGCGCTGGCCGGCGCCGACGACCCGATGCTCGCCACCACCGACCTGACCGGCTGGGCGGCCCACACCCGGGGCGCCTTCGGACAGCGGATCCTGCCCGGCGGGCACCTGCTCGCCACCGTCGACCGGCCCGGCCCGGTCGACCTCCTGACCTCCCTGCTGTCCGGCCGCGCGGCGGCCGCCCCCACCGCCAGCACCACCACCACCAGCGCCACCGCCAGCACCGCCACCGCCACCGAGGAGCAGCCGTCATGGTGACCACCACTTCCGTCGACCTCACCGACCCCGCCCTGTGGGCGAGCCCCGAGACCCCGGCCCTGGTCGCCGAACTGCGCCGCGAGGCACCCGTGCACCGCACCGACAGCCTGGACGACGGCCCGATCTGGTCGGTGATGACCTACAAGGAGTCGGCCGACGTCCTGCGCAACGCCGCCGTGTTCAGCTCTGAATCCGGCTCGCTGCTGGGCGCCGGCGTCGGCAACGTGCCGGTCGGTTCGGGCCGGATGATGGCCCTCACCGACCCGCCCAAGCACCGCGAACTGCGGGCGCCCGCGAACCCGTTCTTCTCCAAGGGCGGCGTGCGCGGGGCCTCCCGCTCGATCGCCGAACGGGCCGGTGAGCTGTTCGACCGGGCGGTGGAGCAGGGCGAGGCCGACCTCGTCGACGTGGTGTCCGCGCTGCCGCTGGCCGTCATGTGCGACCTGCTGGACGTGCCGGAGCAGGACCGCGACATGATGGTCCGGGTCTGCGACGTCGCCTTCCTGGGCGCCACCCCGGAGGAACGCCGGGCCGGGCACCAGCAGTTGATCCCCTACCTGATGCACCAGGTGATGCTGCGGCGCACCGATCCCAAGGACGACCTCATCTCGATGATGGCCACCTACAAGGTCAACGGGCGGCTGATGCCGGTCGAGGACGTGGTGCTCAACCTGGACAACATCGTCGTCGGCGGCGTCCAGACCGTCCGCCACACCGCCGCGATGGGGCTGCACACCCTGGTGAACCGGCCGGACCTCTGGCAGGCGCTGCAGCGCGGCGAGGTGGACCTGGACTCCGCCGTGGACGAGCTGCTGCGCTGGACCTCGGTCGGACTGCACACGCTGCGCACCGCCACCCGGGACATCGAACTGGCCGGGCGGCAGATCCGGCGCGGAGACCGGGTCGCGGTCTGGGTGTGGTCGGCGAACCGGGACCCGGAGGCGTTCGAGGCGCCGGAGGAGATCCGGCTCGACCGCTCGCCCAACAAGCACCTGGCGCTGGGCCTGGGCGCCCACTACTGCATCGGCGCCCCGCTGGCGAAGGCCGAGCTGAGTGCGCTGTTCTCGGCGGCGCTGGAGAAGGCGGCGACCATCGAACCGGCCGGTCCGGTCGAGTACAACCGCTCGATCATCAACTTCGGCCTGGACCGTTTCCCGGTCCGGCTGACCCCGCGCTGAGGCCCCGCCGGCGCCGCCCCGGCGCCCCGACCAGCCCCTCCGACCAGCCCCTCCGACCACCCCACGACCAGCCCTTTTCCCACTCCGCACAGCCGCAGTCCCACCCCCGCCCCACCCCCCGTTCCCACCCCGTGTGCGCCCGAGGCCCGCGCAGGAGGACGGCAGTCCCGGAACTGCCGCTCACCTGCCGGGCCTTGTGCCGCTTCCGGCCCGGGCCCGCACCTACCTTCGAATCACACCGCACCGCCGCCACCACCTCACCGAGGAGAGCACCGTGAGCAACCCGTTCGAGGACGACAACGCCGGCTACCTGGTCCTGGTCAACGACGAGAACCAGCACTCGCTGTGGCCGGTCTGGATCGACGTGCCGGCCGGCTGGACCACCGTCCACGGTGAGGCGCCCCGGCAGGAGTGCCTGGACTGGATCGAGACCAACTGGACCGACATCCGCCCGGCCTCGCTGGTCGCCGGCCTCGGGAACCGGTGAGCGTCGCCATGCTGAACTGGGAGCTGAACCCCGGCCGTCCGGCCCTCCTCCACGTCCCGGCCGCCGCCGACCTCGCTGAGGGCTGCGCCTGGCTGCGCGAGCACGAGGACGAGCTGACCGCCGCCCTGCACGAGCACGGCACGGTCTTCCTGCGCGGCCTGCCGGTCGCGGCCACCGAGGACGTCGCCGCCGTCCGGGACGTGCTGATCCCCGAGCCCACCCCGTACCGGGAGAAGGCCACCCCGCGCAGCGACTTCGGCAACGGCGTGTTCTCGTCGACGGACCTGGCGGCCGCGCTGCCGATCCGGATGCACAACGAGAACAGCTACACCCTGACCTTCCCCGGCCGGCTGCTGTTCGCCTGCCTGATCGCCCCGGAGGAGGGCGGCGCCACCCCGACCGCGGACGTCCGCAAGGTCCTCGCCGGGCTGCCGCCGCACCTGGCCGAGCGCGGCCGGAGCTCCGGCTGGACCCTCGGCCGCAGCTACTCGGAGTACGTCTCGCTGCCGTGGCGGACCGCCTTCGGCACCGAGGAGCCCGCCGAGGTCGAGCAGTACTGCCGCGAGAACGGCATCACCTGGGAGTGGCTGGAGGACGGCACCCTGCGCACCGACCAGCTGCGGCCGGCCACCATCCGCCACCCGCACACCGGTGAGGAGGTCTGGTTCAACCACCTGGCCTTCTGGAACGAGTGGTCGCTGGACCCGGACATCCGGGAGGCCATGGTCGAGGAGTTCGGCCCGGACGGCCTGCCGTTCAACACCGGCTTCGGCGACCGCGAGCCGGTCACCCGCGAGGACGTCGAGGCGCTGAACGCCGCCTACGAGGCCGCGACCGTGCGGGAGACCTGGCAGGTCGGCGACGTGATGCTGGTCGACAACGTGCTCTGCGCGCACGGCCGCGACCCGTACCGCGGCGACCGGAAAATCGCCGTCGCGATGGGCCGCCCGGTCGACGTCCTCGACTGCGAGCCGTCCGTCCTCCCGACCACCGCCGTCCCCGCGTGACGGCGTCCCCCACCACACGCCCGTGACGTGAGCAGAGGAAGCACCGTGATCCCGGTTTCGTACGCACAACAGCGTCTCTGGCTGATCGACCAGATCGAAGGGCCGACCGCGCTCTACAACCTGCCGTTCGCGGTCCGACTGCGCGGCGCGCTCGACCTCGACGCGCTGCGCGCCGCGACGGCGGACGTGGTGGCCCGGCACGAGGCCCTGCGCACGGTGTTCCCGGTGGACGGCGAGGGCGTGCCGGTGCAGCACATCCTGGAGTCGGCGGAGGCGGGCACCGTCTTCACGACGCTGGAGTGCGCGCCGGCCGACTACGCCGCCCTGCGGGACCGGGCCGCGGCCCACACCTTCGACCTGAGTACCGAAACGCCCGTCCGGGTCACGGTCTTCTCGCTCACCCCGACCGACGACGCCGCCGCCGACGTCGTCCCCGAGCACGTGCTGCTGGTCGTGCTCCACCACATCGCCGGCGACGGCTGGTCGCTCGGCCCGCTGCTGCGCGACCTCGCCGACGCCTACACCGCCCGCCTCGCCGGCGCGGAGCCGGACTGGGAGCCGCTGCCGGTCCAGTACGCCGACTACGCCCTGTGGCAGCGCGAGCTGCTCGGCGAGGAGTCCGACCAGTACAGCCTGATGAGTCGTCAGCTCGACCACTGGAGAGGAGTCCTGGCCGGTCTGCCGGAGGAGCTGGAGCTGCCGACCGACCGGCCCCGGCCGCCGGTGCCGACCGGTGCCGCCGACGCGGTCCCGTTCACCCTCGGCCCGGAGCTGCACACCGCCCTGGCCGAGCTGGCCCGTCGCCACCGGGCCACCCTGTTCGCCGTCCTCCAGGCCGGTCTGGCCGCGCTGTTCACCCGGCTCGGCGCCGGTACCGACATCCCGCTCGGCACCGGTGTGGCCGGCCGCTCCGACGAGGCCCTGAACGACCTGGTCGGCTTCTTCGTCAACACCCTGGTGCTGCGCACCGACACGTCCGGCGACCCGTCCTTCGCCGAACTCGTCGGCCGGGTCCGGGAGACCCAGCTGGACGCCTTCGGCCAGCAGGACGTGCCGTTCGAGCGCCTGGTCGAGGAGGTCAACCCGGCCCGCGCGCTCGGCCGCCACCCGCTCTTCCAGACCCTGCTGGTGCTCCAGAACCACGAGGAGGGCGAACTCGGCCTGCCCGGGCTGGAGTCGGCGCCCGAACCGCTGGGCCTGCGGGTAGCCAAGTTCGACCTCAACATCGGCGTCACCGAGCGGCACGCCGAGGACGGCACCCCGGCCGGGCTGGAGGGCTCGGTCGAGTACGCGGCCGACCTCTACGACCGCGCCACCGTCGACGCGCTGTTCGCGCGCTTCGGCCGGCTGCTGGCCGCCGCCGTCGCCGACCCCGGGGCGCCGATCGGCACCCTGGACATCCTCGCCGCCGAGGAGCGCGCCCGGCTCGCCGGGGACTGGAACGCCACCGCGACGCCGGTCCGCACCGGCTCGCTGCCCGGTCTGTTCGCGGAGCAGGCCGCCCGCACCCCGGACGCGGTCGCCCTCGCCCACGACGGCGGCGAGGTCGGCTACGCCGAACTCGACGCCCGCGCCAACCGGCTCGCCCACCACCTGATCGCCGCCGGCGTCGGCCCGGAGTCCCCGGTCGCGCTGCTGATGGAACGCTCGGTGGACCTGGTGGTCGCCACCCTCGCCGTGCTCAAGGCCGGCGGCTGCTACGTGCCGATGCACGCGAGCCTGCCGCCCGAGCGGATGACCGCCCTGCTCGCCGACACCGCCGCGCCCGTCCTGATCACCGACCGGGCCGAGCCCGGCTTCGCCCACGACGCCGCCGTGGTCCGCCCCGGCGACGAGGCGGGCGCGCCCGACCACGACCCCGGCCTGAACGTCCACCCGGACCGGCTCGCCTACGTGATGTTCACCTCCGGCTCCACCGGTGCCCCCAAGGGCGTCGCGATCCGCCACCGCGACGTGGTCGACCTCGCCGACGACCGCCGCTGGCGCGACGGCCGGCACGAGCGGATCCTGCTGCACTCCCCGCACGCCTTCGACGCCGCCACCTACGAGCTGTGGACGCCGCTGCTGCACGGCGGCACCGTCGTCGTCGCCCCGCCCGGCACGATGGACGCGGCCGCCCTGCACGCCGTCGCCACCCGGCACGGCGTCACCGCGGTCTTCCTCACCAAGGCCCTGTTCGACCTGGTCGCCGAGCAGGCCCCGGAGACCTTCCGCGCCCTGCGCACGGTCTGCACCGGCGGCGAGGCGGCGTCCGGCACCCTGATGCGCCGGGTCCTGGACCACTGCCCCGACCTGCTGCTCGCCCACGTCTACGGGCCCACCGAGGCGACCACCTTCGCCACCCACCACCACCTCCTCCCGGCCGACCTGGACGGCGCCCGGGCCCCGATCGGCGGCCCGCTGGACAACATGCGCACCCACGTCCTGGACGCCCGCCTCCGGCCGGTGCCGCCCGGCGTGCCCGGCGAGCTGTACATCGCCGGAGCCGGCCTGGCCCGCGGCTACTGGCGCCGCGCCGCCCTGACCGCCGAACGCTTCGTCGCCGACCCGGACGCCCCGGACGGGAAGGGCGGCGGCCGGATGTACCGCACCGGCGACCTGGTGCGCCGCCGCGCGGACGGCGCGATCGAGTTCCTCGGCCGGATCGACGGCCAGGTCAAGCTGCGCGGCTTCCGGATCGAGCTCGGCGAGATCGAAGCGGCGCTCTCCCGCCACCCCGCCGTCCGCCAGGTCATCGTGGTCGCCCGCGAGGACCGCCCCGGCGACACCCGCCTCGTCGGCTACTGCGCCGTGACGGCCGGGGCCCTCGACGGGCGGCCCGGTCTCGCCGCCGAGCTCAAGGAGTTCGCCGCCGCCGCCCTGCCCGGCTACATGGTGCCCGCCGCCGTCCTGGTGCTGGACGCGCTGCCGCTGAACGCCAACGGCAAGGTCGACCGGCGCGCCCTGCCCGCCCCCGAGTTCGGCGCCGACGCGGCCGGCCGCGCCCCGCGCGACGAACGCGAACGGGCCCTGTGCGCCCTGTTCGGCGAGATCCTCGGCATCGAGGACATCACCGTCGACGACGACTTCTTCGCCCTCGGCGGCCACTCGCTGCTCGCCACCCGTCTGGTCGGCCGGGTCCGCGCCGACCTCGGCGCCGAACTGGCCATCGGCGACCTCTTCCAGGCCCCGACCGTCGCCGCCCTGGCCGCCCGGCTCGCCGACGGCCCGGCCCGCCCGGCCCTGCTGCCCGAGCGGCGCCCCGAGCACCTGCCGGTCTCCTTCGCCCAGCGCCGCCTGTGGTTCCTCGGCAAGGCCGAGGGCCCCGCCGCGACCTACAACGTCACCCTCGCCCTGCGGCTGTCCGGCCCGCTCGACACCGCCGCCCTGGAACGCGCCCTCGGCGACGTGGTCGCCCGGCACGAGTCGCTGCGCACCGTCTTCACCGAGATCGACGGCGTCCCCTACCAGCGGGTCCTGGACGGCCCGCCCGGGCCGCTGCTCACCGTCACCGACCGCCCGGCGCAGGACCTCGTCGGCCACACCTTCGACCTGGCCCGGGACGTCCCGCTGCACGCGTACCTGTGCCCCGAGGGACCCGCCGAGCACGTGCTCACCCTGGTGCTGCACCACATCGCCGGCGACGGCTGGTCGCTGCGCCCGCTGTTCCGCGACCTCGCCGACGCCTACACCGCCCACCGCGACGGCACCGCCCCCGAGCCGGGCCCGCTGCCCGTGCAGTACGCCGACTACACCCTCTGGCAGTACCGGCTGCTCGGCGCCGACACCGACCCGCGCTCCCTGCTGTCCCGTCAGCTCGACCACTGGCGCGAGGCCCTGTCCGGCCTTCCCGACGAGCTTCCGCTGCCGCTGGACCGCCCCCGCCCGCCGGTGCCCACCCACCGCGGCGACGTCGTCGAACTCGACCTCGACGCCGCGCTGCACGCCCGGCTCGCCGAACTGGCCGGCCGGCACGGGGTCACCCTGTTCATGGTGCTCCAGGCCGCCTGGGCCACCCTGCTGCACCGCTTCGGCGCCGGGGACGACGTCCCGATGGGCACCCCGCTGGCGGGCCGGCTCGACACCGCCCTGGACGACCTGGTCGGCTTCTTCGCCAACACCCTGGTGCTGCGCACCGACCTGAGCGGCTCGCCCAGCTTCACCGAGCTGCTGGCCCGGGTCCGGGAGGCCGACCTCGCCGCCTACGCCCACCAGGACGTGCCGTTCGAGCGGCTGGTCGAGGAGCTCAACCCGGCCCGCACCCTCGCCCGGCACCCGCTGTTCCAGGTGATGATCGCCTTCGACAACACCACCGGCGGTGGACCGGAGTTCCCCGGCACCCGTGCCTCCTACGAGCCGCTGGGCCTGCCCACCACCCCCTTCGACCTGACCCTCAACCTGTCCGAGCAGCACCGGCCGGACGGCTCCCCGGCGGGCCTCACCGGCGGCCTGGAGTTCGCCGTCGACCTGTTCGACCGGGGGACCGCCGAGCGGCTCGCCGCGGCCCTGGCCGGCCTGCTCGACCAGGTCGCCGAGCGGCCCGGCCTCCCGGTCGCCGAGCTGGACGTGCTCGGCGCCGAGGGCCGCGCCGACCTCGCCCGCTGGCACGACACCGCCCGCCCCGGCGGCGAGGAGCTGCTCCCGGCCGCGTTCGCCGCCCAGGCGGCCGCCACCCCGGACGCCACCGCCCTGGTCTTCGGCGAGCAGCGGCTGAGCTTCGCCGAACTTGACGCCCGCGCCAACCGGCTCGCCCACGGCCTGGCCGGCGCCGGGATCGGCCCCGAATCGCTGGTCGCGCTCGCCGTGCCCCGCTCCGCCGAGTCGATCGTCGCCCTGCTCGCCGTACTCAAGGCCGGCGCCGCCTACCTGCCGCTGGACTCCGACTACCCGCGCGACCGGCTGGCGGGCATGCTCGCCGACGCCCGCCCGGCGGCCGTGCTCAGCACCGATGCCTGGCCGCTGCCCGAGGTGCTGGAGGGCCTGACCGTCCTGCCCGCCGAGGCCACGTCCTGGGCGGAACTGCCCGCCGCGGAACCGCGGGTCGAGGTCGGCCCCGAGCACGCCGCCTACGTCATCTACACCTCCGGCTCCACCGGCCGCCCCAAGGGCGTCGTGGTCCGCCACGGCGGCCTCGCCCACCTGCTCGCCTTCCACCGCGCCGGGACCCTCGCCCCCGCGCAACAGGCCCACCCCGGGCGGCGGTTCGCCTTCGCCGCCACCGCCTCGCTGTCCTTCGACACCTCCCTCGAAGCGGTGCTCTGGATGGTCGCCGGCCAGGAGCTCCACCTGCTCGACGACGACCTGCGCCGCGACGCGGCCGGAATCGTCGGCTACCTGGCCCGGACCGGCGCCGACACCCTCGACGTCACCCCCGCGCTGGCCGAGCGGCTGGTCGAGGAGGGACTGCTCACCGTCGCCCCGCCCGCCGTGCTGATGATCGGCGGCGAAGCCTGCGGCCAGCAGCTCTGGACCACCCTGAGCGCCGCGCCCGACACCGTCGTGTTCAACCTCTACGGGCCGACCGAGTGCACCGTCGACGCCCTGCACCACCGCCTCGACGGCGCCGTCGCCCGGCCGGTGATCGGCCGCCCGCTGCCCAACCTGCGCGCCCACCTGCTGGACGCCCGGCTGCGCCCGGTCCCGGTCGGCGTGCCCGGCGAGCTGTACCTGAGCGGCCCCGGCCTGGCCCGTGGCTACCTCGGCCGCCCGGCCCTGAGCGCCGAGCGCTTCGTCGCCGACCCGTTCGGCGACGGCGACCGGATGTACCGTACCGGCGACCTCGCCCGCCGCCGCACCGACGGCACGGTGGAGTTCCTCGGCCGCACCGACCACCAGGTCAAGGTGCGCGGCTTCCGGATCGAACTCGGCGAGATCGAGGCCGTCCTCACCGCCCACCCCGGGGTGGTGCAGGCCGTCGTGCTGCCGCACCAGGACGGCACCGCCGGCACCCGGCTGGTCGCCCACCTGGCCGTCGCGACCGGCGCCGACCCGGCCGCGCTCGACCTCGCCTCGGTGCGCGCCCACGTCGCCGCCGCCCTGCCCGACTACATGGTCCCGGCGGCGTTCACCGCCCTGGCCGCGCTGCCGCTCAACGTCAACGGCAAACTCGACCGGGCCGCCCTGCCCGCCCCCGACTTCACCGCCGCCGCCGGAGCCGGCCGGGCCGCCCGCACCCCGCGCGAGCAGATCCTCTGCGGACTCTTCGGCGAGGTCCTGGGCGTGCCGGAGGTCTCGATCGACGACGACTTCTTCGCCCTCGGCGGTCACTCGCTGCTCGCCACCAAGCTGCTCAGCCGGGTCCGCGCCACCCTCGGCGCCGAACTCGGGATCCGGGACGTCTTCGAGGCCCCGACCGTGGCCGGGCTGGTCGAGCGCCTCGACGGCGCGGACGCCCGCCCGGCGCTGACCGCCGGCCCGCGCCCCGAGCGACTGCCGCTCTCCTCGGCGCAGCGCCGGCTCTGGCTGATCGACCGGATGGAGGGCCCCTCCGCCCTCTACAACATGCCGTTCGCGCTGCGCCTCACCGGCCTGCTGGACCGGGCCGCGCTCACCGCGGCCCTGACCGACCTGGTCACCCGGCACGAGAGTCTGCGCACCGTGGTCGCCGAGCACGAGGGCGAGCCGTACCAGCGGGTGCTGGCCCCGGCCGAGGCCGCCGTGCCGGTCGAACTCCTCGACTGCGCGCCGGAGTCCGTCGAGGCCGAGGTCGACCGGGCGGCCCGCCGGCCGTTCGACCTGGCGGCCGAGCCGCCGGTGCGGGTCACCCTGCTCCGGGTGTCGGAGTACGAGCACGTCCTGGTCGTCGCGCTGCACCACATCGCCGGCGACGGCTGGTCGATGGGGCCGCTGCTGCGCGACCTCACCGAGTCCTACACCCTGCGCCTCGGCGGCGAGCCGCCGCTGCTCGAACCGCTCGCCGTCCAGTACGCCGACTACGCGCTCTGGCAGCACCGGCTGCTCGGCGACGAGGCCGACCCGACGAGCCTGGTCTCCCGCCAGCTCGCCTACTGGCGCGAGACCCTGGCCGACCTGCCGGAGGAGATCGCGCTGCCGGTCGACCGTCCGCGCGGTGCCCGGGCCGGCCACCGCGGCGCCCGGGTCGCGCTGCCGATCGACGCCGCCCTCCACGCCGGGCTGGTCGCGCTGTCCCGCGAGCACCGGGTCACCCTGTTCATGACCTGCCAGGCGGCGCTGGCCGCGCTGCTCACCCGCCTCGGCGCCGGTACGGACGTGCCGATCGGCTCGGTCGTCGCCGGCCGCTCCGACGAGGCGCTGGACGAGCTGGTCGGGTTCTTCGTCAACACCCTGGTGCTGCGCACCGACACTTCCCCTCGCTCCGCTGGGGATGCCCCTCCGGGGGGCCCGGCCTTCGCCGAACTCCTGGCCCGGGTCCGGGAGACCGGCCTCGGTGCCTACGCCCACCAGGACGTGCCGTTCGAGCGGCTGGTCGAGGAGCTCAACCCGGCCCGCTCGCTGTCCCGGCACCCGCTGTTCCAGGTCGCGATGGTGCTCCAGTCCACCGACGAGGGGGAGTTGGAGCTGCCCGGCCTGGAGGTCGAGGCGCTGCCCTCGGACACCGGCGTCGCCAAGTTCGACCTCAACGTCACCCTGGAGGAGTTCTTCGGTCCGGACGGCGCGCCCGCGGGTCTGGACTGCGCGATCGACTACGCCACCGACCTGTTCGACCGGGAGACGGTGGAGGCCGTGGCGGCCCGCTTCGGCCGGCTGCTGGCCGAGGTGGTGGCGCACCCCGAGCGGCCGATCGGCCGGGTGGACCTGCTGGACGCCGCCGAGCGCGCCGTCCTGCTCGCCCCCGCCGCCGCCCTGCCCGCCGAACTCCCGCTCGTTCCGGCCGCGTTCGCCGCCCAGGTGGCCGCCACCCCGGACGCCACCGCCCTGGTGTTCGGAGAACTACGGTTCAGCTACGCCGAGTTGGACGCCCGGGCGAACCGGCTCGCGCACGGCCTGCTGGCCGCCGGTATCGGTCCGGAGTCCGTGGTCGCGCTCGCCCTGCCCCGCTCGGCGGAGACCGTCGTCGCCCAACTCGCGGTGCTCAAGGCCGGAGCGGCCTTCCTGCCGCTGGACGCCGACTACCCGCTGGAGCGCACCGCCCACATGCTGGCCGACGCCCGCCCGGCGGCCGTGCTCAGCACCGACGCCTGGCCGCTGCCCGAGGTGCTGGAGGGCCTGACCGTCCTGCCCGCCGACGCCGCGGCCTGGTCGGAGCGGCCCGCCGAGGCCCCGCCGCTGCGGATCGGGGCGGCCCACGCCGCCTACGTCATCTACACCTCCGGTTCCACCGGCCGCCCCAAGGGCGTCCTGGTGAGCCACGGCTCGATCGCCGCCCTGCTGGCCCAGCACCGGGCCGAGACCTTCGCCGGGCCGCAGCTCCGGCACGGTCGACTGAGCGTCGCCCTGACCGCCTCGCTCTGCTTCGACGCCTCCTGGGACAGCCTGCTCTGGATGGTCGCCGGCCATGAACTGCACCTGATCGGCGACGAGCTGCGCCGCGACGCCGCCGCGCTGGTCCGCCATGTGCGCGGAACCGGGCCCGGAACCGGAATCGACGTCGTCAACGTCACCCCCAGCTACGCCGAACAGCTCCTCGCCGAGGGCCTGTTGGACGAGGCGGGACCGGCCGGGGACGGACCGGCCGGTAGCGGAACAGCCGGTAGCGGAACGGAGGGCCGGGCGCCCAAGGTGCTGCTGCTCGGCGGCGAGGCCGTCGGCCGGTCCCTCTGGACCAGGCTCCGGGAGACCCCGGGCCTCGACGCCCACAACCTCTACGGCCCCACCGAGGCGACCGTCGACACCCTGATCCAGGCGTTCGCCGACTCCGAGCACCCCTCGCTCGGCCACCCCGTGCTCGGCACCCGCGCCCACGTCCTGGACGAGTACCTCGCGCCGGTCCCGGTGGGCGTGCCCGGCGAGCTGTACCTCGCCGGCCACAGCCTGGCCCGCGGCTACCTGGGCCGTCCGGCGCTGACCGCCGAGCGTTTCGTCGCCGACCCGTTCACCGCCGGGGACCGGATGTACCGGACCGGGGACCTGGTGCGGCGCACCAGGGACGGCGGGATCGAGTACCTGGGCCGTACCGACGACCAGGTGAAGATCCGCGGCTTCCGGATCGAACTCGGCGAGATCGAGCAGGCGCTGACCCGCCACGAGGCGGTCCGGCAGGCCGTGGTCACCGTGCACGAGGGCGCCGACGGCGACCGCCGCCTGGTCGCCCACTGCGCCACCGGCAGCTCCGTGAGCGATGCCGAGCTCGCCCAGGAACTGCGCCGGTTCGCCGCCCGGTGGCTGCCCGCCCACATGGTCCCGGCCGCCGTCGTCCCGCTCGACGCGCTGCCGCTGACCGGCAGCGGCAAGGTCGACCGGCGGGCCCTGCCCGCCCCCGACTTCGCCCTCTTCACCGGCGGCCGGGCGGCCCGCACCGCCCGCGAGGAGATCCTCTGCGGCCTCTTCGGCGAAGTCCTCGGCGTCGAACGGGTCTCCATCGACGACGACTTCTTCGCCCTCGGCGGCCACTCGCTGCTCGCCATGAAGCTGGCCGGCCGGGTCCGCGCCACCCTCGGCACCGAACTCGGCATCCGGGACGTCTTCGAGGCCCCGACCGTGGCCGGCCTCGCCCAGCGGCTGGACGGCGGCGCCGAGGCCCGGCCCGCGCCGACGGCCGGCCCGCGCCCCGAGCGGCTGCCGCTCTCCTCCGCGCAGCGCCGGCTCTGGCTGATCGACCGGATGGAGGGCCCGTCCGGGCTCTACAACCTGCCGCTGTCCCTGCGGATCGGCGGCCCGCTCGACCCGGCCGCCCTGGCCGCCGCCCTCACCGACGTGGTGGCCCGGCACGAGAGCCTGCGCACCGTGATCGCCGAACAGGACGGCGAGCCGTACCAGCGGATCGTCCCGGCCGCCGAGGCCCTGGTCCCGTTCGAGCACCGCACCATCCCGGCGGCCGACCCGGCGGCGGAGGTCGCCGCCTTCGCGGACCGGCCCTTCGACCTCGCCGCCGACCTGCCGCTGCGGGCCCTGCTGCTGCCCGCCGCCGACGGTACCCGGAAGGCGGGGGAGACCCAGGAGGCCCAGGAGGCGGAGGAGTCCCGGGACGCGGAGGAGCCCCGGGAGCACCTGCTCGTCCTCGTCCTGCACCACATCGCCGGTGACGGCCGCTCGATGGAGCCGCTGCTGCGCGACCTCTCCGCCGCCTACGCGGCCCGCCGCGACGGCACCGCCCCCGCGCTGTGCCCGCTGCCGGTCCAGTACGCCGACTACGCGCTCTGGCAGCGCGAGCTGCTCGGCGACGAGGCCGACCCGCAGAGCCCGGCCGCCCGCCAACTCGCCCACTGGCGCGCGGCGCTGGCCGGCCTGCCGGAGGAGATCGCGCTGCCGGCCGACCGCCCCCGGCGCGCCGACAGCTCCCACCGCGGCGACCGGGTGGTGCTCCCGCTCGGCGCCGAGCTCCACCGCGGGCTGACCGCCCTGGCGCGCGAGCACCGGGTGACGATGTTCATGACCCTCCAGGCCGGCCTGGCCGCGCTGCTCACCCGCCTCGGCGCCGGTACCGACGTGCCGATCGGCTCGGTGGTCGCGGGCCGCACGGACGAGGCGCTGGACGAGCTGGTCGGGTTCTTCGTCAACACCCTGGTGCTGCGCACCGACACTTCGGGGGACCCGGCCTTCGCCGAGCTGCTGGGGCGGGTCCGGGAGACCCAGCTGGACGCCCACGCCCATCAGGACGTGCCGTTCGAGCGGCTGGTCGAGGAGCTCAACCCGGCCCGCTCGTTGGCCCGGCACCCGCTGTTCCAGGTGATGCTGCTGCTGGAGGGCGCGAGCCAGGGCGCGACCGGCGGTGACGCCCCGCTCGACCTGGCCGGGCTGCCGGCCGCGATCGAACCGGTCGGCGGGTACGTCGCCAAGTTCGACCTGTCCGTCGGCATGGGGGAGTCCTTCGACGCCGAGGGCGCGCCCGCCGGTCTGGAGTGCGCGATCGACTACGCCACCGACCTGTTCGACCGGGAGACGGTGGAGGCGATCGCGGTCCGCTTCGGTCGGCTGCTGGCCGAAGTGGTGGCGCACCCGGAGCGGCCGATCGGCCGGGTGGAGCTGCTCGGTGGCGCCGAGCGCGCGGCCCTGCTCGCCCCCGCCGCCGCCCTGCCCGCCGACGTCCCGCTGCTGCCCGCCGCGTTCGCTGCCCAGGTGGCCGCCACCCCGAACGCCACCGCCCTGGTCTGCGGCGAGCTGCGGCTGAGCTTCGCCGACCTGGACGCCCGCGCCGCGCTGCTGGCCGAGCGGCTGCGGGCGTCCGGGGCCGGTCCCGGCACCGTGGTCGCCCTGGCCCTGCCGCGCTCGGCGGAGACCGTGGTCGCCCTGCTGGCCGTCCTGCGCTCCGGCGCGGCCTCGCTCCCGCTGGACGCCGAGTACCCGGCCGAGCGGACGGCGGCGATGCTCGCCGACGCCGCGCCCGGGCTCGTCCTCACCGACGAGGGCTGGCCGCTGCCGGAACTCCTCACCGGCCGGACCGTCCTGCCGGTGCGCGGCCCCCGCCCGGGGACCGCCCCGGACCCGGCCGCCGCCCCGGACCCGGCGGACGCCGCCTACGTCATCTACACCTCCGGCTCCACCGGCCGCCCCAAGGGGGTGCTGGTCGGCCACGGCTCGATCGCCGCCCTGCTCGCCTCGCACCGCGCGCCCACCGGTCCGATCGGCGCGGGCGAACGGGAGGGCGGGCGCCGCCGGGTCGCCCTGACCGCCTCGCTCTGCTTCGACGCCTCCTGGGACGGGCTGCTCTGGCTGGTCGCCGGCCACGAACTGCACCTGGTCGGCGACGAGGTCCGGCGCGACGCCGCCGCGCTGGTCCGGCACCTGCGGACCGAGCGGATCGACGTCCTGGAGGTCACCCCCTCCTACGCCGAACAACTCCTCGACGAGGGTCTGCTCGACCCGGCCGCCCCGCAGGGCCCGGCCCCGACCATGGTGCTGCTCGGCGGCGAGGCCGTCGGCCAGTCCCTCTGGACCAGACTGCGCGAGGCCCCGCACACCACCGCCCACAACCTCTACGGCCCCACCGAGGCCACCGTCGACGCCCTGGTCCGGCCGCTCGCCGAGGGCGGGCGCCCCGGCCTGGGCCACCCGGTGCTCGGCACCCGCGCCCTGGTCCTGGACGAACGGCTGACGCCGGTCCCGGTGGGCGTGCCCGGCGAGCTCTACCTGGCCGGCTCGGGCCTGGCCCTGGGTTACCTGGGCCGTCCGGCGCTGACCGCCGAGCGTTTCGTCGCCGACCCGTTCACCGCCGGGGACCGGATGTACCGCACGGGGGACCTGGTGCGGCGCACCAGGGACGGTGGGATCGAGTACCTGGGCCGTACCGACGACCAGGTGAAGATCCGCGGCTTCCGGATCGAACTCGGCGAGATCGAGCACGTGCTGACCCGCCACCCCCGGGTGCGGGCCGCCACCGTGACCGCCCGCGAGGACGGTGCCACCGGGCCGCGCCTGGTCGCCTACGTCGTCCCCGACGGAGCGGGGGACGCCGCCGCGCCGCTGGACCCGGCCGAACTGCGGGCCTTCGCCGCCGAGTCGCTGCCCGGCTACATGCTTCCGACGGCCTTCGTCCCGCTCACCGCCCTCCCGCTCACCGCCAGCGGCAAGGTGGACCGGCGGGCCCTGCCCGCCCCCGACCCGGCCGCGTCGCCCACCGGACGCGCGCCGCGCACCCCGCGCGAGGAACTGCTCTGCGGCCTCTTCGCCGAGGTGCTCGGAGTGGAACGGGTCTCGATCGACGACGGCTTCTTCGACCTCGGCGGCCACTCGCTGCTGGCGATGAAGCTGCTCGGCCGGATCCGCGCCGCCCTCGCGGCCGAGCTCGGCGAGCGCGCCGACCTCGGCATGCGGGCCCTGTTCGAGGCCCCCACCCCGGCCGGACTGGCCCGCCGGCTGGAGGCCGCGGCCGATCGCGCGCCGGCCGATCGCGTGCCCGACGCCCTGGACGTGCTGCTCCCGCTGCGGACCGGCGGCGGGAAGGCCCCGCTGTTCTGCGTCCACCCCGCCGCCGGCATCAGCTGGGTCTACTCCGGCCTGCTGCGCCACCTCGACCCGGGCCGGCCGGTGCTCGGCCTCCAGGCCCGGGGCCTGCGCGGCGGCTCCCCGGACTCCGTCGCCGGGATCGCCGCGGACTACGTGCGGGAGATCCGCGCCGTCCGCCCGCAGGGCCCCTACCACCTGCTGGGCTGGTCGTTCGGCGCGGTGGTCGCCCAGGAGATGGCGGTCCAGCTGCGGGCGGCCGGCCAGGAGGTGGGCCTGCTCGCCCTCCTCGACGGCCTCCCGGCCGGCCCGGCCACGGAGGAGCCGCCGGCCTCGGACGACCCGGTGGAGACCCTCGCCGAGCTGCTCGCCTCGCTCGGCTACGACCCGGCCGACGGGCGCGGGCAGGCCGATCTGACCGCCCTGCTGGGCGAGGCGGCGGCGCTGCTTCCGGACGTCTTCGAGCACCACCGCAAGCTGATGGCCGAGCACGTGCCCGGCCACTACCGGGGTCCGGCGGTGTTCGTCGGCGCCACCGCCGACAAGCCCGCCGACTGGCCCTACGAGGCCGCCTGGGCCCCCTACCTGACCGGCCCGGTCGCCGCCCACCGGATCGACTGCGCGCACGGCGCGCTGACCCAACCCGAGCCGCTCGCACGGATCGCCGCCGTGCTGGCCGAGACGCTGGAGAGTGACCCGCGATGACCACGAGTACCGTCCCGGTCGAACCGCCCGTGGTGGACGAGGGCCCGCGCCCCGGCCGATGGGGCCTCTGGGCCCAGCGCAACTTCCGCAAGCTCTGGATCGGTGAGACGGCCAGCGGCCTCGGCACCGCCGTCGGCAATGTCGCCCTCGCCCTGGTGGCGGTGGTGACCCTGGACGCCTCGCCGTTCATGGTCGGCGTGCTGACCGCCTCCGCGTGGGTCCCGTGGCTGTTCCTCGGCCTGCTGGCCGGCGCCTGGGTGGACCGCTGGCCCCGGCTGAAGGTGATGCTGATCTGCGACCTGCTGCTGCTGGTGCTGTTCGGCAGCGTGCCGGTGGCCGGCTGGTTCGACGCGCTGACGATGGCGCAGCTGATCGTGGTGGCCCTGCTGGCCGGCGCGGTGAAGGTGTTCTTCTCCACCGCGTACGGCGCCGTGCTGCCGGCCCTGGTCGCCAAGGACGACCTGCTGGAGGCCAACGTCAAGCTGCGCTCAGGGGACTCGGCGGCGGAGATCGCCGGCCCCGGCCTGGCCGGTCTGCTGTCCCAGGTCTTCGGCGCGGCCAGCGGTCTGCTGGCCGACGCGGTCACCTACCTGGTCTCGGCGATCTGCCTGGGCGGCATCAAGGTGAAGGAGACACCGCCGCCGGTGGCCGCCCGGCGCGGCATCCTGCGCGAGATCGGGGAGGGCGTGCGCTTCCTCGCCGGTGACCCGTTCCTGCGCAACCTGGCCCTGTTCGGCGCGGTCGGCAACCTCGGTCTGAACGGCATCCAGGCCGTGCAGACGATCTTCCTGGTCCGCAGCGTCGGGGTGTCGCCCGGCGGCATCGGCGCCGTCTTCGCGGTGGTGTCGGTCGGCGGTCTGGCCGGGGCCGCCCTGGCCGGGCGGATCGCCCGCCGCTTCGGCACCGCGCGCGGGCTGCTGCTGTGCGAGCTGGTCGCCGCGCCGTTCATCCTGCTGCTGCCGCTGGCCGGTTCCCGGCTGCCGCTCGCGGTGAGCGCCGTCGCCTGGTCGGTCGCGGTCTGCGGGGTGATCGCCGGGAACGTGCTCGCCGGGAGCTTCTACCAGTCCTACTGCCCGCCCGACATGATCGGCCGGATCCGGGCCAGCGCCTCGACCGTCAACTTCAGCGCGATCCCGGTGGGCGCCCTGCTCGGCGGCTGGCTGGGCGAGGTGCTCGGCGCCCGCACCACGATCTGGATCATGGCCGGGGTGCTGCTCTCGGCCGGCGCGGTGCTGCTGGCCGGCCCGCTGCGGGCGCGCCGGGACTTCCCCGAGCGCCCGGCCGCGGCCCCGGCCGCCGCCTGAGCCTGCCGCCCGATCTGCCCGGCACCTCTCGCCCCCGGCACCCCGTTCCTGCCGTTCGCCCCGCCCTCACCCCCGCCCTCACCCCCGGAGCCCCGCCATGACCCGCACCGCCCGCCCGCGCCGCTACCTGATGTGCCGTCCGACCCACTTCGACGTCAGTTACGCCATCAACCCCTGGATGGACCCGGCCAAGCCGGTCGACACCGCCCTGGCCGTCGCCCAGTGGGAGCGGCTGTACGAGCTCTACCTGGAGCTGGGCCACCGGGTCGACCTGATCGACCCGATCCCGGGCCTGCCGGACATGGTGTACGCGGCGAACGGCGCCACCGTGGTGGACGGGCGGGTGCTCGGCGCCCGCTTCCGCAACACCGAGCGCGCCGCCGAGGGCCCGGCGTACCTGGACTGGTTCCGGGCCCACGGGTTCGCCACCCACGACCCGGCGCACGTCAACGAGGGCGAGGGCGACCTGCTGCTGACGGAGCGTTACCTACTGGCCGGCCGGGGCTTCCGGAGCGTCTCCGCCGGGCACGCCGAGGCGCAGGAGTTCCTCGGCCGCCCGGTGGTCGGCCTGGACCTGGTCGACCCGCGCTTCTACCACCTGGACACCGCGCTCAGCGTGCTCGACGGCGACCGGATCATGTACTACCCGGAGGCGTTCTCGGCGGGCAGCCGGGCGGTGCTGGCCCGGCTGTTCCCGGACGCGGTGCTGGTGGCGGAGGAGGACGCGGTGGCGTTCGGCCTCAACGTGGCCAGCGACGGGCTGAACGTGGTGCTGCCGGAGCCGGCCACCGGGGTGGCGGCCCGGCTCCGGGAGCACGGCTTCCGCCCGATCGGGGTGGATCTCTCGGAGCTGCTCAAGGGCGGTGGCAGCGTCAAGTGCTGCACCCTGGAGATCCGCGAGGCGGTCTGACCGGCGGCCGGGAAATCCCTGGTCGCGAGCGGTCGGAACCCCGATCAACGACGGCGATCGACGCACGGTGCTCGTGCGTCGATCTGCCGTTGAACGGCCCTTGCCATGCTGATCCCGTCAGCCCGGGGAGGCCCCCGGGAGTGCCGGGGAGAACCCGGAGAACCCCTTCCCGCCAGGGAAGACCACCCAGGGAGCAGTCATGGCGAAGAACTCGACGATCGGCACCGCCCGGATCCGTCTGGCCGTCGCGGGCCTCGGCCTCGGCACCCTGCTGGCCCTCGGCCTGGCGGGCACCGCGATGGCGGACGGCGCGGAGGGCCCCGCCCAGGGCGGGACCACCGCGCCGACCGCCACCCCGACCCCGACCGCCACGCCGACCAACGGCAACGCCCACGGGGACTGGAACAGCACCGGTTCCTGATCCCGGCCCGGCCGTCGCCCGTAGCGGCCCGACCGTCGCCGGTGGCACGACCGCCGCCCGTGGCACCGGGATCCGCCGAAGAACCCCGCGCAGAACCGTTTCTGCCGCCCCGTCATCTCACCGGACGATCAGGGATCCACCAGCGCGAACGCCGGCTCCGCGAGCAGCCCCGCCACCTCGGCGGCCTCCGGCAGCCCCAGCCGCCGGAAGATCGCGTGGGCCTCCCGCAGCCGCGCCCCCGCCTCGGCCCCGCGCCCGAGGTCCGCCAGCGCGCAGCCGAGCACCACCAGCGCCTGCGCCTGGTCCCGCTCGGCCCCCAGTTCCTCGCAGAGCCGCAGCGCCTGCCCCGCCTGGTCGAGCGCCTCGTCCGCCCTCCCCAGCTCGCGCAGACTGTCCGCCAGCCGGTAGCGCGCGTGCGCGGCGCGGTCCCGCAGCCCGGCGGCCACCGAGACCGCCAGGCACTCGCCGAACCAGGTCACCGCCTCCTCGTGCCGCCCCAGCGCGTGGTGCGCCAGCCCCAGCACGTACAGCGTGTACGCCCGGCCCGGGTCGTCCTGCCGGGTCCGCAGCTCGGCCAGCGCCTCGTGGCAGATCGTCACCGCCTCGTCGGCCCGCCCGCTGCGCACCCGCGCCAGCGCCGCGTTGACCGTCGTCATCAGCGCGCCGGAGCGGTGCCCGAGCCGGTTGGCCAGCAGCAGCGCCTCGTCGTAGTGGTCCACCGCCTCGTCGTAGCGGCTCAGGAACTGGCAGATCAGCCCGAGGTCGTTCAGCGCCTGGCGCAGGATCACCGAGTCCCCGGCGGACCGCGCGGCCTCCACCGCCCGCCGGGACGCCGCCTCGGCCGCGTCCAGCCGGGTGGCGGCCAGGGCGACGTTGCCGCGCAGGAAGTGCGCCCGCCCCTCCGCCCGGACGTCGCCGTGCCGGGCGGCGGCCTCGGCCAGCGCGTCGGCGGTCGCGGCGAGCTGACGGCTCGGCGGGGTGAGGACGAACGGGGTGAGCGCGATCAGCAGATCGGTCGCCGCGCGCAGGGCCGTGCCGGACCCGGCGGCCGGGTCGGCCGCGACCTGGGCCGCCAGCGCGACCGCGCCCGCCCGTTCTGCCGCCGCCCACTCGCGGGCGGCCTCCCGGCCGGACAGCGGCACGCCGGGGGAGCGGGCCGGCCCGAGCGCGCCCGCGGCCGGATCGCCCGGCACGGCGTGCTGGAACGCGCTGCACGCGGTGGCCAGCAGGTGGTCCAACAGCCGGTCCCGGGCGGCGACGGCCTCCCCGCCGTCCTGCCCGGCCCCGTCGGCGGCGCCACCGGTACCGCCGACGACCTCGCCCGCCCCGTCCGGCCCCGGCCCCCGGGCCGGTCGTCGCCGGGCGAACGCGCGGAGCAGGTCGTGGTACCGGTACCGGCCGGGGAACGGCGATTCCAGCATCGCCACGTCCACCAGCGCCTCCAGCAGGTCCTCGGCGTCGTACTCGTCGAGGTCCAGCAGCGCGGCCGCGGCCGCCAGCCCGATGTCGGGACCGTCCACCGAGGCGACCAGCCGGAACGCCCGGGCCTGGTCGGCCGTCAGCTGCCGGTGACTCAGTTCGAAGGCCGCCGCGACCGCGAGGTCCCCGATCCGCAGCTCGTCGATCCGCCGCCGCTCCACCTGGAGGCGGCGGCTGAGCGTCTCCACCGTCCAGCCGGGCCGGGCGGCCAGCCGGGCGGCCACGATCCGCACCGCCAGCGGCAGGTGCCCGCAGGCCACCACCAGCTCGCGGGCGGCCTCCGGTTCGGCCGCCAGCCGCTCCGCGCCGATGGTGCGCCCGAGCAGGTCCAGCGCCTCCTCCGGCTGGAACACGTCCAGGTCGACCTGGACCGTCGCCGGCAGCCCGGCCGGGCGGGTGCGGCCGGTGGTCAGCACCGCGCAGCCCACCGCCCCGGGCAGCAGCGGCCGGATCTGCGCCGCGTCCTTGGCGTTGTCCAGGACGAGCAGCAGCCGCCGGCCGTCCACCACCGAGCGGAACAGCGCCGAGCGCGCGTCCAGCCCGTCCGGCACCGCGTCCGCCGGGACGCCGAGCGCGACCAGGAAGCCGCTCAGCACCGCTTCCGGATCGGCCGGCACCGGGTCCGAGCCGCGCAGGTCCACGTACAGCTGGCCGTCCGGGTAACCGTCCCGGACCCGGTGCGCGACGTGCAGCGCCAGGGCGGTCTTGCCGACCCCGCCCATGCCGACCACGGTCGCGACCACCAGGGCCCGCGGCTGCCCGGGGGCCCCGCCGTCCGGGTCGGGCGGGGCGGCGGCCAGGGCCGCGTGCAGCACCCGGACCGGCGCCGTCCGCCCGGTGAAGTCGGCGGCGTCCGGCGGCAGCTGCGCGGGCCGCGGCGGGGCACTCGCCGCCCGGGCGCCGCGCCCGGCCGGCTCCGCCCCGTCGCCGGGGTCCTCGGCGGTCCCGGCCCGGTCCGTCGCCGCGGCCCCGGCCTCCGCCCGTCCGGCGCGGGGGCTGCCCGGCCCGGCGCCGGACGCCCCGGCCGGGGCCGCGGACGGCCCGCCCGCGGCGGTGCCCGGCGGCTGCGGCGCGGCCAGCGTCGCGTCGCCCTCCAGGATCCGCCGGTGCAGCTGCTCCAGTTCGGCTCCCGGCCCGACCCCCAGCTCGGTCAGGAACAGCTGCCGGACGCCGCGGAACACCGCCAGCGCGTCCGCCTGCCGTCCGGCCTGGTAGAGCGCCCGCATCAGCAGCCCGTAGGCCCGCTCGTGCAGCGGGTGCTCGGTGGTGAGCGCGGTCAGCTCCGGTATGCACCGCGAGTACCGGCCGAGGGTGAGGTCCAGGCCGATCCGCTCCTCGAGCAGCGTCAGCCGCAGTTCCTCCAGGCGCTGCCGGTGCCGCTCCGCGAACGGCCCCGGGATCCCGGCCAGCGGCTCGCCCTGCCAGAGTTCGAGCGCCTGGTTGAGCAGGTCGCGGGCGCGCAACGGGTCGGCCCGGGCGATCCGTTCCGCCTCGGCGGCCAGCGTCTCCGCCTGCTCCGCGTCGACCGCCTGTCTGGGCAGGACGAGCCGGTACCCGTCGCCCATCGACATCAGCACGCTGCCCGCGGCCTTCTCGCCGGGGTTCTCCTCCCCGGCCGCCACGGCGTCCAGCACCTTCCGCCACCGCCACGCGTACGTCCGTACGGTGGTCATCGCCGCCCCCGGCGGCTCCTCGCCCCACAATGCCGCGATCAGATCCGTGGCGCTGGCCGAATGGCCGGGCCTCAGTAGCAGTACGGCCAGCATGGCCTGCTGCTGTGGGCTGCCCACCTTGAGCGCCGTCGCGCCGCGGTGAGCCCGCATCAGACCCAGTACGGAAAAACGGAGATCGCTCATACTGCCCCCTGCTGCCCCAAGGACAGTGCCCGCCCCGTTCGTGCACATGTCAGCTGATATGCGAAATGTCAACCATAAGGTCGGGCCCGGTGTCGAGACTCCGTTGAGCCTGTGGTGACCGGGCGTTGAACCCCACCGGCAAGAATCACCCTGCCGGGGCCCTCCGGAGACGGTCCGGTCCGTGCCCCTCCTTCACCTCCCGCGACCGGGTACCCCCTGTGCCCGGTCGTGATCGCCCCCGCCCTCGGCCGTCGGCGGCGTGGGGCGCCATGACCATACCTTCGGAGGCGGACGTCCGTGAACACCGCTCTGCTGTACCACCTGCTCGATGTCGACCCGGCCGACGGGCCGGCCGAACTGCTCCACCGCGCCCGCGGCAGCCGTCACCTGCCCCACCTCGTGCTCTCCGCCCTGGCCCGCGAGGACGTCCGGATGGGCGAACCCGCCCGCGCCGAGCTGCGCCGGGCCCGCGCCCGCGCCGACCGCTACGCCGGCCTCGCCCTCGACCTGGCCCGGTCCACCGGGGTCCGCGCCATCCACGGCCTCCCGCTGGCCGGCTACTACCCCGCCGACCTGCTCCGGCCGCAGGCGTCGCTCGACCTGGTCGCCCCCGGCGAGGCCGCGCTCTGGCAGGCCGTGGTCCGCCTGGTCACCGAGCACCCGGTGGAGACCATCGACATCACCCTGCTCGGGGACCGCCCGCACCACACCGCCGTCACCGTCCGCTGGCCGGCCGAGGACCCGCTGCTCGACCCCTGGTACCGGGTCGGCCTCACCACCGCCGCCCTCCCCGGCAACCGCGTCACCGTGCCGGTCCGCCCCTACCTGGTCGCGGACGAGCACGTCGAATGCCTGATCGCGCTCGCCGAGTCCCAGTTGGTGAACGGCCGGCACCCCGCGCCGGGAGAGCCTCCCGCCGCCCCCGACCCGCTCGTCCTGCTCGACCTCTCCTGTCTCGCCGGCCAGCCCTTCGAACCCGCCGAGACCGCCGCCGTCCTGGCCGCCTACCGCCTCGCCCCCGAGGCCGCCGCCCTGCTCGACCTCGCCGCCCCGCTGCTGCCGCTCGGCACCCTGGCCGCCGTCCGCACCGCCCTCACCCCCGAACTCGCTCCCGAACGCCGCCGCCGCGCCGAGGCCGCCGCCGCCCCCCGGCTGCCCGTCCGGCACGGCACCCTGCTGCGCCGCACCGTCATCCGACACACCTGGGACGAGGCCCGGCTGCTGGGCTCCGGCGACTCCCACCACGGCGGCGCCCTGCTGCTCACCCCCGTCGCCGACTACCTCCTCGGTGCCCCCGAGGCGACCCCCACCCTCGCCGACCGCAGCACCGCGCTGGACGCCCTGCACCGCTGGGACACCCGCTGCTGACGGTGGGTCGGTTCCCCGTCGACATCCGTGCCGCGGTTCGTCCCCGACCTGCGGGGACCTTCCGCCGTTCCGCTCGCGGGGCCGCGCCGCTCGGCCTACTGTCGTCCCACTGGAACGCGGGGGGCGACGTCCGAGGGGGACCATCGTGCACATCTACTGCGACCGCTGCGGGTTCGAGCGGGACTACACCGGGGCGCGGAACCAGGACGGCGTGCGCTGCGCCGTCTGCGGCCTCGGCCACATGCGCAACGGTCGGCCGGCCCGGGGCTTCACGGTCGGGGCCGACTTCCGGCCGGTCCCGCGGAACATGGTGGTGCCGGACTACCGGGTGGTCCGCTCCGGCAGGCCCTCCGTCCCGGGCGACTTCAACTACTTCGCGGGCATCAAGGGCCGGGCGTACCAGCAGTTCATCCAGGAACACACCAGCTACATCGGCGAGTTCACCAACCTCCTGGTGCCGGACTCGGACCGGTTCGCCTGGCTGACGCCGTACACCGGCAACAAGCACAACCGGACGCACTTCACCCAACTGGCGCTCGCCCGGGTCGCCCAGGCCCAGTTCGTCGACAACAGGGGCCGACTTCCCCGGCTGATCGAGCCGTTCGTCGGCTCCGGCCAGATCTTCCTCAACTCCGAGTGCTGGGGCAAGGCGTTCACCGGCGGCGTCCAGCTGTTCGCCTCGGCCGTCGCCGGGGACCTCAACCACTACGTCGTCGGCAGCTACTGGACGATGCGCAGGCTCGGCGCGCGCTTCGTCGACGAGTACCTGCGGTTGGCGACGGTGTGGGACGGCGAACTTCACTCCAGCTTCGCCCAGTTGCTGTACGACCTCCAGAACGGCCGGACCGTGCTGGCCCGTTCCGGGGACGATCCGGCGACCGCCATGGTGACCTGCCTCAAGTACATCTGGCTGGTCAACCGCTGCGTGCACGGCACGAAGCTGAGTCCCACCGGCGCGGTCGTCGCCACCTGCAAGGACCGCACGGCCGGCGAGTTGGCCGCGCTGCGCGACCAGGAGCGGGACCGGCTCGGCGCGGTCCGGGACAAGGTACTGGGCACCATGATCGACTTCGAGTGCCGCGACTTCCGCCGCACCTGCGAGCTGGCCGACCCGGGCGACATCGTCTTCATGGACTGTCCGTTCCCGAACTTCAGCAATGCCGTGGTGCCCGGCGACGCGGTGTCGCCGGAGACGGCCGACTCCACGACCGCGAACACCTACGGCACGGGGGACGACGGGGCGGAGTTCCAGAAGGCCATCGTCGACGTCTCCCGCGAGCTGGCCCGGGGCGGCGTCACCGTCCTCCTCTGCAACTTCGCCAATCCCGGCCTGGTGCACGCCTATCAGCGGCTGGTCGCGAACGGGGTGGCGGCCAGGGACCTCAAGTACCACACCTTCACCTACCGGTCTCCCGCGACCACCGGCGAGGCGTACCAGCTCACCGTCGTCCCCGGCGCCGGGAGCCGCGCCGTGGTGGCCTGTCCGCGCCAGATCCTCGCCGACTGGCACCAGCAGGGCGGCGACGACGTGCTCGCCGGAGCCTTCTTCGCCCCGCGGGAGGTGCTCGACGAGACCGAGATGGACTTCCAGCTCCAGTACGACGCGAAGGAGCTGCGCCACGAGGAGAAGGACGGGGACTTCGATCCGCAGTAGGGCCGGGCGGCTTTCATGGACAGGTGTCCAGGTATGCTGGACGCCTGTCCATGAGAAGGAGTCGACCCGTGCGTACGGCCGCGAACGTCCTGGTGGCCCTGGTGGCCGCGCTGCACCTCTACATCCTGGTCCTGGAAATGTTCCTGTGGCAGCGGCGGCCCGGCCGCGACCTGTCCGGCTTCGACACCGAACTCGCCCGGACCACGGCCCCGCTGGCCGCCAACCAGGGGCTCTACAACGGCTTCCTGGCGGCCGGTCTGGTCTGGGGCCTGATCGCCGGCGGCTCGACCACGACCGGCTTCCAGGCCCAGGTGTTCTTCCTGTCCTGCGTCGTCGTCGCCGGTGTGTACGGCGCCGCCACCGCCAACCGCCGGATCCTGTTCGCCCAGGCCCTGCCCGGCGCGCTGGCCCTCGGCGCCGTCCTGGCCGCCGGATGAGCCCGGACCGCGGAGCGGCCCGCACCCCCGAGGACCCCCGGGCCGATCGCACTCCCGGACGCGCCCCCGAGGACCCCCGGGCCGCCCGCACCAGGGCCCGGCTCCGGGAGGCCCTGCTGGCGGAGTGCGCCGAGCAGCCCCTCGCCGCGATCGGCGTCGCCGCGGTGGTCCGCCGCGCCGGCGTCGGCCGGGCCACCTTCTACGTCCACTACGCCGATCTGGAGGCCCTCGCCGTCGACGCCTGCGCCGACGTCGTGCGCGAGGCCGTCGACGCCCTCCACGCCTGGCGCGGCCTCCCCGATCCGGCCGCCCCGCCGCCCGCCCTGGGCGCCTTCCTGGCCGCCCTGCTCCCGCACGCCGACCTCTACCGCTCCCTGCTCACCCCGGGCGGCGGCGGCCCCCTCGGCCAGGTCCTCCACCGCGGACTGCGCGAGCGCAGCCGTACCGAACGCACCCTGGCCGGCGCCCCGCAGGCCGACCTGGTGGCCTCCATGGTGGCCGGCGCCTTCACCGCCCTCCTCGCCGACTGGCTCCACGGCTCCATCGACGCCACCCCCGCCGACCTCGCCGCCCGCACCTGGCGCCTCCTGATCTCGCTCCACCGCACCCCGGGCCTGTAGGGCGCGGGGCCGCTCACGCCCCCGGCGGTGCGCGGAGGGCCGAGGGCGTCCGCCCGTACCAGCGGTGGACCGCGCGGCGCAGGGCCCGGGCATCGGCGTAGCCGGTGCGGGAGGCGATCGCGCCGAGGCCGAGGTCGGTGTCGCGGAGGAGTCCGGTCACCCGGGCCCTGCGAGCGGCCTCGACCTCGCCGCTCCAGGTGGCGCCGTGCTCCTCCAGCCGGCGCTGGAGGGTCCGGGTGCTGATGCTCAGGCGCTGCGCCACCGCGGACAGGGTGGGACGGCCCGCGTCGTACGCCGACGCCAGCGCGGTGCGGAAAAGGTCGAGCCAGCTGTGGAGCGGGACGGAGTCGGCGAGCGTCTGTTCGGCATGCCTGCGCAGCACGGTCGACAGGCCCGGCGGGGCGTGGGGCGACGGCGCCTTCAGGTCCGCGGCGCGGAAGGTGATGGAACTGACCGGCTCCCCGAAATCGATGGCGCGGGTGCCGTAGAGCTCGATGAGGGCGTCGTGGTTCCGGGGCACCTCGGTGGCCAGGGCGACGTGCACGGGAACGAGGTGACGCTGCGCGGCATGGCTCAGGCGTGCCTGGAACAGGCCGAGCGCGCACGCGCGGACGGCGCAGGCGGCCTCGAAGGCCAGGTCGGCCCCGTTGGTGTGGGTGACGGAGACGTGCTGCCCGTGCTCGCGGACCTGGATGCTGTCCGTGGTCACGTCGAGGATGGCGCCCAGGTAGGTCGCGGCATCACGGATCCCCTCCAGCGGGCTGGGCGCGCAGGTGATCAGGTAGTCCCAGATCCCGAGGCCGCCGATGGGCGACTGCTGGGTCATCAGCAGCGCGACCTCGGGCCAGGAGGTGTGCTCGGTCATCAGTTCGGCGATACGGACGCTGGTGAGGGTGGGGGCCCGGCACAGGTCGTCGTTGAGGTGCTCCGGCGCGAGGCCCAGCAGGTGCGCGTATCCGTTCACGGGTACGCCGAGGACGCGGGCGGCGTTGACGTTGAGGCGGGTGAGGGCCGAGGAGGTCGTCCCCCGGTGCGCGTGCGGGATCACAGGGGCCGAGCGTAGAGCAGCC
This sequence comes from Kitasatospora sp. NPDC094019, assembly GCF_044764505.1. Lineage (NCBI taxonomy): Bacteria > Bacillati > Actinomycetota > Actinomycetes > Kitasatosporales > Streptomycetaceae > Kitasatospora > Kitasatospora sp. NPDC094019. Next base: position 47,432 of record NZ_JBIWIF010000030.1, read on the forward strand.
CGAACAGCAAGATCATCACGGGGTCCGCCCCCGGGTGCTCCCGCCATGGCGCGCAAGGTCCCCCTGCTGGCGCGCGATGTCCTCCTCGAAGGCGCCCTACGGCGGCTAGCGTCGTGATCGTTCTCGTCCGAGCCCGCCCGATCCGTCGGGTCCGGGCTCCGAACGGCCGCTGCTCCGCATCCGGCCGGGACGACGGGAGCACCGCCACGCGGAGGAGCCGGTGGGATCCCGCTCCGGCCCGCACCGACGACGGCCCGCACCGACGACGGCGCGGGGCGGTCGACAGCGGTGGACAGAGGTCGACAGCGGTCGACATCCGAGAAGACGATCCGAAGGAACGCACGATGCAGAAGTTCGCCACCCCCGCTCCGGTCACCGCCGTGCTGGACATCCCGGCCGGACGGGTCCGGCTCGTCGCCGCGGACCGGGCGGACACCACGGTCGAGGTCCTGCCCGCGGACGCCTCGAAGGGCCGTGACGTCAAGGCCGCGGAGCAGACCACCGTCGACTGCGAGGGCGGCCTCCTGCGGATCGACGCCCCCGCGCCGAAGAGCGGGATCCTCGGCGACACCGGCGCCGTCGAGGTGACCGTCCACCTGCCCTCCGGCTCCCGGGTCGAGGCCAGGGCCGCCAGCGCCGACCTGCGGGGCGTCGGACGCCTCGGTGACGTCAGCCTCGAATTCGCCCACGGCTCGGTCGAGCTCGACGGGACCGGGAGCGCCCACCTCACCCTCCAGGCCGGCGACATCCGGGTCGGCCGCCTGGACGGGGCCGCCCGGCTCACCACGCAGAAGGGCGACATCACCGTCGTCGAAGCCGTGCGGGGAGAGGTGGCCCTGCGGACCGAGGCCGGGAACCTGACCATCGGCGCGGCCCGCGGTGTCTCCGCCGCCCTGGACGCCGGCACCACCCACGGCCGGATCGACAACGCGCTGAAGAACAGCGAGGGCACTCCCGCGCTGAGCATCCACGCCACCACCGCCTACGGCGACATCACGGCCCGCAGCCTCTGACGGTGGTCGAGGGCGCCGGCGGACGCTTCGTTCCGACCGGTGTGACGGGGAGGGCAGGTCCGGGCGCCACAGGGGAGTGCCCGGACCTGCCCTCCCCGTCACGCATGACGGGGAACGGACCACCACGCCGACCGTTCCACGCCCCGGAGTCCCGTCAGGAGGCCGGGGCCGCCGCCGTCCAGCCCTGGAGGGTCGGCAGCACCGCCTCCGCGATCCGCCGCAGGGCCGCGTCGTCCTCGGTCGTGGCGTCCCGCTTCCAGAACGAGACGTCGAACGAACCGCCGCGCCCGTCGGCGCCCTTGGCCACGACGAGGTGGTGGCTGTAGCCACCGGGGCCAGGGCTGTCGGTCGGCCGGTTCCCGCCGACGGTGCGCGTCCGGTAGGCGGTGGTGGGGTGGCCGAGCACCGGCGCCTGGTCGCGCGGCAGGTCGGAGAAGAGCAGGAAGTCCGCGGGCGCCAGGTCCGGTTGATCGGTCACGCCCACCTGGACGCTTCCGATCTGTACCTGCGCGGTGGCGACGGGCGGCTCCTTCCCGTCGCCGTCCAGCCGCAGGACGAGGTGGGACCCGGCGAGGGACACCCGCCCGCCGGGGACCCCGGCGAGGTCCGGCAGATCGGGGCGGTTCAGCGCCGCGCACAGCGCGGGATAGCCGGGCGCGTCGTCGGCCTGCGGCGGCGCGCAGGCCCCGTCGTCGTCCGACTTCGCGTCCACGGCGCTCCGCTCGTCGACCGCCATCAGGGCGCCGGCCACCACCAGCACCATCACCAGCACCACGCCGACCCACCCCGCGCGGCCACTGCGCCGGGTGACCTGCGCGCGCGGTCGCGGTCGCGGGGGTATCCGGCCGGGTGCGTCGGGCGCCTCGGACACGTCGGGGGAGTCGGACACATCTTGATCGTTCACGCGCGGACCGTACCCGTTCGGCCCCGGACCTTGTCGGATCCACCGGACCAGGCCGGCGTCAGCGGCAGAGGGCCGCGTCGACCGCGTCGGTCAGGCGCGTGCCGGTGGCCGCGTCCGGGATGGTGGTGACGGTGATGTTCGCGGCCCGGCCGTCCTCCGTGACGCCGCCCCGGGTCCGGTAGCCGGGCGAGGTGCCGCCGTGGCCCCAGACGAGGCCGCCGCAGGTCAGCGGCCTGCTCTGGATCCCGAGGCCGTAGCGCACCCCGTCACCGAGGAGCTCGGCCGGGACGGTGGTGCGCATCTGGGCGAGCTGGGCGGCGGGCAGCAGCCGTCCCGCCAGCAGCGCGCCGTAGAAGGTGTTGAGATCGGTGTTGGTGGACACGACCGCCCCGGCGGCCCAGGCCATCGAGGCGTCCATCGCGGTGTAGTCGATCAGCGGCGCGCCCGGGGCGGTGCGCAGGTAACCGTGCGGGTGGGGCTCGTGCACGGCGGTGTCCCCGGCGGCCGGGACGTAGGTGTGGCGCAGGCCGATCCGGTCGACGACGCGCCTGGTGACCTCCTCGCCGAAGGGCCGGCCGGTGACCTTCTGGATCAGCAGCCCGGCCACCAGGTAGTTGGTGTTGCTGTACTCCCAGCCGGTCCCGGCGGCGAACCGCGCCTTCTGGGCCAGGGCCCCGTCGAGCAGTTCGCGCGGTTCGAACCAGCGGAACTGGATGGTGGTCCAGTCGGCCAGCGCGGGGGCGTCCATGTAGTCGGGCAGGCCGCTGGTGTGCTGGAGCAGCTGGCGGACGGTGATGTTCCGCCCGTCGAAGCCGTCGCCGCGCAGGAGGCCCGGCAGATAGGTCTCGACGGCCGTGTCGAGGCCGACCTTGCCCTCGGCGACCAGCTGCAGGACGACGACGGCGACGAACGCCTTGGTGTTGCTGCCGGCCCGGATCTGCCCGTCGACCGGGACCCGGGCCCCGGTGGCGAGGTCGCCGACACCGGCGGTGTAGGTGCGGTTGCGGCCGTCGCGGCCCTTGACGGTGGCGAGGGCGGCGGGCATCCCGTCGTCCTTCACCAGCGCGTCGAGGCGCTGCTGCACGACGTCCGGGCGCGGAGCGGCGGAGGCCGGGGAGACGGCGGGGACGAAGGCGGTCAGGGCCAGACCGGCGGTGGCGGCGGCCGTCGTGGCGTACCGCACGAGGCGGATGCGGTGCGCAGCGCGCTGCGGGGCGTGGTCGTTCATCGGGACTCCACTGCTGGGAAGCGAAGGGGGAGGGGGGAGCAGTACGGCCGGGCGCACCGGGTGGCCGGTGCGCCCGGCCGGCGGGCGACCGGGGGTCAGCGGCAGAGGGCCGCGTCCACCGCCTGGTCCACGTGCTTGGTGGTGTCGCCGTCCGGGATCGTGGTGACGGCGAAGTTCACGGCGCGGCCGTCCTCGGTGGCACCGCCGGCGGTCTCGTAGCCCGGGATCGTCCCGCCGTGCCCCCAGGCGACGCCGCCGCACGAGAGCGGGCGGCTCACCAGGCCGAGTCCGTAGCGGACGCCGGGGCCGACCGCCTCGGCGGGGACGGTGGTGCGCATCTGGGCGAGCTGGGCCGCGGGCAGCAGGCGGCCGCCGAGCAGCGCGCCGTAGAACCGGTTGACGTCCGTGTTGGTCGAGACGACCGCGCCGGCCGCCCAGCCCCAGGACGGGTCCAGCTCGGTGTAGTCGCTCAGCGTCCCGTTCGCGGCGCGCTGGTAGCCCTTGGGGTGGGCCTCGTGGATCGTCATGTCCCCCGGGGTGGGGAAGTAGGTGTGGCGCAGGCCGATCCGGTCGATGACGCGCTTGGTGATCTCCTCGCCGAGCGGGCGGCCGGTGACCTTCTGGATGATCAGGCCCGCCAGCAGGTAGCCGGTGTTGTTGTACTCCCAATCGGTACCGGGCGCGAAGTGGGCCTTCTGGGCCAGTGCGGCGTCGAGCAGCGTGCGCGGCTCGTAGTAGCGCTTGGGATCCTTGAGGATGCCCTCGCGGTCGACGTACTCGGGCAGGCCGCTGGTGTGCTGGAGCAGCTGGCGGACGGTGATGTTCCGCCCGTCGATGCCCTCGCCGCGCACCAGGCCGGGCAGGTAGGTGTCGACGTTCGCGTCCAGGCCGACCTTGCCCTCGGCGACCAGCTGCAGGACCACGACGGCGGTGAAGACCTTGCTGTTGCTGCCGATCCGGACCTGCCCGTCCACCGGCACCTTGGCCTTGGTGGCCGCGTTGCCGACGCCGGCCGTGTAGGTGCGGGAGCGGCCGTCGCGGTCCTTGACGGTGGCGAGGGCGGCGGGCACCCCGTCCTTCTTGACCAGTGCGTCGAGGCTCTGCTGCACGGAGTCCGGCCGCGGCGCGGCGGAGGCGGTGCCCGGTGCCAGGACGCCGGCCACGACGGCGGCGGCGATCATCGAGGTCACGGCCGCCACCGCGCTGCGCCGGCTGCCGCGGAAGCGCTTCGGAAGGGGGTGCTGCGGGGCGTGCTGGTTCACGGGAAAGCCTCTCTGGACGGGGCGCCGGAGCTCTTCTCGGCGCCCTCCAAGAGGATCATTCGACGGACCGTCAATCCGTCGGCGCGGGGGACGAGACCGCACCGGGAACGTGCTCCGGGCCGGGCCCGGGTACAGGACCGTGCTCCCGGGGCCGTCGGTCCGGTCGCGTCCGGCCGTGTGCCCGGCCGTGTCCCGCCGCGCGCCCGGTTGTGTCCCGCCGCGCGCCCGGTCGTGCGGGAAATGCGGTGGCGGCAGGGGGCGTCCGGGGACGAGCATGACCCGCATGAACGATCAACCCGAGCGATGGACCCAGGCGACCGTCTACCCCGACATGTGGCTGAACCCCGAGGACGACCCCCGCGACAACGAGGGGCCGGGCCCGGACGGGGAGTTGCCGACCCTGCGGGAGGCCATCACCAACTACCGGCTCACCCTCCGCCTCAAGTGCGAGGGCCTGGACGCGGAGCAGCTCGCCCGCCGTTCGGTGCCGCCGTCGACGATGTCGCTGCTCGGGCTGGTCCGCCACCTCGCCGAGGTGGAGCGCGACTGGCACAACTGGATCACCGACGGCGAGCCGCTGCCCAAGCTCTACGGCGCGAGGGACGCGGACTTCGACGGCGCCGTCGCCGACCGGGCCGTGGTGGAGGCCGCGTTCGCCGACCTGGAGCGCGAACAGGCGTCGTTGGACGCGGCGCTGGCGGTCCACTACCCGGACCTGGGCGTGCGCGCGGGCCGCGAGGGGCTCGCGATCCGCGAGGTACTGGTGCACATGGTCGACGAGTACGCCCGCCACTGCGGCCACGCGGATCTCCTGCGCGAGTGCGTGGACGGCCGGGTCGGCCAGTAGCGGTTCCTGGGCCGGCCGGACGGTGGCCGTCACCCGGACCCCGAGGTCCGGCGGGTCTTCGTCGTCTCCGGCGGCCGTGTGTCCCCGATGGGGAGATCGTGCCCCGGGCGGACTGGGTCGACGCCCGGAAGAGTGGGTGGGGACGGTCGGGCGCGGTGTCGCGCTCCGGTCGGGACGTCCCCGGATCAGCGACCGGCCGGACGACCAGTGGTCCGGCCGGATCGCTGCGCGCGGCGGTTTGCCGCGGTGGTGATCATCCGCCGAGGCGGGCGAGGAGCAGGCGTGCCCGCCGGGTCTTGGCCTCGGCGCGGTTCTTGGCGTGGACGGCGCGGGCGAGGCGGTTCTGCTCGGCCTCCCGCATCCGCTCGTCGATGATCGCGCGCGCGGTGTCGAGATGGTAGGTCATGACGGTTCTTCCCCCTGCCGACGGATGGCCCGCCGATGCTTCTGCATCAGCCCCGAGGCCGCCCTTGCACTTACGATTCTACACCATTTTTCGAGACCCGATCGTAATTTCGGAGCCGGTTTGGTCTGTTGTCCTGGTGTTTGAAGGTTGGTCGGTTGGTGAGCATTGGGGGTGCCGGGTGTGGCCAACCGTCGTCGGGGGCCGGTCCCGCCGGAGTGGGGGGGGGGGGGGGGGGGGGGGGGGCCCCCCCCCCCCCCCCCCCCGCCCCCGCCTTTGCCGCCCGGTGGACGTCAGGCGGATTCGACCGGCAGGCCGGCCTCGACCCAGTCCTGGATCCCCTCGCGGTACTTGCGGACGTCGGTGTAGCCGAGGGCGGTGAGCCGGTCGGCGACCTGGCCGCTGTTCGGGCAGGCGGGGTTGGAGCAGTAGGTGACGATCGCGGCGTCACGGTCGGGGAGTACGACCGAGGCCCGGGCGTCGATCTCGGCCGCGACCAGCACCACCGCGCCGGGAAGGTGCTGCTGGGCGTAGTAGTCGCCGCCGAGGGTGTCGACGACGGTCACGGCGTCGGCCTCGATCGCCGCCGCCAGTTCGTCGCGGGTGATGAGTGCGGTCATGGTGCCACCTCCAGGTGAATCGGACTACAGTCCTGTTATGACTCACGACAGTAGCGGACCGCAGTCCGGTTTTGCAACGCCCCTGGAACTGCTGCGCACGCCGCCGCCCAAGGAGCGCGCGGACGCGGCCCGGAACCGGATCGCGGTCCTGGATGCCGCCGGCCGACTGTTCGCCGAGCACGGCGTCGAGGCGGTGTCGATGGACCAGGTCGCCGCCGCGGCGGGCGTCGGCAAGGGCACGCTGTTCCGCCGCTTCGGCGACAAGTCGGGGCTGGCCGTCGCTCTGCTCGACACCCGCGAACGAGTCCTCCAGGAAGCCGTCCTGCACGGCCCGCCCCCGCTCGGCCCCGGCGCGCCGGCCGGCGAACGCCTGGCCGCGTTCCTCGACGCCTACTTCGACTACCTGCTGGAACACCTGGCCCTGGTCCGGATGTCCGAGACCGCCGCCCCCGGGGCCCGCTACCGCATCGGCGCCTACCGCTTCTGGCACCGCCACGTCGCGATCCTCCTCGCCACCACCCCCGACCCCGACCCCGCCGCCCACGCCCTCCTCGCCCCCCTCGCCGCCGACCACGTCGCCGCCCTCCTCCCCGAACTCGGCGAACAGCGGATGCGCGCCGCCCTGCGCCGCCTCGCCGAACAGGCGTTGTGACGGCTGCCGCCGGCGGCCTGCGCTGCGCCTCGGTGTCCAGGGTCCTGGGCCTGGGGAAGTGAGCACCCCAAGGCCCGATCGTGTGCGATCCGTGAGCTGTGCGAGTGCCGCCCGGGCGCTGGGTGCATGCGTGCACGGGTTGCGGGGGACCGTGCCGGAGGTCCCCACCCCCCAGCGAAGGCGGCACCCCCATGCAGCGCAAACGAATCGCCCTGTTCCTCGCGACCACCGTCGGCACGGCCCTGCTGGCCGCGGGCACCATGGCTCCGACGGCCTCGGCCCAAACCACCTCCACCCACGCCGGGACCGCGTCGACACGGGCGAAGGGCTGCGTCAACGCCGACCGCTGGCCCTTCGTCGTCAACAACCGGACGAGCGGATCCGCGGTGGTCTACGACCAGCCCAACTGCACCGGACGCGTCCTCGGCGTGGTGCCGGCCGGGCAGAGCAGGGTTTTCGAGTTCGGCCGGAGCGCCTACTTCTCGCAGTGACGACCCACCGCCCAGGGCCCCGGCCGGACGCGGTCGGGGTTGGGGTCGGGGCCGGGGTGGGGTATCTCTTCCTCCCCGTCGCGGCGGGCGTGCAAGGATCGGGTGATGCGGGAGAACAGCGTTGATGACCCGCGCGACCTGTGGCGCGCGGCCGAGCGGATCGTCAACGAGGTCGCGCAGGGACTCCGCACCCTGGACGAGGGAGCCGCCTGGTTCACACTCCTGTCCCCGGTCGAGCGGCGGGCCGTCCTCGACCAGGTCGGCGGCTACGCGATGCAGGCGCACATCACGGCGGAGGACGGCCGCGCCGGGGTGGCCCGCTCCGGTGTGAAGCCCACCGCCAACCCTTCCGTGATGATCTGTCTGGATCCTCCGCGCCACGGGTTCACGGCTCTGCCCGCCGAGGAGCACATCAAGGCGTTCCGTGTCCTGGTCTCGGTGTTCTCCGTCGCCGACACCCGTCGCAGGCGGACCCACTGCCAGGGCGGCTGCGGACACGCGTGGCACAATCTCCCGTCCTCGGACGGTCCTTAGGGGGACGGGCCGTCCGTCCGCTCGAAGGTGTTCGCCCGGTTGGCCGGCTGCTCGGTGTCCAAGAACAACTGGCTCCTTCCCCCGGCGCAGTCGAGCGCGGGGTCGGTGATGAACCCACCGGCCTCAGCGTCCTGCCAGGGTTCCAGGTGCTCGCCGCACTGCGGACCGAACCCGAGCCGGACCCGAACATGATCTGCTCCGAGACCCCCGAGAGCGCGATCGCACCGCCTTCGCCGTTCGACCACTGCCCACCGAGGTCGGCCTTCTCGACGACCACCCTGCGGCTCTGCAACTCGGGTCCGCAGCCGACGGCCAGGAGGAGCGGTGCGGCGGCCGCCACGGCAATGACCGCCGTCCGGGTGGCCAGGCGGGCCACTCGATCTGCTCGGTCCGAAGGAGCTGCTCGGTGACGCCGTGGACGCCCATCGACCTGAGGACACGTGCAGCTCACGAGCCTCTGGCCGCCCCCTGACCCCGCCGCCCGTCGGCGGAGCCGAGGCCCGACACCGTCACCAGCACCGGCCGCCGGGCCGGTGACCGTCCCGGCGGCACATCCAGCCACCGGGCCGGGAAAGGGATCACCCCCGCAGATGCGGGGAGCAGTCGTCGGTCTCGAACTCCAGATCCTCCCAGAGGGGATCAACCCCGCACGCGCGGGGAGCAGGGGTCGTGGCCGGTGGTCCGGCACGGCTCGCAGGGATCAACCCCGCACGCGCGGGGAGCAGACCATCCCCCAGACCGTCACTGCCACTCCGACGGGACCAACCCCGCACGCGCGGGGAGTAGAACCCTTCGGCGGTCTCGCTGGACGAATACGCGGGACCAACCCCGCACGCGCGGGGAGCAGGACGGCGAGGTCCGGGTCCTGCCGGACGCCGAGGGGACCAACCCCGCATGCGCGGGGAGCACTAGGCCGTGTTTCAGAAGTGATCTTCAGTCGCCGACGAAGATGAGGTAGCGGTGCGGCTTGAGTTCAAGCTGCTCGGCCAGGGCAAGGACTTCTGCTGCGGCCTCGGCCTCGGGCGCTGAGGCGCTGTCGATCAGCGCCTTCAGCTCCGGGATCAGGAGCCGCATCTGCGACCTGTTGAACCAGGTGTCGTCATAGGGATCGACGTAGCCAAGCATCGGCGAGGCCAAAGCTTCGGCTCGTCGGCATAGGTCACCGATCGCCGGGTGCATGCAAGCCGCCAGGGTCTCTCCGGTGTAGGTTCGCACGTTCACGCTGATCGGCATGCAGCCACAGTAGTGCTGGCCACGTTGGGCAGCGACATCGTTTCCGGAGTGCGGCGGCGGGTCACAGCCACTCGTTGATGACCGCGATGGTGACCGTGGCCTCGTAACGGACCGCCAGCTTGTCGTATCTCGTGGCCACAGCACGGTGGCGCTTGAGGCGGTTGATTCCGCACTCGACCGCGTGGCGCTCGCGATAGTCGGCCCTGTCGAACTTCGGTGGACGACCGCCACGGGCGCCCAGCTTCTTGCGGTTGCGGATCTGGTCGGCCTTCTCCGGAATCGTGCAGCGGATTCCGCGTTTCCGCAGGTAGTCGCGGTTGGCGCGGCCCCCGTATGCCTTGTCGGCCCGCACGCGGTTTGGTCGGCGGCGCGGCCTGCCGACACCCAGGCGCGGCACCCGAATGCGCTCCAGGACGGGCTGGAACTGCGGACTGTCGTGCCGCTGGCCGGCGGTGACCAGGAACGACAGCGGCTTCTGCCCGTGCTCGACCGCCAGGTGCACCTTCGTGGTCAGTCCACCACGTGAGCGTCCGAGACCGTGGTCGGCGGGTTCGACTGCGACTCCGCCGGGTTTGTCCCGCTGCAGATCCCCCTTTTGCGGGCGCCCGCGGCATGCTGATGCGCTCGTGCGACCGTGGAGTCCACGCTCACGTCCCAGGTGATCAGGCCTTTCGCGTCGGCCTCGGCCTGCAGCTGGGTGAGGATCCGACTCCAGGTGCCGTCGCGCTGCCAGCGTCGGAAGAGGCCGTAGACGGTCTCCCACTCGCCGTAGCGGGCTGGAACGTCGCGCCAGGGCGCACCGGTTCGCGTCCGCCAGCGTATGCCGTTGATCAGTTGCCGCTTGGACCAGATCGGAGGCCGCCCCCGCTTCTTGCCCACCGGCAACAACGGCTCCAGCCTGGCCCACTGCTCGCTCGTCAGATCTCCACGCCCCACGAGTGGATCGTGGCAGACCTTGATCCACTTCTGAAACAGACCCTAGTTCAGACCCCACTTGATCTGGGTCGGCGCGGGACCAACCCCGCACGCGCGGGAGCAGACCCCCTCGGCAATCGCGCGAGGCTGTCCCGGGGGACCAACCCCGCACGCGCGGGGAGCAGGAGACCCTCGGCGCCTACGACTGGACCATGGAGGGGCCAACCCCGCACGCGCGGGGAGCAGGACGGGAAGGGCGGCCGGCTCCCGTACTCGACGGGACCAACCCCGCACGCGCGGGGAGCAGGACCGCTGGACCGAGACCGGCCGCAGCACTGTGGGACCAATCCCGCACGCGCGGGGAGCAGGAGACGGTCACCGCGGCCGACCCGATCGGCGAGGGACCAACCCCGCACGCGCGGGGAGCAGGCAGAGTGGGCGAAACAGACAGGTCGGGCATGGGGACCAACCCCGCACGCGCGGGGAGCAGAGTCGGTGAGCTGCGGGTTTATCTGACGGTGGGGCGGAATTCTGCAACTTCTTGAGATTCGGGCATTTCGGTCACCTCTATGGGTGGGCTACGAAGCCGGTCCAGCCTATCCCCCCGGGTGGTTCGGACTCCTCCGGTCCGCCTCGGGCTGTACGGGGTGGAGATCTTGGGATGCGGGTTTCGCCCGTTGCGGGGCGGCCTGTTCGATGGTCGCACCTGCGGGCCGCCGTTCGTCACCCACCGCCGGGCTGGACGGGGATGGTGCTTTCGTCCGGGATGTTTGGTTGGCCTCGCCAGGTTCCGTTCGCTGCCCGACCAGCAAACTGGTGTGCCTGAGCCGTGGCTTGGCCTCGGCGAGCAGGAGCGTCCGGGCTGATGCTGACGACCAAGCTTCAAGGCAAGAAGGCGGAGAGCGCCCCGCTCGCCCCCGGAAGCGCCCGGCGATGGCCGGGTGAGCAGGCTGCGCCGTCGCCTCGCGCCGGCATCGACGGGGCGAGGCCAGCAGGAAGGGACGAGTGGCGGCGGGGCGCGACGCGTGCCAGGTCGGTCCGGCGGCCTGCTGCCCCGCCAGCGGGCCGAGCAACTGCGCGCCCAGGCGCCGGAACCGCCCTCGGAACTCGGCCGGCTCCAGTCGATGCGCGCGGAGTGGCGGAATGCCTCGGTGCCGGGCGTTTCCGGAGCATCCAAGGATGCGCACGACAACCAAGCCTGACCACGGACGGGCAGGTCAGGTCCGGGACGCTCCGAGGAACCGCAGTACGGCCAGGACGCGGCGGTGGTCCGCGTCGACCACGGGCAGGTCGAGCTTGGCGAAGATGTTGTTGATGTGTTTCGCCACGGCGCTCTCGCTGACCACGAGCGCCTGCGCGATGCCCGCGTTGGAGCGCCCCTCGGCCATCAGTCCGATCACCTCCCGTTCGCGGGGGGTCAGCCGCGCGAGCGGGTCGCTGTCGCGGCGCAGCAGCAACTGGGCGACGACCTGCGGGTCCAGGGCCGTGCCCCCGTCCGCCACTCGCCGGACCGCCGCCACGAAGTCGGCGACATCGGCAACCCGCTGCTTGAGCAGGTAGCCCACCCCGCTGGTGTTCGCGGACAGCAGGTCGGCCGCGTACCGCTCCTCCACGTACTGCGAGAGCAGCACCACGGGCGTCCCCGGCCACCGCCGCCGGATCTCCATCGCCGCCCGCACCCCCTCGTCGGTGAAGCCGGGCGGCATCCGGACGTCGATCAAGGCGAGTTCGGGCCGGTGCTCCGCCACGGCCGCCAACAGCCCCTCCGCGTCCCCGGCTTCCGCGACGACCTGGAACCCGCCCATCTCCAGCACCTTGATCAGGCCGACCCGCAACAGCACCGAATCCTCGGCGATCACCGCGCGCACGGCAGCTCCGCGGTGATGGTGGTGGGCCCGCCGACGGGGCTGCTGACGTGGAACGCCCCGTCGAGGGAACCGACCCGTTTGGCCAACCCGGTCAGCCCCGTGCCGGCGGCGGTGTCGGCGCCGCCCAGCCCGTCGTCGGTGACGCGTACTCGCAACACCCCGCCGACCTGTCGGACTATCACCTCCGCACGCATCGCGTGGGAGTGCTTCGTCGCATTGGTCAGCGCCTCGGAGATCACGAAGTACGCGACCGACTCCACGCCGGGCGCCACCCGCTCCTCCAGATCGACCCGCAGCCGCACCGGGAGGGGCGAGCGGGCGGCCAGCCCGGACAGCGCCGCGTCCAGACCTCGGTCTTCGAGCACGGCCGGATGCAGCCCCCGCACCAGGTCGTTGAGTTCGGCGATTGCCTCCTTCGCCTCCAGATGCGCTCCCGCGATCACATCGCGGGCATCACTGGGCAGGTCCGGGCGGGTGGCCATGGCCAGACCCAGGTTGACCGCGAGGGACACCAATCGCTGCTGGGTGCCGTCGTGCAGGTCGCGCTCGATCCGGCGGCGCTCCGCGTCGACGGCCTCGATCAAGTCGCTCCGGCTCACGGCCAGCTGATCGACGCGCTCCTGGAGCCGCTGCGCCCGGCTGGGCCCGAGCAGGCCCAGCGCCAGCGACGTCTCGGCCTGGGCCACTGCCCGAGTGGCCCAGGGCAGGGCGCACAGGAGGAGGAGTCCGGCTGCGGTGCAGGCCGGCTGCTGGGTCGAGTAGCTGAACCAGTCCTGGCGGATCCCGGTCGGCAGCGTCCAGGACCAGGCGAGGGCACCGGCGCCCGCCAGGCTCGCCGCTGCCACCGCGAGCACCAGCAGCTCGAGCAACGCGAGCAGCGGGCCCACCAGGAGGTGGTAGCCGATCCTGCGCCAAGGCCGCGTCGCCGCGAGCCACCGGCCGGTCGAGGCCCACGTCCGCTGTCCCGGCGCGGTGGGGGTGAGCCGGGGGACGTCCACGCCGATGAGCACCCGGTAGCGAGCGCGCTGAACAGCCGTCAGTACCGGGGCGCCGAGCAGGACCAGGGCGGCCGACACGGAAGCCGTGAGGAGCCAGCCCCCCGTCCTGGCGGTGGTCGTCGCGGCCCAGGCCCACACGGGCACCAGCGCCAGGTGCGGCAGCACACCGGCGGCCAGGAAGCCGGTGTCCCGCCGCGCCCGGAGGACCGTGCGTCTCAGTCCAGCTGGAATCGTCATGGCACGAAGCTAGGGCAGCGCAGCGGGGCGGTGCCATGACACCTGTACCCGAATTCATGGTGAACCTAGTACCAGCCTCGGATCTTGATCGCTCCCAGCTGGGGGGTGCGGTCCACGACGGGCTCGGCGGCAGGACTTCAATGCGGCGCCCGTTTCGGATTGAGCGCATTGGTCACGGTGCAGCCGCCCTCTCCGGGCATCCGCTGGATCCCGGGAGGTGTCCACACCTCGGTGCGGCCCGGGCTCACGACGGCAAGAAGGCAGTCCTGCTGGTCGAAGCCGTTGCCCTCCACCGCCAGGAGTACTCCGACCCGTCCGCCGTCAGTCTTCACCTCGGTACGGATCGTGGGGGGCAGGTCCAGGGCGGCGATCGCGCGGCGCACCTCGGCCTCCTCCACCCGGCCGCCCTCGGGCACCTGGGGAAGCTGCACACGCAACTCCTCGTAGGGCAGCCGGGGCGGTTCGGGCAGGGGGGCGAAGGCCAGCGGATCGCCGTCCGGGCAGTCCACGTGGCGGGGGTCCTCGCCCCAGGTGGACTTCGGTGACACCTGGACGGTGAAACAGCGCCGCACTCTGACCTCCTCGGAGTTGAACCACGCGTCGGTCGCCGACCCGGACGTGCGGACGATCACGGTGATGCCGTCCCCGTCGTGTGTCGAGGTGCCCGTCAGCCGCAGTACGTCCACCCCATCCATGCGGGCAGCGGCGCGGCCGACCTCCTCCGCCGTGCGCGGGCGCTGGCTGTCGAGGGCTTGACCCACCTTCCTTGCCTTTTCCATTGCGGCGTCCGTCGCCTTGTCCTCGGTGGACGGCACCACCCCACAGCCGGCAACGAACAGCAGCAGCGGGGCGAGCAGGAGCAGTCGGCGCGTCATGCGTCCAGCCTTCCGGCACCGCGCCCGGCGGGCATGGGTCCAGGTACTCAGGACGGCCTGAGTACCTGGGTACTCGTACTCAGGCGGGCGCGGCGATCGCCCCGCCGGTGGAGCCCGGCGGTGCGGCCGAGAAGTCGACGTCGCCGCTGAGACGCGTTCCTATGGCTGGAGAAGCCCAGCTCGTCGGGATCAACCCCGCAGATGCGGGGAGCAGACCGCGAGGTACGGGTACGGCGGGTAGCCGTGGGGACCAACCCCACGCGTGCGGGGAGCTGAGGAGGGCGGACAGTCGGTGGATGATGATCAGGAGACCAACCCCACACCGCGCGGGGAGCAGTCGCCGCAGAGAGGAATGAGGAATACGGCAGCCTCGGGAGGGACCAACCCCGCATGTGCGGGGAGCAGATCAGGCCGATGCCCGGGTAGAACTTACGCGAGGGACCAACTCCGCACGCGCGGGGAGCAGCGGGGCAGCTTGGAGAGGTCGCACGGGTTCCGGGATCAACCCCGCACGCGGGGAGCAGCCCTGCCACCCCCGGCCGGACCCGCTCGACCAAGGGACCAACCCCGCACGCGCGGGGAGCAGGTAGCGCCACCTCCGGTGCCCTTGATGGAGTCGGGACCAACCCCGCACGCGCGGGGAGCAGACCGAGAACCACCACGACCAGGAGAACGCCATGGGACCAACCCCGCACGCGCGGGGAGCAGCCTGGCTGACGCGGACCAGATCGTCGCCGCCCGGGGACCAACCCCGCACGCGCGGGGAGCAGATCCTGGCGGCACTGCCGCAGATCATCGACCCGGGACCAACCCCGCACGCGCGGGGAGCAGGAGAAGTGCGCGCTGATGGTGCCCTCCCACCGGGGACCAACCCCGCACGCGCGGGGAGCAGGTCTGGGTGAGCGGATGCACTGCTTCAGCGCCGGGACCAACCCCGCACGTGCGGGGAGCAGGGTGGCTGCCTGGCGGGCGGCGGCCCGGGTGGCGGGACCAACCCCGCACGTGCGGGGAGCAGTTCAGCGTGTTCGTCTGGACTCCGCCGGGGGCGGGACCAACCCCGCACGTGCGGGGAGCAGAGTCGGTGAGCTGCGGGTCTATCTGGAGGTAGGGCGGAATTCTGCAACTTCTGGAGATTCGGGCATTTCGGTCACCTCTGCGCGTAGGCTGAGAAGCCGGTCCAGCCTATCGAACCGAGTTGCCCAGGCACTCCGGTCGATCTTCCTGGGGCGGTTCGGTCGGTGCGAATGGATCCGGGCTTGTGTTGATGGGGGGCGCGGTCGCTCGCCGGGACTACGAAGGCGTGCCGGAGTGCAGGCCAGCCAAACGCGCGATGTCGTTGGCGATGGCGTCCAGAGGTTCGAGGGTGCCGGTGGAGCGGAACCAGTCCCACAACTCGACCGCGTGGTAGAGGCGGTAGAGGTCGAGGCGTTCGGGGGCGTCGGTGGGGAGGGGGCCGTAGCCGGTGAGGAGGGCTTGGCGTTCGGGGGTGCCGCGGCCGAGGGAGTAGTAGTCGGTCTTGGCGAGGTCCATCAGGGGGTCGGCGGCGATCGCGTTCTCGACGTCGATGATGCCGGTCAACTCCCACTGGCCGTTGGCCTGCTGGCTGACGAGGACGTTGCCCTCGTGCAGGTCGTTGTGACAGAGGACGGCTGCCCGACAGTTGTCGAACAGGGATCCGTCCCGCTCGACCCGCCGCGCGACCGCGTCGTGGAGTCGGTCGTCACCGCCCAGGGTCTTGAACTCCGCGAGCTTCTTGGCGAACTGGTGTCGCATGTAGGCGCCGTTGTCAGGGCGCGGGTCGAGAATGCGGTCGGTCAGGTAGCCGTAGGCTTCCTGACCGATCCGGTGCACGGTGGCCAGGGCCGCGCCCATCTCCCGGTAGAGCGAGACGATTTGCTCCGCGTCGAGATTCTCGGAAGCCTCCGACAGCGGCTGCCCGTCGAGCAGGCTCAGGATCGTGACGGCCCGGCCTCCGGGTGCGCCGGCCCGGTTGTGATGCAGGACGCGCGGGACCGGTAGGGAGTCGAGGTCGGCGAGCAGCTGGTACACGTGGACTTCCTTGGCCTGCTTCCACGCCCACTCGGGTGCGTACACCTTGAGGATGGCGTGGTGGGCGGGATCTGCGCAGCGCAGCTCGTACACCGTGCTCAACTGGCCGCCCGTGCGCGGAACCACGTCGATCACCTCGGCGTCGGGGAACACCTCCCGGAGCAGCGGTTCGGCCCACGCGGTCCCTGGGAGCGACTGATCCGGCTGCGGCATGCGTCGACCCTAGGCAGCGGGGCACATCGCGGCAATCGAATTGCCGGCAGCGGATCGGAGCGATCCGCCGCCGAGGGGCCATCGGTGTCTGCCGGGGTTATTCGGCGGGGGTGCCGTGGTGGAGGAGGGGGAGGTGGGTGCCTCTGGCGAGGGCGTGGAGGGCGTGGGTGGTGCGGCGGTGGTGGTCGGGGTGCATGGTGTCGGGGAGTTGGGTGTGGTGGATCCAGTGGACGGCGGTGACGGTGGGCGGGGGTCGGTGGCGGGTGGTGGTGGATTCCTGGGCGAGCGTGAGGCGGCCGCCCCA
>NZ_JBIWIF010000031.1:0-60265 GCF_044764505.1 Kitasatospora sp. NPDC094019
AACTCGCTGGTGTCTTCTGCGGCTTGACGCCCCGTCCGACGTTTCAAACTCTAGCCGATCCCCGCCCCGAAAAGCGAATCCGGCCGCAATCCTCATAAATGGACACGACAAAGAAACCCGAAGCCGGGTGGCGATGTTATTTCCAGAAGATTGGCCGCCCCGGGACCGTCCGCGCTTGTTGCGTGTCCGGTGCTCCCTGCCAGGCGACTGGGCGACAGTACTCCTCCCGCGCGCTCAGAACAAATCGCGCCCGGCCGGCCCGGTTCGTCGACCGGCCGGGCTGGTCCGCTGTCACATCCGCTGTCACATTCCCGCACCGCCCCGGGTCAGCAGGGCAGGACCGACCGACCTTCCCGAGGAGCGCTCCATGCACTCGTTCGCCCGCGCCGCTTCCGTCGCCGCGCTGACCGCCGCCCTCTCCGTCACCGCCACCTCCCTCCCCGCGCCGGCCGCCGCATCGGCCACCGGGGACACTTCCTCGGCGTATCCCCAGCGCTGGTCGGCCGCCTGGTCCGCGCCGATGATGCGGCCCTCCTCGGCGCCGTGGTTCGAGACCTGGGCCGTGCGGGGCTTCGACCACCAGTCGGTACGGCAGGTGGTGCGACTGGGCACCGGTGGCAAGGCCCTCCGGTTCCGGCTGTCCAATCTCTACGGGACGACACCACTGCGGCTGAGCGGGGCCACTGTCGGCCGCGCCGCCGACGGGGCGGCCGTCGTCCCGGGGACAGTACTGCCCTTGCGCTTCGGGCACCGGGACTCCGTCGTCGTCCCCGCGGGCGGAGAGGTCCTCAGCGATCCGGTGCCGCTGCCGGTGGCGGCCCGCGACCGGGTGGCGCTGACGCTCTGGTTCGACGGCGCGACCGGCCCGGCCACCTACCACCAGCTGTCCATGACCACGACCTACCGGGCCGACGGCGACCACCGCGGGGACACCGATGCGGCGGCGTTCACCGATGCCGTCCGCCCCGGGTACGGCTCCTGGTACTACCTCGGCGGGGTCGAGGTCACCGGCGGGCGGCCCGTGGGCAGGGCGGTGGTGGCGTTCGGCGAGTCCACCACCGACGGGTTCGGCGCCACCGTCGACGGCGACGACCGCTATCCAGACCTCCTCGCCGAGCGGCTCGTCGCCGCCGGCCGACCGCGCCCCGTCCTCAACGCCGGCATCGGCTCGAACAAGATGCTCGCCGATTCCGCCTGCGCCGGGGACAGCGCGCTGAGCCGCTTCCGGCGCGATGTGCTGGACCGACCGAACGTGGGCACCGTCATCGTCTCCCACGGCATGAACGACATCCTCCGCGGCGGCGACCAGATCTGCGGCGTGGACCGCGACGACCCGCCCGTGACGCTCCAGCGGCTGATCAACGCCCACCGCGCCCTGATCCGGGCCGCCCACGCCCGGGGCGTCAAGGCCGTCGGAGCCACCCTGATGCCCTTCGGCGGCGCGCCGTTCTGGACCGCGGGCGCCGACCGGCTGCGCCGCGACCTCAACGAGTGGATCCGTACCTCCGGCGCGTACGACGCGGTGGCCGACTTCGACCGCGCCGTCGATCCCGAGGGCACCGGCGCGATCCCGGACGGCCTCCACGCCGGCGACCACCTCCACCCCGGGCCGCTCGGCTACCGCGTGATGGCGGACAGCATCGACCTCGACAGCCTGCGCTGACTCGCCCGGCCGCCGGTCGCGGGGGGCGGCCCCCGCGACCGGGCCCGTCAGGTGAGGCGGAGGGCCTCGGTGAGACGGTCGGCCGCTTCGACGACCGTCTGCGAGAGAAGGGCGCCGGGGTGGCGGGTCAACCGCTCGATCGGGCCGGAGACGGCCACGGCGGCCACGACCCGGTTCGCCGGCCCCCGGACCGGGGCGGAGACGGACGCGACCCCGAGCTCGCGTTCCCCGATCGACTGGGCCCAGCCACGGCGCCGGACGCCGCTCAGCGCGGTCGCGGTGAAGCTGGCGCCCTGGAGGCCGCGGTGGAGCCGCTCGGGCTCCTCCCAGGCCAGCAGGACCTGGGCGGCGGCGCCGACCTTCATCGGGAGGGTGACTCCCACCGGAACGGTGTCGCGCAGCCCGGAGAGGCGCTCGGCGGCGGCCACGCAGATCCGGACACCGCCCTGCCGACGGTAGAGCTGGGCGCTCTCCCCGCTGACGTCGCGCAGCCGGGCGAGGACCGGGCCGGCGGCGGCCAGCAGCCGGTCCTCCCCGGCGGCGGCCGAGAGTTCACCGAGCCGGGGGCCGAGGATGAAGCGGCCCTCCACGTCACGGGCGACCAGCCGGTGCTGTTCGAGTGCGACGGCGAGCCGGTGCGCCGTGGGCCGGGCCAGGCCGGTCACCGCGACGAGGCCGGCCAGGGTGGTCGGTCCGGCCTCCAGGGTGCCGAGGATCGAGGTGACCTTGTCGAGCACGCCGACGCCGCTCGTGTTGTCCATGGATGTCTCCGTCTCAGATCCCGCGAGCCGCCCGGGGCGCGCTCGCGGAGGCCCCCCGTGGGGAGCGGGGGGGGTGGTCAGCGAGGGCGGGCCGAGCAAGTGGGCCGATTGCCTGCGCCGGGCACGAGACGGGTACGCGAAAGGTCCGGGACGGGAAGCGCCCGGCGGAAGGACAGCACAGAGAGCACCGTGTCTCCTCATCTTTCCCGCGCCACATTGGCGACAGGCCGGAGTTGGCACTGATCCCGGACGGCACGGCGCGTACTTCGGACGCCGGGTCGAACGGGGAGCTGCCGGGGCTTCGTAGGGCCGGTCCCTCCACCCCTCTGGATGATTCGCGAAGAACGATACAAGACTCCCCCGCCCGCCTGCCAAGCCCCCGTCCCCCGACCGCGGCCGGGCGGTGTCGCCGCGGTGTCCTACAGTCGGGCCGTATGACGACCCTGATCACCGAGGGCGGCCCGGTCGCGGACGATGCGACGGTCACGCGCACCGGCGGCGTGCCGCTCGCCCCGCCCGGCACCGCCTGGCCGACCTGTGCCGATTGCGGCGGCCCGATGCGGTTCCTCGCGCAGATCGTGCTGGACGGGTCCGGCGCCGCCGTGACCGGAGGTCCGGGTCCCCAGGACCGGGTGCTGGTTCTGTTCGCCTGCCAGAACCGTCCGGGAGAGTGCCGGGACTGGGACGCCCGTTCGGGTGCCAACGTCGCGCTGGTCCTCGCGGCCGACGCGCTGGTGCCGATCCCCCTTCCGGTGCGGTCCGACCCCGAGGGCCGTGAGGACGCCGACCCCGACGAGGACGAGGACGACTTCGGCGACGAGGACGACGAGGACGACGAGGATCTCCTGCTCCTCGGCGCCACCCGCGCCGCCGAGGCCCAGTTCCTCGCGGACGCACCGGACTTCGACCGCGCCCGCGCCGCCTGGGCGGACCGGACCGGCCGCCCCCGCACCCACGTGCTCGGCCAGCTCAACGGCGCCCCGGCCTGGCTCCAGAACGACGAGACACCGGACTGCCCGGCCTGTGCCGAGCCGATGCGGCTCGCCGTCCAGCTCCAGGAGGGGCCCGATCCCGTCACCGCCATGAACTTCGGCAGTGGCCGGGCCTACGCCTTCACCTGCTCCCCCTGCGCCGGCGCGGCGTTCCTCTGGCAGTGCTGACAGCAGTACCTGTGGCAGTACTGGACTGACGGCGGTGCGGACGGCGGTGCGGACGGCGGTGCCGACGGCACTGCCGAACCCCGGACGCGCCGCCGCCGTCAGGTGGCGGCGGCCGGGCGGTACCGGGCCACGACGCCCTCGACCGCCCGCAGCAGTCGCTCGCCCACCCGGTCCACGCTCCCGTTCTGGGTGCTGATCTGGGCGCCTTCGAGCACGAAGGTGATCTCGGCCGCCGCCTGTCCGGGGTCGGAGAGCCCGGCCCGCACACAGCTGCCGGTCAGCCGTCGGAGCTGGAACTCCTTGTGCTCCTCGATCACCTGCCGCCCCGGGTGGGAGCGGTCGGGCAGTTCGGCGAGGGAGTTGACGAACGGGCAGCCCCGGTACGAGAGCGTCGGCAGTCCCTCGGCGATGAAGCGGGCCAGGCCCAGGATCTGTTCCTCGGGCCGGTCCGGGTGCTCCGCCTCGACCCGGTCGAACGCGGCCCGGTAGTCGGCGACGACGATCCGCAGCCACTCCGCGACCAGCGCGTCCTTGGTCTCGAAATGACGGTAGATCGCCATTTTGGTGGTCCCGGCCTTCTCCGCGATCGCCTGCACGCCCACCCGCTGGATCCCCTCGGTCCGGAAGAGCTCCTCGGCGGCGTCGAGGACGCGTTCGCGGGGCGGCAGCTTCGCCACCCGGCTCGGCCTTCTGGCGGGCACTGTCATGACTGTTCACGGCCTCCGGTCGATCGCGGCCCGCGGTGCTTCCCCGGGGCTGTTACGGTACCAGTCCGTCCCACACGATACCGATCGGTATCGTGTGGAACTCTGCGGTACCAGTCGGTGCCGCACGCGATTCCGGGAGGGCCCTTGGACATCACCGAGTACGTGCGCCACGACGCGGTCGGTCTCGCCGAACTGATCGCCCGGCGAGAGGTGACCCCCGCCGAAGTGGAGGCGGCCGCGCGGGAAGCCGCGCGCTCGGTCGGCCCGCGGGTCAACGCCGTCGTGGAGACCTGGCCGGCCGACGACACGCCCCGCCCCGGCAGCACCCCGCTCGCCGGGGTCCCCTTCCTCGTCAAGGACCTCGGGGTGGAGGCCGCCGGGCGCCGGACGGAGCTCGGCAGCCGCCTCGCCGCCGGCCAGGTCGCCGCCGCCGACTCCACCCTGATGACGCGGCTCCGCCGGGCGGGCCTGGTGACCTTCGGGCGCACCGCCACCCCGGAGCTGGCCTACAGCACCACCACCGAACCCGTGCTGTACGGCGCCACCCGCAACCCCTGGGACCTCACCCGCAGCGCCGGCGGGTCCAGCGGGGGCGCGGGCGCGGCCGTCGCCGCCGGGATCGTCCCGATCGCGCACGCCACCGACGCCGCGGGTTCGATCCGCGTCCCCGCCGCCTACAACGGCCTGTTCGGGCTGAAGCCGACCCGCGGGCGGGTGCCGATGGGCCCGGCCGTGGACGAGATCTTCAACGGCCTGGCCGTGCACGGCGCCGTCAGCCGGACCGTGCGCGACAGCGCCGTCCTGCTCGACCTGGTCCGGGGGCCCGCGCCGGGCGACCCCTACGCCGCGCCGGAGCCGCCCCGGCCGTACGCGGAGGAGGTCGACCGGGATCCGGGCGCCCTGCTGATCGGCGTCCTCACCCGGCCGTGGGGCGGGCGGGCGGTCGCGCCACCGGTCGCGGAAGCGCTGGCCCGCGCCGTGCGTCTGCTGGAGTCGCTCGGTCACCGGGTGACGGAGGCCGAGCCCGACCCGGGAACCGGGACCGGCCTCCCGGTCGGGATGCAGTTCGCGGCCGGGTACGGGCAGGAGGGCCGCCTCTTCCGGCTCGCCGGGCAGCTCGAACGGGCGTGGCCCTGGTCGGACCGGACGCCTGCGGTGTGGGCCGGGCACCCCGGGGGCCACCGGGGCCACTGAAGGCAGCGCCGGGACCGCCCGGGAACGGCCGGGGCCGTCCTGGCGGAGGGGGATCACTCCGCCAGGACGGTGGCGATCCGGCGGATCAGCTCGCGGCTCCGGGTCCGGTCGGCGACGTCCACGACCGTCAGCACCTCCGGGTTCGCGGCCGCCCACAGCATGGCGACGTGGACGAGCAGGGCGAACAGGACCTCGGGCTCGAACCGGGTCGAGACCCGGCCGTCGGCCTGCCCCCGGGCGATGTCGGCGGCGCGGCGGCGCACCTCGGCGACCGCGAGCCCGTTGAAGGCGTCACCGCGCTCCAGCCGCTGCCAGGTGATGATCCGGGGCATCTCCGGGTACTCGGCGTACAGGTCGCCCAGGCTCGCCGCGAACCCGGGCAGGTCGTCCACGTCGAGCGGCACGCTCAGCACGATCTGCTCGACCATCTCGTTCCAGACCGCGTCGAACAGCCCGGCCTTGTTCCCGAAGTAGTGGTAGATCTGCGCCTTGTTGCTCCGTGCCGCGACGGCGATGCGGTCGACGCGCGCGCCGTTCAGCCCGTGCGCGGCGAACTCGGCCCGGCCGGCCGCGACGAGTCTCCGCTTGGTGGCTTCGGCGTCACGCTCCATGCACCCTGCTCCTAACTAACCGTTTACTTGACAGGTTCACCAAAGCCACAGTGTAATCAACTAACCGTCCAGTTGAATATGGTCGGGGCGCGCGCCTTCGGGGCAGGGGAGGGAACCGGGCTTGGAACCGGGCATGGTGATGGTCGGCCGGAACGACGAGCGGGCGCGGCTGTCCGCGTTCGTCCGGGCCCCCGACGGACAGGCCCTGGTCCTCAGGGGCGAGGCGGGCGTCGGCAAGAGCACCCTGCTCGATCTCGCGGCGCGGCTCGCGGCCGAGGACGGGCAGTTGGTGGTCCGCGCCACCGGCGTCGAGGCGGAGAGCGGACTGCCGCACGCCGGGCTGCACCAACTCCTCTACCCGCTCCTCCCGGACGGCGACCGGACCGACGGCTCTCCCGGTCCCCGGCCCGACAGCCCCTCCGGCCCCCGGCTGGGCGCCACCGCCCGCGCCGCCTTCGACGCGGTCTTCGGCCGGTCCGACGGTGCGCCACCGCCGGTCATGGCACTCGGCATCGCCGTCCTCGACCTGCTCTCCTGGACGGCGTCGAAGGGCCGTCCGCTGCTGCTCGTCCTCGACGACGGCCAGTGGCTGGACGAGGCCAGCGCCGAGGTGTGCGGCTTCGTCGGCCGCCGGCTGGCCGGCCGCCCGGGGGTCAAGCTCCTGGTGGCCGTCCGCGCCGACACCGCCTCGCGGTTCGACGCCGCGGCGCTGCCGGAGGCGCCGGTCGGCGCGCTCGCCGACGCGGACGCCACCCGCCTGCTGGACCTGTGCCACCCGGAACTCGGCCGGGAGGTCCGCGGCCTCGTCCTGGACCAGGCCGGCGGCAACCCGCTCGCCCTGCTGGAACTCCCCGTCCACCTCGCCTCCCGGCCCGGCGACGGCCCCGCCCAGGACCTGCTCGGCCTGCACGGCGTACCGCTTCCCCGGCGGATCCAGGAGATCTACGCCGCCCGCCTCGCCCGCCTCGACGACACCGTCCGGGCGGAACTGCTCCGGGGCGCCCTCGACGGAGCGGCGGCCCGGCCCGGCGACGGTCCGGCGCCCGTCACGCGGTACCGCATGCGCGAGGTCGACGCGGCCGTCGCCTGCGGCCTGCTGGTCGTCGAACCGGCCACCGGCGAGCTCGCCTTCCGGCACCCGCTGGTGCGGTCGAGCGTCGTCCAGCTCGCCACGCCGGACCAGCGCCGCGCCGCCCACCGGGTGCTGGCCCACCTGCACCGGGAGTACCCGGAACGGCGCGCCACCCACCTGGCGGCCGCCACCGTCGACCCCGAGGAGGGCGTGGCCGCCGACCTGGAGGCCGCCGCCCGCTCGGCCACCCGGCGCGGCGACGCGCGGATCGCCGTCTCCTGGCTGACCCGCGCCGCGGAGTTGAGCGAGACCCGGGTCGACCGGTCCCGGCGGCTCGGCGAGGCCGCGTACGTCGCCGGGCAGACCGACCACCTCGGGCGGGCTCGCAGCCTCGCGCTGGCCGCCACCCCCGGCACGGACGCGAGCCCCGCCGCCGTCCTCGCGGACTCCTACCTGGCGCTGTACCGGGAGGGTGAGGTCAGGTCCACCCACCGCCGGATCGTCGCGGCCGTGGAGCGGCTCCGCGACTCCCCCGACCGGCGCGACGCCCGTGACCTGCGCGACCTGCGTGACGCACAGGAACGGCCCGACCGGCCGGGCCGGGGGCCCGACCCCGCCGACGAGGTGCTCGACCGGCTCGTCAGCCTGCTGCTCGCCGTCAGCCAGTACGCCGGGGACCGCACCACCTGGCAGCGCACCCACGAGCTCCTCGCCACCCTCGGCGGCCTCGCCACCGAGCGCGCGTGGATGTACGGCAGCACCTGGAGCGACGTCGTCCGGCACGGCGCCGGCTGGTCCCGGCGGGTGGAACTGGCCTCGGCCGGCCTGGAGGACCAGGACCCGTGGGACGTCACCCGGCTCGCCGTGTCCGCCTACCACCTCGACGTCCTGAGCCCGCTGCGCCCGTACCTGGAGCGCGTGGTCGACCGTGAACTCGACACGGGCGCCATGTCCAGCGGCATCGTCATGCTGCACCTGGTGCTGCTCGACCAGATGGCACTCGGCCAGTGGGACGCCGCCGAACGCACCGGACGGCGCGCCCTCGCCCTGGCCACCGAACGCGGCCACGGCCTCTTCGCCCACCAGACCCGGGCCTACCTCGCCCAGCTGGCCGCCGTGCGCGGCCGGACGGCGGAGGCCCGCGAGCTCCAGACGGCAGTCGACGCGTGGGCCCGACCGCGCGGCATCGGATTCCTGACCCAGATCGCCGACGCCGCCGGCGCCACCGCCGCGCTGAGCGCCGGCGACTACGAGACCGCGTTCCTCCACACCATCGGCATCACGCCGCCGGGAGCGTTCCGGCCCTACGCCTACCAGGCGTCCCGGACCCTGCTCGACCTCGTCGAGGCGGCCCTGCACACCGGCCGCGCCGAACAGGCCCGGGCCCACGCGCTGGCCGCGCGGGACGCCGGCCTGCCCGACCTCTCCCCCCGGCTGGCCCTGATCACCCACGGCGCCCTGGCCATGACGGCCGAGGACGACACCGAGGCCGCGGCGCACTACGCCCGCGCCCAGTCCCACCCGGCCGCCGAGCGGTTCCCGTTCGAACTGGCCCGGATCCGGCTCGCGCACGGCACCGCCCTCCGCCGCGTCCACGGCGCGGCGGCCGCCCGCATCCCCCTCACCCAGGCGGCCAAGACCTTCGACCGCCTCGACGCCCCCGCCTGGGCCGCGCGCGCCCACGCCGAACTCCGGGCCGCGGGCGTCGCGCCCCGCACGCCCGAACCCGACCCGCTCCCGCTGACCTGGCAGGAGCGCCGCGTCGCCGAACTCGCCGCCGGCGGCCTGACCAACAAGGAGATCGGCGAACGGATGCGCCTCTCCCCGCGCACCGTCAGCGCCCACCTCTACCGCACCTTCCCCAAGCTCGGCATCACCACCCGCGCCGCCCTCCGCGACGCCCTCACCCGCGTCTCCGACCCGACCCCGACGCCCTGAGCGGCCGTCCCACGTTCCTCGGCCGGGCCGAGGGGCGATGGTGTCCACGCGCGGGACCGCCGTGCGGGGACGTCCGGTCGGCCGCGGCCGGGGCGCGGAAGTGCGGGTCCCACCCGAGGCTGGAGTGGGCTCCGGCCCCACGGTTCCCGTCATGGCTCGACATCGACGCAGGAGGACACACATGACGACCAAGGCCAGCATCGTCTTCGCCCACGGACTCTGGGCCGACGGCTCGTGCTTCAACAAGCTCGTCCCCGCCCTCCAGGCCGAGGGCCACACGGTGTCGTGCTCGCAGCACGGCCTCGACTCGCTGGCGGGCGACGTCGCGTGCGTCACCCGCTCCATCGACCACGTGCCCGGCCCGGTCGTGCTGGTGGGGCACTCCTACGGCGGCACCCTGATCACCAAGGCCGGCGTCCACGACCGCGTCGGCGCGCTGGTCTACATCGCCGCGCTCGCTCCCGACGAGGACGAGACCTCGCAGGACCAGCAGAACAAGTTCGACGCCACCCCCGTGTTCGGGAAGCTCGACATCAGCGAGGGCCGGATCTGGCTCACCGAGGCCGGTGTCCCCGACTTCTGCGGCGACCTGCCGGAGGAGGAGCAGAAGCTCGTCCTGGCGACGGGCGCCGTTCCGGTGCCGGACCTGTTCGGCCAGCAGGTCCCGGGCACGGCCTGGCGCACGAAGCCCAGTTGGTACATCGTCGCGAACAACGACCGCACCGTGAACCCGGACCTGGAGCGGGCGGCCGCCGAGCGCATGGGCGCGAAGACCTACGCCGTCGACAGCAGCCACGTCCCCATGCTGTCCCACCCGGACTTCGTGCTCGACGTCATCCGCGACGCGGCGCGGAGCCTCGCGGCGTAGCACCCCGTCACCGGATCCGGCGACCGGGCCGGAGCGTCACCCTCGCGCGCGGAGGTCAGCCCGCCCGGACCCGGCGCTCCGGCCGACCGGTCCCCGGATCGAGGGCCACCACGAACACCTCACCGCCCCGCGTGGTGAGCCGGATCCGGTCCGGACCGTCCCACTCCGCCGAGACCAGCGCGTTCCGGTGGGCGTCACCGCTGAAGACGCCGACCGGCGACCGCCGCGCGGTCGACCCGGAGCGGGCCCGGGTCAGTCGCGGTCGGGGGTGAACGGCCCCTCGTCGAGGAAGCGGCGCAGCAGGCGGGCGAAGGTGCGTGCGTCCTCCTGCGGCCAGGTGGCGAGGGCGGTCTCGATGTCGGTGGCCAGGCGTCGGCGGGTCACGGCGACGACGTCGTGGCCGGCGTCGGTGAGGGCGAGCAGGGTCGCGCGGCGGTCGGCCGGGTCGGGGCGGCGTTCGAGCAGGGCGGCCCGTTCCAGGCGGTCGGCGCGACGGGTCACGGTGGTGCGGTCGAGCCCGATCTCGCGGCCGAGGTCGGCGGCGCTGAGGGGGCCGGTGCGGGCGAGGCCGCTGAGGACCGGGTAGGTGAGGTCGTCGACCTCCTCGCCGAGTCCCTCGGTCAGCCGGGCGTGGAGCTGGGTGCGGGTGCCGCGGCGGAGGAGCAGCCCGAGGGCCTCGGCGATGTCCTGTCCTGTCGAATCCGTCATTCCCTCAGATTAGCGTGCGCTGAGCACGCTTTCCCTGCTAGAGTCATAAGCGTGCTTGAGGCACGCATCACTCTGCAGCTTCGTCACCCACCGGAGGACCCCCGTGAACAGCACCGCCACCCGCACCGACATCCGCGCCGCCCTCACCGACCTTCTCCTCACCCCCGGACTCGACCTCGACGAGGCCGCCGACCGCCACTTCGCCCCCGACTACCGCCAGCGCACCGACGGCAGCTGGGCGGACCGCACCGAGTTCCTCGCCCACATCGCCCACCTGCGCACGGTCGTCGCGGGCGGATCGGTCGCGGTGCACGACGAGCTCGCCGACGGCGACCGCTACGCCGACCGGCACACCATGGAGGTCGTCAAGACCGACGGCTCCACCGTCCGGATGGAGGTCTACCTCTTCGGCGAGTTCGCCCCCGACGGCCGCTTCCGCCGGATCGAGGAGACCACCCTCATGATCGAGGGCGACGACGCCGACCGGAACCTCGGCAGCGCCCGCTGAACCCGCCCGGGTCACCGGCGCCGGCTCAGCCGCCCCGCACCGCCGGAGGTCCGGACGGCTCGGAGGCAGCCGCTTCCGGCGCCGGGCCCCGCCGGTCGGCGTAGACCGCCCACAGCACCGAGACGAGGGGCACCGCGACCACGGCGCCGATGACCCCCGCCGCGATACTGCCCGCCAGCACCGAGATCGCGACCACCACCGGGTGCAGGCTGACCGCCCGGCTCATCACCAGCGGGTGCAGCAGATGGCCCTCGATCTGGCCGATCACCACGATCAGCAGCAGCACGACGACCGCGATCACCGGCCCCCGGGCGGCCAGTGCCACCACGGAGGCGACCAGCATCGCGATCGGCGAGCCGATCAGCGGGACGAAGGAGGCGAGGAACTCCAGCACCGTCAGCGGCACGGCCAGCGGCACACCCAGGAAGTACAGCGCGATGCCGACCATGGCGGCGTTGGTCGCGGCGACGACGAAGATGCCCCGGGTGTACCCGGCGAAGGTCCGCCAGGCCACCCGGCCGCCCCGGTCGAGGGGCTCCCCGGCGGCGGCCGGGAGCTGGGAGGCGCTCCAGCGCCACATCCGGTCCCCGGAGTGCAGGAAGAACACCGACATGAAGACCGCGAGCGCGGCGCCGGTCCCCAGCTCGGCCAGCCGCCCGGCGCCGCTGACGGCCGTGCTGATCAGCGTCGAGCGGTGCGCGGAGACGAAGTCGGCGACCTTCCGCTGCAGGTCGTCGAAGGTCGAGGGCTCCAGACGGAACGGCGCCCCCTCCAGCAGCCGCTCCAGCCGGTCCAGTCCGCCCTCGAACTCACGGCTCAGGCGGTCCAGGTCGTTCGCCACGGTCTCGCCGACCAGCGCGAGCAGGCCCGCCGGAACCAGGATCGCGACGGCGAGACCGATCAGCACGGCGAGCGGGCGGGGCACGGCCCGGCCGACCAGATCGACCAGCGGCCGGACCACCGAGGTGATCACCAGCGCGAGGAAGGCGGCCAGCGTGATCAGGTGGAACCGCCCCAGCACCGTCAGCACCAGGTACCCGGCCACCGCGACGAGGAGCAGCCGCCAGGCGTAGTCGGAGAGCCCGCGCAGCACCGGGCCCGCACCGGGCGCGGCGGCGCCCGGCCCCCGGGGGTCCGGGCGCCGCGGGTCCTGGCGCCGGGGGCCGGGCCGCCTCAGCGGCATGGCGCACCGCCGCGTGCCGCGCTACCGCCCGGCGCGGGGCGCCGTCCGGGGAGTCCTCCGGTACTGCTGGGGTGCGAGAGCGGCATGAACCCTGGATAGCGGGTGCGGCGCCCCACGGCGTGTTCCCGCGCCGACGGGCACCCGCCCGGCCGATCCGGCGGCTCCCGGGGCTCCGGTAGCGTGGCGCCATGATCACCGGTCACTCCCTGGCCACCCGCCTGCGCTCGCTCGCGGCCCGCGTCCCGTTCGACCTCGCCGTCCTCCCCGGCCTCGACGGCACCGGCCCCGACGCCACCGGACTCCCCCTCCCCGCACCGGTACCGCCCGCCGAGCGCGAACTCCTGCGCCACCTCGGCGGCTTCTCCGTACCGCCGGTGGAGGTCCGCCTGATCGGCCACCCGGGTCGGCGGAGCAACCCGGCGCTGCCCGACCCGCGGCACGTGGTGTCGGACGACGGCGGCGGCGGGTTCACCTGGGTGGACCTCGCCCCCGACGGGACCTGGGGCCAGGTGCTCATGCAGTACCGGGAAGGCGGACTGTACGTCCAGGCCCCCTCGCTCGCCGCCTGGCTGGACCGGCTGGTCGGCACCGCCGAGGACCTCGTCGACGGGGTCGGCTTCGAGGACGGCGTCCAGCCCTACGCGGACGAGTTCTGGGACGCCCTCCACCCCGACGGCCCCGAGCTCCCCCTCCACCCCGCGCCCACCCTGCGCACCGGAACCACCGATCCGGCCCTCGCCGCCCTGGCCCGGACCGTCCCCGACCGCGCCGTCCTCGCCGACCTCCGCGACGCGGCCCCGGGCAGCCGCGCCCGCTTCGACCGCGCCTGCGGCCCCCATCGACTCCTGCGCGCGGCCGACGCCCCGGTGTTCGCCGCCGTCCCCTGGGACTGGCAGCACGACCGCCCGCGCTGAACGGCCGCGTCCCGGGCCACGGTCCGGCCCGGGACGCGGCCGCCGTCGCGGCCGCTCAGCGCACACCGGGTGGGTTGGGGAAGTTGTTGAGCTGCAAGAGGTTCCAGCTCTGGTTCCCCGTGTTCCACGCCTCGTCGCCGGAGATGCAGTCCCACTGCTGCAGCCGGGCCTGCTGCACCGGCGCACCGGTCGAGGACGTCGCGTCGAGGCACCTGCCGGTGGCCCGGTTCTTCAGGATCATGGTCGTGGGGAAGCACATGCACGGGTGGCCCACCCAGGCGGTGGTCCATTCGGCCGGCGCGTAACCGGCGTCGCAGTACGGGTACTGGAGGACGCCGGTGCCGTTGGTGTAGGAGCCCGAACGCCAGTCGAGCATGAGGCACTGGCCGGAGTGCCTGGCCTTGATCCGGAAGTACCCGTTCCCGCTGTCGAGCAGCTCGTACTCCTGGGACGCGCTGGTGTTGTTCGGCCACAGGAAGACGCCGGTGTAGGCATCGGCCGACGCCCACATGACATCGGCGCGCAGCCCGGACCGGACGTTCACGAGCTCGTACCGAGTGGGTTCGGCCGCCTGCGCGGGCGTGGAGGCGAAGGCCGCGAGGACGGCGAACGCCAGTGCCGCCACCAGGGCCGCCGGGGTGAGCGGAGCGGGTCGGGCGGTCCTCCCGGAACCGTCGGCCCGCCGGGGACGGTACATCCGCATGCTGTTCTCCTCCGAAGGTCTCAACCGGCGGGCGAACACGGCCGGTTCGCCCGTTCCGACCACGCCGGCCCGGACTTCCCACCCTGCCGCCACCGCCTGGGTACCGACCTTGCGGGCACCTTGCGGACACCTTGCGGACGCCTTGTCGAGCCAGCCAGCATGGACCGTGGGGATGTTTCGCACGGGCCGTCGACCGTACGGGGGGACATGTGGACATCCGGCTGCTGGGCGAGGTCGAGGTCCGGTCGGCGGGCCGGCCGCTCGGCGTGGGGACGCCGCAACAACAAGTGGTTCTCGCGGTCCTGGTCGTCAACGCCCGAAGACCGGTCTCGATGGAGGCGCTCGTCGACCGGGTCTGGGGCCACGAGCCGCCCGCCGGCCCCCGGACCGCGCTGTACGCCCATCTCAGCAGGATCCGCGGGCTGCTGAGACAGACCACCGCACCCGGTGGCGGGGCGGCGGCGCGGGTGGAGCGCCGACACGCCGGCTACGTGCTGGAGATCGACCCCGAACTGGTCGATCTCCACCGGTTCCGTCGGCTCGTAGAACAGGGCGGCAGCCCGCCGAACGACGACGCGGCGAGGGCCGCGACGCTCGCCGAGGCCCTGGGCCTGTGGCGGGGAGAACCCCTGGCCGGTCTCCCGGGCGCCTGGGCCGCGCAGGTCCGGGCGAGCTGGCACCAGCGACGGTTGGACGCCCTGGTCCGGTGGGCGCAGGCGGAGTTCCGGCTCGGCCGTCCCTCCGCGGTCATCTCCGCCGTGCCCGATCTCACCGTTGAATATCCGCTCGCCGAACCCCTGGAATGCGTGCTGATCCAGTCGTTGCACGCGGCCGGCCGGGGCGCGGAGGCGCTGGAGCGGTACGGCGCGGTCCGGCGACGGCTGGCCGAGGAACTGGGCACCGGACCCGGCGCGGAACTCCGGAGCCTGTACCGGACCGTCCTGACCGGGGGGCGCCCCTGCTGCGGAGAGATCGGCCCACCGCACCGGCGCGCCTCGGCACCGTCACCCGGAACGACGGGCCCACGCCCGGGCACCCGCGGCTCCGGACCGCCCGCCGAGGGTCCCGGCGGGGCCGCGGCGGGCGGCGCGCCGGGGTGATGTCACTCGATGAGGTGACAGTGGAGGGCAGGTCTGGTCATCGTGGGGGCGGGATTCCTACGGTTGGCGTACCTGGTTCCTGACTGCTCGCCAGATCGACGCGTCCGGGAGGACGACCATGTCCGATCACGCATCCGAGCCCTCCACAACCGTCGACCACCCGCCGTCCGCCGCTCCGGTGGCGGGAGTCGGCGTCCCGATCCCGACCGCTCCCCCGGCCACCCCCGGGACCGACCCCTCGCCCGTGCTGGTGCCGGCCTCGCGGCACATTCCCAAGGCCACCCTGGTGGCGCTGGACATCACGCCGCCGTCCAGTGGCCAGGCGTTGCTCAAGCACGGCTTCGCCCATCGACTCGCGCTGCGTCCCGGCGAGGTGGAGGCCGCCGCGCGTGCGGCCGACCGCCCGCCGGACGGGGAACTCGCCCGGCTGCTCGCCGGGTACGAGGAGGGTGCGGCGGAGCCTGCGGGCCCGGCGCCGTTCGCCGCGGTGCCGGTCGACGAACTCGTCGCGTTCGGCCTCGCGGTCGCGCAACTGCGCCGCGCCGCGGGTGAGTCGGCGACGGCGGACGCCGACCGTGCCGTCGTCGCCGTCCGGAGCCTCGTGTTCAACACCCGTTCCAGTCGGCTGAGCATGCTCAACCTGGAGCGTCTGGAGATGGCGCCGGCCGGGATCCAGCGCGGTGAGCTGATCGCCACCATCCCGCTGGCCCCGCTGGAGGAGACGGCCGTCACCCACAAGGAGTGGTCGGTCACCTCCCGGGAGTTCACCTCCATCGTGACGGACTCGCTGGAGAGCTACAGCGAGACGGGGGTCACCGACAACACCGAGCTCTCCCAGTCCACCGCCAGCCAGCAGCAGCACTCCAACCAGTTCAACATCACCGGTACCGTGTCCGGCGGCATTCCGGTGATCAACGGCTCGGCCTCGTCCGGGTTCACCACCCAGGACAGCTCCTCCACCTCCGCGTCGGAGAGCCGCAAGCACGCCTCCGGGCTGACCCAGAAGGCGTCCTCGCGCGCCAAGCAGGAGCACAAGGTCACCATCTCCACGCTGACCGTCACCGGCACCGAGGAGACCACCACCCGGACGGTGAAGAACCCGAGCCAGACGCAGGCGGTCCGGATCGACTACTTCAGCCTGCTGCGGACCTGGCGGGTCCGGCTCTACCGGTACGGCCTGCGGGCGGCCTACGACATCGTGGTCCCGGAGCCCGCCGCCGCGATCCGCAAGGACTACGTCGAACTGGCCGCGCTGCGGGCCGCCCTCGGCCCCTTCGTCTTCAACCTGCCGCACGACGACATCACCGACGACGTCCGCCCGGCGGACCAGGTGCCCGGGTTCCCGCCGAACCGCAAGCACTACCGCGTCCTCGGCGACCTCCACGGCGTGCAGGTGCCGGACCCGCCGGAGGCCACCAAGGAGATCTTCCCCAACGACAACGTGCCGGCCGGCGGCGGCTGGCACTTCTACCCGATGCGCTTCCGGATCGAGGACGGCTACGCCGTCTCCGCCGTCACGGCCGAGTTCCACCTCGGCATGCTCGCCGACAACCAGCGGATGCACTACGGCGTGGAGGGCAGCGGCTTCGAGAAGGACTCCGGGGATCCGCTGCACGACGCCGTGGTGCTCAGCGACCCTCCGTACAACGCCTTCAAGGGCCGGACCGGCGAGCAGAACGTGCTGATCTTCCTCCATGACGTCGGGCCCGCCTGGGTGGGCCTGAAGATCACCACCACCCGGACGCCCGAGCTGTTCTCCCGCTGGCAGTCCCAGGTGTGGAACATGCTGCACGACGCCGCGCAGACCAGGTACCTCGCCGAACAGCAGGACATCGCCAACCGGATCTCCGCCCTGGAGGACCGCCTCGCCGGGGTGGACACCCTCACCCTGCGGCGCGAGGAGAACGACGAGATCATGAAGTGCGTGCTCCGCCATCTCCTGGGCACCGAGTACGAGTTCATGGCCCCCGGCGCGGTGGACGCACTCCGCGCGGCGGGCGTGGACACCGCGCACGGCGCCGGGTTCGCACCCGGGGCGCTCACCCCGCCGGACGGCGCCTGGGCGAAGCTGAGGCGTCACGAGGACCTGGTCCGGTTCGTCAACCAGGCCGTGGAGTGGGAGAACGTGGTGACCTTCCTCTACTCCTACTTCTGGGACGCGCCCGACTCCTGGGACTTCGTCCGGCACATCCGCCACCCCGACCCCACCCGACAGGCATTCCTGCGGGCCGGCGGCGCGCGGATCGTGCTGACCATCCGCAAGGGCTGGGAGGACGCCTGGGTGCGCTTCTGCGAGGGCGGCTTCAAGGACGCCGACATCCCCGCCGACCACCCGTACCTGACCATCGCCCAGGAGATCGCCGCCTACGACGACCACTACTACCCCGGCATCCCGCCGGCCAATCCGGGCCGCGGCTCCGTCCGGATCGAGGACACCGTGAGCACCGAGTGCTCGGCCGTCATCGGCCCCAACCCCGTCAACCCCGCGCTGCCGGTCACCATCCCGGTCGCCTCCAGCCGGGGCTTCACCCCCGGCGCGCCGGTCGTGATCGACTCCACCCGTCACCCCGACCTCCAGGAGACCTGCACGGTGGTGGCGGTTCCCGACCCCGGTCGGCTGACCCTCGACCGGCTGCTGCACCGGCACGACGGCACCGGCACGCCGGTCCCCGTCGTCCAGCCCGGGGAGAAGGGCGAGCTGATCGCCGAGTGGAACGAGTACACCCCCTCGTCCGGCACCGACATCCAACTCAACACCAATCTCCCGCAGATGAGCTGAGCCGGCGGAGGCCGCGATGGAGGTCGGGGTCAACTACCCCTGGATGCGCAACGACCCGATCACCATCGGGCCCAACATCCACGAGAAGGGCAAACCGCACCCGTGGCAGGCGGCCGGCTCCGACCTGGACCGGAACCTGGCCGCGCTGCGCGGCCTCGGCGTCACCGTGGTGCGGATGTGGCTGATGGCCCACGGCGTCAACTACGACGGCACCGTGTCCTGCGTCAACGCCTTCCGCGAGGCCAACCGCTGGCGGTTCGAGCCGCCGCAACGAGTCCACCAGAAGTTCCTCGACGACGTGGAGGAACTCCTGGTCAAGGTGGAGAAGGCCGGTCTGCGGATCGTGCCGGTCCTCCTCGACTTCGGCTTCTTCGACGGACCGGAGGAGTGGTCACTGAAGTACTTCGCGCCCGGACCGGCCACACCCACCGACCTCAACTACGGCCGTGGCCGGCGGGCCGTCGCCGAGGACCCGACCTACCGGGCGACGTTCGTCAACGGCACGATCAAACCGCTGGTCGCGGCGATCGCGAAGCACCGCAAGGTGGTCCACGCCGTGGACGTCGTCAACGAGCCGTACTGGTGCGTCAGTCCGCTCACGGGCAGCCTCTTCGGCCCGGCCGTCAAGCAGGACGCGCTGATCGCGCTCATGAAGGACTGCGTCGCCGCCGTGGAAGCGGCCGGACTGCCGTCCACCGTCGGGCACCGCTACTACCGGGACATCACCAACGTCTTCGGCAGCGTCAGGGTGACCCGCCCGCAGTTCCACTACTACGCCTCCGCCCCGGGCCTGGACGCCCTGCCGGTCCTCTCCGGACTGACCGGCCCGCGCCCGTTCCTCGGCGAGTTCGGCTGCATCACCAGCGGGGAGCTCGACATCGCGCAGCGGGACGCCGCGGCCCGTGGTGACAAGGTCGTCCTGGACCAGATCGGGCCGATGCGCCGGACCCAGAACCTCTGGCCGATGCTCGAACAGTCCCGCAAGACCCAGGCGCCGGACGCCATCCTCACCGAACGCCTCGACTGGCTCGCCGACTTCGGCTACGAACTGGCGCTGGTCTGGCCCAATGCCCTCCTCCCCGACCCCGGCCGCGAGGACCTGAAGTTCGACGCCCTGCGGCGCGGCCAGATCGCGGAGTTCACCCGCCGGCGCCCCGGCTGAGCCCGCTTACGGCGTTCGCACCCCACCCCCGGACGGGGAGGTGGGGTGCGAACAGCGAAACGGGGCGCGACTAGCCGAGGCCGCGGGCGTCCTGCTTCAGCGCGGTGTCCACGGTCAGCGCGGTCGCCACGACGAGGCTGAGCAGCGGGTCGGCCAGCGGCTGGTGGATCTGGAGCACGTAGTTGTCGGCCGTGGTGAACATCGTCTTCGCCAGGCCCTCCCAGGTCTTGGTGATCCGGGCGATCTCGGTGTCCGTCGCGTCGACGATGGAGAAGTTCCAGGCCCGCCAGTTCTCGGCCTTGACGGCGCCGATCTTCTGCCCGCCGACCTCCAGCGCGAAGTTGATCTTCCCGATCGCGTTCTGCTGAACGATCTGGCCGACCTCCTGGCCGTTCGGAAGCTGCACGATCACCCGCGACTTGATGAACTTCGCCGGGCGGGTCAGCACCAGCACCGGGGCGCCGTTCGCGTCCCGGATCTCCAGCTTGTGGGAGAGGTACTGGTCGAGCGAGGTGAGCAGGCGGATCACCTTGCGCAGCGCGCCCTGACCGATCTGGACCACCGAGCCCAGCGTGACACCCTGCTGGTCGAAGACGGCGTACTCGTTGGTGAGTTCGATCAGCTTGGCCTTCTGGTTCACCACCAGGACGGGCTCGGAGAAGAGGGTGCCGCCGCCACCGGAGACCGGTCCGACGCCGGCCTGCTTCTGCACCTGGCGCTGCACCTTGGCGGAGTCGCCGGCCGGAGCGGCCGGCTGCCCGGGGAAACCGGGAGTGTTCGTGTTCTGGGACATGGCGGGCAGGCTAGGGTCAAACCTCCCCGGCCCGCCATCCCGTTCGACCGGCCCCGGGTCGGCCGGCGCTTCGGATCATGCCTCTGACCTGCCGATCCGGCTGCTTTCGGCGCCAGTTGGCCACTGCCCGGCAGCTGCGGTGTGGCCGATGTCACATCCGTGGCGCTCGCGGTTCCGTCACCGCTGCGGGCGTCGGCCGCCGGCCGCCGTGGGAGCACCGCGGCCTTCGGCAGTACCGATCGGGGAATCACAGCCGCCCCGGTCGACCCGGCGACCCTCCGGATCCCGTCCGCGGCCGGGCCTGTGGCCGGATGCCGCGAATCCTGAAAGGCTCGCGGTGGAGGAAAGTTGACTTCGCGCCCCCCGACTCGCCCGCCGCCCCGGCCCTGACCCCGGCTCCTGCCCCGCACAACGAAACCTGCCGAAACCGACCGGCACCGTCCCGCCGAGGTATCTCCATGCGTGTCCTGCACATATCCGACCACGCCGACCCGATGGCCACCCCGGGAGGCGAGTTCTGCGGCGGGCAGAATGTCTATGTCAGGGAACTGGCGAGACGACTGGCCGGCTCCGGCTGCACGGTCGACGTCGTCACCCGCTGGGCGGACGGGCGGCTGGCCCGGGAGGAGGCGATCGCTCCCGGCGCGCGGACCGTCCGGGTGCCGGCCGGACCGGTCGGGCCGCTGCCCCGCGAGCGGTTCGGCGAAGTGCTCGACGAGTTCTGCGAAGGTGTCGTCGAACTCCACCGGGAGGCAGGTGGATACGATGTGGTGCACAGTCATTACTGGTACTCCGCCGCCGTCGCCCTGCGGCTGGGCGACCGCCACCCGGTACCACTGGTGCACACCCACCACTCCCTGGGGGCCGTGCGCCGGGCGGCGATCGGCCCAGGCGCGGCGGACCAGACCGGGGAGCACTTCGCGGCCAGGCACCGGATCGAACGCCGCATCGGCCTGCGCGCCGCCGCCGTCGTGGCCAGCAGTCCCGGTGAACTCACCGATCTGCAGAGGCTGTTCGGAACACCGAGGCGTACCCTGCACCTGGTGCCGCCCGGGGTCGACACCGCTGTCCTGGTCCCACGGGACCGGAACCTCGCCCGCGCCGAACTGGGCCTGCCGGCCGACGCGCCGGTGGTCCTGTTCGTCGGGCGGCTCGAAGCGCGCAAGGGCTGGGAGGACCTCGTCCCCGCCTTCGCCCTCGTACGGCAGGCGGTCCCCGCAGCGGTTCTCGTCGTCGTGGGCGGCGAGGCACCGGGGCGGCGCACCGGCCCCGGACCGCTGGCGGCGCTGATCGAAAACCATGGGCTGACGGAGGGCGTGGACCTTCGCGGACCTGTCCCGCACGCGGCCACCGCCCGCTACTACAGTGCCGCGGACGTCACGGCCGTGCCCTCGCACTACGAGCCCTTCGGTCTGGTCGCCGTGGAATCGATGGCCTGCGGCACACCGGTGGTCGCGACCCGGGTCGGCGGCCTGCGCTGGAGCGTCGCCGACCCGCGCGTCGGGGTACTGGTGCCGCCGCGGAACCCGGCCGCGCTCGCGGCGGCGCTGATCGAGGTGCTGACCTCGGCGCCGGCAGCGCGCCGACAAGCCTGCCTGGACCACGCCTCCAGCGTCTACGGCGCCCAGCGGTGGACCGACGGCATCCGGTCGATCTACCGCCGGGTCACCGCCCCGCGCGGCGGCTCGGGCGGGGCGGAGTGACCACCCACCCACCCACCCATCCACCCACCCGGTCCCGCAGGTGCATGAGCGTGTCCCTGCCGGGCCGCACCTCAGCCGAGTGCGGGCAGCCCGCCGTGCAACGCGGCCAGCAGTTCGTCGACCGAGTGCGCCACGGTGCGGTGCCGGGCGGCGGCCCCGCGCGCGGCGGGCGTCAGGCGGCCCAGCGCTGCCGCCCGACGGATCGCCCGGCCCAGCGCGAGCGGGTCGTCGGGGCGGCACAGCACCAGGCCCCCGCAGTCGGACTCGGGCAGGCCGCCCAGGTCGCTGGCCACCACCCGACAGC
Organism: Kitasatospora sp. NPDC094019; assembly: GCF_044764505.1. NCBI lineage: Bacteria > Bacillati > Actinomycetota > Actinomycetes > Kitasatosporales > Streptomycetaceae > Kitasatospora > Kitasatospora sp. NPDC094019. The sequence goes on from NZ_JBIWIF010000031.1 coordinate 21,832, forward strand.
CCGCGTGCTGCGCCTCGGCGGACAGAGTGCCGAACGGCTCCACCCACAGCGTGCTGTGGCTGGGCATCACGAGCACGTCCTGCGTCACCAGCAGCCGCGCCATCTCCCGCGCGGAGGTTCGCGGCGGCACCACCTCGATCATCGGATGGGCCCGCACCAGCGGCTCCACCAGCGTGTAAGCGGCGTCCTGGCTGCCCGCCAGCACCACCGTGAACGCGAAGTCCCCGTCCTCCGCGAACGAGTGCAAGGTCTCGAACAGCGTGTAGACACCCTTCTCGGGGCCGAGCCGCCCCGCGAACAGCACCCGCACCGGGCCCGCACCGCGTGCCGGCACCGGCTCCGTCGCGAACTCGGCACCGGCGAACGGGTGAACGACTCCGATCCCGCCCGGATCCAGGCCCAGAAAGGCGGCCCACCCCCGGGCGGCCGCCGAACTGGGCGCGAGCAGCCGGTGCCCCGCGTAGCCGTCCCGGTAGAACGCCAGGTCCCGGCCGACCAGTGGGAGGTTGTGCATCATCACGTGCGGCACCCGGACGGTCGGCAGGCGCAATGGCTCGGTCGCCAGAACCACCTCGCCCTCCAGCAGGCCGACATCCTCCGGGGTCGGGTAGCCGGTGAAGCGCACATCGGGTGCCTGCGCCCGGCCGTCCTGCCCGCCGAGCCGGAACGTGACCACCTGGTTGTCGACACCCCTGCGCGTCAGCTCCCGGCACTGGCCCAGGGTGAAGGTCTCCGTTCCGCCACTGCCCGGCAGCAGCGGAAGCGGCGGAGTCCAGAACGAGGAAGGCGTCCAGACGTGGGAGATCACCCGACCACGATAGGCAGCCGGTCCCGGAGATGTCGGCGAACCGGCCGGGACGAGGCCGGGAAGCGAAGCGCCCTCCCGCCGCGGGCGCGACCCGGAAGACCGCGAATGGAGGCCGACTACCCTGTGCGGAGCGCCCGGTGGGCGGCGATCAGGTCGGGTTGTCCATCTCGGTCGTCGCGGAGATGAGCACCGCGGCGCCCGCGCGCAGGACGCGCTGGGCGTAGCCGCGTTGCTGGGTCGCGACGAGGTGGCCGCGGCCACCTCGTCGTCCAGGGACCTCAGGTGTTCGCGCTGCCGGTCGAGGCGCTCGAAGCCCTCGGCCAGTTCGGTGATCTCTCCCTGGCCGAGCGGTGACAGGGCCCGGGAGAGCAGGGAGGACAGCAGCGAAGGGTTTAGGCGCTCGGAGAGTTTGGGGGTGCGGAGCTGGAGCAGAGCGGTGATCAGGCCGTCGTAGCGTTGCTCACTCAGTCCGGGGAAGAGCGTGCGCCGGACCGTGTTGCGGTAGTCGGTGGGTGATCCGTGAAGCTCGCCCCGACCGCGCAGGGCTTCGGTCAGGGCGGCGCGGGTGAGCGGCTGGCCCGCGTCGTTGACCAGCGAGAGACCGCCGGGGTGGTCGATCCTCGCGTCGGTGGTGAAGTAGTCGACGGTGCCCCGAACATCTCCGGCGGCACCCTGCGCAACGGCTCCCCTCCCTTGACGTGGTGGCACAGAATTGCATTCCCGCGCCAGATGCTCGACCTCGACCGGTTCCTAGTTCAGTCTGGTCCGGTGCTCGGGGCGCTCCAGGTGCGTCATGACCACCTGGTGGGCGCGCCAGCCGTCCGGAAACTTGAGCGGGACGTCCAGATGGATCGGACTGCTTCTGGGGTGCCGGTCGAGGAGGTCGGTGATGCCCGCGCGCGCCACCACGATGCAGGCGAACCGATGGCGGGAAAGCAGCACGCACAGCCGACCCGTCTCCATGTGGAACGCAGAGGCGTCCGGGCGCCCTGAGAGCGGGTGCCAGACCAGGGTAACGTCGAACTCCCGCCCCTGAAGCCGGTTGGCGGTGTCCACGGTGATCTCGGTGAGGCCCCGTTCCGCCAGCCTGGCGCGCACGGCGTCCACCTGGACGGTCCGCGCCGCACCGATGGCGATCCGGCCCTGCGTCAGCGCTTCACCGTTGACGAGCGCGCCACGTTCGAGCAGGCGGCAGGCGGTCGCCGCGAGTGCCTCGGCCATCTGGGGATCTTGGTCGAGGGTGTGGCGCCCCGGCAGTTCGAGGTAGCCCCAGCCGGAGCGGGCGGCCTGTGCGAGCACCGGGTCCTCCGGCGTCGACCGATGGGGTGTGCTCCCGTAGGTCAACAAGCGGTCGGCCGCGGTGGTCCCGGACTCGAAGGGGTAGTGCGGATAGAACGCCTCCGCCACCAGTGGCGCCGCCATCGCCGGCAGCCGCCAGGAGATCGGCAGTTGGTGCCGGAGCAGACCAGGCTCGTGGGCGAGCGTCACATCGACGGCGTTGCGCAGCGGATCCCAGCTGAGGCCGTGCCAACGGTCGGTGTCCACGGTCGCGAACGGATCGAGCTGGCCGGGATCTCCGACGAACAGCACCTGGGACTCAGGTGCGTCGAAGAGCGGTCCCGCCGCGAGCAGCCGGTCCGACCGCATCTGGTACGCCTCGTCGATGATCGCCCACCGCCAGGTTCCGGACTTCTCCGCGTCCACGTGTGCCCACTTGGAGGCCGTCGAGACGACGACCGGGAGGTCGCCCAGGCGATCGATCTTCTCGTCGGCGGCGACGTTGGCGTGCCGGGCCACGCGCCGAGGCAGGAGGAAGTCCTTCTTGTGCAAGCGCCCCACCGCCAGGTCCGGGTACTCGCGTGCGATGTTGTCTACCAGGTCGTCGACCTGCTCGTTGGTCTGCGCGACGATCATCACCTGGTGGCCTGCCCCGGTGAGGTGCCCGGTTGCGCGCTTGACCAGGGTGGACTTGCCGGCGCCGGGTGGTGAGTCCACCACCACCCCTCGCCCGGTGGGCCTGTCCAGGTCGGCCAGGATGCCGGCCACCGCGCGGTCGGCCCGGTTCCCCGGGCCCATCGCGTCGTCGACGGGTAGGCGCGCGGCCGGAACCGTCGCCAGCGTGGTGTCGTTCACGCCCACTCCTCCTCGGCATCCTCGTCGGTCGGTTCGTAAGGCGTCGGCGGGCCTCCGTGCGTCCATGGGGTGTGCTCCTCGGCGGGCAGCTTCGCCGGTTGCGAGCCGAGGTCGAGGTCCGTATAGGTCACCGTCTCGCCGACGTCCGCGAGTGTGCCATCCGGCGGGGGCGGCTTCCGCTTGTTCGCGAAGCCACCGGATAGCTCAAGGATGACCAGATGGGTCCCGTCGTGCGGGGTGACGTCGATGACCCTGGCAGGTTGCCCCGGCCGGGCGGGCGACCTCACGGCGGTCCCCACGGGGAGCCTCACCGGGTGCTCGCTGTGCACGGTGATCGTCGGACGCCACTTCGGGGATCTACTACCCGGCTCGAACCGGTCCACGTCCCGCGCAACGACCTCTCCGCTGAACGCCTGTCCGGTCAGCTCGTACTCCGCCATCACCAGAGGGTCGTCGAAGGCCCGCTCGGTCTGGTAGCGGGTGGCCGCTTCCTCCAGTCTGGCCAGCCGTCGGGCCGCTCCGACCGCTCGGTCGCGCTTCCCCTGAGGGTGCCCGTGCTCCTCAAGATAGGCCGCGTAGTCGGAGAAGAGACGACGGTCGAGAGTCCACCGATTCTCGACGTGGCCCCCCTCGGGCAGGGTGCGGGCCAGGCCGACGCCCCGCCAGAGCAGGTCCCAGGTCGGCCGCATCTGCTCGAACAGAGCGCGGTCGATGCGCTCGCCAATGCGCTCGCGCACACGCCCTTCGGCCTCCGCGTAACGGGTGAGGAGATCGTCCAGGATCTCGTCGAACCCCGGCTCCGTCGCCGGTCCGGCCGACGGCCAGACCAACGGGTTCTCCGTCTCCCGGGCGGCTGCAGCCCCGGTAAGGCCCTCCGGTGGATCGATCCAGGCGACCACGGCCGCCAAGTGCGAGTCCTCGGCGGAACTCTGGCCGGTCGCCCAGTGTGCGGTGAGCACCCGGCTCACGGCGAGCATGGTGCTCGTCCCTGGGAACTCCGCCTGTTCCGCGAACCGCGTCAGCCACTTGCCGAGCGTCGGCACGTGCGGGTGGACGGCATGCGGCCCCTCGGTGCTGCGCAGCCGGGTCAGACGACCGAGCCGCCGAACGTAGGCAATGCCTTCCCCGTTGGGGACCAGCAGTTGGGGCGCGCGGCAGGACCGCTCACGCTCCTCCATCTTCTCGCCCCGGCCGACGGTATAGGTCTCGACCTCCGCCTTGCACTCCTCCACATAGTGCAGGAGCAGGGCGGCCAGCTCCTCCACGAACTGGAACCGCAGGCGACGGTCCCTGGGCCCGCGGACGGTGAGCAGGATCGGATGATCCGGGTCGGTGCCCACCAGAGCGGCGAGCGGTGCGCATGCCTCCCCGGCGAGCGTCAGCGGTACCAGGGCGAACGGACGGTCGTCCAGGTGGTGGTGTCGGACCGTGGCCAAGGGCTGGGCCCTGCCGGTCTGGGTCGCACGGAGTGTCGCGACCGTGGTGAGCAGGCTCATACGGCCTCCTTCCCGCGCAGCCGGAACAACCGGTCAGCGGCAATGAGCAGTTCGACGGTCTCGGTGTTCTCCTGACCGGGCGGCAGGCCGCCGTCGAGAAAGGCGAGGGCCGTACTGGTGGAGTCGATCCCGGCCAGGCTGTTCCGCACGGTGCTGCCCAATCGGGCGGGGTATCCGTGAGTATCGGCCTCGTCGCGACAGTGGTGGGCCATCTCGCAGAAGGAGAGGCAGTCGGGTACGTAGGAGGCAGGCAACTGCTCCACCGACTCGCGAAGCACATCCGGGTCGCGGTCGACATCGAGGGTTGCCGTCACCGGAAGGGCACGGGCCAAGTCCTCGGCGCGCCGAAGCCGGGTCAGTTGAAACTCCAGAGCGGCGAGTTCCTGGCGCAGATCGATCCGGCTGAGGCAGGGCCGGTTCGAGAAGTCCCTGGGGCAGACCAGCAGGAAGGTGTCGGCGATCTGCTCCGGATCCAGTCCCGCGGCCTCGAACGAGCGCCGCAGCGCCAGTACGTACACGGATGCCTGCTTCGCGGTCTGAGCGACAGCCGTCGGGCTGGCCTGGCCGTCGATCACGGGAAACGATCTGATCGCCACGACGTAGAACCTGCCGTCGATCCGGTGGGTCAGGACATCGGGCTCCAGATAGGCGAGCCGACCGGCCACTTCCACGGTGAGCACCGGGCTCTGCAGGATCAACCGCTCGTCATCGCCGGCGGCGACACGCTCGATGATGCCACGGGTCTCCCGCTCCCTCACGTCGGTCGCGGTGATCCCACCGACCTCACCGAGGTCCTGGATCTTCGCTTCGTCGACCGGCACGCCGAGGTCCTCCCTCAGCAGCCGGATCAGTTCGGCGTAGGAGCCCCACCGTACGGTGGACTTGAAAGCCTCCTCCCGGGCTATGGCGAACGGCGACTGCCCGAATCGAGGCTCATAGCCCAATCGTCTGACCAGGGTTGTCTTGTCGACCCCTGATGCGTCCAGGACAGACCGCCGGGAGCAGGCCGGATTCGCCGTCAGCGCGGTGATCTTACGGGCGGTGTACGGCAGCGGCGGCCGCCCGCCGCGCAGTTGGGACAATCGGTCTGACGGCTCGGGTGAGCGAGAAGGCATGGTCTCTCTTCGTTTCGGGGTGGCGCCGATCTCCTGAGGTTCCGATGCGGCTACTACAGGGAGGCGCCCCCACTGCGGAGGGCGTTGTGGAGCTCCCTGGCGCCGAAGAGCTGCTGGACGTCACTGAGTTGTTCGCGCGCGCGGCGAGCGGCGTCGATCCGCTCCCGGTCACCCTCCTTCTGGTGAACCGCTGCCTCGGCTCGTGCGGCGGAGAGCACCCGCTCGGGATCGGGCTGGGGGGCCTCGCTGAAGGCACCCGGAATCGTGAGCGCGAAGCGGCGTAGCAGCCTCCATGCCGCCTCGGACGGCGGGTGGCCCGTGTTCCTGAGCCGCTGGACCTGCTCAGCCATCCCGATCGCGTGCCGCAGGAAGTCGGTGCGGGCACCAAGCGGAGTGATCAGGCGCTGCTCCAGCGACCAGACCGAGACCGCGAGCAGACCACGGGCCGCGGTGAGGCGGTCGTGGTTGATCGCTGCGCAGATGTAGTAGGGACGGGAGTAGCCCTGCGTGATGAAAGAACGCTCCTCGTCCCGACGCAGCGAGGCGAGCTTGGTGGCGACCAGTGGCTCGGAGAAGAACGCCTCGTACACCGAGGAGATCAACTTCGGCGAGGCAGGCGCACCGAGGACTGTCAGCGACCGGTAGACCTGTTCACGCACCGGGATGGCCCCGGCGGCCGACCTGCCGACAGACCGCTGCTCGGCCTGCTCGGGTGGCGGCGCAACGGGAGCACCCGGGAGCGACGCCGCCTCCTCCTCGTCCAGCGCGGCTTCCCAGTCCAGCTCGACCGCACGCAGTTCCTTGCGGATCCGCGCGCTCGCAGTCGAATCACCGGAGCGCCGCGACTCCCTCAACTGGGCACGCAGGACTGCGAGACGCTGTTCGAGTTCCTCCACTGCTGTGGCCATGCGGCGAGCCTAGCGCACCTCCCATCAATTTCCAAGATCAACCAAAGTTCACCCAAGAAAACCTCCCAAAATTTGTTCCAAGAAAGTGCGCTATCGTCTTCACTGGGCACCGGTCGCCGCACAGGGCAGCGGCACACGGTGCGGCAGCTACCGAAAGGGGACGGAATGGGCGACAACGCGCGCCGGTCCAGCGCGGACGGGGACCGCACCGCGACGGCCACCCGCGGATCGGCCGCCGTGGGAGGTCCACAGGCAAGCAGCCCGAAACGCGGCCCCGCGTCCGGCGAGGACTCCGAGGCGGCACATGACGGCAGCTCCGGGCGTTCGGCCCGATGGCTCGCTCCGACAGCCATGACGGCCACCACCGCAGGCTCAATGGTCGCCGGAGTCCAGGGCAACACGACCATCGCCGCCATCACGGCCACTCCGACGCTGGTCGCCAGCTTGCTGTTCTTCTTCGGCGTGGTCTGCCCGGCCGTGTGGTCGAGGAAGCCCCAGCGCCGGACTGCCGCGATCAAGGTGCTGAACACCCTCATCGGCCGGAGCTCGGCGAGACCGCGGGCATCGAAGTAGGCATCCGGGGAGGCGGAAGCCCCCAGTAGCTGGCTACCGAGCGAATCGCTTCCGGTGGGCGGCGATCAGGTCGCGGTACCAGGCGTAGGAGGCCCTCGGGGTGCGCTTCTGGGTGGCGAAGTCGACGTGGACGAGGCCGAAGCGCTGGCTGAACAGGCCCTCCGCCCACTCGAAGTTGTCGAGCAGCGACCAGGTGTAGTAGCCGCGGACGTCGACGCCCTCGGCGACGGCGGTGGCGAGGGCGTCGAGATGGGTGGCGAGGTAGGAGACACGAATGGGGTCGTCGGGGCCCTCGGTGGTGGAGCAGCCGTTCTCGGTGACGGTGACGGGTGGGAGGGCCGTGCCGTAGCGGTCGTGGAGGCCCACGAGGAGTTCGCGCAGGCCGTCGGGGACGATCGGCCAGCCGAAGGCGGTGCGGGGGACGTCGGGGATCTCGGCGAAGTCGAACGGGAGGCCCGGGGCGGTGGGCGCCGCGATCCGGGTGGGGTTGTAGTAGTTGACGCCGAGGCCCGTGAGGGGAGCGGCGGCGATGAGGTCGAGGTCGCCGGGGCGGACGGCGCCGTGGAGGTCGGGTCCGGCGCCGAAGGCGGTCAGGTCGGGGTAGCGGCCGAGCAGCAGCGGGTCGGTGAACAGGCGGTTGTGGAGGGTGTCGTAGGCATCGGCGGCGGCGAGGTCGGCGGCCGAGGCGGAGGCCGGTTCGACCGGAGTGAGGTTGTTGGAGACGAGGACGTCGAGGCCGCGCTCGTGGAGGAGGGAGGCGGCCAGGCCGTGGGCGAGGAGTTGGTGGTGGGCGGCCGGGAGGGCGTCGAGCATCAGGGTGCGGCCGGGGGCGTGGATGCCCAGGGCGTAGCCGTAGACCATGTGCACGAACGGCTCGTTGAGGGTGATCCAGGCGGGGACGCGGTCGCCGAGGCGGTCGGCGACGAGGGCGGTGTAGTCGGCGAAGCGGTAGGAGGTGTCGCGGCTCAGCCAGCCGTCGGTGTCTTCGAGGGCCTGCGGGAGGTCCCAGTGGAAGAGGGTGGGAAGCGGGGTGATGCCCACCTCCAACAACGCGTCGACCAGGCGGTCGTAGAAGGCGAGTCCGGCGGGGTTGGCGGGCCCCGCGCCGGTGGGCTGGACCCGGGGCCAGGCGATGGAGAAGCGGTAGCCGTCGAGGCCGAGGCCCTGCATCAGGGCGATGTCCTCGGGCCAGCGGTGGTAGTGGTCGCAGGCCACCGCTCCCGTGTGCCCGTCGCGGACGGTGCCGGGGCGGGCGGTGAAGGTGTCCCAGATCGAGGGGCCGCGGCCGTCCTCGTCCACCGCCCCCTCGATCTGGTAGGCGGCGGTGGCGACACCCCAGCGGAACCCCGCCGGCAGGTCGAAGCGGTCCGTCATGGCAGCCTCCCCGGACGAAAATATGAGGACGGCTCATGTTACTGGCGCTTCGCCGGAACGCCAGAGGGACAACAACCCCGGACTGGCGCCCGGGTTCGACGCGGACCGAGGGGCGCCCGCCGGTGGTCAGGCCGCGGTGCCGGCCCCGGTGTCGGCCGCGGCGTCCGGGAGGTCGCGGCCGGCCACCGAGCGGAGGTGCTCCTCGAAGAAGCGGCGCGGGTCCCCGCCCATCCGGGTGAGCATCACCAGGGCGGACAGCGCCACGTCGCATGCCTCCCGGCGCACGTCGTCCCAGTCGTGCGAGAAGCCCTTCCTCGGGTTGACCCCGAGGGCGCCGATCACGGCCTCCGCGACCTCCCCGGCCTCCTCCTGCAGCTTGAGGGCCTGCAGTGTCCAGCGCTGCTCGTCGGTGCGGTCGGAGTGCGCGTCGAGCCGGTGCGCGAGGGCGTCGACGATGTCCCAGGTCTCGTTCATGAGTCAGGATCCTGGCGTGCGCCGAGGGGAGGGATCAACCCCGGGGCCCGGACGGCTCTCAGCCGAGGGCGGCGACGGGAAGGTCCGCGGGTTCGAGCGTGGAGAGCTGATCGGGTGTGGGGGTGACGGCCTCGGCCATCCGCTGGGCCTGGCGTTCGGTCATCTCCTGGAAGGTCTGACGGGCCGAGCGGCCGTTGCCGAAGCCGGCGCCGCGCGGGAGGGTCTCGAAGTGGTGGAGCAGGCGCAGGCGCGCCGGGCCGGTCAGCTCGTAGCGGTGCTCGCGGGCCTGGTGCTCCACGATGGCCACCAGGTCGGCGGCGGAGTAGTCCTCGAACAGCAGGGTGCGGGTGAAGCGGGAGGAGAGGCCGGGGTTGGAGCCGACGAAGCGGGCCATGTCCGCCGGGTAGCCGGCGGCGATCACCACGACGTCGTCGCGGTGGTCCTCCATCAGCTTGACCAGGGTCGCCACCGCCTCCAGGCCGAAGTCGTGGCCGCCGGACTCGGGGACCAGCGAGTATGCCTCGTCGATGAACAGGACGCCGCCGAGCGCCCGGTTGAAGGCGGCCGCCGTGCGCGGGCCGGTGTGGCCGACGTACTCGCCGACCAGCGCGCTGCGGTCGACCTCGACCAGGTGGCCGCGGCGCAGCAGGCCGAGGGCCTTGAGCAGGCGGCCGTAGAGGCGGGCGACGGTGGTCTTGCCGGTGCCGGGGTTGCCGGCGAAGACGAGGTGGCGGCTGAGCGGCGGCGCGGGCAGGCCGGCCTCCTCGCGCAGCCGGACGGCCTGCATCAGCTTCACCATCGACTGGACGTCGTGCTTGACCCGGTCCAGGCCGACCAGGGTGGCGAGTTCCGCCAGCAGGTCGTCCAGGTGCTCCTCCTCGGGCTCCGCCGTGGGGAGTTCGGCGGGTGCCGCGGCGGGCGGGAGGGGTACCGCCGGTACGGCGGGAAGGCCCGGCAGGACGGGCGGGACGGGCGCGGCGGGCGGGTGGAGTGCCCCGGCGAACGCCAGCGGCACGCCGTCGACGTCGCACTGCTCCAGGACGGGGGCCGCCGACCCGTCGCCGCCGAACGGGGCCGGGCAGTCCAGTACCCGGCAGCGGCGCAGCCGCGGCGCGGCGCCGGCCGCCAGGTGCAGGGCGGGCAGCCGGGTCCCGACCAGGTCGCAGGAGGTCAGCAGGCCGCCGGCGCCCTCGGCGAAGTACACGCCGTTGCGGCCGGTGCCGTCGATCCGCAGACCGCCGATCACCGGGCGGGCGCCGGTCCAGACGACGACGCCGGAGCCGCTGCCGCCCTCGACCGAGCCGCCCTCCACGGTGGCCTCGGAGCCGGAGTCGAGCAGGAGTCCGGCGGCGCCGGAGCCGGTGACCCGGTTGCCGGTCAGCACGGCGCGGCCGCCGCCGGAGACCTCCAGGCCGGCCCGGGCGGCTCCGACGACCGTGCTGCCGGCGACCCGGGTGCCGGCCGGGGAGGCGACGGCGACGCCGGTGTGCACGGTGTCGATCCGGCAGCCGGTGACGGTGGCCCGGGCCTCGTCGGTGACGGCGACGCCGGTCAGGGCGATCCCGCCGACGGTGCTGTCGGTGAGGCCCAGCACGGCCGAGCCCGCCACGTGGAAGCCGTGCTCGGCACCGCGGCGCACCCGGCAGTCGGTGAACGCGGCCTCGGCCCGGTCCGCGAGGTGGACCGCGCTGAACCCGCAGTCCTCCAGCCGGCAGTCGTTGAGCCGGGCGCGCGCCGTGCCGGTGGCGAGCAGCCCGTTGGCGCCCGGGGCGGTGACGGTGCAGCCGTCGGCGGTCAGCCGGGCGGCGTCCTGGAGCACCAGGGCGCTGGCTGCGGGGCGCAGCACCCGGGTGTCGATCAGGTCGGCGTGGGAGTCGCCGCCGAGGTGGAGGCCGGCGGTGCCGGGCGTCTCGATCCGGGTGGTGGTGACCAGGGCGTGGGCGGTGTCCTCCAGCAGCAGCCCGGCGCGGCCGGGCGAGGTCAGCCGGGACTCGGTCATCCGCAGCCGGGAGCGCCCGCGCAGCCGGATCCCCGAGCCGGTGGTGGACTCCAGGCGCAGGCCGGTGACGTCCAGCCGGGCGGTGCCCGCGAGTACCGCGCCGACCCCGTCGACGTCGGTGACGGTGGTGGACTCGATCCGCACCCGGGCACCGCCGGACAGCCGCAGGGCGGCGTGCCGGGCGCCGGTGAGACGGCAGTCGCGCAGCAGGACGGCGGAGGTCCCCTCCTCGCCCTCGCGGAAGTCCCCCGGCTCGGCGCCCTCGGGCCCGCGGACCTCGATCCGGCCGCCGCTGACGGTGCAGTGGTCGAGGACGAGGCCGGCTCCGGCGGTGACGGTGACGGCCGGGTCCCCGGGGTCGGCGCCCTCCAGGTCGAGGCCCCGGAGCAGGCAGTCGGGGCCGAGGACTCGGAGCGCCGGGGCGCCGCCGGGCGGGGCGGCGAGCACCACCGTCCCGGGGCCCTGCTCGGCGATCAGGAGGACCCGGCGGGCCAGTTCCAGCGACTCCTGGTAGCGGCCGGGCGCGACGACCACGGTGTCACCGGGCTGCGCGGCCCGCAGGGCGTCGGCGACGAGGCGGTGGACGCCGCGGCCGCGCGGGCCGACGGCGTGGGTCCGGGTGGTCCGGTGGGGCATCTGGGCTGCTGTCCTTGCTTCGGTGCGGGAGCGGGCGGGACTGAGGGACGGGCCGGACGGGCAGGGCCCCGAGGGCGGCCGGTGCTACGGGCCCGGCAGGGGTGCGGGAGCGGGCAGGGGCGCGCGGTACCAGGCGGGGTCGATGCTCGCCCGGTAGGCGTTGGTCAGCCAGAGCGAGGTGACCGTCTTCTCGAAGATCTTGAACGGGAGCTGGAGCCAGAACTCGGCAAAGCCCTGGCGGTGGAAGAGGCGGCTGCCGCCGCCGGCGATGACGGCGTTCTTGGCGAGCGCCGCGCTGCTCGCGGTGGTCAGACCGGCCAGACCGGCGATGCCGCCGTCCAGGAAGGCGTCCATGCCGCTGAGCACGTGGGTCTTGCCGTCGGCGCCGGTGACGCCCCAGACGGCGGCGTTCATCGAGCCGTTGACCCAGCCGACGACGCCGCCGAGCGCCGTGTTGTAGAAGAAGTCGTAGGTGCCGCCGCGCCAGCGGGTCGGGGTCTCGTTGCCCGCCCACTCGTTGGCCCAGTTCTTGTCGTGGTTGTTGGGGTGGCGGCGTTCGTGCTTGCCGCCGTCGACGTTGCCGAACACCGACTTGGGACCGCCGACCGCGCTGCCGCGCAGTTCGTGCATGCCGGTGGCGACCAGGCTCTTGACGCCTGCCCCGACCGCCGCGTTGGCGAAGGACTTGAGTACGTCCTTGCCGGTGAAGGGCTTGTTGTTGGCGGCGGCGACGATGCCGTTGACGGCCAGGTTGGCGCCGAACTCCAGGACGAACTCCTGGCCGAACTCCAGCGCCACCTTCTTCGCCAGCACCTTCCAGTACGGCTGGTAGAGGGCCTCGCCGAGCGGGACCGCGCCGTTGCGCGCCGCCGGCAGCCCGGGGACGCCGGCGAGGGCGTTCCGCATCCGCGGCACCCGCACCTCGACCGAGTCGCCCCAGGGCAGCCGGTTGGCCTCGCGGACCCGCCGGCCGAAGCCGCGGATCTCGGTGAGCGGGCCGCGGAAGTCGTACTCGTTGCCGGTGACCCGCAGGTTGCCGCCGGGCCCGGTCTCCCAGACCAGACCGCTGTCGGTGCGCTGGGCGACGATCCGCCGGTGCTGGTCGTAGCGGCGCCACTGGCCGCGCCAGGCGTCCTTCTCCAGGAAGGTGCCGTCGCCGAGCGGCTTGCGCTCGCGGACCACCGCGCCGTGGTCGAACTCCTTCCAACTCCCCGCGGGGTGCGGGGCGTTGCCACCGGGCACGTACTGGCGCACCCGCAGCGGCCCCTCGCCGAGCGCGAGGTGCGGGGGGACCTCGCGCAGGGTGAGGGCGGGGCCGCCGGCGGCCGGGCGGAACTCGTCGCGGAAGTGCCGGGTGCGGGCCGTCCAGTCGTCCTGCCAGGCCCGGGTGTCGGCGTTCCACCAGCGGCGCACCTGCTGCCCGGCCCCGAAGTCGACAGCCGTGCCGTTCGCCTCGTACTTGGCGGTGTGCCAGCGCTGCCCGCCGCCGGGCGGGGCCGCGCCCCGCCAGGAGTCGACCCAGCGGCCGCCGTCCAGCATGTCGCGCTCGCGGAGCAGGGCGCCGCCCGCGTCGAAGTCCCGGAAGGAGTCGTCCCAGGGCAGCCGGGGGTCGTCGGAGCCGCGGAAGAACTCGCGGCGGCCGGTGGTCCGGTTGCCGAGGTGGTCGGTGGCGGTCCAGGTCCACCGGCCGGAGTCGGGGCGGCCGGTGCCGGTGACCTCGATCCGGTGGCCCTGGGGGTCCTGCCAGATGTCGTGGCTGCCGGTCAGGTTGCCGTGCGCGTCCCGCTGGACCCAGGCGTGGGTGCCCCGGCCCTGGACGTTGGCGGTCGCCGGGTCCACCTGGGGCGGCACCCGGTACTCGCGGACCGAGCCGTCGGCGAAACCCTCCCGGGCGACCTGCCAGTTGGCGCCGCCGTCCGGGCTGAACCGGTCCTGCCACACGGGGTGGTCGCGGCCGGCCCCGGCGGGCGGAACCACCTCGGCCCGGTAGCCGCGGCGGCCGGGCTCCTCCCAGGGCAGGTGCGCCGCGTTGGTGGGCGGGTGCGGGGGCGGGTTGGCGTGGTCGCCGACCTTGAGCGTGGTGCCGCCGTGCAGCTTCCCGGTGGAGCGGACGAAGCGGCCGTCGGCACCGAGGTCGACCGCCGCACCGTCCATGCCGACGTAGCGGACGCCGCCGCCCGGGTTGACGCCGCCCGCCTTGTCCCACAGGAAGACCTGGTAACGGGTGTCGTCGGCGAGGTGCGCGGCGACGCCCTGCGGTCCGCCGGCGCCCACCAGGTGCCGGCGCACCCACACCGGCGGGCGCTGCTCGGACCAGCGGCTGGTGGTCAGCACCGCGTTGTCGGTGGCCAGGACCTCGCGCTTGCCGACCTCCTTGCCGTGCGGGGAGTGCCGCTCCCAGGTCTGCCGCACGCCGCCGCCCTGCCAGGTGTGCTCCAGGAACTGGCCGGCCTTGCCGGGGCTGTGGCCCATCCCCCACTGCTTCTGGACCAGGGTGCCGTCGGCCAGCCGGTCGGTCCAGCCGGCGTCCCGGTGCTGGGTGCGCGGGCCGTGGGCGAGCTCCTGGCCGGCGCCGTCGAAGCGGTGCCAGGTCCAGCTGCGGTCGGCGTTGCGGACGGCGAAGGTGTGGCCGGTGACGCCGCCGGTCTTCTGCAGCCCGTCCCGGTACTCGTGGACGGGGTTGCCGCGGTGGTCGAGGTCCCGCCAGCCGAAGCCGGAGGTGTCGTAGCGCCGGGTGCCGTGCCCGCCGAGGCCGCCGGCGGCGTCCCACTGCGTCCAGACCGTGCGGCGGTCGAGGTCGCCGAACAGCAGGGTGTCGGTGCGGCGGAAGGAGTCCAGCAGGCCGCCACCGGGCAGCACCCGGCGTTCGAACACCTCGACCGGCGTGTAGGTGGAGGAGAGCAGCCGGATCCGGTCGCCGCCGAGGGTCTCCACCCGGCCGTGGTGGAAGGCGCCGGTGCCGGGCGGCGGCGGGGCGGCGGCGGCCGGGTGCGGCTGCCGGCTCCAGGTGGCACCGGCCGCCGGGGTGTGGTCGACGACGTACTGGTGGTCGGTGCGCCGCCCGCCGTCGACGACGTTGAAGCCCTGGTGGGTGATCCGTCCGTCGCCCGGCGCGTGGGCGGTGAACTCGCCGTGCCGCGGGCCGTTCGGCCGGTCGACGGAGACCTGGAGGCCGCCGTCGGCCCGGACGGTGACGGTCCGTTCGGGGACCCGCACGCCCGCCGCGTTCTCCAGGTGGCCCGGGAGCGCGGCGCCACCGGGGCCGGGCGGGGGCAGAACGGCGAAGGTCCGGTCCGGATTGCCGTCGGAGCCGCGCAGCGCGGTGCCGGTCTCCAGCCGGCCGCCGTCGGTGCCGTAGCGGACGAAGCCGTTGTCGGCGGCCGCGTCGGTGACCTGGAAACCGCCCCCGGGCCGGTCGGCGGCGGTGAGGTTCGGCACCGGCGTGCCGGTGGCGTCAAGGACCTCCAGGGTGCGCGGACCACCGGGCGGGGTGTGGACCACCACCCATTGGTCGAGCGCGCCGCCGCCCGGCGCGTGCAGCCGGGCGGCGTCGTCGGTCAGCCGCCCGGCGTCGTCGAACACCCGGTAGGAGCCGCCCGCGACCGTGACCCGCAGACCGGCGCCGTCGGCCGTGACCACCCGTGCGGCGTCCGGCTGGAAGGCGGCGTCCAGCCAGGCCGGCTGCCCGGTCGGCGCCGGGTGGCCGGGCGCGGGCACCGGGCGCTCCAGATGGCCCACCACGGTGCCGTTGCCGTCGAGCAGTTGCCGGCCGCCGGCGGTCGGCGCGCCGTCCGCGGCGAACCGCTCGTACGGGACGCCGCCGCCCGGGACGGCGGGCGCGCCCTCGACCCGGAACCCGCCGCCGGGGTGCGCCACCACACGCTCGGGCAGCACCGCACCGGCCGCGTCGGTGAGCGCGTGCCCACCGCCGCCCTGCGGGACGACGAACCGGCCGCCGCGCGTCCCGGTCCCGTCCGCGAGTGCCACTCCGCTCTCGACGACGGCGCCCTGCGCCGTGTACCGCGTCGACACCCCCGACACCGGATCGGTGACCCGCCAGCCGCCGCCGGCCAGGCCCTCACCGGAAAGACCCGTCGGTCCACCCGTCAGATCGGTCACCCGCGGCGGGTTCCCCTCCAGGAACCGGGCACCGCGCACCCCGGCCCCGTCCGCCAGCGCCACACCGCTCCCGGCCACCGCGCCCTGCGGCGTGTACCGCGTCGAGGCGCCGGACGCGGGATCCGTCACCCGCCAGCCGCCACCGGTCAGGCCCTCGCCCGCCAGGCCCGGCACCGCCGTACCCGACACGTCCGTCACCCTCGGCGGCGCGCCCTCCAGGAACCGCGCACCACGCACCCCCGCACCGTCCGCCAACGCCACACCACGCTCCACCACGCCACCCTGCGCCGTGTACCGCGTGGACGCGCCCGACACCGCGTCCGTCACCCGCCAGCCGCCACCCGCCAGGCCCTCGCCCGCCAGGCCCGGCACCGCCGCACCCGACACGTCCGTCACCCTCGGCGGCGCGCCCTCCAGGAACCGCGCACCACGCACCCCCGCACCGTCCGCCAACGCCACACCGCTGTGCACCTGCAGGCCGTCCGCGCCGAAGCGCACCGAACGGCCCGACACCGCCTCCGTGACCCGGACCCCGCCGCCCGCGACACCGACCGCCGAGGAGCCCGGTACCGCCGCACCCGACACGTCCGTCACCACGAAGCCGCCGCCCTGCCGGGTCGCGAAGCGGTGGCCGCGCAGGCCCGCGGCATCGCCCAGGGCCAGGCCCTCTGCGCGGAAGGCCCCGCCGTGGTCGAACAGCGCCGAGCGGCCGGTGGCCGGGTCGGTGACCCGCAGGCCGGCGCCGCCGGGCAGTTCGGTGAGGGTGTGTCCACCACCGGACAGCGAGCGGGTGACCGTCCCGTTGTCGTGACCCAGCAGCAGGACCGGGCCGAACGGGGTGCCGTCGCCGCGGAGCAGCGGACGGCCCTCCTCGACCAGCCCGCCGGCGTGGTCGAAGCCCCGGTGGCCGCCGGTGGCGGGGTCGCGCAGGTCGAAGCCGCCACCGGGGCGCGGGGCCGCCTGGAGGCCGGTCGCGCCGTTGGGGTCGAGCACCTGGTGGGTGGCCGCGCCCTGGCCGTCGAAGTCGGTGTGCACCCGGAGCCCGGCCGGGGTGCCGTCGAGGCCGGTGAGCGGCAGGTCCTCGGCGACCAGGCGGCCGTTGCCGTCGTACGAGTGGGTGGTGCCGAGCCGGGTGTCGTGCAGGTCGAAGCCGCCGCCGGGGCGGGGCGTCGGCTGCAGCATCGGGTCGGGCACGTCGTGGGCGTCGAGCACCCGGTGCACGGTTCCGTTCGGGGTGACGGTGGACTCGACCCGCAGGCCGTTCGGGCCCGCCGTGCCCTGGTCGGCGAGCGCGAGCACGACGGGCTGCGGCGCGGGCGGCTGCGGCTGGAGGTGCTGCGGCACCGGCGGCTGGACGTGCTGCGGGCCCTGGCCGTGCGGGGCCGGACCGGGCTGGGGCACGAGCTGGGGCTGCTGTCCGACGTGCGGGGGCACCCCGCCGCCGCCGTCCGAGCCGCCGAGCAGCCGGGGACGCTCGCGCAGGCTGTCGGCCGTCAGCGCGGCCAGGTCGCGGTCCATCCGGACGGGGTCGATGCCCAGGCCGGTGGCCCGGTCCAGGGCCACGTCGACCTTGAACGCGGCCGCGTCCACCGACTCCTCGGCGTGGATCACCACCGGGCTGGGCCGGGAACCACCGCCGGGGCGCGCCCGCAGGTCGGCCAGCAGGCGTTCGGCCCGGCCGAGGTCGTGCCGGGCGAGGGTGAGGTCGGCCCAGGCGTCCAGCCGGGCGCCGCGACCGGGGTCGTCGCTCGCGCCGAACAGCCCGGCCACCCGGTCGCCCTGCTCGCGCCAGAGCCGGTCCAGCTGGGCGCCGGTCAGCCGCTCGGGGCCGCCGTGCCCGCCGGTACCGGGCACGGTCGGCAGGTCGTGCGCCGACCCGGCGGCCGGGTGCGCCGGGCCGACCGGCGGCAGCGGCGCCACCGGGCCCTGGGCCAGCGGCGTGACGGGCGGCAGCGGCGTCGAACCGAGCACGGCGGGCGGCAGCGGGGCGGGTGCCACCGGGACCGGCCCGGCGAGTCCCTGGACCGACCCGTGCCCGTGCCCGGGACCGGGCTGGAGCAGGCCGAGCGCCTCGTCCAACCGGCCGAGGCCGCCGTGCGCCCCGGCCCCGCCGAGGTCCGTGACACCACCGGGGCCGGGCACGCCGACCAGCGCGGTGGGCGGGGTGACGGCGTGCACCGGCGGCAGCACCGGGGCGGTGGTCGCGGCGACCCGGGGTGCCGCGAACTCCCCCAGGTGCAGGTTGACCTGACTGGCCGCCAGGGCCCGGGTGCTGTGGTCGCCGAGGTGCCCGCCCGCGGTGAACACGGGGGCGTCGGCCCGGTTCAGCGGGGAGCCGGTGGCCAGCAGGTCGAGGGCGCCGTTCAGGTGCGCGCCGGAGCCGGAGGTGCCGAGGCCGGGCACGGTCACGGCGCCCGTCACGACCGACGGCAGGCCCGTGCCGCCGCCGTGCAGCGCGGCCGTCGGGAGCGTACCGGTGCTCAGGTGCGGAACGGCGACGGCGGACGGGGTGAGCAGGTCGGCCGTGTGGACGGCCGGGGCCGCCGGAGTGGCGGTGTGCAGCGCGCCGGTGCCGAGGGCGCTCGGCGCGGCGCCCGTCTGGTGCAGGGCGAGCGCCTGGGTCTGGAGGTTCGGGGCGTGCGCGGTGGCGGGAGCGCCGACGGTGAGGGTGTCGGCCAGGTGCACGGGGGCGGGGGTCGGGGCGCCGGTGAGTGCGCCGATCCCGTGCAGACCACCGGGTGCGGTGCTGACGCCGAGTCCGGTCTGCACGTGCAGTCCGCCCGGGGTGACGACCGTACCGCCGGCCCAGCTGCCGACCGGGTGCAGCTCGCGGATCGGGGTGTCCAGCAGCGCGTCCAGCTTGCGGACGGCGTCGGGGGCGAGCGAGAGGCGGTCGGCGAGGTCGTTGTGCAGACGGAAGTCGGACGGCCTGGTGTAGGAGAGGCCGGCTCCGGAGGGCTCCAGGTGCGGGATCTCCAGTCGGCGCGGTCCGGCCCAGTCGCCGACCCTGACCTTCGCCAGGTCGGTGCGGGAGAGGTCCACCAGGGCGTCGACCCGGTGCACCGGGGGCGGCACGGGGACGGCGGCCGCGGTCCGTCCGGCGGTGCCGAGCAGCGGGGCGCCGTACCGGAAGTTGCCGAGGACCCCGCGCTCCCAGAGACCGATCCGCAGGGCGCCGCGCAGCCCGTAGCGGCCGATCTCGGCCGCGTCGACGGGGAGCACCAGCCGCAGCCACTTGGCGCCGCCGAGCTGCGCACGCGCGAAGTCCCAGGAGGCGGAGCCGAACCGGCCGAGGCCGGCCGGCAGGCCGCGGACCAGGGCGGGCAGCCCCTTGACTCCGTTGACCACGGCGATGCCACTGGCCCGGAAGGTCACCCCGGCGAAGTGCGGCAGCCGGGTGACCCCGTTCAGCACCCAGAGGCCGCCCGCCTTCACCCAGCCGCCGGTCATCCGGGCGAGATCGGCGAGGCCAGGCAGGAAGGCGAAGGCGTGCGAGCCGCCGCCGGTGAAGACGCCGCGGAAGAAGCCGCCGACCGCCTGGGCGACGCCCTTGATCCCGGTCCAGGTGAACTTGGCCCCGGCGCTGATGAGTTTGAGCAGCGGCAGGCCCTTGGTGGTGGGGGCGATCATGCCCAGGCCGGACAGGAAGAGGTCCAGCGCGCTGGCCTTGCCCTGGGAGAAGTCGACCGCGGTCTTCACGAAGATCGCCAGGTTGACGCCGATGGCGAGCAGCGCGATCGGCCCGCCGAAGATCAGCGCGGGCAGGATCAGCGCGATCGCCAGCCACTGGAAGGCTTCCCAGAACAGGTCGCAGTCGGAGACCGGCTGCTTGATCCCGCGGGCGGCGCTGCTGAGGGCCGAGCCCGCGGTGCGGCCCGCCTCGTCCTGGGCGGTGCCGGCCTGACGGGCGGTGCTCGCCAGTTCGGTGCGCCGGGTGTCGTCCTGGGCCAGGCCGCGGCCCTGGGAGAGCGCGTTGTCGGCGCGCCACTGCTGGTCGCGGACCACTCCGGCATAGGTGGTCAGGGCCCGCGCCGAGCTCTCGAAGCCGTCGGCCACCGACTGGACGAACGCCCGCAGCGGCCCGCTGATCTTGTCCCGGAGGGCGTCCGCCGTCTGCCCGGTGAACGCGCCCTGGCCGGTCTTGTCGAGCACGGCGGCGAGCGCGTCGTCGATCTCCCGGGCGGTGCGGCCGAGGTCGGCCAGGGAGCGCTGCACCTCGTCGATCCGGTCCGGGTCCCCCGGTGTGGGGTCGGCGGACAGGCCGATCGCGTTCCAGTCGGTCGGACGCTGGGGCACCGTCGTCTCCTCCTCGTCCGTGGGCACGGTCCGGCCGCCGCGGCGCGCGGCACCTCTCGGGAGGACCACGTGCCGGGGTCCCGGACGGTTCACGACGGTCGGCCCGCACTGTCCGGTGAACCGCGCGGGCCGCCGGCACGTGGTCGATCGGGAACCGCGTGCCGATCCGACCGGAGGGAAATCCCGTGCCCGACTTCTCGATGGACTACGGCGTCCTGCACGAGGCCCGCAAGGACCTCCACAACCTGGCCGACCGGATCTCCCCGACCCTCCACGGCAGCCTGTTCTCCCAGTACGGCTCGGGGAAGCTCGGCGACGCCCAGGCGGTGTTCGGCGACCCGAACGTCACCAACGGCTTCCGCAGCCTGTACCGGCTCTCCAAGGACCCGATGAACCGGGCCGTGGACCACCTCAAGAAGCTCGGCGACGTGTTCGGCGCGGTCGCCGACGGCTTCTTCGACGTCGACGCCCAGATCGCCGACGGCCTGGGCGTGATGGGCGCCAACATGGGGCTCGACCAGTGGCGCGACCGGCAGGCCGCCTGGGAGTACCGCAACGCCCACGCCGACCAGTGCCACCCCGGCGCGGACGGCACCGTGCCGGAGTTCTGCCGGGCCACCGACCCCGGCGCACCGCCCGTCGACCAGACCATCGACACCGCGAACGGCTCGGTGCACACCCACCTCACCCTGGACGCCGACCACAACGTGATCAAGGAGGAGACCACCGTCACCCACGACGGGCAGAGCTACACCTCCACCACCTCCTACTCCGACCACGGCCGCTCGTTCACCACCGACACCGTGTACGCGGACGGCACCAAGAACCACGCCGAGACGCACCTGCACGAGGACGGCAGCGGCGACATGACCGTCACCGACAACGACGGCGAGGCCACCCAGTACCACCGCAACGGCCCCGGCCAGGAGTGGCAGCAGACCGGCGGCGGAAGCTCCCAGGACGACTGAGGGCGCCGCCCGAACCGGCCGGGACCCACGACCTCCCCGGCCGGCCATCCCCCCTTCGAAAGGACCGCGACATGCCCAACATCTCCCTCGACTTCGAGAAGATCGAGACCACCTCGGGCCAGCTCGACTCGGCCGCCGAGAACATCGTGCCGATGCTCAACGACCTGAAGAACAACGTGAACAACCTGCTCGGCGACGGCATGGTGTTCCAGCAGTCCAGCCCGGCGATGCAGGAGGCGTACGACAAGTTCAACACCAGCCTGCTGGCCGCGATGGAGGGCATCAAGGGCTTCGCGAAGCAGTTCCGCCAGATCAAGGACCAGATGCACCAGATGGACCAGGACATGGCGAGCAGCCTGCGCGAGAGCAGCTGACACCGCCACCGCACCGCCGGGGTGCGCGGCTCCGTGCCGCGCACCCCGGCGGTGCGCTCAGTCCTCGGTGCGCAGCACGGTCAGCGGCACCTGCACGGCCATCGCCTCGCCGCCCCGCCCGGTGGTCCAGCCGCGGCCCGCGACCGGAGTGGCCCGGATCAGGTGCACCGGCAGCCGGACCCCGATCATGTCGCCCTCCTGGAGGCTCTTCGGCCCCAGCAGCAGTCCCCGGCGGGCCCGCTTGGCCGCGCTGAGCCAACTGCCCATCGCCAGTTGGAGGGCGTCCGCCGACCCCGCGTAGAGCAGGCCGAGGCCGCGGTCCCGGCCGAAGGCGGCGACCTCCTTGAGCACCCGGTCGCAGGCGGGCGCCGCCAGCAGGTCCGCGTCGTCGACCACGACCACGCGGGGGCCCGCGAGTTCGTCCAGGGCGGCCTGCACGTCCTGCGCGGACGGGTCCGCGTCGGTCAGCACCCGGACCCCGGCGTGCCGGGCCAGCGCCCGCAGCGGGGAGTGGCGCGGCGCGAGGACGACCAGCCCGGTGCCGCCGGCGAGCAGGGAGACGGCGAGCGAGGCGAGCGCCGTGCTGCGCCCGGATCCGGGCGGGCCCAGCACCGCGAAGGCGGCGGCGGCCCCGGCGAGGTCCACCCCGACCGGTCCGGCGTCGTCGCCGCCGAGGCCGAGCAGGCCCCACAGGGGGCGGCGGGACTCCTCCGGGACGGCCGCGTACGCCTCCGCGAAGTCGACCGAGCGGGGCAGCGCGGCGACCGGGAAGGGCCGCAGCCCGGCCGGCACCGCACTGTCGCGGCGGGTGCTGTCGGCGCCGATCGCCGCCAGCGCCCTGGCCTGCTCCCGGCCGCCGGCGCCGGGGGCGAGCAGCGCGACCTGGGTCTCGGTGCCGCTCAGCGTGTGCCAGCCGCGACCGGCCGGAATGCCGGCCGGTACCTTGCTGGGCGAGAGTCCGACCAACTGGTAGTCGTTGCGGTCGCCCTGGCGCAGCAGCAGCTTGTGGTCGTTGTGCGCGGCGAGCCGGCCGCCCAGCAGGGACCGCTCGGAGGTCGCGACGACGTGGATGCCGGCCGCCGCACCCTCCCGCAGCAGCCGGGTGACCAGGTCGGCGAGCCGGCCGTTGTCGTGGTCGTCCAGCAGCCCGGACAGCGCGTCCCAGCCGTCGATCAGCAGCAGCACGTGCGCGGGCCGCTCCGGCTTCGGCAGGGCGGCGCGCAGCTCGTTGAGCCCGGCCGCGTTCCGTTCGCTGCAGAGTTCCTGACGGCGCGTCAATTCAGCGGTGAGTCGGTGCAGCAGGCGTTCGAGCCGTTCCTGGTCGTGCCGGGAGACGACCGCCCCGCAGTGCGGCAGGGCGTTGAGAGCGGCCAGGCCGCCGCCCGCCGCGTCGATCCCGTACAGGTGGACGTCCGCGCAGGACGCCGTCCTGGCCACCGAGCCGGCCAGGGTGCGCAGGACCTGGGTGCGGCCGGACCGGGGGGCGCCGATCACGTACAGGTGGCCGAAGGAGGCCAGGTCGACGGTGGCGACCCGGCGCTGCTGGAGCTGGGGGACGTCCTCCAGCGCGTAGGGGACCACCGGGAGCGCCGCGTCCTCGGGGGGCGGCAGGAGCGCCGTCACCTCGTCGAGCAGCACCTCCTCGGGCAGCGCGGGCAGCCAGGGGCTGGGCTGCGGGGTGAAGTCGTCGAGGGCGGCGGCGGCCTCGCGGACGGCGGCGACCAGGGCCTGGAGGTCGGTGGGGACGGGCGCGGCGGGCGCGGCCGGGTCGCCCGCCGCGAGCGGCAGGACGAGCGGGCGGCCGAGGCCGGTCCAGGACAGGGCGGCGGCGCGCACCGCCCCGCGGGGCCGCTCGACGGCGGCCGCGCCCGCCGGGTCGGGGCGGGCCGCGCCGGCCCAGGCGCTCTGGAACGGCACCGTCGAGCGGTGCCCCAACCGGACCAGGGCACGCCCGGGCGCGGAGGCCGGGATGTGCACCGCCTCGGAGGTGTCGATGATGTCCTGGCTCTCGGTGGAGTCGGTGACCCGCAGCGCGATCCGCAGATTGGTGTTGGCCCGGATGTCGCTGGTGACGGCGCCCGACGGCCGCTGGGTGGCGAGCACCAGGTGGATGCCGAGCGAGCGGCCGCGCTGGGCGATCCCGATCAGCCCCGGGACGAAGTCGGGCACCTCGCGGACCAGGGTGGCGAACTCGTCGATCACCAGCAGCAGCCGCGGCAGCGGGGGCAGCGTCGGGTCCGCGACCCGCTTGGACCGGTACTCGGGATGGTCCTTGGCCGCGACATCGGCCAGCAGCCTTTCCCGGCGCCGCAGTTCTGCTCCGAGCGACTCCAGGGCGCGCTCCACCAGGTGGGCGTCCAGGTCGGTCACCATACCGAGGTTGTGTGGGAGTTCGGCGCACTCGCGGAACGCCGAACCGCCCTTGTAGTCCACCAGGACGAAGGTGAGCTCGTCCGGGCGGTTGGCGGCGGCGAGCGAGGCCACGAAGGACTGGAGCAGCTCCGACTTGCCGGAGCCGGTGGTCCCGGCGACCAGGGCGTGCGGTCCGTCGCGGACCAGGTCGAGGGTCAGCGGGCCGTCGTAGCCCGTCCCGAGCAGGAAGGAGGTGGCGGCCGGGCGGTGGCGCCAGCGGGCCAGCAGGGCGGCGGGGTCCGGCGGTTCGAGCCGCAGCAGGTCCAGCAGCCGGACCAGTTGCGGCAGACCGGCGTCGTGCTCGGGACTGACGTCGCGGACCGGGGCGAGCGCCCTGGCCACCTGCTCGCACCAGTCGGCGTCGACCAGGTCGGCGCGCACGTCGGTGAGGTCGGGCGCGCCGGTGCGGCGGACGGTGAGGCGGTGCCCGGCGGCGAGGACGACGGTGCCGCACTCCTCGGGCAGCAGCCGTTCCTGGGCGTCGAGGCAGACGCTGAAGACCCGGACCCCGGGGCCGTCCGTGAGCACCTGCACCATCCCGGGCACGTCGCGCAGGTGCCGCGCGCCGTCGGCGATCACCAGGACGTCCGGTTCGTTGAACATCGCCTTGCCCATGGAGGAGCCGAGCACCCGCCGGCGGGCCTGGATCTGGGCGACCAGTTCGGAGATCCGGTTGGCGGTGGACTCCGGGTCGTTGCCGACGGCCGCCACCGGTCCGCCCCCGCCGCCCGGGCCGGATCCGCCGCCGGGCGGGCGAAGGTGGGGCAGCCACCGCACCCAGGCCCAGCCGTCGGCGCGCGAGCGGTCGGAGAGGACCACGATGCGCAGGTCCCGCGGGCTGTGCAGGACGGCGGACTGGGCGACCAGCCAGCGGACCAGCGCCTGGACGGCGGGCCCGGTGCCGGCCACCCCCACCACGCCGAACTCGGCGACCTCGATGCCGATCGGCACATCGGGGATGCTCCAGCGCACCAGGCGGTGGTTCTCGTCCCGCGCCGGGTCGTCGATCTCCTTCACCGACGGCTGGTCGACCGTACCGATCCGCAGCACCAGGTGGTCGGGGTCGTGCCGGCGCCGCTCCCAGAGCCGGCCGCCGGGGCCGGTGGCGGTCAGCGCGACCGTCGCCGGGTCCGGCCCCGCCACTCCGCGCACCCGGCGCTCGCGGTCGGCGGCGGTCCGGACCTCCTGCTCCAGGACCCGGCGCCGGGCCTCGTAGCGGGCCACCGCCTCCTCGTGCTGCTTGCGGTTGCCGCGCCGCCCGACGATCCAGTTGGAGACGGCCATCAGCGGGCTGAAGAGGATGAAGACCAGGTAGAAGTACGACTGGAAGACCGCCACCATGACCATGCCGAGCACGATCGGGGCCAGCATCAGCAGCAGCGGGAAGGGACGCCGGGAGGGGGCGGTCGGCGGCAGGGGCAGCCGGATCCGCTCGGCGTCCAGGTGCGGGACGATCCGCGGCGGGCGGTTGTAGTCGACGCCGATGCCGTCGGCGGACGGCACCACGGCGGCGTCCGGCTCGACCGGCTCGACCAGGCGCAGCAGGGCGGCACCGACGGTGAGGTCGACGCCCGGCGGCCAGGCGGTGCCGCCGTCGGCGCGGTGGGCGGCCGGACGCGGGTCGTGCCGGCCGGTGCGGCGGGCCCGGCGGGCGGGGGCGGTGTCGCGCTCCCCGGTGCCGACGCGGCGGGCACGGTCGGCGTGGGCGTTGCGGTCGGCGGCGGGCGGGCTCGGCGTGCGGAGCGCGATCGCCTCGTCGCCCGCGTCCGGGGGCACGGTGTCGGCCTCGCCGTCGCTGTCGCGGTAGCCGTGGCCGTCGCTGTAGCCGTAGCTGTCGGAGCCGCTGTCACTGTCACTGTCCGGGGAGCCTCCGGGACCCTTCGACCGGCCGGGGCCGACGGGAGCGCGGTGCCAACTCGCCGAGCCGTCCGGACCGACAGTCAGCCAGAGGCCGCCCGCGGGCACGCCGGCAACCCGGAGGCGGACGGTGCAGGAGGGATCGGTGCCGATCTCGTGGCTACCGGGTCCGAGCCGCCAGACCCGCCCCGCTCCCGGACCGGACACGAGGTGCAGTTCCAGCTGGACGGGGTCGCCCGGGCGCCGGTCCGGCGCACTGCTCCGGACCCGGTCGGGCTCGTCGGCGGGGGCGCCGAGACCGAGCACGGCGCCCTCCCGCACACCCGTCCCGGCAACGGCCGCTCCAGGGTCCAACCGCCGTGGCCCGAGGTGGAGTCCACGCGGGGCGACGGTTCCCGTTCCGGCCAGGAAGGCTTCCATGTCGCCATCGGGGGGACCGGAGCCGAAGCCGGGTCCGGCGGTCACGACGGCCGCCGTGGGGTCGGGGTCCCGCCGGTCCAGCGCCGCCGCCAGCTCACCCACGGTCGCACCGGGCGGCAGGTCGAGGACGTGGTCACGGCGGTCGGTGCCGTCGGCGACGGTGACGGTCAGCTTCACCGGGTGGTCTCCAGGGGGTCGGGCAGGCTGGACTGGGCGGGCGGGTCGTCGGCCGGGGTACCGGGGTGCGCCCGGCCGCGGGATCAGCCGACGGGCCGGGTCGCGGACAGGAGGGCGGTCCCGGAGGGACGGGCGGAGACACCGGCGGGATGCCCGGCCGGTCCCGGCCCGGGCTCGGCGAAGTCGTCCTCGACCTCCGGCTCCGGCTCCGGCTCGGGCTCGGGCTCGGGCTCGGGCTCCGGATCCCGTTCCGGCTTCGGTTTCGGCGGGGGCCAGGACTCGGCCTCCGGCGGGAGCCAGGACTCGGATCCCGTTCCCGGCCCGACCGGCTCCTCCACCGGCTCCGGTCCGCGCAGCAGCAGCCGCAGGGCCGTCGGGTCCGGCACCACCGGCCCGACCCGGAACGACGGTGGTTCCGCGCCGGACCCGCTGCCCTCGTTCGGCTCCGGATACACCGGCCCGACCCGGAACGGCTGCGCCACGGGCGTTACCGACCCTCCGGTGTCCGGCAGTTCGCCGCCAGGACCGGACTCCTCCGGCAGAGCGGACGGGTCGGACGGGACCTCGGACCGCTCCTCGGGCTCCCCCGGGTCCGCCGCCTCCGGCACCTCCAGGAGCTCGTCCGGCTCCGACAGCCCGTCCGGCTCCTCCGGCTCCGGAAGTTCCTCCGGCTCGACCGCGGCACCGCCCGGCTCCACCAGATCGGAATCGTCCAACTCCACCGGGGAGAAAGCCGGGTAGGGCGGCAGCGCCCGAAGGATCCGGGCCGTCGCCCGGGCCAGCGCGACCGCCTCGACCCGCAGCGCCGTCCCGCGCAGCCGCAGGCCGTCACGGTCGACCGTGACCAGCCGGGCCGAGCCCCGCGCACCGCCCAGCACCAGCAGCCGGGCGCCCGTCGCCGGACGGAACCCCGCGGGAGCGACGGGACAGACGGCGAAGGCCGGCTCCCCGTCCGCCGCGACCCGGTCGGCCGCGGCGAGCGCCGCGGCCGGGGCAGGACCCGCGTGGCGCGCGTGCACACCGTCGGCGACCACGACCGCGCCCACCGGCAGTCGGGCGTCCAACTGCGCCGCCACCGCCTGGAGTACGGCGTGGGCACGCACCCGGTCGCCACCGAACTCGGTCACGGCGGGTCCGGTCGCGAGGTCCAGCAGCACCGCGGCGGGGCCGTCGGTGCCGACCAGCGCCAGCAGCGGGGCGGGGCCGCCGCCCGTGACCGTCGACCGCAGCTCGTCCCGGGCGGCCCACCAGAGCCGCGGGTCCGCCGCGTCCACCACCCACGGCCCGGGCGGGCCCGGTGGCCGCCCCGGACCGCAGGACACCAGCACGCCGACGGTGTGCGCACCGAGCAGCACGGCGTACGGACGCGCTCCCGCCACCCGTCCAGCGTCGAGAACGGCCTGCTCGGCGTCGACCCAGCCCGCACTGTCGGCCAGTAGCCTTCGGACGGTGCCCAGTTGACGCCCGTACCGCACCCGCGCGGTGACCGGGGCGGCGAACGCGGCCGCTGTCGCCCCGAGTTCGCGGCGCAGCCGGCGCCGGAACGCACGCCAGCCGCCGACCCGGCGGGCGGTGAGGTGGGCGAGGACGGCGAGCAGCACCACGACCCCACCGATGCCGATCAGCGTGGTGGCGCCGGGCATCGCCGGCAGGAAGCCGGAGGGCGGGAACGACGCGAGGGCGGCGCCCGCGGAACGGCCGGAGGCGACGAAGGACGCTCCGGTCGCGGAACGGAGGACGGTGACGGTCACGAGGCGACCACGCCCCGGTCGGCCAGGTGTCGGCGCAGCGACCGGACGCCGTGGTGGGTGCGCGACTTGAGGGTCCCGCCGGGTATCCCGACGGCGCGGGCGACCTCCGCACCGGGGCGTCCGAGAATGTGGACGTGCACCACGGCCTCCTGGTGGATGCGGTCGAGCGAACGGAGCGCGTCGACCAGCACCAGCCGGTCGAGGATCCGGTCGGACGGGTCGGCGGCGTCCGCCGCCACGGGGGCCGGGAAGCCCTCGACCGCGATGCCGACCGGCACCGCGCGGTTCTTGCGCCACTCGTCGATCAGCAGGCGGCGTGCCACCGTGAACAGCCACAGCCGGATCGGCCGACTGTCCCAGTCCAGCGCCTCGGCGGCCTGCCAGGCCCGTAACATCGCCTCCTGGACGATGTCCTCCGCCCGGTGCGGGTCGTTGTCGCCGAGGCCGCTGATGAAGCGGAACAGGACCTCGCGTTCGGCCTGCAGGAGTTCCGCCCACGGTGCGGCGGTCGGCCCCGACCGGGCCTCGTCGGCTGTCTGCGCCATGTTGGTGCCTTGCTCTCCTCGCGGGACCGGTCCGAACTGTGCCGCGCCCTCGGTGTGGATCACGGGTCCGTCCCCGGACGGCCGTCACCGTAGCGCCGCGGGGGAACGGGCGGCCGATCCTCCGGTGAACTCCGGGCCACCCCCACGTTTCATGAGATGGACACGCCATGAATGTCGGAGCGCCGCCACGCGCACGACACCCCGGGTTCACGCCGCGGCCGGACGGCCGGAGGAGCATCCCCAGCGCCCGCCCTCGCCCTGGAGGCCCTGTGTCCGGACCGCCCGACCCGACGTCAGCCGCCGTGCCGGAAGGGGAGTTGCCGCATGCCCCGGCGCCCCGGCCGCACCGGGACGGCGCTACCTCGGCCGCGGGCCCGGATGCCGGGCCCGCGCGCTTCTCCGACAGCTTCCTGCGCCACACCCCGAACCCGCCGCGCGGGCTCCTGCCGCAGGCCCGGGTCTGGACCGCCACGGCGGCCGCGGCCGCCCTGGTCGGCACCGTCGCCCTCGGCTCCGCCCTGCTGCCCACCGGGAACGGCGCCGCACCGCACACCGCCCGGGGCGCCGCACCCACCGTTACGGTGACGACCGTCGCGCCCGCGGCCGCCGACCCGAGCGACGACCCGCCGAGCCGACCTCCCACCCCGGAGCCTTCGGTCGCCGCACCCGCCGAACCGCCTCCGGCGGCCGAACCCGCCCCGGTGGCCGCCGATCCGGTGGCACCCGAGGCCGCGGCGGACCGGCCGAGCGCCGCCGAGCGGCCCGCCGCCGCCCCACCGGTCGCCGCCCGGCCGCAGACCCGCGCACCGGCACCGGCCGGCACCACCGACCGACCGGCGGCCGCCGCCGCTCCGGCGCCCGCCGCTCCGGCCCCGGCCGCCCAACCCCCCGCGGCCCAGCCGGCCGCTCCGGCGGCCGTCACCACCCAGGCCCCGGCGCCACCTCCCGCGGCACCCGCGCCACCGGCACCCACCACCAAGGCGCCCGCACCCGCTCCGCCGCCCGGCCGCCCCATCGCCGGGCGCGGCTCGCAGCGCTGCATCGGCACCGTCGGCCACCGGCTCGGCGACGGCATCGGGCTGGAGCTCCAGGACTGCACCGGCGGCGCCTGGCAGACCTGGGACTTCCGCCCGGACGGCACCGTCCGGGCCGGTGACCTCTGCATGGACGTGGCCTGGGGCTCGGTCGTCAACGGCACCCGGATCCAGGTGGCGATCTGCAACGGCGGCCCCGCCCAGCGGTTCGTCCTCGCGGGCCCGGAGGACCTCGTCAACCCCCAGGCGAACAAATGCGTGGACGCCAAGGACAAGGGCACCGCCGCCGGCACCCCGCTCCAGCTGTGGGACTGCTCCGGCACCCCCAACCAGAAGTGGTACCTGCGCTGACACCTCCGCCCCGGCCCTCCCGGCACTCCTCGTCCTCGCCCGCCCCGACCGCACCCGCTCCGCCCCGACGACAGGGGACCGGCCGCGCGGGCAGGCCCGGCACGTCCGCGACGGCTACACCGCCGGCCGCGCGCACGCGTGCGGCGAGTACGGCCGCGAACTAGGACCGGCGGCGCCTGCGGCGGGCGACGGACAGGGCGATTCCTCCGCCCATCGTCAGGACGACGGCCGTACCGGCCAGTTCCTCGGCCGTTCCCGCCCCGGTGCGGGACGGCGGGTGGCGGGCCCGGGATGGCGGGATCTTGGCGAACGGCGGCGATCACGACACTCGTGAGTGGCGGGGACCGTGCGACAGGATCGGTGCATCAGCCCGTACCGCTCGATCCCAGGAGTACTCGATGAGCAGCGCCGTTCTCTCCGTTCCGCCCGCCGAGCCGGCCGTCGCCGAGGCACACTTCCGCTCCCGGCTCAGCTTCGAGGCCGATGTCTCGGACGTGCGCGCCGACCTCACGGCGGGCGTGCCCGGGCTGGTCCTCGTCGACTCGCGGAGCGAGGTGGCGTGGGCGCAGGGGCACATCCCGGGTGCGCTGCACCTGCCCACCGCCCGGATCCCGGAGCTGGCCGGGCAGTTGGTCGACCGGGGGGCCACCGTCGTCACCTACTGCTGGGGCCCCGGCTGCAACGGCGCCACCCGGGCCGCGCTCGCGTTCGCCCGGCTCGGCTACCGGGTGAAGGAGATGCTCGGCGGCTTCGAGTACTGGGTCCGCGAGGGCTTCGCGTTCGAGACCGCCGAGGGCACCGAGCGACGGCCGATCGACGACCTGACGGCCCCGCGCTCGGGCATCTCCTGCGCCTGCTGAGGCCGTGCGCTCACAGTTCGCGGATCTCGCGCCGGGTGAGCGCGTAGCCGAAGGCGCCCAGCAGGCAGAGGCCGGTCGTGGCGAACACCCCGCGGCTGCCGAACGCGTCCACCGCCGCACCGGCCGCGATCACCGAGAGCGGGAAGACGCCCAGGCCGCAGAAGGTGATCGCCGCCATCACCCGGGCCAGCAGGGTGGGCGGGGTGCTCTTCTGCACGCCGGTGACGATCAGGACGTTGGTCACCGTGCTGGCACCACCGGCGACGAGGAGCAGCAGCACGGCGCCGACCAGGCCGGTGAACGGCACCAGGCCGATCGCCGCGCCCATCACCAGGCCGGAGAGCATGGCCGTGCGACCGCGCGAGCGCAGCTCGGTGAGGCCGGCCGCGAACAGGCCGCCGACCAGCGCCCCGCCGGTGAACGCGGCCAGCAGCAGGCCGAGGCCGACGGCGCCGGCGGCGAAACCGTCGGTGGCCAGGGTCGGCAGGGCGACCCTGGTGGCGCCGCCGACCGTCAGGTTCGCGATCACCGTCACCGTCAGGACCGCGCGCAGCAGCGGCGACTCCCGCAGCAGGGCGCGGAAGTTCCTTGGCACGGAGGCCCGTTCGGAGATGGGGCGGGACGGGGCGACCGTGCTGCCGCGACCGATCAGCAGCAGTGTCGCCGCCGACACGGCGAAGGTCGCCGCGTCCAGGCCCAGCGCGACGGCCGGGTCGAGCCAGGCGACCAGGGGCCCGGCCGCCGCCGGACCGAGCAACCCGGCGCCGAAGGTCACCGTGCTGTTCAGCGCGTTGCCCGCGTGCAGGTCCTCGGCGGGCAGCAGGGTCGGGGTGATCGCCCAGGCGGCCGGCAGGAAGACCCCCGCCCCGAGGCCGACCAGCAGCGCGAGCACGCCGATCAGCCAGAAGTGCGCGGCTCCGCCGGCGGCGGCCGCGCACAGTCCGGCGGTGGCGAGCAGCCGGCCGAGGTCGGCGGTCAGCATCACCCGCCGGGCGCCGAACCGGTCGGCGAGCATCCCGCCGACCGGGGTGGCGGCCAGCCGTCCCGCGCCGTAGGCGGCGACCACCAGGCTCAGCTGGCGGGCGCCGCCGCCGAGGGAGTAGACCAGCAGGGGCAGGGCGACCACCTGGAACGCGTTGCCGAACTCCGAGGTGGCCTGCCCGATCACCAGCAGCCGGTAGCCGCGCGAGCGCAGCGGCGCGAGGCCGATCCGGGGGCGGAAGCGCAGCAGTCCCGTCGGCCTCGGAGCGCCGGGCGCGTCGGACGGGCCGGACGGGCCGGGCGTCGCGGACGGGCCGGGCCTGGCGGGCGGGCCGGGCCTGGCGGGCGGGCCGGGCCTGGCGGTGTCGGCCGCTACGGGACTGTCCGCTCCGGTACCGCCGGTTCCGGTGCCGCCGGTGCCCGCGCGGCTAGCCATTGAGCGAGACCGGGAGCGACTCCAGACCGCGCAGCATGATCGTGTTGCGCCACGGCAGGGTCTCCTCCGCGGCGGCCAGCTCGATCCGGGTGAAGCTCTCCAGCAGCCCGGTCAGCGCCACCTCGCTCTCCAGCTTGCCGAGGAAGGAGCCGAGGCACCGGTGCAGGCCCTGCCCGAAGGCCAGGTGGCCGGGATCGTTCCGGTCCAGGACCAGCCGGTCGGGGTCGGTGAAGCGGGCCGGGTCCCGGTTGGCCGCGCCGAGTGACAGCAGTACCAGTTCGTCCGCCAGGATCTCCACGTCGTCGACCATCACGTCGGCGTTGGTGAACCGCAGCGTGGCCATGCTCACCGGGGACTCGTAGCGCAGGAACTCGTCGATCGCCACCGGCATCGCCGCCGGGTCGGCGCGCAAACGGGCCAGCTGGTCGGGGTGGTGGAGCAGGGCCAGGGTGGCGGTGCCGAGCAGGTTGACGGTGGTCTCGTGGCCGCCGATCAGCAGCAGGAAGACCATCGAGAACACCTCCCGCTCGGTGAGTTCACCGGCGTCGCACGCCTGCACCAGGTCGGTCAGGATGTCCTGGCGCGGCGATGCCCGTCGGGCTGTCATCAACTCCCTGAGGTAGTCGTTCAGTTCGCCGGTGGCCTGGTCGAAGGTCATCCCGCCGCCCTGGGTGAGGATCGCCGTCGACCAGGTCCGGAAGTCCTGCATGTCCTCCGGGGGGAAGCCGAGCAGTTCGCAGATGACCATGATCGGCAGCGGGAAGGCGAAGTCCGTCACCAGGTCGGCGGTCTCCCGGCCGCGCAGCCCGTCCAGCAGGTCGCCGGCGATGCGCTCGACCAGTGGGCGCATCAGGTCGACCCGCCGGCGGGTGAAGACGCCCTGGATCTGGCGGCGCAGCCGGGTGTGGTCGGGCGGGTCGCTGTTGAGCATGTGGACGACCTCGGAGCCCAGGGTCAGGCTGGAGCCCCGCCCGCTCGCGATGGCCTGGCTGCGGCGGACGTCCTGCCCGAACCGGGGGTCCATCAGGGCGGCCCGGACGTCTTCGTAGCGTGTCACCAGGTAGACCGGCACACCCTCGCCGAAGTCCATCACGGAGACCGCGCCGGCCTCGCGGATCCGGGCAAGCGTCGGGTAGGGGTCGCGGATGAACGCGGACATCCGCGCGGCGGCGTCGTCGACCGCGGTGCTCATGACTCTCTCCTCGGACTCGAACTCCGGTACTCCGGCGACTCCGTTGCTCCGGTATCCCGGCAGCTCCGGCAACTCCGGCAGCTCCGGCAGCTCCGGCAACTACACGGTCAGGGACGGGAACGGCCAGCGGCGGACCCGCATCGGCAGGAACCAGGCCCGGCCCGCCTGTTCGGCGATCAGACCGGCCTCGGCGAGATCCCGGTGAACGGTCTCCGGCAGCAGGCCGACCTCGACGCCCTCCGCCAGCGCGTCCAACGCGGCCAGGTGGCCGGGATCGTCGATGGTGAACAGCTCCAGCGTCCCGAACCGGCGGTCGCGCACCTCGACGAAGCCGGGCCCGCGCCGGAGGACGCACTTGCTCGGGAAGTAGGTGGCGCGCCAGTCCGCCAGGAGTTCCGGCTCCGGACCGGTCAACTCCTCCGGCGGGTAGAGGTGGTGGAACCGGCGCCCGGCCGCGCAGCCGTCCGCGCAGACCGCCCGCCAGAGCACGGCCAGGCCCTGTCCGGTCGCCTCGCGCAGCAGCATCAGGGCCCGGGCCGAGGCCGCCGACGCGTCCGCGCACAGCCGGACCGGCCCGGTCAGCCGCAGGCAGCGGACACCGGCGCGGTGCAGTTCGGTGACCTCCGTCTCCGCCGGACCGGACAGGGTACGGCGGCCGAGCGCGATGCCCGGCAACTCCCGTACGGCGGGGTCGTAGTCGAGCCAGAGCTCGACCTCGGGTCCGGCCGCGTGCCAGGCCGCGGCACCGGTCCGCTCAGCCGATCGTGACGGCATCGAGCACCTCCTCGGCGCGGGAACGGGCGGGGGCGGGGAGGTGCCGGTGCTGCATCCGCATCAGTACCTGGTTGTCGGACTCCACGGCGACCTGGAGGTAGCTGTCCCCGTCGTGGAACAGCAGCCCCAGCGTGGTGAACCGCTCCAGCACCGGTTCGACCGCCGCCGCGCCGCCGGGCAGTTTCGCGGCCAGCGTCGCGGTCGAGCGCGGCTGCCCCAGCAGCCGGAAGGCGGCGATCTCCACCGGGTCGGTCAGCTCGGCCACCCGCCAGTCGTACCCGGGCCGGGTGTTGACGAGGACGATCCGCCCGCCCGCCTCCCGGTAGGTGAGCCGGCTGTCGGGGAACCGGGCGAGCCAGGTGTCCACCGCCTCGCCCAGCCGCTCCGCGACCTCCCCGCCGATCCCCCGCGGCGGCGCGGTGAAGACGTAGGCCAGTTCGGCGAGTTCGCTCTCGGGCAGCCGGTAGGTCGCGCGGTACTGGTAGGCCGGCCGGGTGATCGCGAAGCCCAGCTCGGGGCGGTCGAAGTAGGGGCTGAACCGCTCGATCGCGATCCGCCCGGCACCGGTCGGCGGGTCCAGGTGGTGCAGCACCGGCAGTTGGCGGATCACCGACTCGTAGTCGGCCGGCTGCTCGCCCGGGAAGCCGTAGAGGTAGTTCCAGGTCACCGAGACGCCCGCGCTCTGCGCGTCCCGCAGCGCGCGGACGTTCTGGCAGCCGGTCACGCCCTTGTCCATGATCCGCAGGACCCGGGTGCTCAGGCTCTCGATGCCGGGCTGCACCTGGGCCGCGCCCGAGTCGCCGAGGAGCTGGAACTGGTGGCGGCGCAGATTGGCCTTGATCTCGAAGTGCAGCCGCAGGTCGACGGGGAGTTCGGCCAGCGACTTCAGGACGGTGTCGAAGTAGCCCATGTCGAGGATGTTGTCGACGACGTAGACGTCCAGCAGCTGGTGGCGCTCGGCGAGCGTGAGCACTTCGGCGAGGAAGTCCGCCGGCGGCTTGGAACGGAACTCCATCGAGGTGCCGTTGAGACCGCAGAAGGTGCAGTGGTGCTTCTCCCCCCACCAGCAGCCCCGCGAGCCTTCGAGGACGAGCTTCGGGTCGACCCAGCCCGCCGCGACGGAGGCGTCCAGCCGCTCGTAGAAGCCGTCGTAGCGGGGTGTCAGGATCGCCGCGGGCGGCAGCGGGCGCCTCGACATCTCGTTGACCGTCGACTTCCCCGACGCGTCCCGCCAGCACAGCCCCGGGACGGCCGCGAGGTCGCCGCCCCCCAGCAGGGCGGGGAAGGCCGCCTCGCCCTCACCGCGCACGACGTAGTCCAGGAACGGGAAGTTGCGGTGCAGCGCGGCGCCCTGCGGGCCGTCGCAGTTCGCGCCGCCGAACACCGTGCGCACCTGCGGGCACCGCTGCTTGAGCAGCCGGGCGGCGGCGAGGCTCGCCGTGTTCTGCTGGAAGGTGGTGGTGAAGCCGACCACGTCCGGCGGGTCGGCGGCGATTTCCTCGACCAGTCGCGCGATGAACGCGGGGGCGATCGCGCGGGTGGCCCGGGTGAGGGCGATCTCCCGCTCGCTCGCGCCGTTGGTGGCCAGGTACTCGAAGTAGGGCGCGGAGTCGGCGTCGGTGGCCCGGCCGGTGGCCGGGCCGGAGCCGCCGCCGAGACCGTCGTCGCCGTACAGCGCGCCGGCGAACGCCCAGTCGCCCGCGCCCTGGAAGTAGGACTTCTCGGAGAAGTACTGGTAGTCGTCCACACCGAAGTCCGCCGTCTGCGCCGCCCAGTCCACGAAGTCCAGGTTGGCGTACCGCACTTCGACCTGATGGCCGGCGCGGGCGGCGGCGGTGTGCAGGATCCCGAGCGCCAGCGAGGGCACGTCGATCGCGCCCCAGGGCATGTGCAGCAGGACGATACGCATGGTGGCCACTTCTGTCGTGCGCGGACGGTGGACGGGGGCAGGGACGGGACCGGGAACGGTGGCAGCGGGCGGGGTGTCGCTCCGGAGCGCCGAGGCGCCCCGGAGCGACCGACGATCACTTGTCCTTGGACTCCGGCTTCGGCTTCGGCTGCCCCTTGAGGGCGGGCGCGACCGGTGCGGCCTTGGTG
Organism: Kitasatospora sp. NPDC094019; assembly: GCF_044764505.1. Classification (NCBI taxonomy): domain Bacteria; kingdom Bacillati; phylum Actinomycetota; class Actinomycetes; order Kitasatosporales; family Streptomycetaceae; genus Kitasatospora; species Kitasatospora sp. NPDC094019. The sequence goes on from NZ_JBIWIF010000031.1 coordinate 57,992, forward strand.
ATGTCGAGCGCGAAGTTCTGGACGATCACCGCGCCACGGTCACGCTCCGGGGTACCGATCGGGTCGTTCTGGATGCTGCGACGCTTCATGGCTGTTCACCTCCTTCCATCGGTTCGGCGGATCCCCCGGGGCGGTCGCCCCGGGGTGGTCGGAGGGGCGGTGCCGGCCAGGTCCGCCCGGCGAAGCGGACCATCGCGGCCAGGACCGACCGGTGGTCGGCGGTCCGGCGGCTGTAGTGGCCGCCGTCCACCCGGAGCAGTTCGTGCGGCACCGCCAGCCGGCGCAGGTCCGCGGCGTACCGGGTCACCTGCTCGGGCGGGCACCGCTCGTCGTGCTGCGAGACGACCAGCAGCACGGGCGAGCGGACCCGGTGCAGGTACGTCCGCGGGTCCGCCGCGCGGTAGCGCTCGGGCACCTCGTCGGGGCTGCCGCCGAAGAGCTGCCGGTCGAGCGCGCGCAGGGCCGGGGTGGTGCCGCGGTAGGTGGCGGGGTAGTCCGCGATCGGCTGGGCGGCCATGCCGAGGGACCACAGGTCCGGCTGGGCGCCCAGGGCCAGCAGGGTGAGGTAGCCGCCCCACGAGAAGCCGCAGAGTCCGGTGCGCCCGGCGAGAGCGGTGCCGTCGGCGACGAGTGCCGCCCGGACGGCGGCGAGGTCCTCGATCTGCGCCAGCCCGACCCGGTGGCCGTAGTCGTGCTGCCAGCGGGCGCCGTAGCCGGTGGAGCCGCGGTAGTTGACGCGCGCCACCGCGTAGCCGGCGCCGACCAGGATGTTCACCCGGGGGTCGTAGGAGTCCCGGTCGTGGGTGGCGGGGCCGCCGTGCACCAGGAAGAGCGTCGGCCATGGGCCCGGACCGGGCGGGGTGCTGACGAAGCTGTGGATCCGGCCGTAGGGGCGGGGCGTCCAGCGGCGGCCGCGGAAGGTGCCGTCCGGGTCCGGCACGAGGGCGTCCGGCCCCGAGGGGTCGGTGCCGGGTCCGGAGTCGGGGTCGGCTCCGGCACCGGCTCCGGGGTCGGCCGGTGCCGCCTCCGGGCGCAGGACCAGCGGGCGGGGCGGGGTGGACTCCCGGCTCCAGACGCAGTGCAGGGCGCCGTCCGGGGCGCAGGAGAGGTCGTGGATGGTGCCGCCGGGCGTGCGGAGCTCCCGGACCACGGGCGAGGGGCCGAGGTCGGCGAGGAGCAGCCGGCTCCGCCCGGCCCGCTCGTGCTGGACCAGCACGCCGCGCGGCCCCCGGTACCAGCCGGCCGTGATCTGCGCGTCGAAGGACAGGTCCGGGTACGTGCGCAGCCCGGTGTCCGCCCGCCAGGTCGCGACGGTGTACCGCTCCCCCTCCTCGACCACCAGCAGGAGTTCCGGGTCGAGGACGGCGAGCGGGTTGAACTCGATCGGCCAGAGCCTCCGTCCGTCGCCCCCGGCGAGCGGCGGCGGAGCGTCCGCGCGGCCGTCCGCGGGGCCGTCCACGGGGCCGTCCGTCGGCCACAGGAGGACGGCGTCGTCCCCGTCGGGCAGCCCGCCGAGGGCGAGCAGCCCGCCGTCCGGCGAGAGGTCGGCCAGAGCCAGGTAGCCGGGCGCGGAACCGATCAGCCGCGCCTCGCCCGCCGGCGGTCCGACGTAGCAGCGCGAGGCACCGTCGACACCGACGGCCACGGCGGCGAGCGCGCCCGTCCGGTCGAAGGCGACGCCGTACGGGCGGCCGTCCGGCACCCCGTGCAGTGCCTCGCCGTCCGGCCCGCCGGCGAACGGCTCCCGCCGCCACCGGCCCTGCTCGGCGCAGTCGGAGTCGAACCACCAGATGGCGTCGCCGTCGGGCTCGATCTCGCTCAGGTGGACGCCGCCGGGCCGGTCGGTGACCACCCGGCGCCGGTCCGTCCCGAGGTCCCAGGCCACCGCCTGCCAGCGCTCCTCGACCAGCCGTGTCTCGACGGCGCGACCCGCGGCGAGCGCGGCGAAACCCGGGGACTGGAACGCCTGTGTCACGGACCCGCCCTTCCGGCTCGATGATGGGAACAGGCTGCGCCGAACGTTCGAGGAACCAGTGAACCGGTGTGCCGGAAAGGGCACTTGTGGAGGAGTGCGGTCCACTCTAGGGGGGTGCTGCGGCCTCGAACAGACCTCTCGCACGGTTGGCCGAAAGAAAATTGAAATGGACACCCCCAGCGGCCGGCCGAGGGTGGCGGCGCCCTAGGGGCTGTTCAGGGTTCGGATCTTGTGGTGGCTCGGTTGTGGGCTGGTGTGTCTGGTAGAACTCGGGATCGTGGCGCGTTTTGACGTGACGG
>NZ_JBIWIF010000032.1:0-54965 GCF_044764505.1 Kitasatospora sp. NPDC094019
GCTGTTGAGTTCTCAAGGAACGGACGCTTCCTTCAGGCGGCTTTCACACCGGCCCTCCGGGCGCTTCGTTCTTTCGTGTTCCCAGCTTATCAGATCCTCGCGGCCGGTTTGACCGGCTTTCGTTTCTCCGAATTCCCGCTGGGGGGATTTCCTTCACTTCGCTCCGAAGCTTATCAAAGCTTTCGATGTGCTCAGTTCCGGGATTTACCTCGTCGGAGAGGGTGTGCATTTCGAGAAGCACACTCACCTCGACTCGGCGATGTCGTAGACATTAACGCCCGAGCCCGACTGTTGTCCAGTCCGTCCCAACCGTTCAAACCTACTAGCCCGGTCCTACCACGTCAATGGTTTTTTCGGGATGCGAGAAGAGTACCAGGTCAGGAGGCTGGTGATCACCACGACTCAGGCCGCGACAGGCTGGAGATCCGCCCGGTCGGCCGCGTCGAGGTCGCCGGTCTCGCCGGTCGCGGCGGCCCTCCGTCCCAACACCAGGGCGTAGAGCAGGAATGCGATCTCGGCGAGCGCGCCGATCGTGATCCGGGCCCAGGTCGGCAGGCCGGACGGTGTCACGAATGCCTCCAGCACGCCGGACACCGCCAGCACCGTCGCCAGGCCGATTCCCATGCCGACGATCGACCGGCCCTGTTCGGCGAGCGCGGTCGCCCGGCTGCGCGGTCCGGGGTCCACGATCGTCCACCCCAGCCGCAGTCCCAGGCCGCCGGCGACGAAGACCGCGGTCAGCTCCAGCAGGCCGTGCGGGATGAGCAGACCGAGAAAGACGTCGAGGCGGCCGGCCGAGGCCATCAGCCCGATGCCGAGCCCCAGGTTGAGGACGTTGCTCCACAGCACCCACAGCACCGGGAGCCCGAGCACCACTCCGTAGAGCAGGCACTGCACGGCGATCCACGCGTTGTTCGTCCAGACCTGGGCGGCGAAGGAGCTCGCCGGGCGGTCGGAGTAGTACGCCTCGTAGGCGCCACCGGGCCTGGTCATCTCCCGCAGCGCGTCCGGCGCGCCGAGGCTGTTGCGGACCTCGGGGTGGCCGGCCACCCACCAGGCGACCAGCGCGGTGCCGACCAGCGACAGCACCGCGACCGGGATCCACCAGCGGCGCGACCGGTAGAGCGCGGCGGGGAAGCTGACCGTGTAGTAACGGGCGACGTCCCGCCAGCCGCTCGTCCGGCTGCCGGTGACCGAGTCCCGGGCCCGCGAGACCAGACTGGTCAGCCGGCCTTCGAGCGTCGGGTCGGGCGCGGCGGCCTGGACCTTGGCCAGGTGGCCGGTGACCCGCTGGTAGAGGGCGACGAGCTCGTCCGCCTCCTCGCCGGTCGGACGCCGCTTCCTGGTGAGGGCGTCCAGCCGGGCCCACTCCCCCTGGTGGGTGGCGACGAAGACGTCCAGGTCCATGCGGCGGCTCCAGGGTCGGCGCGGGACGCGCGATCGGGCGGGTGCGGACAGGTGGGCCCAGCATGCCAGGGGGGACCGGCATCACGGCCGCCGGGACCTCCCTTCCCGGTCGGCTCCGCGGCCCCGTATGTTGACGGGCAGCAGACCACGGGATCGTGGGGGCGGTCCGCCGGATTCCCCTTCCACGGGCCCGTGCCACCGACGGGAACGGACTGGTGTCTTGAGCGACCTGGTGACGGGTGAGGCGGTCGTCCTCGGCCTGCGCGCGGCGAAGCTTCCGAGCCGGGGCCTGGCCGTCGCGCTGGACCTCGCCGTGCAGGTCGTCGGCCTCGCGGTGACGACGCTGGTACTGAGCCTGATCGTGCCGGACCTGGACGGCGCCGCGGTCGCCGCCGTGACGATCGGGCTGACCGTCCTCTTCCTGGTGGCACTGCCGATCATGATCGAGACCCTCAGCCGGGGGCGTTCGCTGGGCAAGGCCGCGCTGGGGCTCCGGGTGGTGCGCAGCGACGGCGGCCCGGTGCGGTTCCGGCACTCGCTGGTGCGCGGTCTGGTCGGCTTCCTGGAGATCATCGTGCTGTTCGGCGTGCCGGCCGTGATCTGCTCGGTGGTGTCCTCCGAGGGGAAGCGGCTGGGTGACGTCTTCGCGGGGACGCTGGTGGTGCGCGAGCGGGTGCCCGGTGGTGGCGGTGCTGCCGCCGCGCTGCCGCCGGTGAACCCTCAGTTGTTGCAGGCGATCGGCGGCGAGCTGGTCGCGCTGGACCTCTCCGCCGTGCCGGAACCGCTGTGGCTGGCCGTCCGGCAGTTCCTCGGGCGGATCGGCGAGCTGGACCATGCGGCCGCCCATCGGATGTCCGCCAGGCTCGCGGACGACCTGGCCGCCCGTACCGGTCATCCGGTGCCGTACGGGGTGCACCCGGCGGCGTACCTGGGTGCGGTCCTGACCGAGCGGCAGCGACGCGAGTGGACCAGGGCGCAGGGGTACGCGTTCCAGCAGCGGGCCCAGGGTCAGCAGTACGCCCCTCCTCAGTACGGCGCCCAGCAGTACGGCCCCCAGCAGTACCGGCCCGTGCCTCCGGTCACCCCGGTGGCACCGCCCGCGCCGCCGAGCCCGCCGGCCTCCGGCACCGGCTTCGCGCCGCCCGCCTGAGACCCGCCCGTCCGAGACCCGATCGCCTGAGACCCGCCCGCCGGGGACCCGATCCCCCGGGGCCCGACCGCTGAGGGCCGTCCCGGCGTGGTTCAGTCCCCGAGGCTCTCCCCGAGGCTCTCCCCGACGCTTTCCCCGTACCCGAACGCGGCCGGCCAGGCGTTCGGCGGCGACTCCAGCTCCTCCAGCTCGACGCCCCCGGCGGCCAGCACCACATCGCCGGCCAGGTGCACCACCTGCTGCTCGCCGGTCTCCAGGTCCGCCACCTGGTAGCGCTCGACGAGCAGCGGCCCCGAGTCCGTGTCGTGCGTCTCCACCCCCTCCAGCAGCCACCCCTGGTCGAAGGTGCGCGGCGCCAGCACCGGCTCGGTGAACGCGACCAGCCGGACCCGGGCGCTCGCCCCCTCCCGCAGCCGGAGCATCCGCGCGGCGGCGACGAGGAACGCGGGCGAGCGTCCGGCGAAGCCGTGCGCCCGGTCGTGCCCCTCCACCGCCTGCTCCCCGGCCGGGTCCGCGGCGTCGGCCCGCACCCAGGCCACCCCGTCGACCGCGCCGCCCCGGACCTGCCAGCCGCCGGCCCGGAGTTCCGTCCGCAGCGGGCGGGCGCGCGAGTCCAGGGTGAGGTCCACCGTGCCGAGCACCTGGCCGTCCGGCGCGTAGGTCTTGGAGACGTACCGCCAGCCCACCGGGCCGGGCGCGCAGCTGAAGCGCTCCTCACCGAGCAGGACATGGTCGTGGACGTCGTGGAGCGAGTACCGGCCGTTGGGCATGCCCGAAGCCTACGTCCGGCCCGGACCGGCCGATCGAACCGGCTCGAACGGCCGTGCAACCTCTCCCGGACGCCCCGCATTAGGGAGGTGTGCGCCGCGACCGCGGCGCCGCGGAAGGGAGCGTTCATCGATGGCGAAGCAGACCCGCGACGCCGAGTTCACGGAATTCGTCGCGGCGCGGGCACCGTGGCTCCGCAAGGTGGCCTACCTGCTCTGCGGTGACTGGCACCGGGCGGACGACCTGGTCCAGGAGTCGGTCACCAAGCTGTACGTGCGCTGGTCACGGCTTTCCCGGTTGGAGAACCTGGACGGGTACGCCCGGACCGTCCTGGTGAACACGTTCCTCGCCGAACAGCGCTCCCCATGGGGCCGCTGGACCGCCCGGCGCCGTACCGGGGCGGTGCCGGATCCGGCCGCCGCCCCCGCCGACCTGGACCTGGCGGTCGACCTCCGGCGCGCGCTGGCCGACCTGCCGCCCCGACAGCGGGCCGCCGTAGTGCTGCGGCACTACTGCGACCTGACGGTGGAGCAGACCGCGGCGGCGCTCGGGTGCTCCACCGGCAATGTGAAGAGCCAGACCTCCCGGGGGCTCGACGCGCTGCGCCGGTCCCTCGATCGCCAGGAACGGCGGGACCAGCAGGACCGCACGGACCCTCCGCACTTCCGAGACCTCCGGCCGGCCGTGCCGGTGGAAGGGGCAGTGAAATGAACGACCGCACCGACCTCACCGAGGACCGCCTCGCCACCGCGCTGGCCGTCGGCCTCACCGCGCTGGCCGACTCCCCCGCCCCGCTCGGCCGGACGGACACCGCCTGGTCGATCCGCCAGGGCCGGTCCCGGCTGCGCCGACGCCGGCTCGGCGTGACGACTACGGTGATGGCGGTGGCGGTGGGGGCCTCGGTCCTCGCCACCACCCTGCCCGACCGGACCGCCGCCCCTCTGAAGGCAGCCGCGACCCCGTCGAACCCCGTGCTTCCGATCCTCGGGCCGGACACCGGCCACGACCCGCTCACCGTCGGGGCGACCTTCGGCTGGCTGCCCGAGGGCTTCGGCGGGGTGAGCTACTCGATCGGTTTCAGCGGTGCGCCCACCCTGTTCAGCGGAAAGGCTTACGGCCCCCTGCAGACCGGCCCGAACGCGCTGGCGATGAATCGTCAGGCGGTGTTCCTCTCGGTGCTCCCGTCCGGTGAGGAACCGACCGTGGGGAGTGACATCCTCGGCCAGCAGCAGTACCGGGTGGACGCCCGGCCGGTGAACGGCCGACCGGCCTACTGGCTGGGCCGCGGGCCGCACGAACCGGCGGGCACCGGCCACGACTACCGGTTCCGCTGGCAGGCGGCCGACGGTGGCTGGCTCGAACTTCAGGCGACCTACATGCGTGCCGAGGACGGCGTCACCGACATCGTTCCGAGCATCGCCGCGAAGGTCGCGACCGGCCGGCAGGCAGTGCGGCTGCCCTTCAAGGTGCGGGACGTCCCCACCGGTTTCACCAACGTCGGGACCAGTCTCCAGATCGGCACGGCCGCCGACGGCTACCCCTGGTACGCGGGCCTCAACTACCAGTCCGGGGACAACTACATCGGGTTGGACATCCGGCCCGATGTCGAACCCACCGCCTCGGAGCTCCAGCCCCTGCCCCAGGCCGAAGCCTCGGTCGACCCGCCCGCCGACCCGACGAGTGCCCGGTCGTGCATCACCGCCCAGGGCCTGCGAGTGTGTGCCGGCAGCGCCCAGGGCGAAGCCCCGTTCGCCTCGACCGGTGGCCTGGCCGGCTGGCTGAACCGCCTTGTCCCGCTCGGCACCGACCGCTCCGACTGGACCACCGCGGTCACGCCCTGACACAGCCGGGACGCCGACGGCCCGGAAACCGGCGGTGGCCGACGCCCTCCACAGGGGAGGGGGCGTCGGCCACCGCGCTTGCTCGTTGCGTCACCGCATCAGTAGCGGTACTGCTCCGGCTTGTACGGGCCCTCGACCGGGACGCCGATGTAGTCGGCCTGCTCCTGGGAGAGGACGGTCAGCTTCACGCCCAGCGCGTCGAGGTGCAGACGGGCGACCTTCTCGTCCAGGTGCTTCGGCAGCACGTAGACGCCGATCGGGTACTGCTCGGTCTTCGTGAACAGCTCGATCTGGGCGATCGTCTGGTTGGCGAAGGAGTTGGACATCACGAACGACGGGTGGCCGGTCGCGTTGCCCAGGTTCATCAGGCGGCCCTCGGACAGCACGATGATGGTGCGGCCGTCGGCCTTGCGCCACTCGTGGACCTGCGGCTTGACCTCGGTCTTCACGACGCCCGGGAGCTTCGCGAGGCCGGCCATGTCGAGCTCGTTGTCGAAGTGGCCGATGTTGCCGACGATGGCCTGGTGCTTCATCCGGGCCATGTCGGAGGCCATGATGATGTCCTTGTTGCCGGTCGTGGTGATGAAGATGTCGGCGGTCTCCACGACCTGGTCCAGGGTGGTGACCTGGTAGCCGTCCATCGCGGCCTGCAGCGCGCAGATCGGGTCGATCTCGGTGACGATGACCCGGGCGCCCTGGCCGCGCAGCGACTCGGCGCAGCCCTTGCCGACGTCGCCGTAGCCGCAGACGACCGCGACCTTGCCGCCGATCAGGACATCGGTGGCGCGGTTGATGCCGTCGATCAGCGAGTGGCGGCAGCCGTACTTGTTGTCGAACTTCGACTTGGTGACCGAGTCGTTGACGTTGATCGCCGGGAACAGCAGCTGGCCGTCACGGTGCATCTCGTACAGGCGGTGGACACCGGTGGTGGTCTCCTCGGTGACGCCCTTGATGGTGGCGGCGACCTCGGTCCACTTGGTCGGGGTGTCCTTGAGGGTGCGGTTGAGCAGCTCCAGGATGATCCGGAACTCGTCGTTGTCCGCGGTGGACGGGTCCGGCGCGGCACCGGCCTTCTCGAACTCGACGCCCTTGTGGATCAGCAGGGTGGCGTCGCCGCCGTCGTCCAGGATCATGTTCGGGGTCTGGCCGTTCGGCCAGGTCAGCGCCTTCTCGGTGCACCACCAGTACTCGTCCAGGGTCTCGCCCTTCCAGGCGAAGACCGGCACGCCCTGCGGGTCCTCCGGGGTGCCGTTCGGGCCGACGGCGATGGCCGCGGCGGCGTGGTCCTGGGTGGAGAAGATGTTGCAGGAGCACCAGCGGACCTCGGCACCGAGGGCGGTGAGGGTCTCGATGAGCACGGCGGTCTGCACGGTCATGTGCAGCGAGCCGGTGATGCGGGCGCCGGCCAGCGGCTGGCTCGCGGCGAACTCGGCGCGGATGGACATCAGGCCGGGCATCTCGTGCTCGGCGAGCTGGATCTCCTTGCGGCCGAACGGGGCCAGGGAAAGGTCGGCGACCTTGAAGTCACCGGTGATGTCGGTCGACATGCGTCTGCTCCTCGCTGAGGGGTGGGCGGGGCCAAGGTCCTTGGGGTGCGTCACAACGCGGCGGGCCGCAACGGTCTGCGGCGACGCCAGGGCGTCCGGCCCGCGGCCGGGTTCGGCGCGGTACGGCTTCCCTGTTGCTCGGCACAAACCGTCGGAGGACCTCTCTCCCTCGACCGGCACGCCCCCTCGGGGGCGGGTCACCGATCGACCGCCATCAGCAGCGACGTTCTGGCTCTGGGGACGAATCTACACCGACGGCCCCGCCGAACGGCCCGGTACGGCCGTTTTTCGGCCTCCGGGCCGGGGTCCGCGCGGGCTCAGTGCGCCCCTCCGGGAACGGGGCCGCCGGGCGTGGCGTACGGGTCGTCACCCGCCGCCTCCTTCTCGGCGCTGTAGATGTCCGGCTCCAGGTAGATGACCCGGGCGATCGGCACCGCCCGCCGGATCCGGGCCTCGGCGGCGTCGATCGCCGCGGCGACCTCGGGGGCCGTCGCGTCGGCCGGGACGGCGATCTTCGCGGCGACCAGCAGTTCCTCCGGACCGAGGTGCAGGGTCCGCATGTGGATCACCCGGTCCACCGAGTCGTGGTCGACCAGCGCGTCCCGGATCCGGGCCACCACCTCGGGGTGGGCCGACTCGCCGAGCAGCAGCGACCTGGTCTCGACCGCCAGGACGAAGGCGATGACGATCAGCAGCACCCCGATGCACAGCGTGCCGACGCCGTCCCAGACCCCGTCCCCGGTGATCGCGGTCAGCCCCACGCCGAACAGCGCCAGCACCAGGCCGATCAGCGCGCCGGTGTCCTCCAGCAGCACGACCGGCAGCTCGGGCGCCTTGGCCCGGCGGATGTACGCCGGCCAGCCGTGCGTCCCCTTGTCCTTGACGGCCTCCCGGAACGCGGTGAGGAAGGACCAGCCCTCCAGCGCGATGGCGAGGACCAGCACGGCCACCGGCCAGTACCAGTTGTCCAGCTCGTGCGGGTGGGCGATCTTCTCGTAGCCCTCGTAGACGGCGAACATGCCACCGACGCTGAACAGCACGATCGACACCAGGAACGCGTAGATGTACCGCTCCCGCCCGTAGCCGAACGGGTGCTCGGGAGTGGCCTCGCGCTGCGCCCGCTTGCCGCCGACCAGCAGCAGCACCTGGTTGCCGGAGTCCGCCAGCGAGTGGACGCCCTCGGCGAGCATCGAGGAGGAGCCGGAGAAGGCGAACGCGACGAACTTGCTGACCGCGATGCCCAGGTTCGCGGTCAGCGCCGCGACCAGCGCCTTGGTACCGCCTTCGGTGCTCATTGCTCGGGAGGTCCCTCCGTCGGGGGCCGTCCGCGCGGCCCGTGACCGGTCGTCCGGTGGCCCGGTCGTCGTCGAGCGCATACGGTACCGGGCCGACCCGCCGTCGGCTCAGGACTGCGCGGCGAGGCCCAGGTAGACGGCCGCGAAGTCGGTGAGCGCGACCAGCTCGACCAGGGCGTGCAGCGGCTCCGGGCGGCGGCTGGCGTACTCGGTCAGCCGGACGTCGTGGGCGGCCGCGAGCCGGTGCGCCCGGGAGGCGCCGAAGCTGCGCGGTCCGGCGTCGTCGGCCGGGACCTCGGCCGGGCCGCCGTCCCCCTCCCCCGGTGCTCCCCCGGAAGCCGGTCCGCCGGAGCCCGGCCCGGCGGAGCCCGGCCCGGCGGACGCCGCCTCGGCCGTCTGCCGCAGCAGCAGGACCTGGAGGTGCAGCGGGTCCGGCTCCTCGACCCGGTCGCGGAAGAAGTCGTCCGGGTCGGCGCCCGCGCCGAGCTGGCCGGTGAACATGCCGCGGTGCGCGATCAGCGCCTGCGGCAGCAGACCCGCCAGCGCCGGGCGGCCGGCCCGCTCGGCGAGCTGGGCCGCGAACCTCCCGGCCGCGGCGCCGGCCACCGGGCCCTCCGCCCAGAGCAGCGGGACGGTCCCGGCCAGCCGGGCGGCCAGGCTCTTCGCCGGATTGGTGTAGGCGGCGGCGTCCGGACGGCAGCGGACGGCGGTGTCGTCCAACAGGTCGGCGGCCACCGCGAGCGCGTCGTACGGCAGCGGGGTGACGCCCAGCTTCTGGGTCAGCGCGAGCATCGGGGCGAGATGGGACCAGAGCGCGGCCGGGTCCTCGGCGGGCAGGTCGGGCTCGGCGCCGCGGCCGCTCCCGGAGCCGTCGTCGTCGGGTGTGTCGGAGGTGTCGGCGGCGGGCACGAACGGCAGCGGCAGCGCGCGCACCTGCAACGCCGCCTCGGCCAGCGGACTGCCCTCGGGGGCGGTGACCACGATCGCGCAGCCGCGCGCGTACGCCTGCTCGGCGAGGGCGACCAGGCCGCGTTCGCCGCCGGCGGCGGAGCTGATCACCAGCAGGTCCAGCGGGCCCGCCCAGCCGGGGAGCTGCCAGGCCAGGCCGGCCGTGAAGACGGCCGGGGCGGTGGCGCGGTCGGTGCGCGGGACGGGCGCGGCGTCGGTGGGCGGCAGCGGGGCGACCAGGCTCGCGGTGCCGGCCAGGGCGGCGAGCATCTCGCCGGCGGTCAGCGCGCTGCCGTGCCCGGCGACCAGGACGGCGCGCGGCCGCCCGTCGGGCCGCAGCCGGTCCAGACCGGCCGCCTCGGCGAGCCGCAGCGCGGTGCGGACCCGGGCGCCGGAGCCGGCCAGGGCGAGCAGGGCGCGGTCGTGGTCGGCGCGCCGGAGGGCGGCCGGGTCGTCGAGCAGGGTGTCGTCGAGCATGCGGCGGGCCTCCGGCTGCTGGCTGGGCGCTGAGGACGGCGGACGAACGGGGCGGCCGGCCCCGGTCGGGGACCGGGGGTGCCCCGCCCCAGGATCAGGCCGGGCGGCGGGCCTCGTCCACCAGCAGGACCGGAATGCCGTCGCGGACCGGGTAGGCCAGGCCGCAGGTCTCGCCGGCGCAGAGCAGCTCGGGCTGCTCCTCGGTGCCGCCCTCGGTGAGCGCGGACCGGCACTGCGGGCAGACCAGGATCTCCAGCAGGAAGGATTCGAGCTTCATGGGTTCGGTCTCCGGTCTCGGTACGGGGTCGCGGCCGTCGGCGCGGTGGTGCCCCGGCCGAGAGGAAACCCTACCGGCCGGGGCACCGGGGCCGTACGTCAGGCGCGGACGATCGCGAGCACGCCGTCGCGCAGCTCGGCCATCCTGGCCGGGTCCTTGGCCTCGACGTTGAGACGCAGCAGCGGCTCGGTGTTGGAGGCGCGCAGGTTGAACCACCAGTCCGGGCCGGCCACGGTGAGGCCGTCCAGCTCGTCGACCTCGGTGCCCTCGACGGCGTAGGCGGCGCGGACGTCGGCGGTCCGGGCGGCCTGGTCGGCGACGGTGCTGTTGATCTCGCCCGAGGCGGCGTAGCGGTCGTACTCGGCGGTGAGCGCGGAGAGGGTGCCCGGCTGCCCGCCGAGGGCGGCGAGCACGTGCAGCGCGGCGAGCATGCCGGTGTCGGCGCGCCAGAAGTCGCGGAAGTAGTAGTGGGCGGAGTGTTCGCCGCCGAAGACGGCGTCGGTGACGGCCATCTCCTGCTTGATGAAGGAGTGGCCGACCCGGGTGCGGACGGGCTTGCCGCCGAGCTCGCGGACCACCTCGGGCACGGTCCAGGAGGTGATCAGGTTGTGGATGATCGTCGGCTCGGCCTCGCCGGCGGCCCGGGCGCGGGCGATCTCGCGGGCGGCGACCAGCGCGGTGATGGCCGAGGGCGAGACCGGCTCGCCGCGCTCGTCGACGACGAAGCAGCGGTCGGCGTCACCGTCGAAGGCGAGGCCGAGGTCGGCGCCGACCTCGCGGACCTTGGCCTGGAGGTCGACCAGGTTCTTCGGGTCGAGCGGGTTGGCCTCGTGGTTGGGGAAGGTTCCGTCCAGCTCGAAGTACATCGGGACGAGGTCGATCGGCAGGCCGTCGAACACGGTCGGCACGGTGTGGCCGCCCATGCCGTTGCCGGCGTCGACGGCGACCTTGAGCGGGCGGATCGCGGTGAGGTCGACCAGGCCGAGCAGGTGGTCGGCGTAGCCGCGCAGGGTGTCCTGCTCGCTGAGGGCGCCGGGCGCCACGTCGCGGGCGGGGACGGTGACGGTGTCGTCGTCGGCGGTCCAGGACTCGACCAGCTCGCGGATGTCGGAGAGCCCGGTGTCCTGGCCGACGGGGGCGGCGCCGGCCCGGCAGAGCTTGATGCCGTTGTACTCGGCCGGGTTGTGGCTGGCGGTGAACATCGCGCCGGGCAGGTCGAGCGAACCGCTGGCGTAGTACAGCTGGTCGGTGGAGCAGAGGCCGATCAGCACCACGTCGGCGCCGTAGCCGGCCGCGCCGTCGGCGAAGGCCCGGCTGAGCGACGGGGAGGAGGGGCGCATGTCGTGGCCGACCACGATCGCGGACGCGCCGGTGACCTGCACGAACGCGGCGCCGAAGGCCCGGGCGAGGTTCTCGTCCCACTGGTCCGGGACGACGCCCCGTACGTCGTACGCCTTCACGAGCTGCTTGAGGTCGCGCACTGCGGCTCCACCCTGGTTCTGTGTCTGATCGGCGAACGCGCCGGCGCCCTGGCCGGCGGACCGGTCGCCCCTGGTCGCGGTAGGTCCGGGGCGCGGCGGAGGCCGGTACCCGGTAGGGGGGAGCGTACCCGGGCGGGCGGGACGGTTCGTGCCGGGGCGGGAACGGTCCGCGGCTCAGTTGTCGGGCGAGCGGAGCACCCGGAGGTGGCCGCGGCGGCCGGCCTCGGTGGACTCGCCCTCGGGGGCGCGGCCCTGACGCGGGGTCTGCGGGCGGGCGGCCTCGCGGACGGCGTTGGCGAGCGCCTCCAGATCGTCGCTGCTGCGGCGCAGCGGGCCGGTCTCGGCGGCGAGCCGGACCACGTCCCAGCCGCGCGGGGCGGTGAGGCGCTCGGCATGCCCGGAGCACAGGTCGTAGCAGTGCGGCTCGGCGTAGGTCGCGAGCGGGCCGAGGACGGCGGTGGAGTCCGCGTAGACGTACGTCAGCGTCGCGACGGCCGGACGGCCGCACGCGGTCCGCGAACAACGACGTACAGAGCTCACGAGGGTGGACGGTACCGCACTCCTTGCCGGGGAGCGAAGACCGCCTGTCCGGAAGGTGTGCCGTGTCGCGGTCCGCGCGCCGCCCGGGCGCTCCGCTCGCCCCGGGCGAACAGGTGCGGGGGTGGTCCACTTCCGGGCATCCAAGGACTACTCTCGGCAGTGATATGGACAGCTCCGCACCGCAGTCATCGACGGGTCCCTCACGCCGCCCCCGGCACCGTGACCGGCACGGCAGGGGTCTCCGCGGCCCGCTGGCGCCGCCGCAGGTACCGATCTCGCTCACCCGCTCCGAGTTGTTCGACGACTACGTGCGCGAATCGGTGGAGCGTCTTGAGCGGCGCTGGCCGCAATTGATCGAGGTGGAGTTCGCCGTCCAGGAGGTGCCGCTGCACGAGCCGGACGGCGCCGATCCGGACGGCGGGGTGCCGCTGGGCCGGGTGTCGCCGGGTCAGCAGGGGCGCAAGAGCCAGATCGTGGTGTACCGGAGACCGGTGGAGATCCGGGCGAAGTCGCGCGAGGACCGCGCGGCGCTGGTGCACGAGATCCTGATCGAGCAGGTGGCGGAACTGCTGGGGCTCTCCCCCGACGCGATCGACCCCCGCTACGACGAGGACTGAGGCGAGGACCGGGCTGGCGCCGGACCGCCTCGGCGCGGGGGCCGCCCCCCGGTTCGGGTGGCGGCCCCCGCGCCGTGCGGTCGGCGCGCCGCTCAGCGCAGGACCACGCCCGGGTTCTGGGCGGCCTGCGGGACCTTGACGGTGGAGCGGTCGTCGCGCAGGGCCTGGACGGTGAACATCGGCACGTCCTTGCTGGGGAGCGCGAGCATCCGCGCGGCGACGACCGGGCCGCCGGAGACGGTCTCCGCGGTGAGCGCGAAGCTGCCGTTCAGCCCGGTGGGCTCGGGCGCCGGGAGGGAGACGGTGCCGCCGGCCGGGAGCTGGACCTCCTTGGTGGCGGGGGTGCCGCCGCCGGTGCCGGCCGAGGCGGTGATCCGCACGGTGGCGGCCTCGCCGGTGGAGGTCAGGAAGAGCGTGGACGGCCCGCCGCCCCGGTTGTCGGCCACGGTGGCGCGGGTGCCGACCGGCGCGGTGCCGGCCAGCCAGGCGGCGTCGGACTTGCCGTTCGCCCCGGCGCGGTCGACCCGCAGGCCGGCCACCACGGGGGTGGGGTGCTTGTCGTCGCTGGGCGACACCCGCAGCCCGGCGACCTCGTCCCGGGTCACCTTGCCGAGGTCCACCGAGGCCACCGTGCCGGCCTTGACGTGGATGGACTCGTTCCCGGCCGGGACGAACCAGCCGTTCTTGCCGGAGAGCTCGATCCTGAGGTCCGCGTCGTCCTCCGGCGGGGCCCAGACCACCAGGTGGGCGGCCGAGGTGTCGGCGGGCAGGCCGGGCATCACCTGGACCGGCGCGGGGTCGGCGGAGGCGGGCACCCAGTCGGCGCCCTTGCTGCCGTCGGCGGCGTGCAGGGCGGCGCCGACCCGGCCGGAGCGGGCGACCACGTGCACGGCGAGGTCGGCGACCTGGCCCTTGCTGATGGTGGGCAGCAGGACCGACTGGGAGCTGCCGGGGGCGACGGTGATGCTGTTGGCGGCGTCGTTCTCGATCAGACCCTTGTCGCCGTAGAGCTTGAGGTCGACCACGGCGGCCGTGGACTCGGCGTTGACCAGGCTGACGTAGTCGGTGCGGCCCTCGGCGGTGGAGGCGCCCGCGAACCAGAACCCGGTGCCGGACGGCGTGCAGGTGATCCCGGACAGGCCGAGGCCGCGCTGCTCGGTGACGGTGGTGGTCTGGGTGACGGTGAAGCCGGGGGCGAGCGCGCCGGTGGCGACGGCCCCGGTGCCGGGGGCCAGGTCGCTGTTGGCGGCGGGGGCGGACACCGGGGTGCCGGGCTTGGCCAGGGTGAGCCGGGCGTCGGCGGGCGCGGCGTTCCGGTCGGCGGCGGCCGCGGCGGGCGCGGCCGGGGTGGGCGCGCCGGTGGCGGCCGGGGTCGCGGGGGCCGGGGTCGCCGCGCCCGGGGCGGCGGGCTGCGGGGCCGCCGGCGCGGCCGCGTCGGAGATCCAGCCGGTGCCGCCGGTGCCGTCACCGGTGCCCGGCGGGGTGTAGGCGGTGAGCGTGGTGGTGCCGGTGAGGCCCTGGAGCGGCTGCGGGCAGACCACGGCGGTCCGCTCGACCTGCGCCGAGGTGGCGGTGGCCCGGTCGGTGGCCGCGGTGGCGGCGGGCTTGCGGAGTTCGGCGATGCCGAACACCGCCGCCAGCACCACGGCGGCGGCCAGCAGCGACCGGGTGGTGCGGACGGCACCGGAGCCCCGGGGAGCCGCCGGGGCGGCGGGGGCGGCGGGGGCGCCGTCGAAGGTGCCGGTCCCCCCGGCACCGCGGGCGGTGTCCGGGGCGCCGGACTTCTTCCTGAAGGCGGGCTTCTTCATCGCGGGTCAGCTCCCCGATCCGTGGTGGTGCGGGTACCGGCCCGGGCCGTGCGGGCTGTTCGGGTCCTGCGGGTTGCCCGGGTCGTTCGGGTCCGGCTGTTCGTAGTAGGGCTCGGACTGCTGCCCCGGCACCCAGGGCTGCTGCTCGGGCTGCTGGTAGGGGTCGTAGCCGTACTGCTGCTCGCCCTGGTAGGGCTGCTGGTAGCCCTGCTGCTGGTAGCCGTCCTGGCCGCCGTACCCCTGTCCGCCGTAGGGCGCGCCGGTCGGCTGCTGCGCGTACGGGTCGTAGCTGTAGGGGTCGGCCTGCTGGTACGTCTGGTACGGGTCGGCGTACGGCTCGGACTCCTGCGCGGCGGCGGCCGCCAGGACCGCTCCGGCCGACGGCTCGGCGGACGGCTGGGCCGGGACCGGGCCGGGTCGGCCCTGGTACACCCCGGCGTCCGGGTCGGCGGGCTCCGGGCCCTCGCCCTCGGCGCCCTCCCCCCGCTCGGCCATCCGGCGGGCCCGGCGGCTGCCGGGGGCCGGGGCCTGCGCCTGGGCGGCGGCGGCCAGCTCGGCGGCCGCGACGACGTCCTCGGGCAGGTCGTCGTCCTTGTGGTTGCGCCGGCCGGGCAGGGCCAGCACCAGGACGGTCAGGCCGATCAGCAGCTGGCCCCAGATCCAGCCGGTGTGCAGCAGGCTTCCCTCGCGGGTGAGGACCAGCTTGCCGCCGGCGGCGGGGAGCTTGAAGCCCTGCGCCCAGCCGTCGACGGTGACCCGCTCCAGGGCGGTTCCGTCCAGGGTGGCCGTCCACTCGGGGGCGGCGGACTCGGCGAGCCGCAGCACCCGGCCCTCGGGCCCGGCGGGCAGGGTGGTGTCGATGTCGCGCGGCCCGGACGGGACCACCACCGGGACGGTGCCCGGCGCGGTGATCAGGGCCCGGGTCGCGGGGGTGCCGTCGACCTGCCAGAGCGCGGCGCCGCCGTCCTGGTTGGCCTTGACCAGGCCGGGCGTGGTGTCCAGGACGTCCTTGAAGGCGCCGATCAGCGGCTGGTCGACCAGCACGTAGGCGATGCCGTAGCGGGAGAGCGCGCCCGCCTGGTCGGCGCCGGAGCCGGCCAGCAGGCTGCCGACGGTCCGGTCCAGGCCGGCCGTGGTGCCGGTGTCCGGGTCGACGGTGGACTCGGCCTGGCCGAGCGTCAGTCCGGCGCCGCGGACCATGGTGTACGTGACCGATCCGCCCTTCGGATCGCCGGTGAGGACCAGGGTGCGGGAGCGGTCGGTGGTGCCGGCCTGCTCGGCGATGAACGCGGGCACCTGGGCGCCGCGGCCCCGGTGCAGCGGGCCGTCGGCGCCGGTGACGGCCCACCAGAGGCCGGTGCCCAGCGGGGCGAGCACGGCGGCCGCCACCACCAGCGCGGCGACCGGCTGACGCCAGCCGAAGGCGATGCCGGCGACCCGGGCGTTGGCGCCGTCGGCGCCGATCGCGGCGGCGGCCAGCAGGGCGACACCGGCGAGCAGGGTGGCCGGGCCGGACCACGCGGGAACGGCCGGACCGCCGGAGGCGGGGGTGACCGCGGTGCCGGCCACCAGGACCGCGAAGACGAGTCCGGCCCCGGCGGCGCCCCAGGCGGCCAGCACCGCGCGACGGCGGTCGGCGCGCAGCAGGGCGGCCAGCGCGGCGAGCACCACACCGGCGGAGAGCCAGACCGGCGGCACCCCGGCACCGCCGGGGTTGACCATCAGCAGCCCGGCCGAGGTCGGCCCGGAGCCGTGCAGGCCGGGCAGACCGGCCTCCAGCAGCAGCCGCTGCGGGTTCGACAGCACCTGGAGCGACCAGGGGGCGAGCACCGCGACCGGCGCCGCGAGGACCACCAGGACGCGCAGGCCGAGCAGCCGCAGCGCGGTGATGCCCGAGCCGAAGGCCCCGCCGCGGACCACGGCGGTGACCAGCATGGCCAGGCAGAGCGGCACGGCCAGCGCCCAGACCAGCGGGACGAAGGCGGTGGCCAGGGTGAGCAGCAGGACCGTCATCCAGGCGGAGCGCCAGCCGGGGCGGGCGCCCTTGGCGGCGCTCTCGGCGCGGATGCCGAGGCCGGCGGTGACGGCGGCGGCCCGGGCCAGCGGCGGCAGCAGCACGGCCAGCACCGCGGTGCCGATCCGGCCCTGGGCGAGCGCGCCGGTGGCGGCGGGCAGCAGCGCGTAGGTGGCGCTGGCCCAGGCACGGACCAGCTTGGAGTCGATCAGCGGCCGGGAGACCAGGTAGGCGCTGACGGCGGAGAGCGGGACGGCGAGCACGACCAGCAGCGTGACCGCGAGGTCGGCGTGGTCGAACAGCAGCCAGGAGAGGATGGACAGCACCCCGAGGTAGGGCGGCGCGGCGGCGGTGGAGCCGGTGCCGACGGGGTGCCAGGCGTCGGCGTACATCGACCAGAGGCCGGCCGCGCCGTCGGTGGCGGGCAGCAGGGCGCCGCCGAAGAGGGCCCCGCCGCCGAGCAGGTCGCGGCAGGCGGCCAGGGCGAACACCAGCAGGGCGGCGAACAGCACCGGGGCCGGGCGCCGGACGAGCTTCTTGATCAGCGCGAACTGCTCGACGACCAGGTCCTCGGAGTCCTCGTCGCCCGGTCCGGCCTCGACCGAGCCGTGCCGGCCGCCGGCGTCGTCGCCGCCCCCGATGCCGAGCGAGCCGACGACGCCCTCGACGGCGAGCCGGGCGGTGGCGCCGGGCGCGGGGAAGAGCGTGCGGTCGTCCAGCGCGTCGGCGGAGCGGGTGCGGCCGCGGCGTTTGCGGGCGGCCAGCAGCCGGGGCAGCCGGACGAGTTCGTGGCCGAGGCCGGCCAGTTCGTCGAACGCCTGCTTGGGGTCCTTGCCGAGCAGGTTGGCGACCACCCGCAGCAGGGTGCCGAGCACCAGCCGGAGCAGCACGTACGGGAGGAGCGCGCCCTTGGAGTTGGCGAGCAGGGTGTAGACGGCGCCGGCCTTGTCGACCCGGTGCGGGTGGGCCGGGCCGCAGTCGATGGCGCGGCGCTCGCGGCTGGCGGCCTCGGCGTGCCGGAGCACGGCGTCCGGGGCGACCACGACACGGTGGCCGGCGGCGTTGACCCGCCAGCAGAAGTCGGTGTCGTCGCGCATCAGCGGCAGCGCCCGGTCGAAGCCGCCGAGCTCCTCGAAGACGTCGCGGCGCACCAGCATGCCGGCGGTGGAGACGGCGAGCACCGGGCGGACCTGGTCGTGCTGGCCCTGGTCCTGCTCGCGGCGGTCGAGCCCGGTCCAGCGGCGGCCGGAGCGGGCGATGCTGACGCCGACCTCCAGCAGCTGGCGGCGGTCGTACCAGCTGCGCAGCTTGGGGCCGACGACGGCGGCGCTGGGGGTCGAGTCGGCGACCTGGAGCAGCCGGCGCAGCGCGTCGGTCTGCGGCTCGCAGTCGTCGTGCAGCAGCCAGAGCCATTCGACCGGCGTGGTCTCCCGGGGCCCGCCCCGGCCGAGGTCGTTCTCCTCGCCGAGCGGATCGCCGAAGTCGTCCCAGCCACCGGTGACCGGGTCGTAGCCGGAGGGGTCGAGCCGGTAGGGCAGGTCCTCGGCGCGCAGCGGCGGGCTGCTGAACACCGCCTCGGCGACGGCGGTGCCGAAGCCGGCCCGGCGGCCGAGCACGGTCGGGCCGCTGTCGGGGAGCCAGTCGGCGAGGGTCTCGGCGAGCAGGCGCGGGGAGTCGTCGGTGGAGCCGGTGTCGACCGCGAGGACGCGCTGGACCTGGCGGTCCTGGCCGAGCAGGCCGGCCATGGCCTGCGGCAGCCAGCGGGCGCCGTCGTGGGAGACGATCACGGCGGTGACCAGATGGCGCGGGTAGGCGGGCGGCCTGCTGGCGGAGGAGCCGCTCTGGTGGCTGTAGACGGTCATCGAGTGCGCGGGCCCCAGTTCTCGGTGGACACAGCCGGTGAACGGCAACCGGATGGCGCACCACACTAACGGCTCCGGGTGTCGGCTCCGTCCACGGTGTCCGCCCGGGAACGCGAAAGCGCCTCACCACAGGGGGTGAGGCGCTCGGCCGCGGGCTGTTCGCGCGGGCCGGCCGGTCGGGGTTCCGCGGGCGGCGGATCCGGGGAAGCCTGGGGGATCCGGACGTTCCGGGGGCTGCGGCCACCCCGGTCAGACGGCGCTCTTCTTGAGCCGACGGCGCTCGCGCTCGGAGAGGCCGCCCCAGATGCCGAAGCGCTCGTCGTTGGCGAGGGCGTACTCCAGGCACTCGGAGCGGACCTCGCAGGCGAGGCAGACCTTCTTGGCCTCGCGGGTGGAGCCGCCCTTCTCCGGGAAGAAGGACTCGGGGTCGGTCTGCGCGCAGAGTGCGCGCTCCTGCCAGCCGAGTTCTTCCTCCTCCTCGATGCCGTCACCGATCAACAGCTCAAAGAGCTCGCTCATGTGGCGCGCCTCCTCTGCCCCTATTGGCGTCCCCGTGGTTGCCGTTGCCTCGTGCGGCCGACGACACGAGTGAAATTACAGTTGCGTCACTCTGGCCCAGTCAAGCCGAGCTCTGGTATTGGGGCCGGGATTCACTCCCTGGCACCAAGCCGTTACGAATAGTGTACATAACCGGACACATCGGACCTCTAGCCCGATTGCCCGCGAAGGACGACGAACCATTCGCCACCGGGGGCCGGGTGACACGAGGTCACCGCCACAGGCCGGTCATCGCCCTGCCTTCCCGGCGATCTTCCCATCGAAACATAGAGGGTGATTTATCACTCCATCGGGTAGTTCATGGTTGATCTCACCCGAATGTCCGCTCTCCCCGAGTTGACATCGACCCCGCGGATGCGTTGTCCTTTTCCCTATGTCAGAGTTCCTCGGCCCCCGGAGCGGTTCCACGCTCCGCCCTGCCGTGAACTCCTGTTGTCGCCTCTGTTCCTGCCGCTGTATCTAGGCGCCCGCCGTCCCGCCGCGCGCCGCCCAGGAAGCACAGAGGCCGCCCGCGATTCCCGCCCCAGGACATCCCGGACCCGGCTGACTCCCCTGACGAACCAGCCCTCCGAGGACGACTCCCGTGCGAATGATCCGCATCCGCAAGCGGAACCGCGACCGCAACAAGCACACCCGGCCGCTCCCGCCCGTTCCCTCCGCCCGCCCCGGCGGACACCCCGGCGGACACCCCTGGGCCGACGGCCTCAGCGACGTCTCCATCGCCGGTGACCCGCTCGCCTTCCCGCACCTCGCCCGCACCGACCTGCCCGCCCACCCCACCACCGTCGCCGGGTACGCCCGGCTGGTCCGGGAGATCGCCGCCGACCGGGACCGCTGGGAGCCGCTCGTCCGCTACGACGCGCTCACCCGCTGGTACGCCCGGCTGGAGACCGGACCCGGCTACGAGGTCTGGCTGCTCAGCTGGCTGCCCGGCCAGAGCAGCGGCTTCCACGACCACGGCGCCTCCTCCGGCGTGATGGCCGTGGTCCGGGGCGAGCTGGTCGAGCGCTCGCTCACCCTCCCCCGGCACCCGGCCGGGGCCACCCCCGGCGGCCTCGGCTCCCGCACCCTGCGCCCCGGCGGGACGGAGGGTTCCCCCGCCGGAGGCTGGGGACGGGTCTTCTCCCCCGGCTACCTGCACGAGGTGGTCAACGCCTCGCTGGAGCCCGCCGTCTCGATCCACCTCTACAGCCCCGGCCTGACCGAGATGAACCAGTACGGCACCGGCGCCGTTCCCGAGCAGCACCCGCAGACGTCCGCCGAGGCCCACTGAGGCACCGGACGCGGTTGTCGAGGGTCGGGCTGACGACCTGTCGGCGCGTGGCAGGATGGGCGCATGCGCATCGTGGCACTGGCAGGCGGGATCGGCGGAGCGCGTTTTCTGCGCGGACTCCGGGAGGCCATCGGACCCGAGGACGAGATCACCGTCATCGGCAACACCGGTGACGACATCCACCTCTTCGGGCTCAAGGTCTGCCCCGACCTCGACACCGTCATGTACACCCTCGGCGGCGGCATCCACGAGGAGCAGGGCTGGGGCCGGACCGAGGAGACCTGGTCCATCAAGGCCGAGATGAAGGAGTACGGCGTCGGCCCCGAGTGGTTCGGGCTCGGCGACCGGGACTTCGCCACCCACCTCGTGCGCAGCCAGATGCTCGCCGCCGGCTACACCCTCAGCCAGGTCACCGAGGCGCTCTGCGTGCGCTGGCAACCCGGGGTGCGGCTGCTGCCGATGAGCGACGACCGGGTCGAGACCCATGTCCGGATCACCGACGAGCAGGGCACCCGGGCCATCCACTTCCAGGAGTACTGGGTCAAGCTGCACGCCGCCGTCGACGCCGAGGCGATCGTGCCGGTCGGCGCGGAGACCGCCAAGCCGGCGCCCGGCGTCCTGGAGGCCCTCGCCGAGGCCGACGTCATCCTGTTCCCGCCGTCCAACCCGGTCGTCTCGATCGGCACCGTCCTCGCCGTACCGGGCATCCGGGACGCCGTCGCCGCCGCTTCCGCCCCGGTCGTCGGGCTCTCCCCGATCATCGGCGGCGCGCCCGTGCGGGGCATGGCCGACAAGGTGCTCGCCGCCGTCGGGGTCGAGGCCACCGCCGAGGCGGTCGCGCTGAACTACGGCAGCCGGAAGGCGTCGCGGAGCGGCACCGGCGGGATCGGTGCCGGGCTGCTGGACGGCTGGCTGGTGGACACCGTCGACGAGGCCGCCGTCGCCGCCGTCGAGGCGGGCGGGATCGCCTGCCGGGCGGTGCCGCTGCTGATGACCGACGTCGCCGCCACCGCCGACATGGCCCGGGCCGCGCTCGCGCTCGCCGAGCAGGTGCGCGGGTGAGCCTGCGGATCCTCCCGGTCCCCGGGCTGCCCGAGATCGACGCCGACAGCGACCTCGCCGAACTGATCGCCAAGGCCGCCGACTACGAGGACGGCGACATCCTGCTGGTCACCTCCAAGGTGGTCAGCAAGGCCGAGGGCCGGCTGCTGCACGCCGCCGACCGGGAGGCCGCGATCGACGCCGAGACCGTCCGGCTGGTCGCCCGGCGCGGCCCGATCCGGATCGTCGAGAACCGCAACGGCCTGGTCATGGCCGCCGCCGGGGTGGACGCCTCGAACACCGCGCCCGGCACCGTCCTGCTGCTGCCCGAGGACCCGGACGCCTCGGCCCGCGCGCTGCGCGCCCGGCTCCGGCAGCTCACCGGCCGCCGGCTCGCCGTCGTCGTCACCGACACCTTCGGCCGGCCCTGGCGCAACGGCCTCACCGACGTCGCCATCGGCGCCGCCGGCCTGGCCGTCCTGGAGGACCACCGCGGGCGTGCCGACTCGCACGGCAACGAGCTGTTCCAGACCGTCACCGCCACCGCCGACGAGCTCGCCGGCGCCGCCGACCTGGTCAAGGGCAAGGCCACCGGCACCCCGGTCGCCGTGGTCCGCGGCCTCGGCCACCTGGTCACCGCCGAGGACGGCGAGGGCGTCCGGCCGATGCTGCGGCCCGCCGCCGACGACATGTTCCGGCTCGGCACCTCCGAAGCGATCCGGCAGGCCGTCACCCAGCGGCGCACCGTCCGCGCGTTCACCGCCGAACCGGTCGACCCGGACGCCGTCCGGCGCGCCGTCGCCGCCGCGGCCACCGCGCCCGCGCCGCACCACACCACGCCGTGGCGGTTCGTCCTGCTGGAGACCCCCGAGGTGCGGACCCGGCTGCTGGACGCGATGCTCGCCGCCTGGCGCCGCGACCTCACCGAGCTGGACGGCTGGGACGAGGAGAGGACCGCCCGGCGCACCGCCCGCGGCGACGTCCTGCGCGCGGCCCCCTACCTGGTCGTCCCCTGCCTGGTCATGGACGGCTCGCACGACTACCCGGACCCGCGCCGGGCCGCGGCAGAGCGTGAGATGTTCACCGTCGCCGTCGGCGCCGCCGTGCAGAACCTGCTGGTCACCCTGGCCGGCGAGGGCTACGGCTCGGCCTGGGTCTCCTCGACGATGTTCTGCCGCGACACCGTGCGCGAGGTGCTCGACCTCCCGGGCCACTGGGACCCGATGGGCGCCGTCGCCGTCGGCCGCCCCGCCGAGCCGCCGCGCTCGCGCCCCGAGCGCACGGCGGACGCCTTCATCGAGGTGCGGTAGGGATCAGAGGCGGCGGTACACGTCCCGCCGGTTGCCCACATTGACCACCAGGACGACCATCTCGCCGCTCCTCACCTCGTAGACAACGCGGTAGACGCCCACCCGGAGGCGGTAGAGGCCGTCGTGCCCGGTCAGCTTCTTCACGCCGAGGCCCTCGGCGAATGGATCGTCGCCGAGGGCCGTCAGGGCGGTGAGGATCCGCATGGCCTCGACCTGACCGACTGCCCTCAGCTGGCGCTGGGCGTGGGTGGTGAACCGGAAGGCGTACTTCACGCGGCGCTCCCGGCCGCGTCCGGGGGCGCGTCGAACAGATCGGCCAGCAGCTCCGCCATGCTCACCGTCGGGTCGTTGCGGTGGAGCTCCGCCTCCCGAGCGGCCAGTTCGTCCGCTGCTTCCTCGATCGCGTCCAGGATCTCGATCGGCACCACCGCGCCGACACGCTCTCCCTTGCGGGTGATCACAGTGATTTCGCCCGACTCCGCCTTGGTCACGACTTCGGCGAGATGGGCTCGGGCTTCACGGATGCTCAGCGATTCGGCCATATGTCGAGCGTACACCTCACTGCGTACACAAGTGGGCCCTTTGCTCGGACGGCAACGGTGCTCACTCCCCGACCCCTCCATGGCGCTGTCCAGGTCGTCGAGGATCCGACGGCCGCCGCCGAAGCTCGGCATGTCGGCGAGGTCGTCGCCCATCGGGTCGGTCCGGAACGGGTAGTGGGGCCCGGCGAGGTGCGGTGGCAGGATGGTCGCCACGTGGCGGCCGTCCTTGGTGACGGTGGCGGTCTCGCCGCGCTCGACGGCTCCTGTCACCTTGGCCGTCTGCTGGTTCAGCTCGCGCATGGTTGCTTCCATGCGGCCAGCCTGCCGCCCTTGTCGCGAGGTGGACGCAGGCGCACGCGAAGTTCACCTGAACGCGTGGTTTCAGCGGCGGCGGTGGTCGTTGGGCGTGAGGCGGGGGCCGAAGCGGGGGGCATGGGTGCCGGTCGACAGCAGGATCCGGCAGAGGCGGTGACGGTGCGGGCGGTAGGGCTCCAGCAGGGCCAGCATCTCGGCGTCGTCGCTGCGGACCCGGCCGGCCAGCGCCCAGCCGACCGTGTTGGGCAGGTGGAAGTCACCGACCGAGACGGCGTCCGCGTCCCCGTTGCTGCGCTGCAGCGTCTCGGCCGCCGTCCAGACGCCGATGCCCGGGACGGCGGTCAGCCGGGCGAAGGACTCCTCGTGGTCCATCCCGGACGCCTCCTCCAGCCGGGGGGCCAGCCGGACGGCGCGCAGCACGGTCGCGGAGCGCTTCGGGTCGACGCCCGCGCGGTGCCACTCCCAGCTCGGCACCTGGGACCACTCGCGGGCCGACGGCGTCACCCACAGGTCCACGGCCGGGCCGGGAGCCGGGGTGCCGAAGGCGCGCAGCAGGGTGCGCCAGGCCCGGTACGCCTCGCCGGTGGTGACCTTCTGCTCCAGGATCGCCGGCACCAGGGAGTCCAGCACCAGGCCGGTCCGGGTCAGCCGCACGCCCGCCGCGCCCCGCTGCGCCTCGCGCAGCGGGCCGGGGGGCAGGACCAGGCCCGCCGGGTCGTCCTGGGCGCCGAGCAGACCGGGCAGGCCGTCCAGCAGCCACGCCGCGCCCGGGCCCCAGGCGGTCGCCTCGACCACGCCCTCGGCGGGCCGGGCCAGGATCCGCAGGGTGCCGATGCCGCCCGGGGTACGGGCGGCCCGCCAGAGGGCACCGTCGGCGGTCCTCCGGTAGGCCGGGTCGGCCGGGCCCCGGCGCAGCGGCAACAGGGTGCGGGCCGCGTCCAGCGGGAAGCCGGGCCGCCAGTGGCGGACGGTTCCGGCATCGGGTCCGGCGGCTCCGGGCGCGTGCCCGCCCGTCGACGTCCCGCTCACCGCCGTGCACCTCCTGCGCCGTCCGCCGACCATGGGGACATGAACGATACGCGGGTGCCGGAGCTGTCCGCCGGTGACGAGAACGCCGTGCGCTCCCTCTACCACCGGGTGCTGGAGGGCTGGAACCTGCGGGACGGCGCGGCCTTCGCCGGGCCGTTCGCGGTGGACGGCGAGCTGATCGGCTTCGACGGGACCCGGTACGGCGGCCGCTCGGTGATGGCCGCCGAACTCGGGCTGCTCTTCGCCGGGGACCCGACGCCCGAGTTCGTCGCCAAGGTCCGCCGGGTGCGGGCGCTGGGCTCCCGGGTGGCGCGGCTGGACGCCGTCGCCGGCCTGGTGCCGGACGACGCGGAGGACCTCGACCCCGCGCTGAACGCGCTGCACACGGTGATCGCGGTCGACGCGGGCGCCGGCTGGCGGATCGCGCTGCTGCAGACCACCCCGGCCCGGTACGAGCGGCGGCCGGACCTCGCGCGGGCGCTGACGGCCGAGCTGCGGGCGCTGATCGGGCGCGGGCCGGGCCCCGTGTAGGCGGCCCGGCGCAGCGCCCGACGTACGGCGCCGACGGCCGGCCCCGGCGCCGCGGGTCCGGGTGTCAGCGGCCCTGGAGCCCGGCCGCGGCGGTCCGCAGCTCGGGAAGCCTCGGGTAGAGGGCGTCGCCCGGGCACTCGGTGTTGAAGCCGTCGCGGTGTCCGGAGACGGCCTGGAAGACCGCGCCGGTGCCCGCCGGGTAGAGGCTGCCGTCGGAGCCGGAGACCAGCCGGGTGGTTCCGGCCGCGTCCTGCTCGGTGAGGCCGAGCTTCCAGGCCGCGATCCGGGCGAGGCCGGTCAGCAGGTCCGCCGGGGGGAGGTCGGTGACATAGGTGCCGATCGCCGCGACGCCCGCCGAGTCGGTGTTGAAGCCCAGCGTGTGCGCGCCGTGCACCGGCAGATCGGTGCCGCCGGCCCGGCCCTCGTAGACGGTGCCGCAGCGGTCGACGAGGAAGTTGTAGCCGATGTCCCGCCAGCCGTTGCTCCGCACGTGGTACTCGTAGATCGCCCGGATCAGCCGGGGCGCGTCGGAGCACGGGTACGCGGTGGTGGTCGCGGTGTGGTGGACGAAGACCGCCCGGACCGGGCCGGTGTACTCGAACCCGGGCTCGCGGATCGACTCGTCCGCGCCCCAGCCGGCCCTGGTGACGATCCCGGGGCGCGGGGCCTGGTGGCCGGTCCGGCGGCCGCCGGACGTCGGGTCGGCCGGGGAGCCGGACGTCGGGTCGGCGGGCGTGCTCCGCGCGCCGGCGGGGCGGACGCCCTCCCCCGGGTCGACCAGGGCCACCCGCAGCCCGGGCGGCGGTCCGGCCGGACCGGGTGTCACCTCGACGGCGACACCGTCGCTCGGGCCGGTCCACAGCGGGGCGGTGGCACCCCGCGGCGCGTGACCGACCGCGGTCGCGGCCGCCGTGTCCGGGCCGTCCTCGCCGTCGGCGTCCAGCTCGTGCCAGCCGCTCCAGGCCCCGCTGGCCGCGTCCCTGACCCGGACCCGGACGGTGCCCCCGGCGAGCGCCCGCGCCGGACCGTCCCAGCCGACGCCGAGCAGTTCGAACCGCCGGGCGGTCCGCCCGACCAGGAGTCGCCCCCCGGCCAGCGGGAGCGAGGTGACGGAGCCTCCGCCGGCCGGCCCCGCCGCCCCCGGCCGGTCCCCCGGCGCCCCGCCCCCGGCCCGGGCCTCGGCGGGGATCGACGGGAGCGTCAGGACGGCCGCGCAGACGGCGAGCAGGACGACGGGCGGGCGGCCGCGGCAAGCACGGGGAGAGATGCGCATAAACCGGATGTTCACGGGATTCCGACCGGTCCGCCACGCCACCCGGCGACCCTTCCGCCACCCCTCCCGAACGTCCACCCGAAGGCCGTAGGCTGGGGCGCACCATGACTTCGCCTTTCGCTGCCGATGCCCGTACCCCCGTCGAGCTGCTGCACGCTTACCTGCGAGGTGGCACTCCCTCGGTCGACCCCGCGGCCCCACTGGTCACCTTCTACGACGACGCCACCGGCGAACGCGTGGAGCTGTCCGCGAGGACCTTCGACAACTGGGTGGCCAAGACCGCCAACCTGCTCCAGGACGAACTCAACGCCGGTCCGGGCGACCGCGCCGCGCTGCTCCTCCCGGCCCACTGGCAGAGCGCCGTCTGGCTGCTCGCCTGCTGGTCGGTCGGGGTGACGGCGGTCCCGGCCGGCGACCCGGCCGCCGCCGACCTGGTGGTCAGCGGCCCGGACGGTCTGGAGGCCGCCCACGCCTGCGAGGGCGAGCGGGTGGCGCTCGCCCTGCGGCCGCTCGGCGGGCGGTTCCCCCAGCGCCCGGACGGCTTCCTGGACTACGCCGCCGAGGTGCCCGGGCAGGGCGACCGGTTCGCCCCCTACTCCCCCGTCACCCCGGACGCCCCGGCGCTGGAGACCGTGGTGGACGGCCTGCCGCTGAAGCTGACCGGGGACCAGACCGTCCAGCTGGCGCGCGAGGGCGCCGCCCGGCTCGGCCTCGGGCCGGGCGACCGGGTGCTCTCCACGCTCT
Organism: Kitasatospora sp. NPDC094019; assembly: GCF_044764505.1. NCBI lineage: Bacteria > Bacillati > Actinomycetota > Actinomycetes > Kitasatosporales > Streptomycetaceae > Kitasatospora > Kitasatospora sp. NPDC094019. Next base: position 26,649 of record NZ_JBIWIF010000032.1, read on the forward strand.
CCTTCGACGACTGGTCCGGGCTGGAGGCCGGACTGCTGGCGCCGCTGGCGGCCGGCGCGTCGGTGGTGCTCTGCCGCAACGCGGACGGCCTGGACGCCGAGCAGTGGGAGAAGCGGGTCGAATCCGAACGGGTGACACTGCGCCTCGGGTAACCCCCGGCCCCGGCCGGGCGGGTAGGGATCCCCGCCATGGCCGAGGACGACACCGAGCACCTCCCGACCGACCCCCTCCCGAACGGACACCCGAGGACCGGGCGGACGCCGACCGGACAGCCGCCGGACGGGCCGCACGGGCCGCACGGGCCGGACGGCGCCACCGGGGCGGGCGGACCGACGGACCCGGAACCCCCCGCCGCGCCGGCCGCGCCCGGCGGGGGCGGACGCCGACGCCGGCGGTGGCTGATCGTCACCGCCGGTGTCCTCGCCTTCCTGCTCATCGGCTGCGGCACGCTGCTCTGGGTCGCGTACCGCAAGCTCGACGGCAACATCCGCACCGACTCCACCACCGACCAGTTGCTGGCCCGGCTGGAGGCCGAGCGGCCCAGTCGGACCGCCGGGGCCCAGGGCGCCGAGAACCTGCTGCTGATCGGCAGCGACGACCGGACCGGCGCCAACGCCGGTTACGGCGCGGCCGGCGGCCAGCGCTCGGACACCACGATCCTGCTCCACCTGGCGGCCGACCGGCGGCACGCGACCGCGGTCTCCATCCCGCGCGACGTCATGGTGAGCGTCCCGGCCTGCGAGAAGCCGGACGGCAGCCGCAGCCGACCGACGCTGACGCAGTTCAACGCCGCCTTCGAGACGGGCGGACCGGCCTGCTCGATCCGGACCGTGGAGCAGTTGAGCGGCATCCGGATCGACCACTACGTGATCGTCGACTTCGCGGGCTTCAAGCAGATGGTGGACGCCGTCGACGGGGTCGAGGTGTGCGTCCCGCAGCCGATCCACGACAAGGACGCCAAGCTGGACCTCCCGGCCGGGCGGCAGACCCTGCACGGCGAGCAGGCGCTCGGCTACGTCCGGGCCAGGGAGACCCTCGGGGACGGCAGCGACACCCAGCGGATGGGGCGTCAGCAGCAGTTCCTGGCGGCGCTGATCCGCAAGGTGCAGTCGCAGGACGTCCTGCTCAACCCGACCAAGCTGTGGCCGGTGCTGGACGCCGCCACCTCCGCCGTGCGGGCGGACGGCGGGCTCTCCTCGCTGGGCGCGCTGTACGACCTGACCCAGGACCTGCGCGGGATCCCGTCCTCGGACGTGACCTTCCTGACGGCGCCGCGGCGGCCGTACCGGTTCGATTCGGACCGGGACGAGTTCGTGCAGCCGCAGACCACCCAGCTGTTCACGGCGCTGCGGGACGACCGGCCGGTGGAGGTGCGGCCCCCGGGATCGAGTCCGTCCGCCGCCCCGGTGGGGACGGGGCCGACGGCGGCGCCCTCACCCGCGGCGGCCCGTACCTCGACCTCGGCGGCGGCTTCGGGAGCGGCTTCGGCGGCGGCTTCGGGAGTGGCTTCGGGAGCGGCCGGCCCGTCGCCGTCACCGGGCGCGAGCGGCCCGGCCGCCTTCGAGGGACGGACCGCCGACGTGGACGCCTGCGCGGTGCATTGAGCCTGGACACGATCACTGTTCCGTACACGGATCATGATCTTGGAGGGGTTCTCCCCGAGAATTCCCGACCCCGTATTCGCCTCCGGAATTCGCCCGGAAACCATGGCGGAGATCACATCCGGAACAATTCCCTCATCCGGCTCGTCTAGGGTGTCCGAGTCGCTCGCGCAATTCGCGCACCGGGCCGAGGACCGGCCGGAGGGAGGGGAACACCCGTGCAGCAGGACATCCACGACGGAGGGCCGGGGGCCGACCGGCACTCCGCCGACCCCGCCCGGGGCATCCCCGCCCAGCGCCGGCACGTCCCCGCCGAGGCCGCGCCCGAGGCCCCGCACCCCGGTGGCCGGGCCGCCCGGCGCCGGGCCCGCACCGCCCGGCGCACCCGCCGCCGCCGGGTGCTGAAGTGGACCGGCGGCCTCGCCGCGTTCGCCCTGGTGGCCGGCTGCGGCGGCGCGTACTACGCGTACCAGCACTTCAACAACAACATCACCGCCGTCAAGGTGCAGCTGGGCGACGAGGCGGAGCGGCCCAAGCCGGCCGGCGACGCCCTGAACATCCTGGTCATCGGCACCGACAGCCGGGAGGGCCTGGGCCGCGAGTACGGCGACGAGGGCAGCAGCGGGCACGCGGACACCACCCTGCTGTTCCACATCGCCAAGGACCGCAGCAACGCCACCGCGCTCAGCATCCCGCGCGACCTCATGGTGCCCGTCCCGGACTGCCAGGCACCGGACGGGAAGGCCATCCCCGGGACGGCGCGCACGATGTTCAACAACAGCCTCGGCCAGGAGGGCCGTGATCCGGGCTGCACCTGGAAGACCGTCGAGAAGGTCACCGGGATCCGGGTCGACCACTTCGTGATGGTCAACTTCGACGCCGTCAAGACGCTCTCCACCGCCGTCGGCGGCGTCGAGGTGTGCGCGGCCAAGGACATCAACGACCCGGACTCGCACCTGCGGATGAGCAAGGGGCGGCACGTCGTCCAGGGCGACGAGGCGCTCGCCTTCGTCCGTACCCGGCACGCCGTCGGGCTGGGCGGCGACCTCACCCGAATACCGCTGCAGCAGCAGTTCATCAGCTCGATGATCCGCTCGGTCAAGAGCAGCGACACCCTGACCAACCCGGCCAAGCTGTGGAAGCTCGCGGACTCCGCCACCAAGGCGCTCACCGTGGACTCCGGGATCGGCAGCGTGGACAAGCTGAAGGACCTCGCGCTGGACGTGAGCAAGGTCGACACCGGGAAGATCACCTTCGCCACCGTGCCGGTGCTGGACGACCCGGCGGACGAGAACCGGCTGGTGCTCAAGCAGCCGGACGCCGCCCAGCTGTTCTCGATGGTCGGCGGCGACCGCTCGCTGACCGGGCCGGCGGCGGGGGCGGAGACCCCGGCGGCCTCCGCTCCGGCGGCCGCTCCGGCCGCCTCCGGGAGTGCGGCGCCGACGGCCGCCGCCGCCGCGGTCGACGCCAAGGAACTGCGGGTGACGGTGCGCAACGGAACCGGGACGCCCGGGCAGGCGCAGCGGACCGTCGACCGACTGGTGGCGAAGGGCTACGCCAAGGCCGCCACCGCCGCCAACGCGCCGGTCGCGGCGACCACCTCGGTCTCCCATCCGGCCGGGAAGGCCGCCGAGGCGGCGGCGCTGGCCACCGCGCTGGGCCTGCCCGCCGATGCCGTCAAGGCCGATCCGAAGCTCGGTGCCCGGGACGGGCTGGTGCTGGTGCTCGGCAAGGACGCTCCGGCGGCGGCCGCCGCCGCCGAGGCCGCCGCGGCGCCGGTGGCGAGCGAGGCCCCGAAGGACCTCCAGCGGGTCCAGGCCGACGACATCGACGCCTGCGCGAAGTAGTCCGGTCCGTCCCGGGCCTCTCCTGGTCCTCTCCCGTGCCCCTCCTACCGGGGAGCGTCGGCCGGGGGCCCGGCCTGGGGCTCGTCCTGGGGCTCGGCCAGGGCGAGCAGGCCGTCGCGCTCCCGGTACTCCTCTCCGGTCCGCGGGCAGAGCCAGCGGTCCCCTCCCGCCGACCGCAGCGGCTCGCCGGCCCGGCCGACCCATTTGATCCGACGGGCCGGGACCCCGGCCACCAGCGCGAAGTCCGGGACGTCCCGGTGCACAACCGCGCCGGCCGCGACCAGGGCCCAGCGGCCCACCGTGACCCCGGCGACCAGGACGGCGCGGCCGCCGATCGAACAGCCCCGGCGGAGCGTCACCCCTCGGGCGTGCCAGTCCTCGCCGCGCTTGAGCCGGCCGTCGACGTCCACCGAGCGCGGGTAGAGGTCATTGGTGAGCACCGCCGCCGGTCCGACGAAGACCCCGTCCTCCAGCACCGCCGGCTCGTAGACCAGGGCGTGGTTCTGCAGCTTGACCCGGTCGCCGATCCGCACGCCCGGGCCCACGTAGGCGCCGCGGCCGATGATGCAGTCCGCGCCGATCACCGCGTCCTCGCGGACCTGGGCGAGGTGCCAGACCGTCGTCCCGGCGCCGAGCACGGCGCTCCCGTCCACATCGGCGGTGGGTTCGACCCGGGCCCCCGCACCCTCGAAAACGGCGGCGGACCCGCCCTCTGCTGTCCCCATGGCGCCCGACGATAGCGTCGGGCGCGGGGACGGGAGGGCGGGTCCGCGGGATTGGCCGGATGGTGCCGCGACCGGGTACGGCCGGACTCAGCCGCGCTCGGCCACCACGTCCGCGCTGGACGGGGCGCGGTTGCCGATGACCTTGCGGGCCAGCGAGCGCGGCGAGGTGAGGAAGCCGAAGCCCCAGCTGAGGTGCATGGTCGCGAAGGCCACCGCGAGCAGTGCCTTCGCCTTGGGCGACAGGTCGCGCCCCTCCTTCACCGCGCCGCCGACGATGCCGAGCACGTAGAGGCCCGGCAGGGCCAGGAAGGCCGGGTGGACGGCCAGCCCGAGCAGCAGGCCGAGCGTCACCCCGGCGAAGGCGGTGGGGGGCGCCAGGTAGCGCAGGTTGACCGAGCCCCGGTGGTAGCGGGTGACCACCCGGCGCCAGCGGCCGTAGTCCTTGTACTGCTTGGCCAGGGCCTTGATGGTGGGCCGGGGCCGGTAGGTGACGCGCAGCTGGGGCGTGAACCACACCAGACCGCCGTCCTGGCGGATCCGGTAGTTGAGCTCCCAGTCCTGGGCGCGGACGAACTCCTCGTTGTAGCCGCCGAGGCGCTCCAGCACCTCGCGCCGGAACACGCCGAGGTAGACGGTGTCCGCCGGGCCGGCCAGGCCGCCGGTGTGGAAGGCGGCGTTGCCGACACCGATCTTGGAGGTCATCGCCGCGGCGACCGCGTGCTCCCACTCGGTCTCGCCCTCGGCGTGCATGATGCCGCCGACGTTGGCGGCCTCCATCTCGCGGAGCAGCCGGACCGCCGTGGTGATGTAGCCGGGGGTCAGCAGGCCGTGGCCGTCGACGCGCACCACTATCGGATGGCTGGAACCGCGGATGGCGGCGTTCAACCCGGCGGGGGTGCGCCCCGTGGGATTCTCCACCGTCCGGACTCTCGGGTCCTCGGCGACGAGTTCGGCGGCGATCTGCGCGGTGCGGTCGGTGGACGGACCGAGGGCGATCACCACCTCCATCGACCCGGCGTAGTCCTGTTCCAGGATGTGCCGAACGGCCGTGCGCAGGTGTCGTTCCTCGTTGAGAACCGGCATGATCACGGAGACCGCCGGCAGCTCCTCAGCAGCCTTGGTGTTCATCGGGGCCAACCGTACCGGTGCGGGCGGGGTGTCGTCTTGTCCCGGTCTGGGCGTCTCCGCCCGGACGGGAAGGGAGTGTGCGAAGGACCGTCGTAGGAACCGTCCGGGGGCGCCCGGGGGGCGCACGACGGAACGTTTCGCCGGTCGGGGCCCACCGTACTCCCCGGCCACGGCGCGCCCTCACCCGGCCCGGTGGAGGGCGCCCCTACCATCCGAGAGATGCCCGTCTCCCCCCGCTCCGCCCAGTCCGAAGACCCGGCCGGCGACCCGCTCGAACACTCCGCCGACCCGCTCGACCGGTGCGGTGAGCCGCTCGACCGGTCCGGTGGTTCCCCGGAGCGGCGCCGCTACTGGCCCCGGCGGCTGGCCGCGGGCATCGCGTTCAGCGTCCTCGTCACCTCCTGCGGGGGCTGGGCGGTCCTGCACGGGATCGGGTCGATCGACCGGGTGGACGCCTTCAGCAACGACCGGGCCCGACCGGCCGACGACGGCTCCACCACCTTTCTGGTGGTCGGCACCGACGAACGCGACGGAATCCCGGAGAAGACGCTCAAGACCGTGCTGCACGCCGGGGGGGAATCCTGCCACTGCACCGACACGATGATGATCGTCCAGCTCTCCGGGGACGGCTCCCGGGCCGGCGTGATCAGCATTCCCCGGGATTCCTACGTCGACATCCCCGCCCACCGGGATCCGGCCACCCGGCGGACGGTCCCGGCGGGCAAGGGCAAGATCAACGCCGCGTTCGGGATGGGTGGCCCCCAGCTGACCGTCGCGACCGTCGAGCAGAACACCGGGCTGCGGATCGACCACTACCTCCAGGTCGACTTCGCCGGGTTCGTCTCCGCCGTGGACGCCGTCGGCGGGGTCCGGGTCTGCACCGCCAAACCGCTCAAGGACGAGTACTCGGGCCTCGACCTGCCGGCCGGCACCAGCACCCTGGACGGCGCCGGCGCGCTCAAGTACGTCCGGGCCCGGCATGTGGACGGCAGCTCCGACCTGGGGCGGATGCACCGGCAGCAGAAGCTGGTCGCGCAACTGCTGCACCAGATCACCAGTGGTGGCACCCTGCTCAACCCGGTCCGGCTGGCCCGGGTGACCGACAGCCTGCTCGCCTCGGTCAAGGCCGACAAGGGGCTCTCGGCGGACGACCTGATCACGCTGGCGACCCGGATGAAGGAGCTGACGGCGGGGCGGGCCGACTTCGTGACCGTGCCGCTGGCCTCGGTGGACCACCCGGTCGCCGGCTGGGGCTCGACGGTGCTGTGGGACAAGGAGCGGGCGCGGGCACTGTTCGACGCGGTGCGGGAGGGCCGGCCGCTGGCGGCGGACGGCGGGGCGGACGGGACGCAGCCGGCGGGAGGGGCGGACCCTTCGGCGGCTCCGGGTGGGGCCACAGGTCCGGGGGCGGCGGTGGGTCCGGCGAAGGGGCCTGGGGCCGGGGCCGCGGGGCCGGCTCCGGGGGCGGCCACCGTGGCGCCGGAGCAGGTGCACGTCCAGGTGTTCAACGCGGCAGGTGTGGTCGGCCTCGGCGCCCGGGTCGACGCCGAGCTGCGACGGGCCGGGTTCGCCACCACCGGGGCGCCGTCCAACGCCCCGGTCGGCACACCGGCAGGCCGCACGGTGATCCGGTACGACCCGCACTGGGCCGAGTCGGCGCGGACCCTGGCCGGCGCGGTGCCGATCGCCGAGCTGACGCCCGTCCCGGGTCTGGGGGCGACGCTCCAGGTGTACGCGGGAACGGACCACCCCGCGGCGGGACCGACGGCCGCCGCCGCGACGGGTCCGTCCGCGCCGCCGGCGGTGCCCGCTCCGCCGCCGCCCGCTCCGCAGTCCTCCCCGGTCACCGGCGGGGGCGCCGGTGCGGCAGCGTCCGGCCCGGCGGCGGAGGCGCACCCCGAGGGCGCGGCGGGCACGACCGGGGCGGGTGCGGCGGCGGCCGCCGGGGCCGAGCGGGCCAGCGACCTCGTCTGCCCCTGAGCCCACTCCGGGGTCGGCCCGCGGATCCGTTGGTGGGTCCGTGTGCGTGGGCCGGTGGGTGGATCCCGTTCGTGGACCCCGTTCGTGGACCCGCTTCCCGGGTCAGGAGCGGAGCCGCACGAAAGGGGCAGGGCGCGCGCTCGGCACCCTGCCCCTTCTCCCTCCCCCGTGGTCCCCCTGCCCCGGGGACCGGGCCCCTCCTTCCCGGTCCCCGGACGCGCCCCCCGGTCCCCCGATCCGGGGGGCGCGTCCGGTCAGTCCGTCGCGATGGCCGCGAGGACGTTCATGCGCCCGGCCCGGAAGGCCGGCACCAGGGCGGCCAGCAGGCCGATCACCATCGAGGCGCCCAGGGTGAGGAGGATGGTCGTGGTCGGGACCGACAGGGTCTCCAGGCCCTGGGTCCGCAGCACCTGCTGCCCCGTGATGCCCCAGGCCAGACCGAGCGCGGTGCCGAGGACGGCGCCGAACAGGGCGATCACCACGGACTCCAGCCGGATCATCCGGCGCAGCTGGCGGCGGGAGAGCCCGATCGCCCGCAGCAGGCCGATCTCGCGGGTCCGCTCCACCACCGAGAGCGCCAGGGTGTTGACGACACCGAGCACCGCGACCACGATCGCCAGCCCGAGCAGGCCGTAGATCATGTAGAGCAGGGTGTTGACCTGCTCCTGGACGAGGTCCTTGTAACCGGCCTGGTCGCGGACCGATGCCTGCGGGTACTGCTTGAGCGCGTCCTCCAGGCCGGTGAGCGTCTTCGCGACGTCCGCCCCGGCGGCGGCCTTGCCGAACACGGTGCCGTCCGCCGGCTGCTCCGCGGCCGGCAGCACCTCGGTGACGGTGTCGAGCGAAACGAAGGTGTTGCCGTCGAAGAGCTGGTTGCCCTTGGTCATGACGACGCCGACCGGCAGCGACTGGACCCGCCCGTTGCCGTAGTCGACCTTGATCCGGTCACCCAGCTTGAGGCCGTGGTCCTTGGCGTAGTCCTCGCCGATCGCCACCGCGCCCTGCTTGAGGGAGTCCGGGGAGCCCTCCTTGACCGGCAGCCGGAAGTCCTCGGTGAACCGCTCGGTGACGGCGGCCATGTGGTTCTCCCCGGTCTTCCCGTCCGGAGTGGTGAGGTACGCCGGGATGTCCTTCTGTTCGGTGACGTGGTCCAGGCCCGGGGCCTGCCGCACCGCGGCGACGATCGCCGGGGAGACGCCGTTCGGACCGGCCGAGACGATGTAGTCGGCGCCCACCGAGCGGTCGATCTGGGTGTTGGTGGACTCGATCACCGAGGAGGTGAAGACCGAGGCCCCGATCACCAGCGCCAGTCCGATCATCAGCGCGGCGGCCGTGGCACCGGTACGGCGCGGGTTACGCATCGCGTTGCGCTGGGCGAGCCTGCCGGACGGGCCGAACAGGGCGGGCAGCAGCGCGCCGAGCACCCGGACCACGGTGGTGGCCAGCAGCGGGCCGAGGACGACGAAGCCGACCAGGGTGAGCAGCACGCCGAGCCCGATGTACTGGCCGCCGGTGGCCGCCTTCTCCGCCTTGGCGGCCAGTACCAGCAGGCCGCCGCCGCCCGCCGTGAGAACCAGACCGATGACCGCCCGGACGGTGTTGGAGCGGGCCTCGGCCGGTGTCCCGTGGTCGCGCAGCGCGGCGATCGGTGCGATCCGGCTCGCCCGGCGGGCCGGGATCCAGGCCGCGAGCACGGTGATCACGACACCCACCGCGTACCCGGCGACGAAGACGTCCGCGCCGATCTTCAGGTCCGAGGCGTCGAGGTGCATCCCGAGCGCGTTCATCAGCTGGATGAGCCCGACCGCCAGGCCGAGGCCGGCCGCGATACCGAGCGTGGACCCGGCCAGGCCCAGCAGCAGCGCCTCCACCAGCACCGAGCGGTTGACCTGCTTGCGACTGCCGCCGACGGCCCGCAGCAGGCCGATCTCCCGGGTGCGCTGGGCGACCAGCATCGAGAAGGTGTTGATGATCAGGAAGCCGCCGACCAGCAGCGAGATGCCGGCGAAGCCGAGCATCGCGTACTTCATGAAGTCGAGGAAGGAGCCGACGCTCTTCTGGCCGTCCGCCTTCTGCTCGGCCGCCGTCTTCGCCTCGAAGCCGACGCCCAGCCCGGCCAGCGTGTCGGACTTGAGCTGCTCGTCGGACCGGCTGCCGTCCCCGTACACCTCGACCGAGGTGTACGCGGGGCCCCCGAGCAGGACGCTCTGCGAGGTGGCGGTGTCCAGGAACGCCAGCGCCGCGCCCGGGTTGGTGGTCCTGAACGCGGCGATGCCGACGATGGTGAAGTCGTGGTTGTCGTTGACGATCACCCGCAGCTTGCCGCCCAGGCCGAGCTTGGCCTTCTTCGCGGTGTCCGCGTCGAGCACGACCTGGTCGGGGCCCTGCGGTGCGTGACCGGAGGTGATCTCGACCGGGCTGCGCGGGCTGTCCACCCAGTTGCCGACGATGGTCGGGGCGCCGGTGGTCGGGCCGACCCGCTTGAGGGTCACCGGGTCGGCCAGGGTGGCGTTCGCCACCGCGACCTGGCCGATCGCCGTCCTCACGCCGGGAACGGCGGCGACCGTCCGCACGCTGTCGACGGCGACCGTCAGCGTCTTCGCCCGGGCGTCCTTGCCGCCGAGCTCCGGCTCGGCGGGCCCGACCGAGACATCGGAGGCGGTCGAGGCGAAGAGCGTGTCGAAGGTGCTGGTCGCGGTGTTGGAGAACACCAGCGTCCCGGACACGAACGCGACCGAGAGCACGACCGCGACCAGGGAGAGCGCCATTCGCCCCTTGTGGGCGAAGAAGCTCCGAAGTGACGTCTTGAGCAACATGATCCTGTCCGCTCCCGCCCGCTCAGCTGGTGCGCTTGCCGTCGAAACGGCGCATGCGCTCAAGGACGGAGTCCGCCGTCGGGGCGTACATCTCGTCGACGATCACGCCGTCCGCGAGGAACAGCACGCGGTCCGCGTAGCCGGCCGCGACCGGGTCGTGGGTGACCATCACGATGGTCTGGCCCAGCTCGTCCACGCTGCGGCGCAGGAAGGAGAGCACCTCGGCGCCGGAGCGCGAGTCGAGGTTCCCGGTCGGCTCGTCACCGAAGATGATCTCGGGCCGGGCCGCCAGCGCCCGGGCCACCGCGACGCGCTGCTGCTGCCCGCCGGAGAGCTGGGTCGGCCGGTGCTTGAGCCGGTCGGCCAGCCCGACCGTCTCCACCACCCGGTCCAGCCAGGCCCGGTCGGGCTTGCGCCCGGCGATGTCCATCGGGAGGGTGATGTTCTCCAGCGCGTTCAGCGTCGGAAGGAGGTTGAACGCCTGGAAGATGAAGCCGATCTTGTCCCGGCGCAGCTTGGTGAGCTGCTTGTCCTTCAGCCCGGTGATCTCGGTCTCGCCGATCCAGATCCGCCCCTCGGTCACCGTGTCCAGACCGGCCAGGCAGTGCATCAGGGTCGACTTGCCGGAGCCCGAGGGGCCCATGATCGCGGTGAACCGCCCCCGCTGGATGTCGACGTCCACCGCGTCCAGGGCCGTCACCCGCGTCTCGCCGGAACCGTAGGACTTGGTCACCTGGCGGGCCGAAGCGGCGACGGCGGGGGCACCGCCGGGAAGCTGGGGGTCGTACACGGCTGCTGCTGCCGTCGTCACTGTCGTCTCCTAAGAAGTGATCCCACCCGTTGCCCCCAGCCTGCTCCGTGCCACCCGCCCGGCGACATCGCGCAGGGGATAGTTCTCGACCGGGAGTCAGCCCCACCCTCCCGGTGAACCGGGGACCCGGACCCGACCGGATCGGGTCCACCTCGGACGGGCGGGGATGTGAACCACGTTAGGAGTCGGGACCGCTTCCCCTCGTCATCCGACGGGAGGAAGCGGCCCAACCGGAGTTGTACGGGGTGGACCGCCCCTCCCCCTAGGGGTAGGCCGTTCACCCCTCAGGGACCCCCCTTACGGAGGCCCGGCGCGACGGCCCGGGCACCCTCCCGCGAGTGCTCCGCCGAGCGGGCCCGGAACCCCCGCCGGCCCCCGCGCCGCACCCCGGCGGAACCGCCCGCGGGAGCTCGCGGGAGGACGTTCGGGAGGCGACGGGAGGGCCGACGGAGGGGCCGAAACGCTTGGCCACGAAAGAAGTTGATCCGGGGTCAGGCGGTCAGGGCGGGGGTGGCGAGACGCTCCAGGGTTCCCGCGAACGCGTCCACCACCGGCCCCAGCAGCACGTCCGTCTCGCGTTCCAGCACGGTCGTGCCGTCCTCCCGGGCGGTGATGTGGCGGTCCAGTACGAACCAGCCCCGGGTGATGTGGTCGGCGCCCATCGAGCTGAGCACCGGCCGGAGCGCGTAGTCCACCGCCAGCACGTGCGCGGTGGACCCGCCGGTGGCGAGCGGCAGAACGGCCTTGTCGCGCAGCGCGTACTGCGGCAGCACGTCCAGCAGCGCCTTCAGCAGACCCGAGTAGGCGGCCTTGTAGACCGGGGTGCCGATCACCACGCCGTCGGCCTCGGCGAACAGTTCCAGCGCGGCCGCCAGCTGCGGATGCGAGAGGTCGGCGGACAGCAGCGCGTGCGCGGGCAGGCTGCGCACCTCGAACGGGACGACGCGGTGTCCGCGCTCCTCCAGCCGCGCGTCGATCAGGCGCAGCAGACGGGTGGTGCGGGAAGTCGGGGACGGCGAGCCGGAGACGGACAGGACGGTGGCCATGGATTCACCTCGGGGAGGAAGCGGGGACGCCGCTTCGGCGGCGCGCGGCACCGGCCGCGCACGCGACGGCCGGCCCGGCGGAGGCCGGGCGGCGACGCGTTCAGCGGTGGGCACGCCGCGCGGGCAGCGGCGGAACGGGGGGAGAGGAGGAGTGGTGGGGGTTCGACGGGCGAGCGTCAGCCACAACAGAGCGAACAGGACACACGCTGAAGGTCGACGTGCCGCCGACGCGTGAGGGTCCATCGCTGATCCATGGCAGTCATGCAAACACGCAGCGTTCGGGACGGTCAAGGATCGTCCCGACAACCGAACACCAGGTGAGACGGACCGTGAGACGGCGGACCGCGAGCATGGCCGGGCGAACGGCGGTCCGGGCGGCGGTGCGGGCAGCGGTGCGGCGGGCGGGCAGGGCCGGGCGCGGTCGGGTGGCCGGGCGGACACGGGGCGTGCGCCCGCCCGGCGCCATGCGGCGGAACGATCCGGCGCGTGCATCAAAACTGCTACAAGGGCCCTGGCAGGGGCCCCGGGGGGAGTCACCGGCGCCCGCGTCGGGCATCCTCTCCCACATGAACACGTGGCAGGAGGGCCGCCCGGGCGGCGGCGGGAACCCGTACGGCGGCAACGGTGGCGGTGGCGCGGCGTACGGGCCCGGCAGCGGCGGCCCGGCCGCCGAGCCGCCGCTGCCCGCCGGGCTGAACCCGCGCGGGCCGGGCGCCCCGGCGCCCCGGCAGCCCCAGCCGCAGGGACAGCCCCAGCCGGGCCGGCCGGGCCCGCCGCAGCAGGCGCCCGGGTACGGCCCCGCCCAGGGGTACGGGCAGCCGGGACCGGGCCACGGTCAGCCCGGGCAGCCCGGCGCGCGCCCGTCGGTGCCCGCGCAGGGCGGTCCGGGCGGTCCCGGTGGCCCCGGTTCCGCGCCCGGTGGCCCGATAACCCCCGGCGGGCCGCAGACGCCCGCCGCCGCCCGCCCCGGACGCTGGCCGAGGCGCCGGATCGTCAAGTGGTCGGTGTTCGGTGTGCTGATCGCCCTGATGGTCACCAGCGTCTCCACCTGGTTCTGGGCAGACTCCAAGCTCAACCACGAGAACGTGCTCGGCGACTACCCGGGCCGCCCGGCCGCGGGCAAGGGCACCAACTGGCTGATCGTCGGCTCCGACAGCCGCAACGGTCTCTCCGACAGCCAGGAGGAGGACCTGCACACCGGCCACGCGGGCGGCAAGCGCAGCGACTCGATGATGATCCTGCACGTCGGGGACAGCGGGAACACCCTGATGAGCATCCCGCGCGACTCCTGGGTGCCGATCCCCGAGCACACCGGCGAGAACGGCAAGCCCGTCAAGGCGGCCACCTCGAAGATCAACTCCGCTTTCGCCTCCGGCGGCGGCAAGCTGCTCGCGCAGACCGTGGAGACGAACACCGGCATCCGGATCGACCACTACGCCGAGATCGGCTTCGCCGGCTTCGTCGGCATCGTCGACTCGGTCGGCGGCGTGGACATGTGCATCGAGCAGGACGTCAAGGACAAGGACTCCGGTCTCGACCTCAAGGCCGGCTGCCAGAGCCTCGACGGCACCCAGGCGCTCGCCTTCGTCCGCCAGCGCCACCAGATGGCCGACCAGGACCTCGGCCGGATGCGCAACCAGCAGAAGTTCCTCGGTGCGCTGGCCAAGCAGGCGGCCTCGCCGGCCACCGTGCTCAACCCGTTCACCTTCTATCCGCTGGTGTCCTCGGGCCTCGGCACCCTGATCGTCGACGACGACGCCGGGCTGACCGACCTCGGCTCGCTCTTCCTCGCCATGAAGGACGTCAACGGCGGCAGCGGGAAGAGCATCACCGTGCCGATCGCCAACCCGGACTTCAGGACCAACACCGGCGAGTCGGCGGTCAAGTGGGACACGGCGAAGGCCAAGCAGGTGTTCGACGCCTTCAAGAACGACACCGCCGTGCCCGACGTGAAGTGACCGCCGGGAACGCGGCGGCCCGGACGCGGGACGGCACACCTGCGTGACTCGCCGTAATGCCGTCGACACAATGGGTGGATGTCACTCGTCACCGCGCTGATCTACCGCCGCCGCCACCGCCTCCTGGGCCGCCTGGTCCAGGAGGCGCTCGCCGTCTACGGGATGGAGGTGCCGGCCGCCGCCGAGATCGGGCCGGGGCTCGTCGTGTTCCACCGGGGCTTCGGCACCGTCCTGCACCCGTACACCACCCTCGGCGCCGGGGTGACGCTGTACAACGGCGTCACCGTCGGCCGGGCCGACCCCTGGGTGCCGCAGGAGGCCAGCGCGATGCGCCGGGTGGTGGTCGAGGACGGCGCGGTGCTGTGCGCGGGCGCCAAGGTGGTCTGCAAGGCCGGGGTGCTGACGGTCGGCGCCGGCACCGTGGTCGGCGCCAACGCCGTACTGACCCGCTCCACCGGACCGGGCGAGATCTGGGCCGGCGTCCCCGCCCGGAAGGTCGGGACGCGGGCGGACTGGCCCGGCGGCGCGGCGGCGGCCGGCGCGGTGACGGGCGCGACGACGACCGGGGCGCGCGCCTGAGGCACGCGGCCGGGCATCCCGGCCGGGGCGCCCCCGGTCAGCGGACGGCCACCCCCGGCAGGTGCCCCGTCGCACACTCCGCGTAGCGGTGGACGGCCGCGCCCCGCCGCCCCTCCCCCGGCCGCCCGGCCGGGCCCTCCAGCTCGCCCGCCAGGCCGTGGTGGATCGTCCGGCCTCCGCGCCCGCCCGCCCACCAGGCGTCCGACAGATGGACCACCAGGGTGGCCGGGTGCTGCGACTCGGGGCGCTCCAGGACGAGTTCGCAGCGGGCCTCCCCGGCCGGGAAGGTCACCACGGCCTCGCTGGTCCGCAGCCGCGCCCGGCGCGGCTCCCGCTCCACCGCCCAGTACGCCGACACCTTCACGTCCAACCGCCCGCCGAGACCGCCCTCGCCGGGCCGGACGTACTCCTCGTCCGGCACCCAGCGGGCGTGATTGCGGATGTCGTCCGGACCGAACCACTCCGCCCAGCTGATCCAGTAGCCGGCGATCCGCTTGATCGTCATGGCCTCGCGGAGGATCCGGACCGGGATGCGGGTCAGACTCGCGGGCTCGCTCATCAGCAGGACGCGGCCGTCCTCGTCGACCCGGGCCCCGGCCTCGGGCTCGAAGGAGAGGACGGTCACCTGCTCGCAGGTCACCTCGCCGTCGTCCTTGCGCCGACTCGTCTGCCTCATGGGTGAACCACCTTGCCGGGGTGCGGAGTTCGTCGAATCGCGGCCGCTTCCCGGACGCCGGGCCGACCACGCCCGCGCAGCTTACGGCGCCCGGCCGGCCCCGATGCCCGATTCCGCCGTATCCTCCCGGCGCGGGCGATGCGCGGCTATTCTGCGCGTGCACACGACGCCGTCCGCACCCGCGGACGCCCGGACGCGCCGCCCCCGCGCCACCTCGCCCGGGGCCCCGGGCACCGCCCCGGGCCCGCACGGAAGGAGCCCGCCCCGATGGGCGAGACGCACTGGCGGGAACTCCGCCGCGAGCCGATCCACAGCGCCTACGGGCGCGGCACCGACCGGGTGACCTTCGCCCTCCCGGACGGCCGCGAGGAGGTCTACCACCTCGGCCACGAGTACTCCTGCGCGGCCGTCGTCGCGTTGACCCCGGACCGGCGCGTCGTGCTCACCCGGCAGTTCCGGCCCGGACCGCGGGCCCTGCTGTACGAGTTGCCCGGCGGCGTGATCGACCCGGGCGAGTCCCCCGAGGACGCCGCCGCACGCGAACTCGCCGAGGAGACCGGCTACCGGGGCAAGGTCGAACACGTCACCGCCCTCTGGCACGACGCCTACTCCGACGGCGTGCGCCACGCCTGCGTGGCCACCGACTGCACCCCCACCGCCCGGATCGCGCACGACCGCAACGAGTTCATCGAGGTGGTGCTGATGGATCTGGCGGAGTTCCGCGACACCGTGCTGCGCCGGGGGCTGCTCACCGACGTCGGCCCGGCCTACCTGGGCCTCGACCACCTCGGCCTGCTGTAGCGCGCCCCGCTCAGGGCGCGGTCGGCAGGCGGTCCAGGGTGATGCCGAAGTGGGTGCGGTAGGCGCCCAGGGCCGCGTCCGCGTCGAGGAGTTCCTCGGTGCGGCTGCCGTCGGGAGCGGTGCGCAGCAGCCGGGTGCCGCCGGTGGCGCGGCTGCTGGTGAGGGTGATCCGGCCGCCGTCGGGGGTGGGGCGGGAGCACGTGGTCGCGCGGGTGAAGTGCGAGTCGGGGGAGGTGGTCTGCCACCAGCAGGTCGGGGCGAAGTCGGCCAGCCGGTACGGGCGCGGGTCGAGCCGGTACTGCGGCGCGCCGTCGAGGACGACGTCCAGGTCGCCGGTGGTGGCGGCCCCGGCGACCGGGGTGACGGTGACGACTCCCGCCGGGTCCCGCTGGGGGCCGCGCTCGTCGAGGCGCAGCGGCCGGCGCGCGAACCTGCCGAAACCGACGTCCACCAGCCGGGCGGCGCCGTCCGCCTCCACCCGCAGCGCGAGGTGGTCGAACGGCGGCCCGGGCTCGGCCCCGTCGAAGACCCGGGCCGCGAGCAGCTCGACGCGGTAGCCGAGGGCGCGGAGCAGCGCGGCGAAGGCTCCGTTGAGTTCGTAGCAGAACCCGCCGCGCCGGCGCCCGACGAGCTTCTCCAGCAGCGCCTCCGGTTCGAGGACGACGGGCTCGTCGAGGTGGACGCTCAGGTTCTCGAACGGGACGGCGTCCAGGTGCGCCTCCTGGAGCCGTGCCAGCTCGGCGGCACCGGCGCGGGCGGGCCGCTCGGCCCCGATCCGGGCGAGGTACGCCGCCACCCGCTCGTCGGTCAGGGTCTCTGCGTTCCGGAGGGTCTCGTCCATGGCCCCATCCAACCGGACCCGACGCCTCCGGTCATCGGACGCGCGACCCGGGTCGTCCGGGTGGGCGGAGTACGCCCCCGTGGGAAGCCGGAGGGGCCGACCTCCCGCGCGGGGCGGTCACCTCAGGGGACGAGCAGGCTGCGGCCGCCCAGCGCCGCGTAGGACCCGCCGGGCACGACGTACTTCTCCACCGGGCCCGCGCAGCCCGCCCCGGCCCGGACCTGGACCACCGAGTCCGTGTAGTTGGTGATCACCGGCTGGACGAAGTCGCCGAGCGGGAGGCAGCCGCTCGGATCCTGGTACGCGGCGCCGTCGACGATCAGGATCCCGTGGGCCGCGTACGCGGTGTTCGGGACGGCGACGGCGAGGGCGGCGGCGGCCAGCCAGGCCCCGAGCACGGTTGCCGTGCGTCGCTGCTTCATGCGCCACATTCCTTTCGGCCGGAGCGGGGCGGCCCTGCGCGGCCCCGCCGGTGCGGCTCAACGTAACCGGGCGGTGACGCCGCGTCGGGCAAGGAGCGGCGCGGCGGCCGGGCGCGGAGTGGGAAGTCGGACCGGTCGACTTCCGGTGCGGAGATTGCCGGCTCCCGGCTGTCACAACCGGGCCGCCGCGATCCGTCAGGGAGGCGGAGCGGCACCACCGGGCCGCCGGACGGAGAGGACAGCACCATGCTCACCAAGGTCATGTACGTCACGGTCTACGTCACCGACCAGGACCGGGCGCTGCGGTTCTACACCGAACAGCTGGGGCTGGAGAAGCGGGTCGACCACCCCGGCCCGGACGGCCGCTTCCTCACCGTGGGCGCCGAGGGCCACCCGTTCGAGATCATCCTCTGGCCGCACGCGGCGGTCGCGGGCCGGCCCGTGCTCGCGCCGGAGGTGCTCGCGCCGGGACCGCTCGTCCTGGAGTCGGACGACCTGCGGAAGGACTTCGGGATCTGGCGCGGGCGCGGAGTGGTGTTCGACCGCGCGGAGCCCGAGGAGTACCCGTTCGGCCTCCGCGTCGAAGCCGTGGACCCGGACGGCAACCGGGTGTCCCTGCGCCAGCAGGTGCCGGTGCTGACGGGCGCCGAGGACTGAACCCCGGCGAGGGCCCCGCAACGGCTTCGCGGGGCCCTCGCCGCTGTACGGCCGGCTCAGATCCTCCGGCCGGCCGCGCGGAGGCGGGCCTCGGCGGCCGCGGCCCCGGCGGGGGTGGTGGCGAAGAGGACGCGAAGGGCGGAGTCGGTCGCACAGGCGTCCAGAACGGCCACCAGGATGGCGAGTTGGTCGGGCGGCTCGTCCACGAGGAGGGCGTCGGCCCCGGTGACGAGGACGAGCAGGCGGATGTCGGCCGCCCCGCCCCCGGGCGGGCGGAGCGCGTCGTTGAGGCACTCCTCGAACGCGTCCCAGTTGTGGCCGAAGTAGCCGGGAAAGGAGAGGGCCCGCGCCCACTCGCCGAACAGGGCCGAGGTGCTGCGGCAGTCGGCGCCCCGGACGAGGCGGAGCCCGTCCGCGCCGGCGGCGCGGCCCGCCCAGGCCCGGCCCGGCAGCAGGTCCCACCGGGCCGGGCCGAACGGGGACTCGGGCACTGCGGGCACGTCAGCAGCCTTCGGAGATCTCGCGGAAGTCGGCGTAGTGGTCGCCCGTGTACCAGACCCGCAGCGCGGACCCGTCCCGGACCAGACGCTCGGCGTCCCGGTGGGTGGCGGGCGTCGGGCGCGGGTTGACGTCGTACTCGCGGTACCCGCCGCCCGCCGGGAGGTCCCCGCTGCGGTTGCCGTACGGGTTGCCGCCCCGGATGTACTCCGGGCCCGGGATCCGGAAGTCCACCGGGCGGGGACCGCCGGGCCACCCGAGGCCCTCCCAGATCCGGCAGGCCCGTTCGACCTGCGGCGGAAAGGCGTCGACGGGGAGCGGCGGCTGGAGCAGCGCCCGGGCCTCCGGGGCGGCGGCCAGCGCGGGGGCGGCGGGGGCGAGCGGGCAGGCCAGGGCGAGGACCAGGGCGGCCCGCGCCAGACGGCGGAGGGTCATGGGGGTACCCGATTCCGTGCGGGAGCGTGTCCCGAGAAGGGGTACCGCGCGGAGCTTCCTCCGTGCGGGCGGCCACGCCGCACCCTCCGTCACACCCACCCGTCCGGGTGACGGCCCTCGGCCCCGGCCCGGGGGCGGGGCGGCGTGGCAGGATCGGGTGGGTCCGGTCGGTTCGTTGAAAGGTCTCCTCAGCCCATGGGCTCGCAGCACTACGCCGTCCTCAGGACCAACCACGGCGACATCACCGTCAAGCTCTTCCAGTTCCACACCCCGAAGACCGTGCGCAACTTCGTGGAGCTGGCCGAGGGCCGGCGGGAGTGGACCGACCCCGCGACCGGGGAGGTCACGACGGCTCCGATGTACGACGGGACGACCTTCCACCGGGTCGTCCCCGACTTCATGATCCAGGGCGGCGACCCGCTGGGGGACGGCACGGGCGGCCCCGGTTACGCGTTCGCCGACGAGTTCCACCCGGAGCTCTTCTTCACCAGGCCGTACCTGCTGGCGATGGCCAACGCGGGCCCGAACACCAACGGTTCGCAGTTCTTCATCACCACCCGGGCGACCCCGCACCTCAACCGGAAGCACACCATCTTCGGCGAGGTCGCGGATCCGGCCGGGGAGAAGGTGGTGGACGCCATCGCCGCCACCGCGACCGGCCCGGGCGACCGTCCGCTGGAGCCCGTGGTGATCGAATCGGTGACCGTCGAGATCCGCTGAGCCGCCCCGGAGCGGGAAGTCGGGCCCGCCGACTTCCCGCTCCGCGCTCCCGAACCACTCCGCTCCCCCGAACTACTCCGCTCCCCCGAACACCACCCGCAGCACCTCCTGGGCCAGCTCCTCCACCCGGACCCCGCCCCGGCTCTCCGGCAGCGCGCCGTTCAGCCACAGGCTCGCGAAGCCGTGGGCCACCGACCACGCGGCGATCGTCGTCACCCGCTCCGCCCCCTCCCCCGGCGCCAGCTTCCGGCCACTGGCCGCGAGCACCGCCCCGGCGCGGTCCCGGGCCGTCGCCATCTCCGGGTCGTCCGCCCGGTACAGCTCCGGCCGGAACATCACCTCGAAGTACGGCCGGTGGTCCACCGCGAACCGCACGTACGCCACCCCCGACCCGTACGGATCCCCCGCCGCCCGCTCCAGCGCCTCCGCGAACAGCTCGAAGCCCTCCGCCGCGACCGCCGTCAGCACCCCCGCCTTGTCGCCGAAGTGGTGCGCCGGCGCCGCGTGCGAGACCCCCGCCCGGCGCGCCAGCTCCCGCAGGCTCCAGCCGGACGGGCCGGACTCCGCGATCGCCGCCAGTGCGGCGTCCAGCACCGCCCGGCGCAGGTTCCCGTGGTGGTAGCCCTCGACCTTGCCCATGGCCCGTTCCTCTCGTCGGCGACCCCCAGAGCATATCTAGGCATTGACAAGATTGCTCGCCCAGGCCAATCTTTCCAGTGACAAGATTGCCAGTGACAAGCTTGGAGAGTCCGCCATGGCCCCGCTCATCGCCCTTCTCGGCGGCTTCGCCGTCCTCCGCCTGCTCGGCCTCCTCGCCGTCGACACCCTCGACGCCTGGCAGCCCGCCGTCCGCGGAGCCCTCGCCCTGATGTTCGTCACCACCGGCGTGCCGCACTTCCTGCCCGCCTTCCGGCGCGACTTCGTCGCGATGATCCCGCCGGCGCTCCCCCGCCCCGAGCTGCTGATCACGCTCACCGGCGTCCTCGAACTCGCCGGCGCCGTCGGACTCCTCGTCCCGCCGCTCGCCCCCTACGCGGCCGCCGGACTCGCCCTGCTGATGCTCGCGATGTTCCCCGCCAACGTGCACGCCGCCCGCACCGGCGGCACGCTCGCCGGGAAGCCCGTCACCCCGCTGCCCGCGCGCACCGCGCTGCAGGTGCTGTTCGTCGCGGCCGCGGTCGCGGCGGCGGTCTGACCACCCGGGCGGAGCGGGAAGGGCGCCACCGGCCGGGACACCGGGGCGAGAAGTCCCGGAACGCGCGGACGCGGCCCGCTCGACGAGCGGGCCGCGTCCGAATGCGGGGAAGGAGACTTCCCCCTACTCCACGATGCCGGACTTGGCGATGCTGATCTTGCCCTTGGTGCGGCCGCTCTGCGAGCCGAGGCCCTCGATCTTCTGCACCAGGTCGAGACCCTCGACGACCTCGCCGAAGACGACGTGCTTGCCGTCCAGCCAGTCGGTGACGATGGTGGTGATGAAGAACTGCGAGCCGTTGGTGTTCTTGCCCGCGTTGGCCATCGAGAGCTGGCCCGGCTTGGTGTGCTTGAGCTCGAAGTTCTCGTCCGCGAACTTCTCGCCGTAGATGCTCTTGCCGCCGGTGCCGTCGCCCCGGGTGAAGTCACCGCCCTGGAGCATGAAGCCCGGGATGACGCGGTGGAACGACGAGCCCTCGTAGCCGAAGCCGTGCTGGCCGGTGGCGAGCTCGCGGAAGTTCTGCGCGGTCTTCGGGACGACGTCGTCGAAGAGCGTGAAGACGATCCGGCCCGCCGGCTCGTCGTTGATGGTGATGTCGAAGAAAACGTTGGAACCCATGCAGGGATCATGGCATGCCGGGCGCCCTGCCGCGCGGCACCCCCCGACGGAGCGGCGGCCCGGGCGGCCCCGGGCGGGGCCCTAGGAGGGGGCCCCGGCCGTCCGGTGGGCCAGCAGGTACGCCTGCGGGGTCCGCTCGTCGGGTTCCGGTTCGCGGACCAGACGGGTGGTGACCCTCAGGCCCGCCGCCGCGGCCAGCGCCTCGATCCGCTCCGGACGCTGGCAGCGGAAGTCCAGGGTGACGGGACGGCCGAACGGGCGGTCGAGCCGCAGGGCGTCGTCACCCACCTGGAAGGCCAGCAGGAGCGGGGCGCCGGGGGCCAGGACGCGGTGGAACTCGGCGAACACCCCCGGGAGTTGTCCGGCCGGGGTGTGGATGATCGAGTACCAGGCGACGGCGCCGGCCAACTCGCCGTCGCGGTAGGGCAGATCGAGGAGGGACCCGGCCTCGAAGGGGATCCCGGGGTGCGCGGCCCGGGCCAGTTCGACCATGCGCGGGGAGAGGTCGAGACCGCGGACGTCCAGGCCGAGCTCCGCCAGGTGGCCGGTGATCCGGCCCGGACCGCAGCCGAGGTCGGCGACCCTGCCGCCGCCGGCCGTCGTCACCAGTTCGGCGAACACGCCCAGCAGGGCGCGGTCCCAGGGCATCGCGGCCAGCGCGTCACGGTAGCGGTCGGCGTAGTCGGCGGCCACGGCGTCGTAGAACGTCCGCGCGGCGGTGAGGAATTCGGGCTCGGCGGTGGTCACGGCGACCGACCCTACCGGGGCGGCTGCGCCAGGTGCGGCAGGGGTGGTGGCGGTCACCGGCCGAGCCCGACCGGAGGAATCGCGCGGGGGCGCGTAGACGGCGGACGGCGGAATGATCAACTCGAACGGATCACCGAGGTGACGGCCCGCCGTGCGTGCTAGAACCGTCGGCGGCAGTGAACGCTCACCCGCGATCACCGTCACCCCGCACCGTGCACCCACCGGCAACTCCTCCACCGAAGGAGAACCATGTCCGTCGCACGAACCGTCCGTACCGTCCGCAACGCCCTGCTGGCGGTCCTCGCCGCCGTGGCGCTGATGCTCTCCGGTGTGGCCACCGCCGACACCGCCACCGCCACCACCACGGGGCTGGACGGCAGCTGGGCCTGCTCCGTCCCGTCCGGCTACGTCTACGACCAGGTGTCCATGAACCGCAGCTGCAGCGGCGGCGGCAGCTGGAACTCGCCGCAGTTCCACCTGCGCACCCCGGTCGACGGGCTCACCGCCTGCGTCAGCGCGCCGGGCTTCGTCTACGACAACATCACCTGGGGCCTCTCCTGCAGCCAGCAGGCCGGCGTGAACTCCAACATGTACCACCTGCGCACCCCGTACGACGGCCTCACCGCCTGCGTCGGCACCCCCGCCTTCACCTACGACTACGTCACCTACACCTCCGGGTGCAGCCTGAACCAGGGCGTCCAGGCCACCACCTTCCACCTCCGCACGCCGCGCAACGGCCTCTGGGCCTGTGACGTCCCCCGCGGCTGGACGTACAGCACCACCACCTCGAACCTGGACTGCGCCGCCATCCGCGGGGTGCCGACCACCAAGTTCCTGCTGGTCGGCTGAGTCCGCGCCGAGGCTGAGCCGACCCCGGGCTGAGCCGGTCCCACGACGAACGGCGGGCGACCCGGCGGCGGCCGGGTCGCCCGCGCGTCCGTCCGGCCGTTCCGTCAGGAGAGCTCCAGCTCCGCGACCGCCTGGTCCCCGCTGAACTCCCCGGTCGGGCGGAAACCGAGGCGCTCGTAGAACCCCGCCGGGCCGTCCTCCCCGGGCACGTAGGTGACCGTGACCCGGCGGCCGCCGCGGCGGCGGATCTCCGCGGCGACCTGCTCGACGGCGAAGCGGCCGTAGCCCTTGCCCTGGGTGTCGGCGGCGATGTTGAGGCGCCAGAGGCCCGAACGCGGCAGGTCCCCCGGGCGGTCCGGGTAGAAGGTGACGTCGAAGAAGGCCATCACGAAGCCGACCGGGCGGTCGCCGTCGTAGACGAGTCGCGGCCAGGCGGTCTCGCCGTGGGCGTACGCCTCGGCGAGCGACTTGACCACCGGGGAGACGAAACGCTCCTGGTCCGGTCGGACCTTGAGCTCCAGTGCGGCGTCGATGGTGTCGGGGGTGACCGGTTCGAGCCGCAGGGCGGCCGGGGCTGCGGACAGCGGGGATTCCGTGGACATGCCGGTCAGGGTAGTGAGTACTCGCCCGCGGGGCTCCCGGTTTTCCCGCCGTCCCGGGCCCGGGCTCCCGGTCCCGCGTGCCTCCTCACGGCGCCGGCGTGAACACCAGCGAGGCGTTGTGCCCGCCGAAGCCGAAGGCATTGGTGAGGACCGCCCCGACCGGCCCCCGGCGCGCGGCCCCGGCGACCACGTCCAGGCCGACCGCCGGGTCCAGCCGCTCCAGGTTGCGGGTGGGCGGCACGATCCCGTCGCGCAGCGCGAGGACGGAGGCCAGCGCCCCCAGCGCGCCCGCCGCGCCGAAGAGGTGGCCGGTCATCGACTTGGTGGCGGTCACCACCGGGTGGGCGCCGATCGCCCCGGTGACCGACTCCGCCTCGGCCAGGTCACCCAGCGGGGTGGAGGTGGCATGGGCGTGGACGAGCCCGATGTCCAGCGGCGACAACCCCGCCCCGGCCACCGCCCGGCGGATCGCCCGGACCTGCCCCTCCGGGGCGGCCGCGGTGATGTGGTGGGCGTCCGAGGTGACGGCCGCGCCGGCCAGCACGGCGTGGGCGCGGGCCCGGCGCGCGGCGGCGAAGCCGGCCCGCTCCAGCACGACGACGGCCGCGCCCTCGCCGATCACGAAGCCGTCCCGGTCGACGTCGAACGGCCGCGAGGCCCGGCCGGGTTCGTCGTTGCGCAGCGAGTGGGCCCGGGCCTGGGCGAAACCGGCCAGGGTCAGCGGACAGACGCACGCCTCGGCGCCGCCCGCCACCACCACGTCGGCCCGGCCGAGCCGGATCAGGTCCAGGCCGAGGGCGATCGCCTCGGCACCGGACGCGCAGGCGCTCACCGGGGTGTGCGCGCCTGCCCGGGCACCCAGCTCGATCGAGACCCAGGCCGCCGGGCCGTTGGCCATCAGCATCGGCACGGTGTGCGGGGAGACCTTCCGGACGCCGGACGCCTCCAGCACGTCGTCCTGGCCGAGCATGGTGAGCGCGCCGCCGGTGCCGGTGCCGATCACCACGGCCAGCCGCTCGCCGTCCACCTCGGGGCGGCCGGCGTCGGCCCACGCCTCGCGGGCGGCGATCAGCGCGACCTGTTCGCAGCGGTCGAGCCGCCGGGCCAGGACCCGGTCGAGGACCTCGGTCGGCTCGACCGCGAGCTGCCCGGCGATCCGGACCGGGAGCCGGGCGGCCCAGTCGGCCCCGATCGGCCGGATCCCGGACTCCCCGGCCAGCATCGCCGCCCAGGTCGAGGGGACGTCACCGCCGAGCGGAGTGGTCGCCCCGAGACCGGTGACCAGCACCGGCTCGGGGGCGAGGGCTCGGGGCGGGTGATTGTCGGTATCCATCGAAGGGACTCCCTGGCTCGGGCGGGACTGTTGAGCAGCCACAACTCACCGCACCGGCAGGCACGGGAAGATCCAGCCACATCAGCCACACTGCCATGGCCTTGATGGTCATTCAGGTGTGTCAGCCAACCGATTCGAACATCGTGAAGTTGGGGGAACTCAACATGTTCACCCTGGGCGGCGGGGTCCTGCGCGATGCCACCGGGGACTACGACCGCGGCACCCGGTCCCGCCGGGGCGACGTCACCGCCGCCGTGGGCACTCCCGCGCTCACCGAACCGGCCGTCGCCGCCCCCCGACGGACCACCGCGCAGGCGCGAGCCGGAGCCCCCGGTCGGCCCCCGTCAGCCCCGGGGCTCCGGCTGTTCCGGGGCCGAAAACCCGCAATCCGGACCTAAAGGATCATGGTCTTAGGACAATCGGTTTTCCGGTCGCACGCGCAGCGTCCGCCCTGCCATACTCGGGCCGAACTTCACCGGCCCCACACCGATGCGCCCCTCCGGTCGCCGGCGGCGAGGAGCCGGCGAACGCGCCATCACATCGAAACAGGGGGAAGCACCTCGTGCGTCCGCGTCTCGCCCTCGGGCTGACCGTCGCAGCGGCCATCGCCGCACTCGGACTACCCGTTCCCGCCACAGCGGCTCCGGCCTCCACCGCGACCACACTGCACGTCAGCAAGTACACCTACGGCTGCACCGACCAGGGTCCCGGCACCGTGACCCAGCCGTTCTGCACCGTCTCCGCCGCGGCCGCCGTCGTGGAGCCCGGGCAGACCGTCCAGGTCACACCCGGCGACTACCCCGAGCAGGTCCGGATCACCCGCTCGGGCACACCGGACAAGCCGATCACCTTCGTCGGCGGAACCCCCGACCTCGCGCCGTTCGGCGGCATGCCGACCGTCCACGGACCGGCGGACAGCGCGTCCTTCGTCCTCTCCGGAGTGCACGACGTCACGCTCCGGGGCTTCCGCACCTTCGCCCCGCGCGGTGTGCAGGTCCTCGGCTCGTCCCAGGTGGTCCTGGACCGCAACTGGTACGACCGCTCGGGCAACCGCGAGTCCCTCCACGTCGGCGAGGGCAGCGATCACGTCACGGTCAGCCGGAACCTCTTCGACCACTCGTACGGCATGGTCGTCGACGGCGGCGCGCACGACGTCCTGGTGAGCGGCAACGACTTCAACCGCACCGAGAGCACCGGCCTCACCGCCACCGGTGTCGCCGACCTCGCCGTCACCCAGAACACCTTCGCGCTCAACTGCTCCGGCAGCGTCCTGGTGGACGGCGACTCGCCGCGGGCCGTGGTGAAGAACAACATCGCGGTCGACGGGAACGTGAAGAGCATCCAGGCCGACAGCCCGTACTGCTCGCCCTCCGGCAACGGCGCCGCGGCCCGGATCACCGTCTCGGCCGCCGCCGCCCCGACCGCGACCGTCGACTACAACGTCGTGCACGCGAAGTCCGGCTACCAGCTCTACAAGTGGGCCGGGACCGGCTACACGTCCAGGACCGCGTTCACCACCGCCACCGGGCAGGGCACGCACGACCTCGACCTCGACGTCGAGTACTCCGCCTCGACCTACGCCCGGCCGTTCGACCGGCTGACCGACGCGGCGGCCGGGGCGATCGACTCCGCCGACCCGACCGCGCCCGGCGTCGACGGCGACATCTTCGGCCAGCCCGCCATCGACCACCCGCTGATCGCCGGCACCGGCCCGGGCACCCGCGACCGCGGCGCCTACGAGATCAGCGGCATGACCGGGAAGACCTCGCTCAAGGTCACCGGCGCGGACACCCCGACCCCGAAGGGGCCGTCGCCGCTCACGGTCGACGCCCGACTCGGCTTCCAGAACGCCTGGAACACCGGCGCCGGCAGCTACCTCGTCGACTTCGGCGACGGCAGCGAACCGGTCCGCACCACGGAACCCATCGTGCGCCACACCTACACGCTGGTCCCCAGCACAGCGAGCAAGTTCTACACCGTGACCGCCGTCGCCATCGACGCCACGGGCGGCCGCAGCGAGGCCGCGACCGCGTACGACGTCATGGCCAACCCCTCCTTCCCGCTGTCCGGCTTCGTCACGGCCAGGACCGTCAGCTGGCCCTACGCGTTCCGGTTCGACGTCCACTCGATGTCCCCCTACGCCCTGACGACCGGCACCATCGACTTCGGCGACGGCACCACCGCGGACGTCCCGCCGACAGCGGACCACGTCGATCACACCTACGCGGCGCCCGGCTCCTACACCGTGACCTACACGACCCGGGACGAGGCCCAGGAGCGCGCCACCACCGTGGACGTCGAGGTCCTCCTCGACGCGTCGGCCGCCGTCCTCAAGCCCGGCGAGCGGGTGCAGGTGCTCGCCGCCGGCTCCTCCTCGCTGCTGAACGGCGGTGCCCACTACGGCTACGGGGTCTGGGCGCCGTTCACCTCCGTCCCCGCGGCCGACCGTCCGTTCGCCGAGAGCGCCGTCACCGGGACCGCCGCGGGCACCACCTGGGACAACGTGGTCCACAACGTGGTCTCCGCCGACGGCCGGATCCACATCGCCGACCGCCGTCTGTCGGACGGCGGATGGACCTCCTGGGGCGAGATCACCGCGAACGGTGTCGCCGGACCGCTGCCCGGCGTTCCGACCCAGATCGCCGCCGCCGCCATGGGCTCCAAGCTGCACGTCCTCGCCCTGGTCGACGGCCGGGTCTACCAGGCCACCGGCGACTGGTCGGAGGGCACCTGGAGCGGTTGGGGCGACGTCTCCGCCGCCTCCGGGCTGCGACCCGCCTCCCGTGTCGCGGCCACCGTTTACGGCAGTTCGCTGCACGTCGTGGCCCTCGGGACCGACGGCCGGGTCTACGACGCGACCGGCGACTACGCCGTCGGCGCCTGGACCGTCAACGACCCCACCTCCGTGATCGGCCTGCCGTCCGGCGCGCCGATCAGTCAGCTCTCGGCCACGGTGGTCGGCGGCACCCTGCACATCCTGGCGGTGACCGGCAACCGGCTCCGCCAGGCCAGCGGTGACCTCTACCGGGGCCAGTGGACCGGCTGGGGCGACATCACCGGCGCCACCGGCGACATCGGCCCGATCGACCGGATCTCCGCCGTCAGCCTCGGCAACCGGTTGCACGTCTACGCCCTCGCCGGCGGCACCCTGCGCGACGCCATCGGTGACTACAGCCGACTCACCTGGACCGGCTGGGGCAACGTGAGCGCCGCCACCGGTGCGCCCCGACTCGACGAACTCGCGGTGAGCACCGGCTGATCCCCCGTCCGCGGGAACGCCCGGAGCCCCCGGCCGAATCGATCGGTCGGGGGCTCCGGGCTGTCCGGTACCGGTGTCACGGGAGGTTGCGGGCCATCACGATGCGCTGGATCTGGTTGGTGCCCTCGTAGATCTGCGTGATCTTCGCGTCCCGCATCATCCGCTCCAACGGA
>NZ_JBIWIF010000033.1:0-46750 GCF_044764505.1 Kitasatospora sp. NPDC094019
CGCGGCGGCGCGGGGGGGGGGGCCGCCGCCCCCCCCCCGCCCGCCCCCCCCCCCGGGGGGGGGGGGGGGGGGGGCCCCCCCCCCCCCCCCCCCCCCCCCCCCCCCCCCCCCACCGGGCACCGCCGGGCACCGCCGGGCACCGGCACCCCGACCGCACCCGGGCGGCGCTCAGACCTCGACCGACTCCCCGTCGGCCGCGCCCGCGCCGCCGCAGAAGACGGCCGCGATCAGCGCGCCCAGCGCCCCGGGGAACACCTGCGCCGGGTCCATCTCGGCATCGCCCATGGTCAGACCCGCCGTGAGGGTACGGCCACCGTCCGGAGTGGCGATCATCAGCGCGCCGAACCCGCCCGGGGCGCCACCGTTGTGGTGGACGATGGTGCCGTGCTCGGGGCCCAGGTCCTGCACGAACAGCCCCAGGCCGTAGCCGAGCATCCCGTGCGGCGTGCGCATCTCCTCCAGCAGCGGGGCCGGCAGCAGCCGTCCGCCCAGCAGCGCGGAGAAGAAGGTGTGCAGGTCCCGGGTGGTGGAGACCATGTCGCCGGCGCCGGTCAGCAGCGAGCTGTTCTGCCGGGTCACGTCGACGACCTTCCACTCCTCGCCGTCCTGGTAGCGGGCGTAGCCGTGCGCGTGCGGCTCGGGCAGCTCCGGCGAGCCGCCCGGCACCACGGTGTCCCGCAACCCGAGCGGCTCCAGCACGTGTCGGCGCATCGCCTCGGCGTACGGGAGGCCGCCGACCGCCTCGGCCAGCAGTACGGCCACGGTGTAGTTGGTGTTGGAGTAGTTCTGGCTCGTGCCCGGCTCGAAGCGGGCCGGCTCGGCGAGCGCGAACCGCACCAGCTCCTCCGGCCGGTAGTCGTGGAACCGGTTCTCCACCCAGGGCCCACCGACGGAGGGGAGGCCCGGCACGAAGGTCCCGTCGGCGTCGAGCTCGCCGGTGTAGTTGTAGAGCCCGCTGGTGTGCTGGAGCAGCATCCGCACGGTGATCCGCCCGTCCAGGCCGAGTTCCGGCAGGTGGTCGGCCACCGGGGTGTCCAGCCCGATCGCGCCGTCCGCGACCAGCCGCAGCACCAGCGCCGCGACGAAGGTCTTGGTACTGCTGCCGATCCAGAACCGCCCGTCCACCGGCGGCAGTTCGGTCCCGCCCAGTTCGCTCGTCCCTGCGGCGCCGACCCAGGCGCCCCGCTCGTCGTGCACCCGCATCTGAATGCCGGCGAACCCGGCGTCGACGAACGCCCGCACGGCCGCCGTCAGTTCGGGGCGCTCCGGCCCGGCGGCGGCCGGCGACGGGGTGGACGCGTTCTGGACGGCGGTGTTGACGGACATGGTGGTGCCTCTTCTCACGGGTCGATGCTGCCCGAACGACCGCTCCCGGGTCGTTCGCGTTTCTCTGAACAACTACGAAGCTACATTGCGTTCAGTCTTTGGTCAACGCATGGCATGCAATCAGATCCTGCCAACAAAGGGATCCTGGTCGCTTCATTGCAATGGATGGACGCTCAATGCAACGGTCCATCCATCGGTCGTTGCAATGGCCTGCGATGAACGCACCCGGGGCGGATCAGCGCCGGGCTCGCGGTGACATCCGGCTCCGGCCGCGAGCCCGGACCGGGGCCGGGCCGCCGAACGACCGGAGGACGAGGTTCCCGAGCCGATCGCCGGGCCCGGGACTTGCCACCCCGACGGGTCGCGTGATCGGATCACGGCGGCATCGCGTGCCGGTGACGGGCTGCGTCAGGCATGGAGGTGCGACAACCGAAGGGACGGCCCCAACGTGGCTTCCCAGGACGGCGGCCGCGCGGCCGCCCTCGGCCGGCAGCTCTCGCTGGCACACGACGAACTGCGTCGCCTGATCAACCGCCTCATCCATGACCTCAAGTCCGGTGCGGGACACCGGCCTCCGGACGGCGGGACGCTCGCCGCCCACTGCCTGGCCTTCTGCGGAGCCCTGGAGACCCACCACCGGGGCGAGGACGACGGACTCTTCGCACAGTTGGTGCGCGAGCGGCCGGAGCTCGCGGGGACGGTCGCGAAGCTGGTCGAGGACCACGGCCTGATCTCCTCGCTGCTGACCCGGGTGGCCGAACTCTCCCGGCAGGCCGTCGCCACCGGCGAACAGCTCCCGAGGGAGGCGATCCGGCGCGAACTCGACGGGCTGGCGGCCATCATGGAGTCCCACTTCCGGTACGAGGAGCGGGTGATCGGCGAGGCACTCGACCGGACGGTCCCGGACGGCGACTGGCCCGGTCCGGTCTTCCGCCTCACCCGGACGTGACGGTGGCACCGGGGCGGTGACGCCCGAGGCGGCGCCGCCCTGCCCCGGCCCGGGATCCACCCGGGCCGGGGGCCGTGTCGGGTCCACCGGGGCACCCGGCGAGAATGACCGGGTGACCACAGCTCTGAACCCCGCCGACGCCGCGTTCGCCCGCGACCCCTACCCGTTCTACGCCGGGCTGCGCGCGCAGGGCCCGGCGGCCCGGGTGGCGCTGTCCAACGGCACCTCGGCCTGGCTGGTGACCGGCTACCGCCAGGCGCGCTCGGTGCTGGCCGACCCCCGGTTCTCCAACGTCCCGGCACCGCGGGCCGACCGGGTGGGGCCGGCGGCCGGAGCCCGGTCCGTGCTGGAGCGCCACATGCTCAACACCGACGGCGCCGAGCACCGCCGCCTGCGCCGGCTGGCCTCGGTGGCCTTCACCCCCCGCCGGGTGGACGAGCTCGGCGGGCGGATCGCCCGGCTCACCGACGAGGTGCTCGGCGGACTCGCCGAGCGCCTCGACCGCGAGGGGACCGCCGACCTCGTCGACGACTTCGCCTTCCCGCTGCCGGTCCTGGTGATCGGCGAGATCCTCGGCGTGCCCGAGGAGGACCGGGCGGAGCTGCGCGCCTGGACCTACCGGGTCGGATCCCCGGCCGGCGCCCTCGCCCCCGGCGAGATCGACGCCGCCTGGCAGAGCCTGCACCGGTACTTCACCGGGCTCATCACGGCCAAGCGCGCGCAGCCGGGCCAGGACCTGTTCAGCCTGCTCGCCGCCGACGAGGACGCCGAGGCGCTGGACGACACCGAACTGCTGGCGATGGCGTTCCTGCTGCTCTTCGCCGGCTACGAGACGACGATGAACCTGCTCGCCTCCGCCTCGCTGCTGCTGCTCGGCCACCCCGGCGAGCTGACCGCGGCCCGGCGGGACGGCGAGCCCCGGTGGGGCGCGGTGGTCGAGGAGACGCTGCGCCACGCCAGCCCGCTGGAGGGCACGACCTGGCGGCGTACCCGGGAGGAGGTCGACCTCGGCTCCGGCACGGTCGTCCCGGCGGACTCCTCGGTCCTGGTCGTGCTGGCGGCCGCCAACCGCGATCCGGAGGTCTTCCCCGACCCGGACGCCTTCCGGCCGGGCCGGTTCGCCGCCGGTGACGGCCGCGCCCTGCCGCACGTCGCCTTCGGGCACGGCCCGCACGTCTGCCTCGGCGCCCGACTGGCCCGGCTGGAGGCGGTGATCGCGCTGCCCCGCCTCTTCGACGCCCTGCCGGCGCTGTCCCTCGCCGCCGACCCCGCCGCCCTGCCGTACCGACCGGGCCTCCTGGTGCGCGGGCCCCGCAGCCTCCCGGTCCGCCGGGCCGGGTAGGGCCGGCCGGGGCAGAACGGAACGGAACGGAACGGGCCAGGGTCCGGGCCGGGCCGGGGCCGGGACAAGGCCGACACGCCGGATCCGCGCACACCCCCTCCCTACGTCAATGCCGTTGACATACTCTGGCCGCCATGACCGAACGTGTGGTTCCCGAGCCCGAGCGGAAGCGCCGCCGGCCCACCAAACAGGGCGTGGTGCTGTCCGCCGAACTGATCGTCGACACCGCGCTGCGGCTGGTCGGCCTGCACGGCGCCGAGGCGCTCACCGTCCGGCGGCTCGGGGCCGCGCTCGGGGCCGACCCCAGCGCGGTGTACCGCTACTTCCACAGCACCGACGACCTGCTGATCGCCATCGCGGACGAACTCATCGGCCGCGCGCAGCACGGCTGGCGGCCCACCGGCGACTGGCGGGCCGACCTGCGCGCCATCGGCCTGCGCATCCACACCGCCTACCAGGCCCATCCCCAGGCCGCCCTGCTCGCCGCCCACCGCACCACCGGCCGGGCCAACGAGATCACCGCCGTCGAGAACATCCTGGGCATACTGCGCGACGCCGGCTTCCCCGACCCCGAGGCCGTCCGCATCTACCACGCCTTCGTCGACCAGAGCCTCGGCTTCGCCGTCCTGGACGCCGCCGCCCTCGCCCTGCCCTCGGCCGCCCTCAGCGCCGACTACCAGGTCTGGCAGGCGTCCTACGCCCGCCTCGACGCCACCACCCACCCCCACATCGCGGCCACCGCGCACCTGCTGACCGCCGACATGAACCGCAGCGCCTACCCCCAGGCGCTCGACCTCCTCCTCGACGCCGCCGAGGCGCGACTGAAGGCATCGCGCCAGGAGTGAGCGGAGGCGGCGCGCCGGGCGCCCGGACGGGGTGACCGCTGGAAGACCGGTGGAAGAACATTCGCCGCCACCGCGGACGAGCCCGCCCCGGCCGACCTGCGGCGCGGAACCGCAACGGCCCGCGCGCCTCCGCAGCGGAGACTTCCGGCGGGCGGGCCGGCGTCCGAGGATACGGCGGGATCCCGACGGACCACGCCTGAAGGGCAGTTCACGCCATGCTTCGCCACCTCGCCCGCCTCGGTGCCCGGCTCGCCGGTATCTACGCCTGCCGGATCACCAACTGGCGCCAGATCGGCCCCGGTCTGCCGGACGCCGTCATCCGCCCCTATGTGAGCGGCGACGTCACGGTGGACCGCTACGGCGTGCACGGGTCCGGGCTGGACTCCACCTCGTACTTCCTGGAGAAGATCGACTACGCCCGGGTGATCGGGCAGGACCAGGTGACCGACCACTCCTGCGTCGGCGTCGTCGCCCGGGAGAACCAGGGCACCGACACCGTCCTCCAGGACCCGAACGCCCTCGTGCCGTACTCGGTGGGCCGCTACGTCGGCCAGGCGTACGGCGGCCACACCTCCCCCGGCGACGAGCCCGGTCCGCTCACCCCGCGCGCGATCAACGGCGTCGCCTCCGTCAACACCACGGCGCGGTCCATCAACGCGGCGTTCGCGGCACTCCCGTTCGGCCGGATCGTCTCCAACGTCGTCCGGCAGAGCGAGTGGACCGCGCAGAACGCCCGGGGCGCCGCGCTGCGGAACGTCTTCGGCCCGGCCGGCTGGATCTGCGCGCACACCACGACCACGGTCCGCGACCAGGGATTCCAGCCGCTGCCGGGCTCCGTCTGCGGGACGGTCATCCACTGACCGACCACGGGCGGGCCTCCGCCGCGCTCCGCCTCCGCCCGGCCCGCCTTCCGGTCGTTCTGCGGTCGTTCTCCGGCGCGGGCGGCGGGCCGGGCGGAGCGCGGTGTCAGCAGGCCGCGCCCGGACGGGCCGCCGTGGCGCGCAGGAGGTCGCGCAACAGGGCGAGGTCCACCGCCTGCGGCTCGCGGAAGCGCAGGCACCCCTTGCCCATGTCCTGGGCCGCCAGCCGGTCGGCGAAGATCTCCCGCACGTCGGCGCGCATCAGGTAGAAGGAGATGTACTGCTTCTGGCTGGCGAAGGCGATCTCCGCGACGCCGTTCCGTTCGTACACGGGCATACCGTAGGCCATGACCTCGGTGAAGCCCGCCAGCTCCCGGCGGCACAGCCCGCGGAGCCCGGCCAGTACCTCGCGACGGTCCGCGGGCACCTCGGCCAGGTAGCTCTCGACGTCTTTCGCGGTACTTCGCACCATGATCGGAGGCTATGCCGGTTTCCCCGCCCCGGGCAAGGTCGGCGGTCCGCCCCCGCGGCCGCACGCGCCGCGGCGGACCGGGGTGACCGATCGAGGCGGCGTGTCGAACGCCCGATCGCCGTTCCCGGGGGGAGGGTGACCGGCGGGGGATCCCACGAGGAGGAGCGAGAATGCCCGAAGTCACCACTCCTTACGCGACCGGCACCCCGTGCTGGGTCGACCTGATGGCGAAGGACCAGCAGGCCGCGCTGGACTTCTACCGCGACCTGCTCGGCTGGCAGGGCTCGCCCGGGCCGGCCGAGTTCGGCGGGTACGCGGTCTGCGAGCTCAACGGAAAGGCCGTGGCCGGCATCGGCCCGACGATGAGTCCCGACGGCACGCCGGAACCGCCGACCGTCTGGACGAGTTACCTCGCCAGCACCGACGCCCAGGCCACCCAGGACGCGATCGTCGCGGCCGGCGGCACCCTGCTCGCCCCGGTGATGGACGTCGGCGACCTGGGCCGGATGCTGGTGGCGGCCGACCCGCAGGGCGCGGTGTTCGGCGTCTGGCAGCCGGGCGGGTTCTTCGGCGCCCAGGTGGTCAACGAGGCCGGCGCGCTGACCTGGAACGAGCTCCACACCAGCGACGTGCAGGCCGCCACCGCGTTCTACGGCGCGGCGTTCGGGATCGAGATCGAGCCCCTGGACGGCGCCGACGCGTACTGGGAGCTGCGGGTCGGGGGCCGGGCGGTCGGCGGGGTGACCCTGCTCGCCAACGACCCGCCCGGCACCCCGGCGCACTGGCTGACCTACTTCGCGGTGGACGACGTGGACTCCACGGTGGACGCCCTGGTCAGGAGCGGCGGCACAGTGCTGGCCCCGCCGTTCGACATGATGGCCGGGCGGATGACGGTGGTGGCCGACCCGCAGGGCGCCCCGTTCGCGATGATCAAGCCGCAGCCGCTGGCGTAGGCGGTGGAACCGGCGGTGGCCCCGGAGCGGCCGGGGTCACCGCCGGTCGCCCGCCCGGAGTTCGGTGGCGATCTGCCGCCGGCCGGAGACGACCGCCTCCAGCACCACGGCCGCGCAGACGAGCAGTGCCACGCCGGCCGTCGGCAGCAGCACCGGCAGGACACGGGGCCCCATCCGGTCCGCCACCGGCGCGCCGACCAGCAGCGACAGGTCGAAAGCCGGTCCGAGCAGGGCAATGGACCCGGCCGCGACCACGGCACCGCCGGCCACCGCGGCCAGCGTCCCCGGCACGGTCTCCGCCACGATCAGTGCCAGCCCCTCCCGGGGGCGGAGCCCCATGGTGCGCAGCCGGGCGAGGACCGCCGCGCGGTCGGGCGAGGCCCGCAGCACGGTCAGCAGGACGGCGAGCAGGGCGAACACGACGCCGGCGGCGGCCGCGAACCGGAAGAGCCGGACGGTGGAGCGCTGGAGCGGGTCGGCAGCCAGGGCGGCGGCCGTCTCGCGGGCGGTGCGCACGAGGTAGCCGTCGGGGATGCCGCCGGCCTCCTTGCTCACCTCCCGGGCCTCCTCGCGCAGGAGCCCGGCCAGGCCCGACGCGTCGGCCAGACCGCGGGCCGCGAAGAGCGGGCGCAGCCGGTCGGCGTCGATGTCGCCGACGGCGAACCAGTTGTCAGGCCTGGCGAGTTCGGGCAGCCGGGCGGAGGCCGCCCCGACCGGCAGGACCACGAACTCGCGGACGGCCTCGGGAAGGGCGGGAGTGGCGCTGATGGTGCCGGCGACGGTGGCGAGCAGTTCGCCACCGGGCGTGCGCAGCCGCTGCGGGCCGGGGGTGAGTTGTCCGGCGAGGCCGGGGCTGACCAGGGCGGGCACCGGCGCGTCCGACCGAGCGACGGTGGACGGCGCGGTGCCGGGCGGCGCGGCGTCGGACGGGACGGCGTCGGCCAGGACGGCGGGATCGAACGCGCCGGCGCCGACGGTGCGGGAGATCTCCGCGTACGCCCGGGGCTCGGCGACGACCAGGGTGACCTGTACGGCGAGGCGGCCGACACCGAGGAGGTAGGTCTGCCGCTCGATCCGGACACCGGTCGAGGCGCGGACACCCGGGAGCGCGTCCGCGGCCGTGACGAATTCCGCGGGCAGTGGCGCGTCCTGCGGGACCAGCACCGCGGCGTCGCCGCCGACCGCCGTGCGGGCCGCGCGCAGCCGGGCGCCGTCGACGGTGTCGAGGAGGGTGGCGCCGAAGCCGGCCGTGGTGACGGCGAGCAGCAGGGCGAGCGCCGGCAGAACGGCGGGGCGGTGGCGACCGTCGGAGTCGCGGGCGCCTTGGGCGAGGCCGAGGAAGGCGATCAGGCCGCGGTCGCGCCGGGCGAGGGCGGCGAGCCGGCCGAGGACGGGCGACCGGATCCGGGCGAGCAGCAGACCGCCGCTGAGCGCGACCAGCAGCGGGGCGGTGACCAGCAGTGGATCCGGCCCGCCGGTCGACGGGGCGGCGCCCCGGCGGCGGACCTCGGCGACGGCAGCGCCGGTGACGGCGAGTACGAGGAGTTCGCCGACCACCCGGCGCCGCCCGGATCCCCGGGCGCCATCGGGAGGGCCGCCGGTGCCCGGGGGGCGGGAGAGCAGGGCGGCGGCGCGGACCGGAAGGGCCAGCACGGCGAGCAGCGTCCCGGCCGCCGCGGCGAGGACGGCGGCGGTCCAGCGGGGGGTGGGCAGCAGGGCGAGGGCCAGGGCGGTGGCGGCCCCGGCCGCCGGCAGGACGGTCACCGCGCTCTCGCCCAGCAGGCGCAGCAGGATCGCGGCGCGTGAGCCGCCGCGGGCCCGGAGCAGCCGGAGTTCGGCGACCCGCCGGTCGGCGGCGAGCGCGGCGGCCAGGCAGAGCACCACGGCGGCGACGCCCGCGACGCCGGCGGGACCGATCGCGGCCAGCGGGGCGGTGGCCCGGTGGCGGGCGGCGGCCTCGGCGAGGACCTCGGGCAGCAGGGTGCTCGGGGTGAGGTCGGGCCGTCCGGCCACCTCGGCGGCCAGGACGGCGCCGGAACCGGCCAGGTAGGAGCCGACGCCGGAGCGGAGGGCTGCGAGCCGGTCGGCGCGCAGGGCGTGCGGGTCGACGGGCAGCCGCCAGAAGTCCTCGCCGCCCCCGCCCCAGGCGAGCAGGGCCGGGCGGCTGTCGCCGGCGGCGAATCCGGCGGTCTCCCAGCGGACACCGCCGCCGTCGAGGGTCTTCAGGCAGGCGCGTTCGGGGCAGGGCAGCTCCTGCCAGTAACGGTCGTGGGGATCGTCGGCGCGGTAGAGGCCGACGATCCTGGCCCGGGCCGCGGGGCCGCTGTCGACGGTGTCGCCGACCCGGAGGCCGATGGTGTCGGCGGCCCGCCGGCTGACGGCGATCGGCAGCGGCTCGCCGGGGGCGGCCGGTCCGGGCCAGGCACCGTCGGTCAGGCTCGCGTGTCCGGCGAGCCCCTGGAGGTAGAGCAGGTGGAGTTGCGGGGCCGTGCCGCCGGGGCGGTCGTAGCCGTCGTTGAGCATGGCCCGGTCGGTGAGGGCGCGGGTGCCGTGGTGCTCGCCGTCGCGGGTGAGCGGGACGTCCCCGGTGATCTGTCCGACCAACCGGTCGCGGGCCGAGTCGAGCTCGGCGGCGGGGGTGTCGGGGCGCGGGCGGGCGGTGAGGTGGAGGCTGGTCGCCTTGACGCCGCGGTCCTGGACGAAGGCGGCCAGCGCGCTGTTCGCGCCCCGGTCGGTGGCCCGGGGCAGCGCGGTCACGGTGAGGACGGTGACGAAGGTGAGGACGGCGGTGAGCACGGCGGTCGCGGGCGCCGCGCGCAGCCGGGTGCGCACCCAGGGCGCGGGCCGGTGCTCGTCCCCGCGGCGCCCGCGCCGTTGGTGCGTCAGCATGCTGCCCCTCACCGGCGGGCGCCCCGGAGCGTCCGGCCACCGGTCACCGGCCCTCGATCACCGAATAGCGGACGATGCTGCCAGACGCGTCCGCGGAAGGGAAGGTCCGTTCGGGCAGAACGACGGCCGGGGCGGTGGACCGGGGCGACGGCCGGGGCGACGGGGGCGCGTCGCGCCGGGCGGCGGCCCGGCCCGGCGTTCTCTAGGCTGAGCGAACGGTCTTTCCCCTCGAATTCATAACGAAAGGGACAATCATGCCGTCCATCCTCAACCCGTACATCACCTACAACGGCGACGCCCGGCAGGCCCTGGAGTTCTACCAGCAGGTCTTCGGCGGCGAGCTGAACCTCAACACCTACGGCGACTTCGGCGCCGGGGAGGGCCCGGGCGGCGACCGGATCATGCACGGCATGCTGACCACCGGCGGCGGCATCACCCTGATGGCCGCCGACAACCCGCCCGGCACCGACCAGGCGCCAGGCGGCAACATCTCGGTGAGCCTCAGCGGGGAGGACGAGGCCGAGCTGCGCGGCTACTGGGAGAAGCTCTCCGGCGGCGGCTCCGTGGCCGTCCCGATGGACAAGCAGATGTGGGGCGACATCTTCGGAATGTGCACGGACCGCTTCGGCGTCACCTGGCTGGTCAACATCAACCAGCCGCGTTCCTGAGCCGCCCGCAGGACGGCGGCCGCCCGCCCCGTGGCGGCCGCCGTCAGTGCCCCGTGACACAGTTCCGCCCATGAACATCACCACCACTGCGCACAGTTGGGACCAGGCCGTGGCGCTCTTCGAGCAGCGCCGCCTGCCCGCCGACTCCTACGGGAACCTCTACGAGGAGGAGTACGACGTCCACACCGGCCCGCTGACGATCGGCGGCCACCTCGACCTCGACGCCGCGGAGCCCGACGGCACCGGTTACATCGTCGACGGCGACCTGCTGGTGGACGGCGCGGTCATCAACATCGACGACGGCTGCCCCGCGCTGGTCGTGCTCGGCGACCTCCGGGCGGCCGCCGTCCACCTGGAGGGCGACGCCAAGCTGATCGTCGGCGGGGACGTACACGTCGGGGCCTTCGTCGGCCACATGACGGACAAGCTGGTGATGATCCACGGCGACCTCCGGACCCGGGTCACCGTGCTGTCCGCCGAGTTCGAGCCGGACCTCGTCGCCGGCGAGCTGTTCGGGCCGGTGCTCGCCCCGCCCTACCTCGCACCGGACCCGGACGCCGTGCCGGTCGCCCCGGAGACGGTACTGGTGCCCGAGGTGCTGCTGACCGCGGCCGACACCGACCCGGACGAGCGGCGCGGCTTCGACACCCCCGGCGTCCACGGCGGCCGCCTGCTGGAGCGCATCGAGGCCGGTCTCCCGGTGACCCTGGCCGAGCAGGCCGCCCGGGGCTGACGGAGAGCCGACCGCCGGGGTCCCCTCCTTGCCCTCAACCGCACTTCAAGTCCTACGGTGCTCGTACGACCCGCACCGCGTGCGGGCCGCACGTCCGAGACACCAGGAGGGGACCCCCGTGTCGACCCAGCAGATCTCCGACGCCGAACTCGCCGGCCAGCCCGCCGCCTACTGGACCGGCGTCGCCCACGAGGCGCTGATCGCGTTCACCCGCGCCCGGCAGGCGGAGAAGGGCTACACCCAGCCGCAGTTCTGGCTGCTGCGCAACCTGTCGAAGAACGACATCTCGCCGGACGGGGCGGGCCTGACCGTGCCCGAGCTCCGGGCGGCCATGGCCTCCTACCTCCGGCCCGAGGACGACCTGACGGCGGAGGCCGCCGTGCTGGTGGAGCGCGGCTGGCTGAGCCAGGACGCCGACCACCGCCTGTGGCTCACCGAGGAGGGGGAACGGGCCCGGGTCGACCTCGCCCGCAACGCCCCCGCGATCCGCGCCGCGCTGCACGCGGACATCGACGACGCGGACTACGTCACCGCGCTGAAGGTGCTCCGGCAACTGATCCGCAACGCGGGCGGGACCGTCGACTGACGGACCGGACGACCCCGTGGTGGGAGGATGTCCGGCATGACGGATTCGGAAGGGTCGGACCTGACCGGCGACGGCGTCGCGGTCGAGGCGCTGCTGCGGGAGACCGGTGGCGACGCCGCCGGGGCACTGTGGCGGCTGACCGGCGGCGAGCGCCAACTGGACGCCAACGTGGTGCGGTTGCGCCCCGGAGCGGCCGTCGCCGCCCATGTCGAACCGGACCTGGACGTGCTGGTGCTGGGCCTCGCCGGGCAGGGGACGCTGCGCTGCGCGGGCGTGGAGCACCCGCTGGAGCCGGGCGCGCTGCGGCTGCTGCCGCGCGGTGCCGAGCGCGCCGTGGCGGCGGGCGCGGAGGGCGTCGCCTACCTGACGGTGCACCGCCGGCGGCCCGGTCTCACCGTCCGCCCCCGCCGCTGACTCCGGCCCCGAATCCATCGCCGTTCACCCGGTGGCGCCGAGACGCGCCAGGTAGGCGTGCACCGGGCCGGGTTCGGTGGCCGGGGTGATCAGCGCGATGTGGTTGTCCGGCCGGACCAGGACGAGGGCCTCGCCGGTCACTCCGTAGGCCCGGCGGACCTCGCCGTCCCGGTCCTCGACCCGCACCGGCCGGACGTGGCCGGGCAGTCCGGCGAGTTCGGGGCGGGCTCCGGCGCCGAGGCCGAGCAGGGTGAAGTCGTCGCCGGCGA
The DNA here is from genome assembly GCF_044764505.1 of Kitasatospora sp. NPDC094019. Classification (NCBI taxonomy): domain Bacteria; kingdom Bacillati; phylum Actinomycetota; class Actinomycetes; order Kitasatosporales; family Streptomycetaceae; genus Kitasatospora; species Kitasatospora sp. NPDC094019. The sequence goes on from NZ_JBIWIF010000033.1 coordinate 12,307, forward strand.
ACCGTTCGAAGAGCCGGCCCGGAGCGCCGTCCGGGCCCGGGCAGGGTCCGTCGGGCGCCCGGTCCCCGGCCCGCGGGCGCGGCTCGTCGTCGGCCTCGCCCGCGCCGCCCTCGCCCGCGTCACGCCCGGCCGCGCCGGACCCGGCCGGGCCGCCCCCGGCGAGACTGCTCCACCGGTAGCCGAGGGACAGGCCGGTGAAGTCGCCGACCCCACCGGCCTCGACCCCGATCCCGGGCGTGTCGATGCCCTCCACCACGGCCGCCATTCCGGCACTGGTGACGTCGAGCGTCCAGGCGGCGATCGGCAGCCGCTCCTCCTGGTAGGTGTCCAGCAGGGCGGGCGCGGCGAGGCCGCGCAGCACGTGGCCGAGCTTCCAGCCGAGGTTCCAGGCGTCCTGGACGCCGGTGTTCATGCCGAGCCCGCCCGCCGTGGGGTGGACGTGGGCGCAGTCCCCGGCCAGGAGGACCCGGCCCTCCCGGTAGCGCTCGGCCATCCGGACGTTGACCCGCCAGGTGGACAGCCAGGTGGCGTTGCCGAGCCGGATGTCGTCGCGGCCCGTGTGCCGGGCCGCGAGCCGCTGGAAGCTCTCCAGCGACGGCGGGACCGTCCGGCCGTCGGCGTCGGTCTCCGGGGTCGCCTGGAGCTGCCAGCGGGGGCTGTCCTCGAACGGGCAGAGCATGAAGGCGCCCTCCGGGCCGAACCACTGGTGCCAGGCGCCCGGCTCCAGCCCCTCGACCTCGACGTCGCCGCAGACCATCATCGGCTCCGGGTCGCCCTCGCCGACGAAGGGGATGCCGAGCAGCTTGCGCACCGTCGAGCGGCCGCCGTCGCAGGCGACCACGTACTGGGCGGGGATCCGCCCGCCGTCCGCCAGGACCACCTCCGCGCCGTCGGCGTCCTGCCGGACGTCGACCACCTCGGCGCCGAGCTCCACCGTCACCCCGAGCTCGGCGAGCCGGTCGCGCAGCAGCCGCTCCAGCTGCGGCTGGTACAGCCAGCGGCTGGCCGGGTAGGGCTCGGTGGCGCTGGGCCGGGCGCCGGCGAAGGGCTCCGTCTCGTTGACGAAGGCGCCTTCGAAGTACTTGCGGAACGGCAGGTGGGTGCGGCCCACGGCGGCCAGGCCGTCGGCGAGGCCGAGGTCGGCGAGGATCTCCAGGCTGCGCGGGTTGAGCGTCTTGCCGCGGGAGCCGGTGGCGTGGGCGGCGGCCCGCTCCAGCACGCGCACCGCCACGCCCTGCCGGGCCAGCCCGCAGGCCAGCGTCAGTCCGGTCGGCCCCGCCCCCACGATCACCACGTTCGTCACGGTCACGGTGTTCGCCACGTTCGTCATTTGTGTTCGTCCCTTCCGGTCGTCGATGACTCCATAAAACAGCAACTCGGTAACGAAAGCAACTCAGTAACAAATTTATCCGAGTTATGATCTCTCCATGAGCCAGAGCGAACCAGAACCGGGTCTGCGGACCCTCAAGAAGCAGCGCACCCGGCAGGCCATCGCCGACGCCGCCATCGCCCTCTTCCTCGACCGGGGCTTCGAACAGGTCTCGGTGGCCGAGATCGCCGCCGCCGCCGAAGTCTCCAAGCCCACCCTGTTCCGGTACTTCGCCACCAAGGAGGAGCTCGTCCTGCACCGCTTCGCCGACCACCTCGGCGAGGCCGGCCGGGTGGTCCGCGACCGCGCCACCGGGGTCACCCCGCTCGACGCCCTGGAGCACCACCAGCTGGCCGCACTCGCCGCCCACGAGCCCCAGACCGGGCTGAACGACGAGCCCGAGGTGCTCGCCTTCCTCCGGCTGGTCTACGAGACGCCGGCCCTGTCCGGCCAGCTCCTGGACTACGTCGACGCCGACGCGGACGCGCTGGCCGAGGCCCTGGACCCGGACCGCGGCATCGCGGCCCAGCTGTTCGCCGCCCAGTACGTGGCCGTCCGCCAGGTGCTCGCCCGCACCGCCTGGGCCCGGCTGGCCGGCGGCCAGGACATCGCGGAGGCGGGCCCGCAGGCCGTCGCCGAGACCGCCACCGCGTTCGCCCTCCTGCGCGACGGCGCCCGCGCCCAGGGGTTCTGACCCCGGCCCACCGGCCCCCGCCACTCTCCCGCGCCCCTGGCGCCGCACCGGACCGGCCGCCCGGTGAATCGGTGAAGCACGTCACGGCCTCGCCCCGGTGCCCCGGCGGGCCGGGACGGGTAGGTTCCTGCCTCCAAGGGGAGCGACGCTCCCCCGGACGCGGATCCCGCCGTCATTGGCTCCTCCCAGGAGAGAGGCACGAGTGATGTCTGCACAGGACGCCACGCACCACCCCCCGCGGCGCATCGGTGTGGTGGCCGAGTCGGCCGCCGGGGAGACCCGCGTCGCCGCGACACCGGCCACGGTCCGGGGCATCCTCGCCCTCGGCTACGAGGTCGTGGTCGAGTCCGGGGCCGGCACGGCCTCCGGGTTCACCGACGGGGCCTACACCGACGCCGGAGCGGGCATCGGCGACGCCTGGGCGGCCGACGTCGTCCTGAAGGTCAACGCGCCGTCGACCGCCGAGGTCGCCCGGCTGCGCGACGGCGCGACCCTGATCGGCCTGCTCGCCCCGGCGCAGCGGCCCGACCTGCTGGAGACGCTGTCCGCGCGCCCGGTCACCGCGCTCGCCCTGGACGCGGTGCCGCGGATCTCCCGCGCGCAGTCGATGGACGTGCTCAGCTCGATGGCCAACATCGCCGGGTACCGGGCGGTGATCGAGGCGGCGCACGTGTTCGGCCGCTTCTTCACCGGCCAGGTGACGGCCGCGGGCAAGGTTCCCCCGGCGAAGGTCCTGGTGGCCGGCGCCGGTGTGGCCGGGCTCGCCGCGATCGGCGCCGCCTCCAGCCTGGGCGCGATCGTCCGCGCGACCGACCCCCGGCCGGAGGTCGCCGACCAGGTCAAGTCCCTCGGCGGGGAGTACCTGCCGGTGCGGGCCGAACAGGAGGCGAGCACCGACGGCTACGCGAAGGCCACCTCGGCCGACTACGACCGGGCCGCCGCCGCGCTCTACCACGAGCAGGCCCAGGACGTGGACATCGTCATCACCACGGCGCTGATCCCCGGCCGGCCGGCCCCCCGGCTGCTCACCGCCGAGGACGTGGCGGCGATGCGGCCGGGCAGCGTCGTCGTCGACATGGCCGCCGCCCAGGGCGGCAACGTCGAGGGAACGGTCGCGGGCCGGACCGTGGTCACCGCCAACGGCGTCACGCTGATCGGCTACACCGATCTCGCGGCCAGGCTGCCCGCCCAGGCTTCGCAGCTCTTCGGCACCAACCTGGTCAACCTGCTGAAGCTGCTGACCCCGGGCAAGGACGGGCAGCCGGTGCTGGACTTCGAGGACGTGGTCCAGCGGGCGGTGACCGTGGTCAGGGCGGGCGAGGTCACCTGGCCGCCGCCCCCGGTCGCCGTCTCGGCGGCGCCCGCCCCCGCCGCGGCTCCCGCGACGCCCACCGCCGCGGAACCGGCCCGGCCCCGGCTCGGCCCGGCGGCCCGGTTCGGCCTGATCGGCGCCGGGATGCTCGCCATGTTCCTGTTGATCGCTTTCGCTCCCGCCCAACTGGCCCAGAACTTCACGGTGTTCGCACTCGCCGTGGTCATCGGTTACTACGTGATCGGCAAGGTCCACCACGCCCTGCACACCCCGTTGATGTCGGTCACCAACGCCATCTCCGGGATCGTGGTGATCGGCGCCCTGCTCCAGATCGGGCACGGGAGCACGACCGTCACCGTGCTGTCCTTCGTGGCGATCCTGCTGACGAGTGTGAACATCTTCGGCGGCTTCGCCGTCACCCGCCGCATGCTGAGCATGTTCTCCTCGTCCCCGGAAAGGCGCTGAGTCCGATGACGTCCACGACGGCGGCCCACGCCGCGGATCTCGTCGCCGCCCTGTTGTTCATCCTCAGCCTGGCCGGGCTGTCGCAGCACCGCACCTCCCGCGCGGGCGTCGTCTACGGCATCGCCGGGATGGCGCTCGCCCTCGCCGCCACCGTCGTGGTGGCCTCGCGGAGCATCAGCGCCGGGGCGGTCGCCCTGATCGTCCTGGCGATGGCGCTGGGCGGAGCGGCAGGTCTGTGGCGGGCCCGGCAGGTCGAGATGACACAGATGCCGGAGCTCATCGCCGTGCTGCACAGCTTCGTCGGCCTCGCCGCGGTGCTGGTCGGCTGGAACAGCTACCTGGAGGTGGAGGCGCACGGCGCGGCGCAGACCGCCGTCTCCGGGGACCTCCTGGGCATCCACCACGCCGAGGTGTTCATCGGCATCTTCATCGGGGCGGTCACCTTCACCGGGTCGATCGTGGCCTTCCTCAAGCTGTCCGCCCGGGTCGCCTCCCGGCCGCTGGTGCTGCCCGGGAAGAACGCGCTCAACATCGGCGCGCTGGCCGGTTTCGTGGGGCTGACGGTCTGGTTCACGGTCAGCCCGGGCCTCGGGGCGATGATCGCGGTCACCGTCCTGGCGCTCGCGCTGGGCTGGCACCTGGTCGCCTCGATCGGCGGCGGCGACATGCCGGTCGTCGTCTCCATGCTCAACAGCTACTCCGGCTGGGCCGCGGCGGCGGCCGGCTTCCTGCTCGACAACAACCTGCTGATCGTCACCGGCGCCCTGGTCGGCTCCTCCGGCGCCTACCTGTCCTACATCATGTGCCGGGCGATGAACCGGTCCTTCCTCTCGGTGATCGCCGGCGGCTTCGGCATCGAGGCCGCCGCCGGCGGGGCCGAGGAGCAGGGCGAGCACCGGGAGATCCGGGCCGAGGAGGCCGCGCGGCAGCTCGCACAGGCCAAGTCGGTCGTCATCACGCCCGGGTACGGCATGGCGGTGGCACAGGCGCAGCACCCGGTCGCGGAACTCACCCGGCGGCTGCGCGAGCGCGGGGTCGAGGTCCGCTTCGGCGTCCATCCGGTCGCCGGACGGCTGCCCGGGCACATGAACGTGCTGCTGGCGGAGGCGAAGGTGCCGTACGACATCGTGCTGGAGATGGACGAGATCAACGACGACCTCGCCGCGACCAGCGTCGTCCTCGTCATCGGTGCCAACGACACCGTCAACCCGGCGGCCATGGACGATCCCGCCAGTCCGATCGCGGGCATGCCGGTGCTGCGGGTGTGGGAGGCGGAGCAGGTGATCGTGTTCAAGCGGTCGATGGCGTCCGGCTACGCCGGGGTGCAGAACCCGCTGTTCTTCCGCGAGAACAGCGCGATGCTGTTCGGCGACGCCAAGCAGAGCGTGGAGGACATCCTCCGGGCCCTGGACGCCGAGCGGCCCGACGGCGCGGCCGCGGCGGTCCGGCCGGTGCCGCCGACGGACCGGGCGGGCGTGTAGCGGGCGCGTTCGGCGAGGGCCCAGGGGGCGTCCGGAAAAACTTTTCTCCGGACGCCCCCGTCGTGTCGATCCCGCGCCCTCCCGTTCGACCTGGGGTAGAGAGGGTCGGACAGCGACTCCCCCGTACCGAGGAGAAGAGCAATGGCGAAGTACATGTTGATCATGCGTGGCAGCGACGAGACGCGCGAGAAGATGATGGACACGCCCTTCGAGGAGATCCTCGACATCATGGGCCGCTACAACGACGAGCTGATCCGGGCCGGGGTGCTGGTCGCTGCCGAGGGGCTCGACGACGCGTCGACGGGCGTGGTGGTCGACTTCACCGGGGAGGCGCCGATTGTCACCGACGGGCCCTACGGTGAGACCAAGGAACTGTTCGGCGGCTTCTACATCCTCGACGTGGCTTCGCAGGACGAGGCGGTCGCCTGGGCGAAGCGACTGCCGTCCCTCCCGGGGATGAAGATCGAGATCCGGCGGGTGCCGGGCATCGACGAGTTCCCGCAGGACAACAAGTGGATCATCCAGGAGCGGGAATGGCGCGAGCGGACCGGCCAGCTCTGAGCACCGGACCGACCGACGGCGGCGGGTCCGCCGGGCACCTCGACGGCGCGCCGGGCGCCGAGGCCGCCCGGCGGGCCGTCGAGGCCGTGTGGCGGATCGAGTCGGCGCGGATCGTCGGCGCGCTCACCCGCTTCACGGGCGACTTCGACCTCGCCGAGGACGTCGCCCAGGAGGCCGTGGCCGAGGCCCTCGTCTCCTGGGCGCGCGACGGCGAGCCGGCCAACCCGGTCGGCTGGCTGCTCGCCACCGGACGGCGCCGCGCCATCGACCGGTTCCGCCGCCGCTCCGCCCTGGACGAGCGCTACGCCGCCCTGGCCGGCCGCCTCACCGAGGGCGGGGCGAGTTCCGGCGCCGATCCCGTCCCCGGCCGACCGGACGACCCGCCGTGGGACCCGGACGTGATCGAGGACGACGTCCTCGCGCTGATGTTCGTCGCCTGCCACCCCGTACTGTCGCCCGAGGCCCGCGCGGCGCTGACCCTGCGGGTGGTCGCCGGACTCTCCAGCGAGGAGATCGCCCGCGCCCTCCTGGTCCCGGTTCCCACCCTCCAGGCCCGGATCACCCGGGCCAAGAGGACCGTCGCCGCCGCCGGCGTCCCCTTCGCGGTCCCGCCGCCGGAGGAGCGGCGCGAGCGCCTCGGCGGGGTGCTGAGCGTGCTCTACGTGATCTTCACCGAGGGCTCGACGGCGACCAGCGGTGACCGTCTGCTGCGCGCCGACCTCGCCTACGAGGCGATCCGACTGGCCCGCACCCTGTCCGCGCTGCTGCCCGGGGAGGCGGAGGTGTCCGGCCTGCTGGCGCTCTTCGAGCTGACGGCCGCGCGCTTCCCCGCGCGCACCGGGCCCGACGGCGAGCCGGTCCTGCTGGAGGACCAGGACCGCCGCCGGTGGGACCGTTCGGCCGTCCGGCGCGGACTGGCCGCACTCACCCGGGCCACCGCCACCGGCCACGGACTGGGCCCCTACGGCCTCCAGGCGGCGATCGCCGCCTGCCACGCCGGAGCCCCGTCGGTCGCGGAGACGGACTGGCCGCGCATCGTGCTGCTCTACGAGGCACTCGGCCGGGTCGCGCCCTCCCCCGTGGTCGACCTCAACCGGGCGGTCGCCGTCGCCATGGCCGCCGGACCGGAGGAGGCCCTGCGGATCGTCGACGACCTGGCCGCGTCCGGCCGGCTCTCCGGCTCCCACCTGCTGCCGGGCGTGCGCGGCGAACTGCTCACCCGCCTCGGCCGTACCGCCGAGGCCCGGTCGGAGCTGGAGCTCGCCGCCCGGATGTGCCGCAACACCCGCGAGCGCTCGGTCCTGCTGCGCAAGGCCGCCGCCCTGGCCTGACGGCCCTGGTGCGCCCCGGTGTCGCGGCTCTCCTCGGCGGCGCGGCCGTCCCGGCCTTCAGGGCACGGGTGTCGCGGAGGGGGCGAGCACCGGCGGGCCGGTGATCAGGGTGCCGTCCTCGGCGTACGGGGTCCCGTTCGGCACACAGCCGTGCAGACCCTTGATCTGCTGCATCATCACCGGCGCCGGCGCGCCCTGGCCCGGGCAGTCGACATGACCCTGGCCGAGGATGTGCCCGACCTCGTGGTTGACGGCGAGGGCGTGGTAGAGCTCGGGCTTGCCGGTGTAGAACTCCGAAAGCTCCTGCCAGCGCTTGAGGTTGATGACGACCTGCTTGCCGGCGGCGCAGTTCACCCAGCCGCCCGTGTCCAGCCCGTACTGTCCGCAGATCCGGTCGGTGGACTTCGGGGTCGCCAGGTACACGGTGAAGTCGACCGGGTCGGCGTCCACGCGCTGGAAGGACTGCTCACCGCTGGCGGCCCAGCCGCGCCGGGCGTCCCCGAGCACGGCGTCCACCTCGGCGGCGAACTGCGCCGGCGTGATCTTCAGGCCGTTCTCGGCCCGCACCTTGTACCGGTACAGGTGCTCCCCGGTGCCGACCCGCTCGGTGCCGCCGGGCGCGGTGGTGAAGGCCAGGGACTTCGGCGCGTCGTCCGCCCACGGCTGCCACCACCAGGTGCCCGCCGCCACGGCGGCGACGACCACCAGGGCGACCGCCCCGTACTTCGCCCGCCCCGCGGGCAGCCGGGCCGTCACCCGGCCCACCGGGCAACGGCCTCGCGTATGGAGCGGCGGAAGGTCGGGGCCGCGGTGGGCACGGAGCCCCGGGCACGGGCCCGTCCGGAGTGGATCAGTACATCGTTCATACCGAATAGTACGATTCGAGACCCTTCCGCGGTTCACCCGGGTCCGGTCCCGATCCGGCGGACCGTCACCGCCGGGCCCGGGCAGCGGCCCGGATCAGGGCTTGGCGCGGAGGACGTCGATGTTGCCGAACCGGGTGCGGGCGCGGACCTCGACGGTGTCCTCGGACTTCCCCGGGGCGTCGGAGGTGGAGAGCATGTTGCGGACCTGGCCGGAGGTCGAGCCGAGGTCCAGCCAGGCGGCCGTGCCCTCCCGGATGCCGACCTCGATGGCACCGTAGGAGGTCTCCAGCTGGACGTTGCCCCGGGCGACCTCGCCGATGCGCAGGGTGCCGTGGGCGGTGGTGGCGGCGACCGATCCCCCGGCCCGGCGGACCTCGATGTCGCCGTTGGCCCCGCTCACCCGCAGATCGCCGTTGGCGAGGTCGACGGTCGTACTGCCGTGCGTGTTCTTCAGCACGGCGGGACCGTCGATCCGGCCGATCCGCAGACTGCCGGAACTGGTGGTGACCTCCGCCTCGCCCTCGATCCGGTCCACGCTGATCGAGCCGTGCGAGGCGGCCAGCCGCAGCGGACCGGTGGTGTCCAGACGGACGTCCCCCGAGGAGGTCTTCACCTCCGTCCCGCCCAGCCGCCCCTCGCCCAGCACCTGGGTCCAGGCGCCGCCCAGCTCGATCCGCGAGCCCGCGGGCAGTTCGACCGTGACGTCCACGGTGCCGGTGCGACCCACGAGGTAACGCGGCCTGGGCGTCCGGACGGTGAGGACCCCGGCGGCGAAGCCGACCTCGGTCTGCTCGGCGGACCGCACGTCCAGGTCCTTCTTCGGGTCGCGCGGCCGCACCTCGACGACGGTGTCCGGCCGGGCGGCGGCGATGAAGTGGATGGAACCGGCCTCGACGTGCGCGGTGACGGCGATCGGGTCGGGGGTGTCGTACGAAGGCATGGCGGCGCGTCCTCGGGTCTCGGGTGGGGTCCGTCGTGTCGACGGGCGGTCCGGCGAACGGTGCTACCGGCGGACCGGCCCGAGCCGGCGGCGCGGGCTCTCTACAGACGGGGAGGGGTTCATGACGCCATAGTGGCACCACCATGGCGTCATAGGCAAGCTCTTTTCACGCCCGAGCGATACGGAGTAGACGCCACTTCGCCCCGACCCGGCGAGCGCGGCGACGCCGGACCGGCGTCATGATGGCGCCGAATGACGCCAAGTGGCACCAGGCGCGACGCTGCTCAGACGCCGCCGTCCGCCGCCTCGCCCGCTCCCCCGTTCACTCCCCCGACCGCACCCACCAGCAGCCACCGCGCCGGCAGCTCGATCCGGTCACCGTCCGCCGTGAACTCCGTGGTGGCCAGCGGCAGGTCACCGGAGTCCAGGACCGTGAGCCCGGCGGCGCCGAACAGCTCCGGGACGGCCGCGTCGGCCACCCCGGCGGGGGCCAGCCCGTGGGCGAAGACCGGGCGCAGCTTCGGCGGCGGCCCCGCCGGACTGCCGGCCAGGTCCGCCAGGACCTGCTTGGACGCCTCGGCCAGCTCGACCACGAACGCCCGGCCGCGCCGCCCGACCAGCACCGCGACGGCCTCCGCGACCGGCCCCCGGTCGGCCGGATCGCTCTGGTGGATCACCCCGCGCAGGTAGAGGTTGGCGTCGCCGAGGCGGTCGTGGAGCGCGCGCACGGCACCGGCGTCGGTGGCGTCCAGGCGGCCGTACTCGGCCCGGCCGGCCGGGTCGTTCCGCCGGGCCAGCTCCACGGCGGCCTCCGACAGGTCGAGCCCGAGCACCCGGCCGAACCGTGCGGCCAGGAAGCGCGTCTGGGTCCCGCTGCCGCAGCCGAGGTCGACCACCGGCAGCTCCGGGTCGACCAGCCCCGGCCGGAACAGCGCGAGGTGGAGTTCCGCCACCAGGGCCGCCTCCGCGTCCCAGATCACCGCCCCGGGCTCGTCCGGCGCGTCCCGCCAGAACCCCTCCCAGGCGCCCAGGTACCGATGCGTCACGGTCACGACGGAGACCTCCAAGTCTCACTCGCAGTGACCGCACTGTATCCACCGGTCGACGTCTCCGACGGCCGCGGCGGCACCAAGAGCCGCGGGACCGGGCATCACTCACCTCTTCGAGTGACGGCGGATCATACGGGGTTGACCGGAGCGACGGACGGACTTCGCCACAGGATCGTGGCGTGGGCATGACAGCCGGTAGCGTCGCCGCCGACCGTGATCGACTCGGAGGGGTGGACTGGCGTGCGCAGCACAGCGAAGGCGGACCGGCGGCTACTGGTCAGCGTGTTCGGACCGCAGGAGGCCCGGGAGGCCGTGCTCGGGGGAGCCAGGATCATCGACAGCGAGGACCCGCGCAGCGCCCTCGGCACCATCAAGCCGCGCCGGATCATGGACATCGCGGACGCCGTGCTCGCCGCCCGCCGCGACCTGCCGGTGCAGCTGAGCACCAACATCGGCGAGGACCAACTGCTGCACCGGCGCGCGGCCAACGGCCTCGCCGTCGCCAAGTCCGCCTACGAGACGGTCGGCAAGGCCGCCCAGTCCGCCCTCGGCGTCGCCGTCGCGATGGGCACCCTGGTCCACCCCTGCCCGATCGTGAAGGTCGGCCTCGACGGCATGGACGTCGACCGGATCGGCGAGGTGCTGGGCGAGATCACCACGACCCTGCGCCGGACCGACGGGCTGCGCCGGACCAGGGTGATGTCGGTGCTCTTCGCCCAGGACCTCGACCTGTGGGACGCGCGCAGGACGCTTCCGCAGGTCCGCCGAGCCCTGGTCGGCCTGCGCGAGTACGACCCGGCCGCGCCGGACACCCCCGACGCCTTCGACCTGGCCGATCTCGCCGACGCCCTGCTCGGCGACGACGGGCGCCCGCTCTTCTCCCGCCGCCCGTCCGAGGCGGAACTCAAGGCCGCCGGAGCCCTGCCGACCGCCGCGCGCGGCACCCACGTCACCGTCAACGAGCCGTTCGCGCACGCCGATCACGGCCTGACCCGGCAGCGCCGCACCGACCGCGAGGCGATCCGCGCCATGGTCGGGGCGAGCACGGCGGCCGGCGCCGACGCCATCATGATCGACACCAGCATCCTGCTCAAGGTCGCCAGGATCGGCCTGATCTCCACCGCCGGGAACGAGGAGGTCGTCGACCTCGACGCCCACGACACCGACGCCCACGGACTGCCCCGGACCGGCATCCTCACCCTCGACGAGATCCGCTTCTTCGTCGACCTGTGCCACGCCGCCGGCCTGGAGGCCAACCTGGCCGGCTCGGTGCAGAGCCACCAGGCGCAGCAGATCTGGCGGCTGGTCCCCGAGCTCGACCAGCTCTCGGCGCGCGGCGGCGTGGTGGCCCCGGCCCGCGACCCGCTGGGCAGCACCGGCACCGGCACCGATCTCGGTACTCGGCACGACCGGGTCGTGCGGAGCGAACTGGTCACCGGTCTGGTGCCACCGGAGCAGGGCGGGTACCTGGTCGTACCGGAGCACATGGCGCGCTCGCCGAAGTTCCGGCCGGACCTGGACGCCCTGCTCGCCCGGCACCCCGACCTGGTGGTCCGGTTCGCCGGCCCCGACGGCATGCCGAGCGGCGCCGGGTCCTGATCCGGCGTCGGGCGCGCGGGTCGGCCGGGGCGCGCGGGTCGGCCGGTGCGCGCGGGCGTACGGGGGCCGGAGGGGCGGCGGCGCCTCCCCTCCGGCCACGCCGCGGTGTCAGGTGTTGATCACGCTGCCGCAGTTGCCGACCGGGACGAAGCCGTACGCGACGATCACGGCGGGGTGGGCGCAGATCCAGCCCTGTGGACCGAAGACGCTCCTCAGCGCCGCGCCATGGGCGTTGGCACCGGCGTACTCGGCGCCGCGGAAGATGTGCCAGAGCAGCCGGCCGTAGGGCGAGGCCAGGAACGGCGCGTTGATGTTCTTCGCGGAGTCGATCGGCACGATCCCGTTGATGCCGCGCGGGGTCAGCGGGCCGGGCGACTCCACCGCCGTGCCGTGGCCCCGGTACACCTGGTCGACGTAGACGCCCACCGAGTACGGGAACACCACGTCCACGTCGTCGAGGACCGGGGCGGTGCCCTGGTCGTTGCGCGGTCCGGAGGTGACGCAGGTGCCGGGAAGGATCGCGGTGCCGCCGCCGAGGGCCTTCAGGAAGGCGACCCGGGTGTCCGAGGTGGCCGGCGGGAGGTAGGGCTTGATGGTGGCGTTGACGAGCGACGGATCGATCTGCAGCCAGTTGGTGGCGGTGCATTCGTAGATGGCCCTGAGCTGGGCGGTGCTGAGGTCGGCCGGCGCGTGGCCGCCCGCCTTGGCGGACCAGGAGACGGCGTCCTTGGCGAACGGCACGAAGGAGTACGGCCGGGGGTCGCCGGGCGACACGCCGCGGGAGGACCGGACGAAGTCCAGCGTGCCGAGCGTGGTGGTGATCAGGGCGGCGAAGCCCGGCCCGGAGCCGTCCGGCCGGTTCATCGTCACCGCGCCGGCCTTGGGGGTGATCGGGTTGACGCCGGTCACGTCCCAGCTGTAGAGCCGCGGCAGACCCGGCGCGGCGGCCGCGTTGTAGTCGGCGGAGGTCCGGTTCATGAACCGCTGGGTGGTGTCGACCCCGACGCCCACCAGATCGGTGGCGGCGGGCACCACACCGGGCGGCGGATCGGCCACCGCCACCGGTGCCAGTACGGCGGTCGCGCACACGGCGGCCGCGAACCCGGTCGCCGCACGGGCAAGAATCGAACGCATCGAGGATCCCCTCCTGGTGTGGCCCCGTCGGCCCGACCGGCCGCGGGTGCGGTCATCCTCGATCGCGGGACCGCTCGCGGACAATGCCAGCCCCTCGGCAACTGTCCTGCAGTGCCCATGAGTTGACGTGGCCGACCTGCGCCGGTCGGCGGAACGGGCAGGGTCGGACGGGGTCGGCCGGGGCAAGAATTCTTCCCTCGGCCATCCGGCGATCCGGCGAGCCCGGCTTGCGCGGCGTCGACGGACCGCCCCCCGCCCGGTGGTACCGACGCGCCGGGGGCGGCCACGGGGCCGGCGGCGTCGGCGGCAACCGGCCCCGGGCCGTTCCGGCGTCCTACCGGAAGCCGTACGGGCTCAGGCGAGCTTCCTGCAGAGCAGCGCGTACGGCCGCGCCGCCCAGAGCTGCCACCACGGCTGGCCGTAAGCCACGCCGGCGACGAACTCGTCGTCCGCGCACTGGCCCTTGCCGAAGCCGTACGCGAAGTCACCGCCGCCGGCCACCGTCGGGCGGTTGTCGCCGTTGTCGAACCACAGGGTGCGGCTCGCCGTGCCGAGCGGGGTGGCGGACTCGGCGCAGAGCACGCCGAGCGTCCGGCCGTTGCGGCTGTAGCCGGAGACGAAGGAGTCGGCGGGGCACTGGGCCTTGGTGTAGCCCGGCGCCCAGTCGCCGGTCACGTACGTCCCGCCGTGGTCGACGACGTAGCCGTGGTTCGCGTCCCAGAGGTTCGCGCGGGTGACGTCGCTGCAGAGGCCGTTGTCGCTGCCGTGGGCGAGGCCCAGCAGCCGGGTGCCGTCGGGGCAGGACGCCTTGAGGGCGTAGGGGTCCCAGTCCGGCCGGGTCCGCAAGTAGGTGGACTGGTTGTCGTCGATCACGCCGGCGCTGAGCGTGGTCCAGTTCACCAGCGGCACCGGGGACTGACCGGCGCTCCAGGAGGTGATCGGCCACTCGCGGTGGAAGGCCAGGAACGGCAGGTCCTGTTCGAGGACCGGGGTGCCGAGGATCACCAGCCGGGCCATCAGCGCCCCGTTGATGTCGAGTCCGCCGTACAGGGCGAGCGTTCCGTTGACCTCGGGCTCGGGGTGGGTGGCGTCCAGCACCACCGAACCGTTCACCGCCACCCGCAGGTAGGGCTCGATCGACGCCTTCACGCCGACCGTGTCGTAGAGGGCGACGGAGGCTTCGGCCAGCAGCCCGGCCTTCGCCGTGGCGGAGCCCCGGAGGTCGAGACGCAGCGGGGAGACGGTGGAGCTGCCGGGGTCGGTGGTGGTGGTCCACCCCGGGCCCTTGACGTAGTCGGAGTGGACGCCCCAGGTGCCGTCGTACGCCTGCTCCGCGTCGAGGGTGACGGTGCCGTCGGCGCTGACGTCGGCGTAGAGGGTGAAGGCCAGGTTGATCACCACGGGCAGGACGCCGACCATGACCACCGGGCTGGCGCTGTACGAGGCCAGGGCGATCCGGACCGGGCCGGTGCCGCCGGTGAGGGCGGCGGCGACGTGCCAGTCCGCGTGGGCGCCGAGGGTGAAGCCGATCCGGGCCTGTTCGGGGTCGACGAGGCCGAGTCCGCCGCGGTAGGAGAAGTCGACGGCCGGGTGGAGCTCGACCGATCCGGAGAGCCTCACCGAGGAGCCGCCCGGCAGCGGGACGGTGGCGTCGGCGCTCAGGCCGAGGCCGCCGGAGACCGAGCCGCCGCCGGAGGTCGGGCCGAGGTCGGTGGTGACCTGGAGGCCGCTGATCCACGGCTTGACCTCGAAGGCGGCGGGGCTTATCGCGCTGTGCAGGTCGGCGCTGCTCGCGCCGAGCAGCTCGGGGAGGGTCGCCGGGCGGGTGGTGACGGCCACCGTGCCGTCCGCGGCGGGCCGGACACCGGTGACGGCGACCAGGGCGCCGTGCGGGGCGGCCCGGGTGGGCGGACTGTCGATCAGCTGGCCCGGCTGGACGGCGGCGGGCACGGCGCCGGCGACGGACTCGGCGGCGGGCGCGGACTCGGCGCTTCCCGTCCCGGCCGGGGCCAGTACGGCGGTGCCGGCCTGCGGGTCGTAGGAGGAGAGCGCGAGCGCCGGGGCCGCGGTGGTGGTGGCGGGCGCGCTGCCCTGCGCCGGCCGCACCACGGTGGCCTCGGAGGTACTGCCGGCGGCCGGGGGTGCCAGCGTCGTCGGGATGCCGGGAGCGTCGGGCGCACCGGCGGCTGCCCGCGCGGGGGCGGAGGGGCCCGCCGCGGTGATCGCGGTCGTCGCGGTGGGTGTGGTGGGCGTCGCGCCGGCCGCGGTGGCCGAGGTCGCGCCGAGGATGCTGCCGCAGAGGAGGAGCACGGTGGTGGTGGCGGCGGCTGACAGCGTCAGCTTGCGCACGGTCACGTGGAGGGTCCCTTCGTGTCAACGGTGCTTTGGTGGTGCCGACTTGTGGCCGACCGGGGTCACCGGCGGCTCCGGCAGCGGGAAGCTAGCAGTCGGCGGAGGGCGTCTCCTGGTGCTATGTGACGTTTCACAGGTCGCGATCATCAAGATGTCATGTCCCCGCCGCTGAAGCTTTGCCCCGCACTCGCCGCCCCGGGAGGCCGGGGCGGCGCGGAATCGACACCGCACGCTCCTTCACTGAACTCGCGCGCCCCGGGGGCGACAAGCCGCCCGCCGGGGGCGCGCGGGGGCGCGACGGAGCACTCCCGCGACCCGCGCGACACCGCCCGCGGACGCGGACGCGCCCACCCGGGGCGGCGACCCCCGACCCGCGGCGGCGGTCGACACCGCCGCGGGACGCGCGCCCGAAGCGCGACCGGAGGGGGCGTCAACGGCCTTGCGTCAACACGGTGATGACGAAGTTCACCTGACGGGGTGGAGTAGCGGACCAATCCGTCAGCAGACCAACCATCCCGTCCTGCCGGGGTGCTAAGACTACGAAGCATGCGCAACAGGGCGCAGCGGTTGACCGGGACGGGCCGGCGCGGGAGGGAGGCGGGGCGGATGCGGGTGGGTGGAACGGGTCGGACGGTTGCCGTGGCCGGGGTGGATTTCGGCTGGGGCAGCTCCGGGAAGCTGAGTGCGGTGCTGGCCGCCCTGCAGGCCCGCGGCGGCGAGCGGACGAGATTCGTCGGACTCGCCTCGGGGCTGGGGCGGCCGGTGCTGGCGGGCTCGCCCGTGGAGCGCTGGTTCGACCTTCCGGACCCGGAGCCGGAGCGCGAGCTGGCCCGGATCGTCCGGGAGCAGCGGGTCGCGGCGGCGCTGGTGGTGCTCGACGGCCGGCTCGCGCGGGCGCTCGGCGACTGCGGGGTCCCGGTGGTGTTCGTGGACAGCCTGCCGTTCCTGTGGACGGAGGGGGACCGCGCCGAACTCCCCCTGGACGCCGAGGTCTACTGCGCGCAGCGGTGCGTCGACCTGCCGCCGGAGTGCACCGGGGTACTGGCCGACGTGCGGCGGCTGCGCTGGGTGGACGCGGTGATCGCCGGGGGCGGGGCCGACCGCCGCGCGGCTCCCGGACCGCGGCCGCGCCGGGCGCTGATCAGCCTGGGCGGGCTGCGCGCGCCCCAGCTCGACGACTGGGCGAGCTATCCGCAGCTGGTGCTGCCCGCCGCGCTGGAGGCACTGGCCGCGTCCGGGGCCGAGGAGGTGCACGTCGCCGGGAACCTCCCGGCCTGGCTGGCCGGGCAGTTGGTGGACTCCTGTCCGGTGCCGGCGTCCACCACGGTCGGCGCGCTCTCCCACGAGGACTTCCTCCGCCGCCTCGCCGAGTGCGACGTCCTGCTCGCCTCCCCCGGTCTGACCACGCTGCTGGAGGCCGGTCGGCTGGCCGTGCCGACGGTCTGCCTGCCGCCGCAGAACCTCAGCCAGATCTTCAACGGCCGCTTCCACGAGCGGGCCGTGGGCGGCGGATCGCGCGTCGTCTGGCCCAAGGACGTGTTCGCCGAGGACGAGGCGCTGGCCCTGCGGACGGGCGGCGAGGGGCGGGCGCTCGACCTCATCTACGGCGGCATCGCCCGGGCCGCCCAACAGTACCGGCGCGCCACCACCGCCACCGTGCGCGGCCGGGTCGCGGAGGCGCTGCGCCGGGTGGAGCTGGAGCCCGGCACCGACTGGGGCGCGCTGACGGCCGAGGTCGGGACCGGCGGCGCGGCCCAGGTCGCCGACGTGCTGGTCGAAGTCCTGGGGGCCGCCGGCCCCGCCCGCTGACGTGTCCGACCGGTCCGAGCATCACCGACGACGAAAGGGTCCGGGTGTCCGCCACCACGCCGACGCGCGCTCGCTACCTGTTCATCCGCATCCTCGAAGCCTGCAACGCCGACTGCTTCATGTGCGACTTCGCCCTCTCCCGCGACACCTTCCGCTTCTCCCGCGCCGACTTCGCCGAGCTGCTGCCGCAGGCCCGGGCCGCCGGGGTGGGGTACGTCCGCTTCACCGGCGGCGAGCCGCTGATGCACCCGGACGTCGTGGAGCTGGTGCGCGCCGGCGCCGAGGCGGGCATGCGGATGTCGTTGATCACCAACGGCTCGCTGCTGCCGAAACTCGTGAAGGACCTCGCCGCGGCCGGGCTGGCCCAGGTGATCGTCAGCCTGGACGGCGCCTCGGCGGCCACCCACGACACCTACCGCCGCTCCCCCGGGATGTTCGAGGCCGGACTGCGGGGCCTGCGACTGGCCGACGGGCTGGGGGTGCTGCCGCGCGTCAACACCGTGGTCGGGCCGCACAACTACACCGAGATGCCGGAGCTCCGGCGGGTGCTGACGGAGGCCGGGGTGCGGCAGTGGGAGCTGTCCGCGCTCAAGCTGGACCGCTCGATCCGCTACCCGGACCCCGACCACGTGCGGGCGGTCTGCGACCCGCTCTACGAGGCCGGTCCGCAGAGCGCGCTCGTCCCGATGGGCAAGCGCTTCTACGGCGACACCCCGGAGGAGCAGTGGCGCTACTTCGAGGAGTCCACCCCGCCCCGGGCCTCGCTGCCACTCTGCCACGTCACGGACGACGTCATCTACATCGACGGGCGGCGCGGCCGGATGCACGCCTGCAGCTGCATCCCGCACCGGGAGGACGCCGACGGCCCCGGGGGCGCGCCGATCCGCGAGAACGGCGTCCTGCTGCTGGACACCCCGGCCTTCCGGGAGCACGTCGACCACTTCCGTGAGCAGGGTCCGCTGGTGTGCAGCGGGTGCTCGACCACGGCGGCCGGCTACAGCGACGACGTGGCCCGGCTCGGAGAGGTGGCACCGTGGCGGTACTGACCACCGGCACGGTGGGGCCGGCCACCGGCCCCACCGTGCTGCTCGCCTGCCGCGAGCAGCAGTTGGACTCCGTGCTCGCGCTGCGCCGGGTGGCCGCCCACCTCGGCGACCTGCCCCGGTCGACGGACAACGGGCACGTGCTGCGGGGTCACGCCCTGCCCGGCGCCGCCCTGGTCTGCGACGAGGAGGCGACGACCGCGCGTCTCGCCCGGCTCGGAGTGCCGGTGCTGCACCTGCGCTCGGCCCCCGGCGCCGCCCTCGCCCCGCTCTCCGCCGACCGGCTGCTCGCCCGCGCCCAGTGGCCGGGCTGGCTGGAGCACCCGGGCGGCGACCGGCCCACCGGGCTGCTGGCGCCGGTCCGGCTGAGCCGTCGACGGGAGCGGCGCGGCACCCTGCTGCTGCTCTCGTTCTGGGACGTCCCGCCACCGGAGGCCGAAGCCTTCGCCGCCGGGCCGCTGCCCGCGCTCGTCCGGGAGGCCGTCCGCCGCACCGGTTCCTGCGCCGTGGTCGGGGACACCGGGCTGGACCGGGTCCGCGACGCCACCGCCCGACTGCCCGGGGTGACGGTCGACGAGGCGGCCGCGGCCGACGCCGACGACCTGCACGCCCGCGCCGAACTCCTGCTCGCCTCGCCGACCCTGGCCGCCGTCGCGCTGGCCCAGGCCCGGCGCGCGCCGCTCGCCTTCCTCCCCGCGCTCGGCGCCGCCCAGCGGGACCTCGCCGAGCGGGTCACCCGGCTCGTCCCGGTGCCCGTCGCCACCGACCCCACCGATCCCGACCTCTGGCAGCCGCCCCCGGCCGAGGAGCAGTGGGGCGCCGTCGGCCCCGGCCTCGACGATCTGCGCGGCGCGCAGGGCGTCGCCCGTACCGTCCGCCAACTCCTGCTCGCGCCGCCGTAGTCGCCACTCCCGCCGCGGTCGCCGCGCCCACCGCCGCCGGCCGACGTCCCCCCTTCGTAGGGAGCCACACCATGTCCCACGCCGCCCCCACCGACCGCGAAGACACCACCGGACCGCCCCCGGCCAGGCCCGCCCCGGACGGGGCCGAGTGGGACGACTGGCGCTGGCACATGCGCAAGCGCGTCAACACCGCCGCGAAGGCCCGGGAGTGGATCAACCTCACCGAGGACGAGGAGCGGGCCATCGCCGGGGTGGCCGGCCGCTACCGCTGGAGCATCACGCCCTACTACGCCTCGCTGATGGACCCCGACGACCCGCTCTGCCCGGTCCGCCAGCAGGCCGTGCCCGCCGCCGAGGAGTTGCTGGAGTTCCCCGGCGCCGAGGTCGACCCGGTCGGCGACACCCTCTACCGGCGCACCAACCGGGTGGTGCACAAGTACCCGGACCGGGTGATCCTGCTCGTCACCGAGAGCTGCCCGGTGTACTGCCGGCACTGCACCCGCAAGTTCCACACCACCGACCTCCAGGGCAGCTACTTCCGGGACGACGAGGGCGGCGCCTACGACGAGGACCTCCGCTACATCGCCGAGCACCCGGAGGTCCGGGACGTGCTGCTCACCGGCGGCGACCCGCTCTCCTACCAGGACGGGCGGCTGGAGGAGATCGTCGCCGGGCTGCGCGCCATCCCCAGCGTGGAGATCATCCGGATCGGCTCGCGCTTCCCGGTGCTGCTGCCGCAGCGGATCACCGAGGACCTCTGCACGATGCTCTCCCGCTACCACCCGGTGTGGCTGAACACCCACTTCAACCACCCCAAGGAGATCACCCCCGAGTCGGCCGCCGCCGTCGACCGGCTGCTGCGCCACGGCATCCCCGTCGGCAACCAGACCGTGCTGCTGCGCGGGATCAACGACGACGTCCCGACCATGCGCCGGCTGATGACCGAGCTGCTGCGCATCCGGGTCCGCCCGTACTACCTGTACCACTGCGACAACGTCACCGGCGTCGCGCACTTCATGACCTCGGTCGAGAAGGGCTGGGAGATCATGGAGGGTCTCCAGGGCCACATCACCGGGTTCGGCGTCCCGCAGTACGTCCTCACCACGAAGATCGGCAAGATCCCGGTCTCCCGCCCCTCCTTCACCGAGACGCCCGACGGCGGGCTGCTGCTGCACAACTTCCGCGGCCAGCAGCTGCACGTCGACGCCACGACGCACCCGATCACGGAGACGGACGCCCGATGACCCTCCACCAGCGGCAAGGCCAGCGCTTCCTCCCCTACGGCGCCAACTACCTCGACTGGTCCGACATGGCGGAGCTCAAGGAGGTGATCGACCACCAGGTGCTGTTCCGCTACCAGACCGAGCAGGAGAGCATGGCCTCCCGGCTGGAGCGCCGGGTGAGCGAGCGGCTCGGCGTCGCCCACACGCTGGCCGTGCACAACTGCACGGAGGCGCTGCGGCTGGCGCTGATCTCCACCCGCCCCTCGATCGGCGATCCGGTGTACATCCCGGCGGTCACCTTCGTCGCCGTGGCCGGAGCGGTGCTGTCCTGCGGGCTGATCCCGGTGCTGGTCGACGCCGACGAGTCGCTCGCCCTGGACCGGACCCTGCTGCCGCCGGACGCCCGGCGGGTGATCGTGGCCCACATGGAGGGCTCGGTGGCCGCGCTCCCGGAGGGTGTGCCCCACCTGATCGAGGACTGCGCGCAGACCCTCGGCGGCCGGTTCCCGGACGGCCGCGAGGTCGGCACGGTCGGCTACGCCGGGGTGTTCAGCTTCCACCACAACAAGGTGCTCACCTCCGGGGAGGGCGGCCTGGTGGTCACCGGTGACGACCGGGCCGCGGCCACCATGCGCTGCTACCACGACCACGGTTCGGCGCGGGTGCCCGGCCACTACCCGACCTGGGACCAGGACGCCCACTTCGGCGAGAACTTCGTCACCAGCGAGGAGGTCGCGGCCGTCCAGTGCCAGCAGTTCCGGCACCTGGACGAGGTGCTGGCCGGGCTGGAGCGGATGTACGGCATCGCGCTGGCCGAGCTGCCCGGCCGCGCGGACATCCGGCCGCTGCCGCGCGCCCGCGGCGACGTCAAGGTGAGCATGCGCCTGCGCTGCGAGTCCCGGGAGCTGCGGGACGCCGCCGTGGCGGCGCTCACCGCCGAGGGCATCGCGCACTGGACGCTCGGCAAGTACCTGCTGCCCGAGCACCCGGTGCTCACCGGCCGCCGCTCGCTGTACGCCGACGGCTTCCCCTGGAACCACGCCCCCGAGGGGCCGCTCCAGCTCAGCCGGGACGGCTTCGCCCGCACCCGCGACCTGCTGGACCGCACCCTGTGCCTGCCGCTCTCCCCCGAGCTGACGGAGGCCGAGCAGGCGGCCTCGGTCAAGGCGATCCGCCGCGTCCTGGAGACGGTGTGAGCGGCACGGGCCCGGTGCTGCTCATGGTGGACGACCGGCCGTCCACCTTCACCCGGTACGCGGCCCGCACGCTCCCCGAGCACCTCGTGCTGCTGCGCTTCGAGGAGCTGCGCGCCGACCTCTCCGAGGAGCACCTGCGCCGCACCGCCCACCTGCCCGCCTTCTGGGTACGGGCCGGGGAGCCGCTGGAGCGGGAGGCGGAGCGCTACCGCGCCTGGGCCGCCGCCGAACTCCCCGTCGCGCCCGCGCGGTTCTGCAACCCGTCCGAGCCGCGGCAGGCGCTCGCCCAGCGCTTCGCCGCCCTCACCGGGCTGCCGCACCTGACCGCGCGGCAGGTGGCCTGGGTCCGTGACAAGGCCGCGATGAAACAGCGTTTCCGCGAACTCGGCCTGCGCACCGCCGCGTTCACCCGGATCCGGGACGCCGCCGGGATCACGGCCTTCGCCGCCGAGCAGGGCTGGCCGCTGGTACTCAAGCCGGTGGACTCCTTCGCCTGCGTGGACACCCACCGGCTGGACGGGCCCGAGGCGCTGCCCGGTCTCGACCTCACCACCCGGGACTGGATGGTGGAGCAGTTCCTCGGCGGCACCGAGTGGGAGGTCTGCGCGGTCGTCCACCGGGGCGAGGTCCTGGACGCCTGGCCGAGCGCGATGCCCTGCCGTCCGCTGGACATCGTCGACGGCGCGATGAACGCCAACATCAGCGTGGGCACCGACGAGGCGCCACCGGTGGACCTGCGGGCGCTGCTGCAGACCGTCGTCACCGGTATGGACATCGACCACGGCTACGCGCACATGGAGTTCTTCCTCGTCGACGGCGAGCTGTACGCCGGTGAGATCGGGCTGCGGCTGGCCGGCTGCGAGATCCCGGCCAACCACGGGCACGCGTACGGCTTCGACGTCTTCGGGGCCACCCTGGACGTCTACCGCGGCCTCGCGCCGGACCTGAGCTATCGTCAGCGACGGTGCGCGGGCGACCTGTTGCTCCCACTGCCGGGTTCCGGGACGGTCCGCCGGATCACCCCGGCGGAGGAACTGCTGCGTGTCCCCGGGGTGGTCGACGCCGTTCTCAAGGTCGGGGTCGGCGACACGGTCTCCGCCCGACGCGCCTCGCACAACGCCTCGGGCTACGTGCACGTGGTCGGGGCCTCGATCGAGGAGGTGGAGCGGCGGATGCGCGAGGTGCTCGGCGCCTTCGTGATCGACCTGGCCCCCGCCGTCGCCCCCACCCCTTCGCCCGACCCCGCCGTCGCCCACACCCCCGTTGCCGCCTCCGTCCGGGAAGGAGCCCGTTGAACCAGGTGAACCAGGTGAACACCACCGCCCCCGAACGGGACACCCTGGCCGACCGCGTCGGCGCACTGCTGCGCCGCCCGCACGTGCCCGCGGTGGCGGGGTGGAGCCTGGTCTGCCGGCTGCCGGTCTACCTGATGTCGCTGGCCACCGTGCTGGTGGTCCGCGAGCAGGGCGGCAGCTTCGCCCAGGCGGGCCTGACCAGCGCGCTCTACACCGCCGGGATGGCGGTCGGGGGGCCGCTGGTCGCCCGGCGACTGGACCGCGCCGGCCGGCGGCCGGTGCTGCTCGTCACCGGCCTCTGCTACCCGGCGGCGCTCGCCGTGACGGCCTGGGCCACCCGGCCCGGCTCCTGGGGGCAGCTCGCCGCCGCCACCGCCGCCGGGATCGCCCTGCCGCCGGCCAACGCCTGCATGCGCTCGCTCTGGGCACGGCTGCCACTGGCCGACACCGAGCGGGACACCGCCTACCTCTGGGAGGCGATCCTCACCGAGGTCCTGGTGATCGGGGCGCCACTGATGCTGGCCGCCCTGATGCTGACCGGTTCGGCCGCGCTGGCCGTCACCGTCGTGGCCGCGCTCGGCGGCGCGGGCGCGCTGGGGCTGGCCCTGGTCCGGCTCCCGCCGGGGACGGACCCCGAGCCCGGCACCGGGCGGCGCGACCTGCTCGGACCGCTGCGCAACCCGGCGATGCTGGCACTCACCGCCGTGATGGCGGCCAGCGCCGTGCCGATCGGGCTGCTCACCCTGGGCATCCCGGCCTTCGTGGCCGCGCACGGCTCACCCGGCGGCACCGGTGTCGTCTACGCCTGCTGGGGCGTCGGCAGCGCACTGGGCGCGATCTGGCTCGGGCGCTCGCAGTCCGACGTCCCGGCGGCGGTGCGGTTCCCGCGCCTGGTCCTGGCCTACGCGCTGGGCACGGGTCTGACCCTGGCGGCCGGCTCGCAGCCGCTGCTGGCCCTCGCCCTGGCCGTCGGCGGCGCGCCGATCGCGCTGGTGTCGGCCGTGGAGATGACCCTGGTCGGCGTGGTGGCCCCGAACGGCTCGCTGGCGGAAGCCTTCACCTGGGCGTCGCTGGCCACCGTGCTCGGTGACGCGGTGGGCCAGCAGGCGGGCGGACTGCTGGTGGAACCGCTCGGCGCGCGCGGGGTGTTCGCCGTCGCCTTCGCCGTCGCGCTGGGCGCCGCCGTGCTGGCCTTCGCCGTCCGCCCGCTGCTCGACCGGGTCACCACCGCCCCGGCCGCCGCGGAGTGCGCCGCGTGACCGGCCGCCCCGCCCCCGCGTCGGGACCCCGGCAGGCCCGGCCGCCGCCTCCGCCCCGCCCACCGCGGGCCACGGGCCCGGCGCCGCCCGTCGACCGGTGCCCCGCACCGGTCCGGTGCCGTCGCCGGTCCGCCGCCGTCCGTCCACCACTCCCCTCCCGCCCACGAGGTCACCGACGATGAAGCCCGAAGGCCGGCTGTTCCGGCCCGTCAAGCTCGCCCAGTTCCCCTCGGCCGTCAAGGAGTTCCTGGCCTCCCCGGACGCCTCCCCGGCCGACTCCCGCCAGGCTCCGGACGCCTCCCCCGGACCGGCCCCGGGCAGCGTCGGCGTCCCGGTCCCGGTCGACGGCCGCGCGGACCTGGTCCAGAGCCTCGACCTCGCCGAGCCGTTGTACGACGCCCTCCACCGCCCCCGGCCACTCGATCTCGGCATCGTCCTCGGCGCCGACCGGCTCCCGGACGGGCTCGCCGAGCTGGCCGGACCACTGGCCGCCGAGTGGCTGCCCGAGGAGCGGCTCGCCGACACCGCCGCCTTCCTCCGCGACCATCCCGGCAGCCTGCTGCTGGTCGGCGGCTACGACCACCTCACCCTCGACCCGGTGCGCTCGCTGCTGTTCGCCACCTACCGCAGCCGCACCCACACCCTCACCCTGCTCAGCGGGCGCGACGCCGCCTCGCTCGCCTGGAGCGTCGCCAAGCAGTACGCCCGGCCGGCGGCCGCGATCGGCGCCGTCGGGCTGTTCACCGACACCGACCGGCCGCCGCACCTGCCCGGCGTCCAGGTCCACGACGACCG
Source organism: Kitasatospora sp. NPDC094019 (assembly GCF_044764505.1). Taxonomy (NCBI): domain Bacteria; kingdom Bacillati; phylum Actinomycetota; class Actinomycetes; order Kitasatosporales; family Streptomycetaceae; genus Kitasatospora; species Kitasatospora sp. NPDC094019. Next base: position 36,982 of record NZ_JBIWIF010000033.1, read on the forward strand.
GGACTTCGAGCGGGTCGACATCCAGGCCGCGATCCTCGGCACCCGCTGGCGCAAGGTCGCCTTCCAGGGCCACGGCAAGGACGACAGCGTCAACCTCGGCGAGTTCACCATCTGCGGCCTCAGCCCGGCCGCCGAGGCCCGGCCCGGACTGCTCGGTCCGCGCTGCTCCTACGGACTGCCCTGCTACAAGCCCGAGGACAAGCTCGTCCCGCTGCACCGGGTACCGGCCGTCGAGGTGGTACTCAGCGCCTGCAACAGCGGCCCGCTGGCCGACCTGGCGCTGTACGACCCGAAGTACCAACTGCTGCTCAACGCGCTGGACGGCCCGGCCCGCACCGTGGTCGCCGCCGTCTCGGTGCACGACTCGGACCGACCGGAGAACGTCGCCTGGATGCGCGCCGCCCTCACCGGCGGCGACACCGTCGACACCCTCAACGCCAGCCTGGCCGGATCGCACCCGTACCCGGCCTTCCTGCGGTTCGGCCTGCCGGACTCCACCGCGCCCGCGCCCGAGCCGGTCGACCACCGGCCCGACCCGCTGCTGCTCACCGTCGGCCGCCGGCTGAACGCCCTGCTCGGTTCCGAACTCCTGCCGCACAACCACGCCCTGCGGCCCCGGCTGACCAAGCTGGCCCGGAAGGTGGACCTCTGGGTGGCCCGGCCCACCCATCTCGCGGACCAGTCCGCCGACGAGATCCGGGCCTCGCTCACCGCCGACCTGCAGTCGCTCGACCACGTGCTCGCCGGGCAGGTCGCGGCGGACCCCGAGGACGAGCTGATGAACTATCCGGCGCACTTCGGCGACCGCAGTTCGCTGGACCCCGAGGTGCGCGAGGTGACCTGTCACTGCGGGCGCCCGGCCCAGGAGTTCACCCGGCGCGGCCTGCTCCCGCAGATCCTCGACACCGTCTGCGCCGTCTGCATGCGCTGCGGGGACGTCACCTTCCGGCTCCCGGAGGCGCCCTCGCTGCTCGCCCACAGCGCCGACGAGGTCCGGCAGGGCGGCGTCCTGGAGGTGCGTGCCGAACTCACCGCCGCCCGCAGCGGCCCCGTCCGGCTCGGCCTGTTCGTCCCCGGCTACCTGCGCGCGGACGCCACGGTCGAACCCGAGCACGCCAAGGTCCGCGCCGTCGGCGGACAGCCGACGGACGTCGGGTTCCGCGTCCGGTTCGACCCGGCCACCGCCCCGCAGGCGTACTACTTCACCGTGTTCGCCGTCCAGGACCTGGCCGTCTCCACCGCCCGGCGCCACTTCGGCGTCCTGCCCGGCTGACCCCACCGGCCCCGACCCCACCGGCCCGACCCCACCGGCCCCGACCCGACCGGCTTGCCCTCACCGGCCCGGTCACCCGCCGCCCCGACCCCGCACTCCGAAGGCACCCGACTCCGAGGAGACCACTGCCATGACCAGTACCGACACGAGCACCGCGCCCGGCGCCAAGCCCGACATCCAGCTCATCGAGCAGAACGGCGAGGTGACCCTCAGCATCGGCGGAGAGCAGGCCATGCAGGCATGGGAGCGCGACCTCATGTGGGCGAGCGCCGACATGCTCTGCGAGTACGGCCGCGACTTCTACGAGGTCGGACTCGGCCTCGGCCTGTCCGCGCTGCGGATCGCCCAGAACCCGGCCACCCGCAGCCACACCGTGCTGGAACTCTTCGACGAGGTCGAGGACCTGTTCCGCGCCGCGCACCCGGAGGTGCCCGACAACCTCACCGTCGAGCGCGGGGACTTCTTCCAGCGGATCTTCGAGCTGCCCTCGGAGAGCGTCGACGGGATCTTCTTCGACCCGGCCCTCGACATGGAGGTGTGGACCGACACCGCGCTGTGGGCCCGCACCATGCCCGAGGTGGTCCGGGTGCTGCGCCCGGGCGGGGTGTTCATCCCCTTCTTCAGCACCAAGCCCGAACTGCGCTGGCAGTACACCCCGCACTTCCGCTCGATCCGCGTCGAGCGCCACCCCTACACCGCGTACGACACCACCGAGTACACCCACGGCACCAGCGGTGACGCCTACATCCAGTGCTTCCTCAAGGACTGAGCGCCATGACCACCGACCTCGCCGCCCCGCCCCGGACCCTGTTCCTGGCCGGGCCGTTCATCCAGTTGCTCGACCCGGAGACCGGCGAGATGCCGCCGGGTGCCCGGGAGCCGTTCGATCTGCTGATCAAGCACTTCGAGTCGCAGGGCATCGCCGTGCACAACGCCCACCGCCGGGAAGCCTGGGGCGCCGAACTGATGCGCCCCGAGCAGTGCACCGCCCTCGACCAGGAGGAGATCCGCAAGGCGGAGCTCTTCGTCGCCCTGCCGGGCTCCCCGGCCTCCCCGGGCACCCACATCGAGATCGGCTGGGCCAGCGCCTTCGGCAAGCCCATCGTGCTCCTGCTGGAGCGCGGCCGGGAGTACACCTTCCTGGTCCAGGGGCTGCACACGGTGGCGGAGGTGGAAGAGGTGGTCTACACCGACCTCGCCGCCGCCCTGCCCGCCGTCGACCGGGCCGTCCAGCGGGTCCTGGCCCGCCACCGCGGCACCGCCCGGCCCGCCTGACTCGCCCCGCCCTGCCTCACCCTGCCTCACCGTCCCGACCGGCCACCGGCCACCACCGCCTGCACCACCCACACCACCCGCACCACCACCGACAGGAGCCACGACGACCGATGGGACGCCGTCACGGGCCGCGAGCCCCGTTCGCCGTCCTCGCCGTCCTCGCCGCGCTCCTGTCGGTGGTGGCCGCCGCCCCGCCCGGCCACCACCCCGGCGGGTCCCGCACGCCCACCGGGTCCCGCACGCCCGGCGAGGGCCCGCGCACCCCGGCGGCTGTCAGCCACACCGTGACGCTGCGCGCCGACGCGACCGGTGCCGCCTGGCGGGGCCATCAGCGGGTGGCCTTCACCCAGGTCGCGCCGGAGCCGCTCTCCGCGGTGTACCTGCGGCTCTGGGGAAACGCCCGCGGCGGGTGCGCGGCGCCCGCCGTCCGACTGACCGGCCTCGCCGGTACCGCTTCGGCGGACTGCACCACGCTCCGGGTGCCGCTGCCCCGGCCGCTGCGGCAGGGCGAGTCCGGCACCCTCGACTTCGAGCTGTCCATCGACGTCCCCGAGGGCCTCGACCGCTTCGGCCACGACGGCGACCACAGCTTCCTCGGCAACGCCCTGCCCACGCTCGCCGTCCTGGACGACGACGGCTGGCACCTCGATCCGTACACCCGCAACGGCGAGTCCTTCTACTCCCTCGCGGCCGACTGGTCCGTCGCCCTGGACCACCCCTCCGGCCTGCTGGTCCCCGCGACCGGCAGCGCCGTGGACGCGCCCGGCGGGCCGGGCCGGACCCTCACCACCGCCACCGCCCGCCGCACCCGCGACTTCGCCTGGGCCGCCGGCCCGTTCTCCCGGCTCACCGGCCGGTCGGCGGGCGGCGTGCGGATCGGTGTGTTCGCGACCCCCGACGTCACCGCCGAGGAGGCGCACCGGATGCTGGAGCTCGCCGGCGGAGCGGTCGACGCGCTCTCCGGCCGCTTCGGCGCCTACCCGTACGGCGAGCTGGCCGTCGTCCTCGACAACGCCTTCTGGTTCAGCGGCATGGAGTACCCGGGCTTCGTCCTCGACCGGGTCAAGCCCTTCGCGCTGGTCCACGAGCTGGCGCACCAGTGGTGGTACGGCATCGTCGGCGACGACCAGTACCGCGCGCCCTGGCTGGACGAGTCCTTCAGCGAGTACGCCGCCGACCTCGTCCTCGGCCAGGCCCACGACGACTGCGCGGCGGCCCCGCGCTGGGAGTCCGAGGACGAGCGGCTGGCCTCGCCCATGAGCCACTGGGACGCGCACCCCGACCGGTACGAGGCCGTCGTCTACGACCACGGCTCCTGCGCCCTGCACGAGCTGGGCCGACTACTGGGCGAGGACACCATGGCCGCCCTGCTGCGCGACTACGCCCGGGCCCACTGGTACGGCGTCTCGACCACGGCCGCTTTCAAGGCCGCCGCCCAAGCCGTCTCCCCGGTCGACCTCGCCCCGTTCTGGCGCGAACACCGGATCGACGGCTGAGCCTCCCGATCGGCGGTCGGGCACGACCCGGCCCGACCACGACCCGGCCCGACCACGACGAACCGGACGGGACCGTCCCGACCGATTGCCGGGACGGTCCGCGCGGGAGCCCGGCCGGGCGCGCGCGGCGCCCGGCCGGGAGGGGATCAGAACTCGCTGGTGACGCTCACCCCACTGAAGCCCTGCTGGGCGTACAGGCTGAAGAAGACGTATCCCGCCGGCGGGTCGGTGACGGTGAGGGACTCGGAGTTGTCCGGGCCCGCGGACCGGGTGACGTACGCGTTGGTGTAAGCCCAGCCGTAGGGGTTGTAGTACAGCTCGCCGTTGCCGGTGCCCCCGCTGCTGGTGACCCGGATCTGGCGGGTGCCCGGCGGCACCCAGAGGTAGAAGTGCGCGTAGTTGCCGGTGGTCGCCGACAGGTCGCTCCGGCCGCAGTTTCCGTCGAGCTTGCGGAGGTCACCACCCGCGCACTCGGTGAGCTTGGGGAATCTTTGGGCGTTCGGGCCGAAAAGCACTTCTGACCTGCGCCGATACCACCCCAGACACTCCATCGGACACCCGCCATAGACCGCCACTGTCCGCCCTTCACCACCCGTTCTGGCACGGATCTGGCACGCAGCAGCCCTACGACCTGACCGGGTCACCCTCACAGCAGACGCCCTGCACCCTCATCGCGGCCGCATCTGCTTCCTCGTGGAGGAGAGGAGGACCACTCCCTGCTGGTGGTCAAGGCCAACCAGCCCGAACCGGGTATCAATGTCAGTGGCGAGTCGTACCCTGGTCGGTCAACCGAACAAACGGGGTGCAAGGGCACACCTCGGTGCGACAGGCGGATGCACGTGAGCGATGAGCAGCTACGCGGTGGAGATCTTGTCCAGGACCGCGAGGTCGCGGTCCTGGACGATGACGAACTGGCCCATGAGCACATAGCCGACCAGCTGGAACAGCTCGTTACTACCGTTTCGGCCCCCACCAACATCGCCCTGTACGGCCCGTGGGGGTCCGGGAAGAGCGGCATCGCGAATCTCCTGACCAACCGGCTGCGCGGCAAGTCGGGATACAGCTTCGTGCGGTTCGACGCGTTCAAGTACGCGGAGAACCCGCTGCGCAGGAACTTCATCAGTGCGGTCGCCACCGAGCTCGGTATCAAGGACAGCGCGTTCCACTCCGACCTCTACGCCGGTAGGTCCAGCGCCGCCTTCAGCCTCAGCGGCAGGGACGTTCGGCGGCTGATCGCCTCTTCGTGTTCCTGTTCCTTGCCGTCTGCGCCACCGCCTTGGTCCTTACCCTGGCGGCGGCCCTGTTCTCGAGCGGTCCGGTGCTCACCGAGTTCCTCCGCCGCGTCCCGGACGCGCTGACAAGCGCTCCGCATTAACCCCCGGTGCGGCGGCCGCTGTAGGTCCCAAGCCTGCGCCAGTGGCTGACTTCACCGTGGGTCCGGCTCTCGGTGTACCCGAGGCTGTCGGACCGATGGTTGATGAGCGTCGCTGTGGAGGATGTGAACCAGTTGCTCGAGAAGTCCAGCAGCCCGAGCACCTGTGCCCGGATCTTCCAAAGCCGTCAGGAGCTCGTCCACCCTGGCTAAGACCAAATCTCTTTCGTTCGACATGAGCTCGATCTGTTCACGCCGAAGCGCGGCTCGTATCGCGGTGAATGCTTGGATCACCCCTTCTGCCTTCGCCTCCGGATCTCCAGTAGCGAACTGAAGGTCAGCGTATTTGTCGATCCACCAGGTCAGACCTAGAGCATCGTTCGCGAGGCGTTCGCGCAGCGCGATGAGCCGCGCTGTCTCGCGTTGCTCGTCCAGCCAGATTCGGCGTTCGGCGAGCTCCTCCTGGCGAGCGAACTCCGTCGTCTCCGCATCCAAACTGAGCCGGACCACGCCGCTGATAGTGAGACGTGGATCTGTCACGACAGGAGCCGCCAGCTTGGCGTTGATCGCATCCTCCGCCTCGGCGGTCTCCAGGGGCGGGAACCTGCGGCTTACGCGCTCGGCCTCGACGCGTAGCAACGACCGAGCGAGTGCGTGCGGGTGGACGGGAGCGAACTCCACGTTGACCGGCACAGAGAAGCCGTACGACATGACCGCCTCGAAGCGAAGTTCGCCACGTGCGCTGCTCAACATGGTCGTGAACGAATGCGGGAGGTGGTCGGCGTGGGAGGTCACCCCAGACGGCAGCCTTGAGCGACCTCCCCAGAGTCGAAAGCGCTTCACTCGGTCGGCGCCTCGGCGCGGGCACGTGCAGCCATGGCATCGCGAATGGCCTGCGCGTATTGGTGCCGAAGACCACGTCGCAGTTCGCTGTCCCCACCGAGGATGTGGTTGAGGTCATCGCCGAGACTGTCAGCCTCTTCCTCGAAGACGACCGAGATCACGTCTCGTAGGGTCGCCGCTGGGATCTTGCCTGCCTCGGCTGCCCGACACCAGCTGTCCAGCGCGAGAGCTGCTGAGGGTCGGCTTCCCCGGTTCCGCCAGGCGGCTCGCCAACCGTCAGTGAGGAGCTTCCGGATGGCTTCCCCCTCAGCTCCCCCACGATTGAGCAGATCAAGTAGCAGGGCCGCGCCAGCTTCTGCATCGTCATCGTCGGCAGTGCCGCCGAGGTTCAAGAGCCCGACGAAAGTCATCGCGCTCGCACCCGAAGCCACTGCGTCAGACTCAGGCTCTGGCATCCAGTCGACGAGCGCATTCAGCACCTGGGCAGCGTGGACAGGATCGCGAAGCATGCTGGCGAGGGCGTTGAGGGCTGCGAGCGTCGTGGTTTCATCCGCGGGTTGGTCGAGGACGTAACGCAGGCGAGTGAGCGCGATGTGCGGGAAGTCGCTGCCAAGTTTCCGACGACAGACCTCGACCACAGCATGCTGCCGCTCGGCTTGGGTCTTGCCCTTTGCCCAGTTCCGCAACTTGTCACGTACGGCGGCCCCGACGACCGGGTGCACGGCGAGATCATCGAGGACGTTGACCGCGAGGCTCTTGCGTCCGTCCTGGGCGAGCCACTGCTCGACGAGGTCGAGGATGGTGCTCGGCCCTTCGGATTCGGCAAGTGTCGTCAGCGAGGCGGCCAGGCGCTCGCGATGGGGCTCGGCGATCCCCTTGGCGGCACTGATCTGGCCCAGCCACTCCTTCAGAACGGGAACGAGCTGAGGACGGGTGTGCCAGACGTGTCGCAGCAAGGCATGGTCGATCCCGGGGCGGTCCTGGCTGATGGACGCCGTGCCATCTGGCCGGAAGGCGAGGTCCGCGTCCCCGCAGCGGCTCCTCGCGTCGGGACCGGCCAGTGGGCCACCCACCAGCGTCGGCCAGTTCACTTGCGGCATCGCGAGGAGCTGGTCGGCAGCGTCCAGCACTACCCGCGCCGAGCAGCAATCAAGGAATGCACCAGCGATCCGCAGAGCTCGTGGCCGAGCGGCCCCGTCCTCGTCGCCGCTGAACCATTGCTCGACGACGCCTTCCCAGTTCTGGTACTCAGCACGGGCGTTGTCGTCGTCGGGGCCAGTTGCACGCGCAATGATTCCAGCGAGCCGCTCCGCTTCCCCTGGGGCCGTCTCCGGGGTGAGCAGCTTGAAGAAGACACTCTCGCTCGTGCTCAGCCACTTGACCCGGTCTGCCGTAGCGGGTGTGGCGAGCAATCTGCGTTCCACAACTCCCGCGGCGCTTGGCCGGTTCACGGGTGCGATGGCAACGGACGCTCGCCCATCGGCTTCGGCTACCGTCCCCCAAGCCTCACGGCTTACGAGTACTACCAGCCAAGTGCCGGCGTTCCTTGCACGGGAGGCGTACTGCGTGAGTTGCTCTCGGAACTTAACTGACAGGAACTCACTGCCGGATGCGAGGTTGAGCAGGTAGCCGGTGCTCGGCTCCTCCGGGATCAGCGCGACGTCGGCTCTCTCCCAGTCGGGAAGCAACTCGAAGAGCCGGGCATCGTCCGGCAGGGAGTCGTCCAGCAGCCGCAACGCTGTCGTACGCCCGCCCGTCCCCCGCTCGGCGACAAGCACCAGGACGTGGTGGGCGTTCCCCTGCCCGAGCTCCGGCTTAAGCAAGAGCGACGCTTGCCTGAAGCCGCCAGGCGGCTCGAACAGGTCGCGGCGAAGGATGTCCCCACGCGAGAGCGGGCGGGGACGAAGGTGGGCCAGTCCTTGAACGTACTTCGTGACGTAGAGATCCCGGCGCGCGATGTTGACATCACCGCCGATCTCATTCTCCGTCACCGTCACAGCCAGCTCTTCTTCGACCTCCGACCGCAATTCCTTGGAGACAGCAGGTTGTTTCACGGCCGGTGGACTGGTTTCAGACGGGGAGGAGCGGTGAGCCTGAGCCGCGCCTGCCGCGTCCTGACCAGGCACTCCGTAGGGATTCATGCCTTCCTCTCCTTGATCTGATCCCGCCCGACAACGGTGAAGTCGCCACCACCCGTCTTGATGTTCTTGAACGTCTGACCGCTGTTGATCACCACGCCGGCCCCCGTCGCTCGCGGGTCGTTCTGAAGCTCTTCGACCAGCTGTCGCAAGTCGGCCTCCGCTTCGGAGCTCCGCTCCGCCAGCGGCCGCAACGCCCTTGCCACACGCCCCGTGTAGAACTGGATGGCGCTCTCTCGATCTTCGTCGGGCAGGTCAGCCAATTCTTGCTGAAACTCGTCAAGCCGAACCAGGATGGCCTGCTCATCCGGCGTTCCGTGCCGCTGGAACAGCTGTGCACACTGCTGCCTCACGTATGCCCAGACATCGGTACCCATCGCCCCCGCGAAGGCGCCAGCGGCCGCCGCGGCCAGTTCCACCGGTGTTGACACCAAACCCCCTATTTTGACTCGAACATTCGTTCATGGACGATCCGGTACTGCACCCCACGGAACGCGAGGGTCGGCCATGGGGCGACCCTCAGGAAAACCCCATCTGCGAAATTAGCGAGCCCCAGACACAACACGCCCGCCAATCGCCAGATGTGGCACACGCCTCCCGGCACAATCGAGCCATTTGACGGCCCCTTGATTCCGGAACTGGCAGTTCCGGGCGGCGAAAATCCAGTGGAGCAAGATTCGCCTGGCCCGAGCTGGTCAATCAATCGGACCGGCGATAGATATAACAAACTTGTTCGAATTCTATCGAGCCCCAGGAGTTCATCGCTGCAACTTCACGCCCCATGTTCGCATCAGGCAATCCAGTTCTACGCCTCACTACTGCAGGAGCATGACCAGCGCATTCGCCGCACCCGCAGGCTCCCGCAAAGCCTCATCGGACGACGCCAGGCGTTTACACAAATGACCGCTTCGCACTGGTCAAGGCCATGCCAGATGCCACACTGCCGGAGTGAAGGTCACCACCGTGCGCTGGCTCCTAGCTCCGATCAGCAGCTGGCGCGCGCGCCGCCTCCAGCGGACCTTCACGGGCGGATTGCCGCTTGAAACAGCATGGCAGCTGGTCAGACTTCGGTATCACATGGATGAGGTGCCTTATATCCACGATGCCATGAAGCGGCATATGGAGAATGGGGGCGGAGCGCGGGACTCCGATCACGAACCGTAGAACCGCCGTCCAAACGTGGCGGCCAGGCCACCTCAGACTTTCCGAGTGGAACTCTCACCACGAGGCAGCCTCGTCCGGCGATTGGGCGCGTAGGGAGCCTGGACGCCGGTCGGCTAGGGGCTGTTCAGGGTTCGGATCTTGTGGTGGCTCGGTTGTGGGCTGGTGTGTCTGGTAGAACTCGGGATCGTGGCGCGTTTTGACGTGACGG
>NZ_JBIWIF010000034.1:0-4298 GCF_044764505.1 Kitasatospora sp. NPDC094019
CGTCACGTCAAAACGCGCCACGATCCCGAGTTCTACCAGACACACCAGCCCACAACCGAGCCACCACAAGATCCGAACCCTGAACAGCCCCTAGCTGTTCTGACCCGTGTTGCCGGTGGGCCGCCGCTGTCCGCCCGGTACGGCATGATCGGAGGCGTGACCGCACCCCGTCTGATGCTGCTCGACTCCGCCAGCCTGTACTTCCGCGCCTACTTCGGTGTACCGGACACCCTGCGCTCGCCGCAGGGTGAGCCGGTCAACGCCGTCCGGGGCCTGCTGGACTTCATCGCCCGGCTGGTCCACGACCACCGGCCCGACCAGCTGGTCGCCTGCATGGACGCCGCCTGGCGGCCGCAGTGGCGGGTGGACCTCATCCCCTCCTACAAGACCCACCGGGTCGCCGAGGCCGCCGAGGACGGCGCGGAGGAGGTGCCGGACACCCTCGCCCCGCAGGTCCCGGTGATCGAGCAGGTGCTGGACGCGCTCGGCATCGCCCGGATCGGCTCCGCCGACTACGAGGCGGACGACGTGATCGGCACCCTGACCGCGCGCGCCACCGGACCGGTGCAGATCGTCACCGGCGACCGCGACCTGTTCCAACTGGTGGACGACGCCCGGGAGATCACCGTGCTGTACCCCGTCAAGGGGATGGGCAACCTCCAGGTCACCAACGACGCGCTGCTCCGCGAGAAGTACGGCGTGGGCGGATCCCAGTACGCCGACCTGGCCGCCCTGCGCGGCGACCCGAGCGACGGCCTGCCCGGCGTCAAGGGCATCGGCGAGAAGACGGCGGCCCAGCTGATCCACGAGTACGGCGACCTCGCCGGCATCCGCGCCGCCGCCCAGGACATCGGCTCCGCGCTGACCCCGGCCCGGCGCCGCAACATCCTGGAGGCCGCGCCCTACCTGGACGTGGCACCGACCGTGGTCCGGGTCGCCACCGACGCCCCGCTGCCCGACTTCGACCCGGCCCTGCCGACCGAGCCCCTCGACCCGATGACCCTGGAGGCACTCGCCGCCCGCTGGGGCCTCGGCACCTCCCTGGACCGCGTCCTGGAGACCCTCGCCACCCGCTGAACACCCACCGCCTCCCGGAGGGCCCGTGAACTCCTGCCCACCCGGGAGGCCGACCCGTCCGGCCGCCCGCGCACACCGGTCCGAAACGATCACGGCGGACCGGCGAGCCACCTGCCGGTCCGTCACACTCCGGAACCGGGGCACACAGATGCCGGACGCCTTCGAACAGGCGGCCCGTGAGGCCGGGGCCGCACTCGACGAAGCGCAGCGGACCGCCGCCCCCGACTCGCCCTGAAAATCGGGCCATTGCCCCCGCGCACCTCATTGAGCGCCTCGGAGTGGGCTCCGAAGCCTGCTACCGCATCGCCGTAGCAGGCACGGGAATCGGGGGTGGCCTCGCTCGATCCGAGCGAGGCCACCGCCGAGAAGGGCAGGTCGGTACTCGGAAGTGTCGGACGGGGACGTGCTGGCCACGGAGTAGAAAGTCGGATCGGCCAACTTCCTACTCGGCCCCACCTTCTCGCCGACCGTCCCCAGGGCGACGCACTCCCCGATCAACCACGCCTTCAGCCGTCTCCGACTCCTCAACGGCGCCTGACGACATACCCCAGGTATCAGCCCTGATCCGCTAATGGCCGGCTGCCCTCGCGCAATTGCGCGAGGGCAGCCGGCCATCCATCAGCTGGCCTCACACACCCCGGCGTGGCGATCGAACTCGCCAACCTTGACACCCTGGAGGAACGCGGCGAACTTCTGCCGCGTTATCCGGACGATCACTTCGCCGACATCCGACTCGCGCATCTCCACCACGCCGTCAATCGTGCGAACTTCCACACAGTCGTTACCGGATCCACTGAATGTGGACTTCTGCCATGCAGTACCGTGCATTTCCAGCCTCTCAGAGTTCTCGGGCAGTCTTGTGGATCAGGTCGCGAGACTCCTTCTCGCCCAATGCCGCCCGCTCGGTACGGTTGAAGATGGCTCGATAGGCTTCCAGCTCACTGACAGCGTCGAACAGGATGGATCCGCGCGAGGATTCCAGCTCCACCGTATCGAGAGCAGGAACCGGGCCGACTGCATAAGTGAGATTTTCGACCGCCCCAGGAAACGTCTCCGTGGCAAATGGGACGACTCGGATCGTCATCCACGGCAGCTCCGAGTCCTCCAGGAGCGCTTCCAACTGCTCCTTCAGGACGCGGTCGCCACCGAACCTGGTCAGCAGCGCGGACTCGTAGATGAAGGCCGTGATCGGCTTCCTGTCCCGACGCAGATCGTTTCGACGTTGGGCCCGGAAGGCGGTACGGGCGTCGATCTCATGCCTCGGGAGCGCCGGAATGAGGCGCCCGAAAACCTCAAGCGTGTACCGGAGGATCTGACAGGGTCCCGGGATGTGAGTGGTGACCCAAATCAGCAGCTCGATGGAGTGCTTCTCCAGCTCGGCGTTCTCAAGGAACCCATCAGGGATGCTTCCCCGATACTCCTCCCACCAGCCCTTCGAACGCTCCTGTGCCATATCGGCCAGTGCATCGACAAGCGGGTCGTTCAAGCACTTGCAAGCTGCCGCCAGCGATCTGACACGCTCCGGACTGACGCCGACTTTCCCTGACTCCATCTGACTGACCTGCGTGGGGTCGATCCCCAGAGCCCTTGAGAGCTGCTGCGCGTTGAGACCTGCGGACTCGCGAATCTTTCGCAGCTCGACGCCGAAGCGCCGTTGCCTCCGCGTCGGGTTTCGTCGTGGCGGCATTGGTCCCTTCCCTGTATGGAGTAGCCCAAGTCTGCCGCGCCCCCGACGAACGGGTCTACCCAGTGCTGGGCATGACCACCGAAGGGTGAACTTTACCGATTGCCGTATCAAGGATGATGTGAGTGATGTAGCGTCACTCTCCGTCGGAACCCGGTGGTCCGTCAGTAACGCTTGCACCTAGCGGCAGTAGACGTCCGCTGCCCGTGTGCACCTCAGAGCAGCCAGGTCTGGCCTGGCCTCATTCACGTCAACGCATCCGTCGACGTTTTCTCCCCGCCCCTCCCTCCCGCATGGAGGTCTGCCATGCGTGCCCTCAACCCGCCCGACTGGTCCGCCGCCCGCAACGAGCTGCGCGCGCTCCTCCTCACCTCCGGCTGGCCCCCGGACACCATCCACGACGCCGAACTCGCCCTCCACGAGCTGTACGTGAACGCCTGGCGTCACGCCGGCTGCCCGGCTCCCCGTGTCATCGTCGTCCTCCACGCCCACACCCTCCGGGTCGCCGTCTGCGACGACTGCCCCGACCTGCCCGCACCGCGTGTGAGCGAGGACCCCTACGAGGTGTCCGGGCGCGGACTCCATCTCGTCCGCGCCCTCACCCACCGCTTCGGGGCCGACACCCACAAGAGCGGCAAGGCCACCTGGTTCGAGCTGGACGCCGCCGCGTGAACCGCGAACCTCTCACACCCCACGACCCGATCCTCCGCACCTGCACCGAGCCCGAGGTCACCGTTCTCCTGCGCGAACTGCACGAAGCCGGACGTCCGTTCGGCATCCTGTGGGGCTCCGCCGTCGTCGACGGGACCACCATCGACGGCCGCATGCTCGTCAACTTCGGCCACGCCCCGGTCTCGACCCTCCTCAACCTTCTCGACCTGCTCCGCGAGACGGACCGGAAGTGAGCAGCTTCCTCGTCGGCGTCGCCTTCGCCGCTCTCCTCGCTCTCGCGATCGCCACCGTCATCACCGGTGTCATCACCGCCCTGAAGATCGGCCCGCCGCCTCCGCCCATCACTCGGCACGGCCACTGGGAGCTCAGGACCCTCCCCGACGGCACCCCCGACTACACCTGGATCGCCTGCCAGGCCAGCCACTTCAGCCCCGAAACCAATCTCGACCACCAGAAGTCCCGGGGCCGCCGCCGCATACCTCGTTGAGTGTCTCGGAGTGGGAAGTCGGCCCGGCCGACTTCCCACTCCTCTCCCGTTGGTGGGCTTCGAGGCTCGCCACCGCATCGCCGTAGGAGGCCCGGGAATTGGGGGTGGCCTCGCTCGGATCGAGCGAGGCCACCCCCAGAAAAACGTACGTTGATACTCGAAAGATCGTCCCAACACCCGTCCGGCCGGGCACCGAGGGCCCGGTCTGTCGTGTGCGGTGGCTCCTTGCGTGTACGCAAGGAGCCACCAAGAGGAGAGCCATAGACCCCCACAACTCCGAAGTGTCGGGTGGCCGCGGTGACTACGGAGTAGGAAGTCGGATCGGCCGACTTCCTACTCCGCCCTGGGCTCGCTACCGGATTAAGCGCCAGCGGCAAG
>NZ_JBIWIF010000034.1:4395-46663 GCF_044764505.1 Kitasatospora sp. NPDC094019
AAGGCGCAGCCGAAGCCGCCAGGGCGAAGCCCCCGGCCAGCGGCAAGGCGCAGCCGAAGCCGCCAGGGCGAAGCCCCCGGCCAGCGGCAAGGCGCAGCCGAAGCCGCCAGGGCGAAGCCCCCGGCCAGCGGCAAGGCGCAGGGCGGGGCGGAAACACGATGCCCGGGCTTCGAGAGGGGTCTCGAAGCCCGGGCATCCCTGGAGCGTCGGCTAGCCCACCGAGGAGTAGGCGATGATGCCTCGGCGGAGGCCGTCGACCGCCTTGCGGGCGGTCTTGCGCAGCTCGGCGTCCTCGCCGGCGGCGTCCTGGATCTGGCCGAGCACGTCGATCAGCTGCTTCGTCCAGCGGACGAAGTCGCCGGCCGGCATGTCGGCGTCGCGCAGGACCTGGTCCAGCGAGTGGCCGAGGGCCCAGCGGTAGGCGGCCCAGGCGAAGCCGAGGTCGGGCTCGCGCTGGCCGACGCCCTCGGCGGTGTTGATCCGGTGCTGCTCCTCCAGCGCGTCCAGGTGACCCCAGATGCGGACCATCTCGCCGAGCGCCGTCTTCGCCGCGCCCTCCGGGACCCGGGGGGCGGTGGCGTCGTCCGACTGGCGGGACTCGTAGACCAGCGCCGAGGCGCAGGCCGCGAGTTCGGCGGCGGCGAGGTCGCGCCACACGCCCTCGCGGATGCACTCGGAGGCGAGCAGGTCGAGTTCGCCGTAGAGCCGGCCGAGGCGCTTGCCGTCGTCGGTGACGGTGTCGCCGCTGAGGTAGCCGAGGTCGGCGAGCAGCCCGCAGACCCGGTCGAAGGTGCGCGCGATGGTGTGGGTGCGGGAGCGCATCCGGCGTTCCAGCAGCTCGGTGTCGCGGTGCAGCCGGTGGTAGCGCTCGGACCAGCGGGCGTGGTCCTCGCGCTCGTCGCAGCCGTGGCAGGGGTGCTGGCGCAGGACGGTCCGCAGCCGGGTGATCTCCGGGTCGTCGGCGGCGGCCGCCCGGCCGCGCCGGAACCGCTCGGGCTCCAGGTGGCCGGCCTTGGTGCGCAGTGCCGAGGCGAGGTCGCGCCGGGACTGCGGGCTGCGCGGGTTGAAGGACTTGGGGATGCGCAGCCGGTCGAGGGCGGCGACCGGGTGCGGGAAGTCGATCATCGCGAGCCGCTTGACCTGCCGCTCGGCGGTGAGCACGACCGGGCGCGGCCCGTCCTGGTAGTCGGGGTGGCGCGGGCCGCCGCGCGGCGAGCGGCGGTCCGGCGGCAGGCCCGGGTCGAGGACGAGGGCGAGGCCGGCGAACTTCCCGGTGGGGACGTGGATGACGTCGCCGGGCTTGAGCTGCTCGATGGACTCGACGGCGGCGGCGCGGCGCTGGCTGCTGCCCTCGCGGGCGAGCTCGTTCTCCCGGTCCTTGAGCTTGCGGCGCAGCTCCATGTACTCGTCGAAGTCGCCGAGGTGGCAGGTCATGGACTCGCGGTAGCCCTCCAGCCCCTCCTCGTTGCGCTGGACCTGACGGGCGATGCCGACCACCGAGCGGTCCGCCTGGAACTGCGCGAAGGACGTCTCCAGCAGTTCGCGCGAACGGTGCCGGCCGAACTGCGAGACCAGGTTGACGGCCATGTTGTAGGACGGCCGGAACGAGGACTTGAGCGGGTAGGTGCGGGCTCCGGCGAGGCCGGCCAGCGCCTCCGGGTCGAGGCCGCGCTGCCAGAGCACCACGGCGTGGCCCTCGACGTCGATGCCGCGGCGCCCGGCCCGGCCGGTGAGCTGGGTGTACTCGCCGGGGGTGATGTCGGCGTGGGTCTCGCCGTTCCACTTGACGAGCTTCTCCATGACCACCGAGCGGGCGGGCATGTTGATGCCCAGGGCCAGGGTCTCGGTCGCGAAGACGGCCTTGACCAGGCCCTTCACGAACAGTTCCTCGACCACTTCCTTGAACCGGGGCAGCATGCCGGCGTGGTGGGCGGCGATGCCGCGCTCCAGCCCGTCCAGCCACTCGAAGTAGCCGAGGACGTGCAGGTCCTCGTCGGGGATGTCGGCGCAGCGCTCCTCGACGATGGCGCGGACCCGGGCGCGGTCGCCGTCCTTGTTCAGCCGCAGGCCGGAGGAGAGGCACTGCTGGACGGCCGCCTCGCAGCCGGCCCGGCTGAAGATGAAGGTGATCGCGGGCAGCAGGCCCTCGGAGTCGAGCCGGTCGATCACGTCGACCCGGCCCGGCGTCCAGACCTTGCCGGGGCGGCCGTTGGGCATGGAGCGGCCCCGGCCGCGGCCGAACCGGTCGCGCGGGTTGCGGTCGAGCTCGCTGCGGGCGAGGCGGACCAGCTCGGGGTTGACGGCCTTGGCCGGGTTGCGCGGGGCGTCCTTGGGACGGCCGTCGCGGTCCGGGTCGGCGAACAGGTCGTACATCCGGTTGCCGGCCATCACGTGCTGCCAGAGCGGGACGGGGCGGGTCTCGGAGACGATCACCCGGGTGCCGCCACGGACGGTGTCCAGCCAGTCGCCGAACTCCTCGGCGTTGGACACGGTCGCGGAGAGCGAGACCAGGGTGACGGACTCGGGGAGGTGGATGATGACCTCCTCCCAGACGGCGCCGCGGAAGCGGTCGGCGAGGTAGTGGACCTCGTCCATGACCACGTAGCCGAGGCCGTCGAGGGTGCTGGAGCCCGCGTAGAGCATGTTGCGGAGCACCTCGGTGGTCATCACCACCACCGGGGCGTCGCCGTTGACACTGTTGTCGCCGGTGAGCAGGCCGACCTTGGCGGCGCCGTAGCGCTTGACGAGGTCGCCGTACTTCTGGTTCGAGAGGGCCTTGATCGGCGTGGTGTAGAAGCACTTCCGCCCGCCGCGCAGGGCGAGGTGGACGGCGAACTCGCCGACGATGGTCTTGCCGGATCCGGTGGGAGCGGCGACCAGGACGCCCTCGCCGCCCTCAAGGGCGCGGCATGCCTCCAGCTGGAAGTCGTCCAGCGGGAAGTCGTACAGCTCCTGGAAGCCGTACAGGGCGGTGGCCTGCTCCTTGGCCCGCCGGCGGGAGGCCGCGAAAGCCTCGGCGGGGCTGAGCTCCCGGTCGTCGGAGGGCTCGGGCTCAGGGGTGTTCATCGCCGTCCGGGGGTCGTTGGTGTGTTCTCGCATCTCAGCGAGAGGTTACCCGCCGGGACCGACATCGATAGCACCGTTTTTCCCGGGCAATGCAGCGGATCTCTCTCACATCCATAGTTGCAAATGTCTTCAAGCAGTCACTCCGTGACCAGCTTCGGACGAGTCCGGTCATCCGCGTTGCCACGCCGGGGGTCCTCCCTACATTCGGTGCCAGATCCCGGTGGCACCCACCGGGCCCGCGGGAGGAGCGCACGATGGCGAATCTGGAGACCTCGCTCAAGGAGGCCATGGCGATCGAGGGCGCGATCGGCGTGGCCCTGGTCGACTACGGCAGCGGCATGGCACTGGGGAGTCTCGGCGACGGCGCCGAGATCGACCTCCACGTCGCCGCCGCCGGGAACACCGACGTGGTCCGGGCCAAGATGCGGGCGATGGAGATGCTCAACCTCCACGACAACGAGATCGAGGACATCCTGGTCAGCCTGACCAGCCAGTACCACCTGCTGCGACCGCTGACCACGCAGAGCGGGCGCGGGCTGTTCCTGTTCCTGGCGCTCAACCGCACCCGCGCCAACCTCGCGATGGCCCGCCACCAGCTGAAGCGGATCGAGCTCTCGCTGGAGATCTGAACGACGCCGTCGGGGACGTACCGAGGACGCCGCAGGGAGGGAGCGCCGTGGCGGTCGCGCTGTACCAGGCCAAGGCCGAGTTCTTCCGGATGCTCGGCCATCCCGTCCGGATCCGGGTCCTGGAGCTGCTGCAGGCCGGACCGACGCCCGTCCGCGACCTGCTGGCGGAGCTGGAGGTGGAACCGTCCAGCCTCTCCCAGCAGCTCGCGGTACTGCGCCGGTCCGGCATCGTCACCGCCACCCGGGAGGGCACCACGGTGGTGTACGCGCTGGCCGGCGGGGACGTCGCCGACCTGCTCCGGGCGGCGCGGCGGATCCTCACCGGGCTCATCTCGGAGCAGCACGCGCTGCTCGCCGAGCTCCGCGCCGCCGCGGACGGCCCCGGCGCCACGGCGGACGGCCCCCGGGCGGACGGCGCGGACGTGGCAGAGAGGGCGGACGGCGCGAACGCGGCAGAGAGGGCGGACGGGACGGAGGCCGCGGACGAGGGTCCCTAGCCCAGCAGCTCCGCCAGGCCGTCCGCCAGCACCCGGTACTCCGGCGCCCGGTTGTACAGCTGCCCGCACACCCGCAGCACCCCGCCGCCCGCCCAGGGTCGCGCCACCGTCCGCACCGCGTACCGGCGCCACATCTGCGCCATCAGCTCCTGCGCCTGCGGGAGCGTCTCGGAGACACCGGGCGGCAGCCGCAGCGCGCGCATCGACAGCCCGGCCGAGGAGGGCAGCACGGCGAGTCCGACCCGCTCGGCGACGACCGCGGCGCCGTACGCGGCGAGCCGCTCGTTGTGGCCGCGCACCAGATCGGGGCCGAGCCCGTCCAGCAGGTCGATCCCGGCCGGGGCGGCCAGCCAGGGCGTGTAGTCCAGCGTGCCGCGCCATTCGACGGCGGCCGGGTAGCCCTGGTGGTCCTCCCAGGAGAGGATCAGCGGCCGGATCTTCCCGGTCCACTCGGGGCGGACCACCAGCACGCCGGTGGCGCGCGGGGCGAACGCCCACTTGTGCAGGTTGCCGAACCAGAAGTCGGCCTCCTCCGGGACCGGCCCCGCCAGCATGCCCGGCTCGTGCGCGGCGTCGACCACCGTGGTCACCCCGCGCCCGCGCAGTTCCCGGAGCAGGTCGGCGGTGGCGACCCGACGGGCGGTGGGCGAGGTGATGCCGTCCAGGACGGCGAGCGCGGTGCGGTCGGTGACCTCGGCCAGCACGGCCTCCCGGACGGCGTCCCCGTCCGGCAGGTCGAGCGGCAGCCGGACGGTGCGCAGTTCGGCGCCCAGCTCCTCGGCGCGCCGCCGGACGGCCTCGGTGACCGTGCCGTAGCCGTGGTCGGTGACCAGGACCTGGTCCCCGGCCGCGAGCGGGACGTTGGCCAGGGCGACGGCGATCGCGTCGGTCACGTTGGGGACGAGCGCGAGCAGCTCGGGCCGGGTGCCGAGGGCGTCGGCGAGCCGGGCCCGGGCCGCCGCGACCCGCCCGGGCAGGTCGGCGAAGAAGCCGTCCGGGTCGGCCTCCTGCTCCTCGTTCAGCCGCCGCTGGAGCTGCTGGACGGGCACCGGGACGGCGCCGAAGGAACCGTGGTTGAGGTGGACCACCGCCGGGTCCAGCGAGAACAGCCGTTCGGTCCCGGCCAGCGGCTCGGGGGCTTCGACGGTCGGCACGGTCTCGGTCACTGCGTTCCTCCTGGAGGTGGGGGCCGGGGCCGGTGCCCGGGGGTCGGCGCCCGGGCTGTCTGTTACCCAGATCACGTGATGTGTGACATTTCACATGTCGTCCTACTGGTGGCGAGCCCGTTCCACGGCGACCATCGGGCGGTGACCATCACCGACTCCTACCTCTCCCTCAGCGCCCGGACCGGCCGCTTCAGCTTCGGTGCCCCGCGAGCGATCTCGCTCAACGAGGACGGTACCCGCCTGCTGCTGCTCCGCTCCAGCGGTCCCGAGGACCGGTTCGACCGGCTCCATCTCCTCGACCTCGCCACCGGCGCCGAGCGAGAGGTCGCCGATCCGACCGCGCTGGCCCCCGGCCGCACCGGCTCCACCGCCGACCTCCCCGACGTCGAGCGCCGGCTGCGCGAGCGGTCCCGGCTCACCGCCGCCGGCATCGGCACCTTCGGCGCCACCCCCGACCTCGCCGTCGCCGTCTTCGCCCTCGACGGCCGGCTCTTCCGCACCGAGACCGCGACCGGCCGCACCACCGAACTGGCCACCGCCGGCCCCGCCTTCGACCCCCGCCCGGACGCGACCGGCGAGCGCGTCGCCTACGTCGCCGACGACGCCCTCTACGTCACCACCCCGGCCGGCGGCACCGACCTGCGCCTCAGCCCGGACGACGGCGCCCGCTGGGGCGTCGCCGAGTTCGCCGCCGCCGAGGAACTGGGCCGCCACCGCGGCCACTGGTGGCGCCCCGACGGCGGCGCCGTGCTCGCCGCCCGGGTGGACGAGTCCGCCGTCCCGCTGCGGCACTTCGCCGACCCGGCGCACCCGGAGCAGGCCCCCGAGCGGTTCGCCTACCCGCAGGCCGGCGGGCCCAACGCCGAGGTCCGGCTCTGGGTGCTCGGCCTGGACGGCACCCGGGTCGAACTCCGCTGGGACACCGGCACCTTCCCCTACCTGTGCGCCGCCCAGTGGGCCGGCCCGGACGAGCTGCTGCTCACCGTCGCCGACCGGCTGCAGCAGAACGTGCTGCTGCTGAGTGCCGACCCGGCCACCGGCGGCACCACCGAACTCTCCCGCACCACCGACGAGTTCTGGGTGGACGACCTGCCCGGAACGCCGGCCCGGCTGGACGGGGGCCGACTGCTCACCGTCCTGGACACCCCCGAGGCCCGCGGCCTGGCCCTGGACGGCAAGCCGCTGGACACCACCGGCCTGCAGATCCGCCGGGTCGTCGGCCGGGTCGGCACGCGGCTGCTCTGCGAGACCGGCGAGGGCGACCCGTTCGACCAGCACGTCCACCTGGTCGACCCGGACGGCGGCGCGCCGGAGCGGCTGTCCGAGGGCCCCGGCCTGCACAGCGCGCTGGCCGCCGGCGACACCCTGCTGCTCATCTCGGCCGGCCCGGACGGCGTGCGCCGCGAGGTCCGCACCCCGCACGGCACCGTCACCCTGACCGACCTCTCCGCCCGGCTGCCGTACCGGGTCGAACCGCTGCTCGCCCGGGTCACCGAGCGCGGCCTGCCGACCGCCGTGGTCTACCCGCGCGGGCACGTCCCGGGCCGGAAGCTGCCCGTGCTGCTCGACGTCTACGGTGGCCCCGGCTTCCAGGCCGTGGCCAACGAACCGCGCCGCTGGCAGCTCAAGCAGTGGTGGGCCGACCAGGGCTTCGCGGTGGTCACCGTCGACAACGGCGGCACCCCGTTCGTCTCCCCCGCCTTCGCGCGGACCATCTTCCGGCGCTTCTCCCAGGTGGCGCTGGACGACCAGGCCGACGCGCTGCGGGCACTCGGCGCGACGCACCCCGACCTCGACCTCGACCGGGTCGGCGTGCGCGGCTGGTCCTACGGCGGCTACCTCGGGGCACTGGCCGTGCTGCGCCGCCCGGACGTCTTCCACGCGGCCTGCGCCGGCGCGCCGCCCACCGACTTCCGGCTGTACGACACCGCGTACACCGAGCGGTACCTGGGACTGCCCCAGGAGAACCCGGACGGCTACGCGGCCGACTGCCTGGTGGACGACGCGGCCTCGCTCGATCGGCCGCTGCTGCTCATCCACGGTCTGGCGGACGACAACGTGCACCCCTCGCACACCCTGCTGCTCTCGCAGGCGCTCACCGGGGCCGGGCGGCCGCACAGCCTGCTGGCCCTGCCCGGAATCACCCACATGACCCCGGGTGGTGTCAACGAGCAGCTGACCCAGGCCGAACTCGCCTTCCTGCGGACCGCGTTGAAACTCTGATCCGCTGTGATGCTCGCCACTCGGGCGGAACCCGCCGCTCCACTGCCGCCCGAGCGGCGAGCACCCCTACCGTGACGCGGGCCAGGTGAGCCAACTCCATTTCACAGGGGGAACGTTGAACATCACGACCGCGTTGCGCACCCGGACCGCGCGGGTCACCGCCGCGACCCTGACCGCGGCGGCCCTCGGCCTCGCCGCCGCCGGCACCGCCGAGGCCCGCACCACCGGCATCGTCTACGCCTACGCCCTGCAGAACCAGAACACCGGCCGCTGCGTGGACGACAGCAGTGCGGCCGGCCTGCGCGCCTTCCCCTGCAACGGCCTGGACTACCAGCGGTTCAACTACTACAAGCAGGGCGACGGCTCCTGGGTGGTGCAGAACCAGAACACCGGGCGCTGTATCGACGACAGCAGCGTGGCCGGCCTTCGCGCCTTCCCCTGCAACGGCCTGAACTTCCAGCAGTGGCGCCTGATCTACCTGAACGGCGGCGCGGCCTACCAGAACGTCAACACCGGCCGCTGCATGGACGACAGCGGCGCGGCCGGCCTGCGTGCCTTCCCCTGCAACGGCCTGAACTTCCAGACCTTCAACTTCGTGTAGACCGCGCCCCGAGGGCGCGGCCTGACCCGCGCCGCACCCCGCGTCACACCCGCACCGGGCCGCCCGCCGCAGCACGCGGGCGGCCCGGCCGCGTTCCCCCGCCGGAGGCCGCCCACACCTCCCGTGTCCGATCTCTTCCGTGTGACCCATGACATGTGAAATATTACCTGCGCTCGCCCGACCACCCACCGTCCGGAAAGGACAGGTCAGTTGCGCAGACTGTCCGCGGCGTTCGCGGCCGCGCTCACCACGAGCGCGATAGCGGTCACCCTGCTCGGTACCCCCGCCCAGGCCGCTCCCCCCACGCCCGCATCCACCATCTCCGCCGAGTCCGGCGACAGCGCCGAGGCCGGCGGCCTCGAAGCACCGCCGGCGCCGCTCGCACCCCAGGAGCGCGAGCGCCAGTCGCTGCGCACCAAGGCGCTGGAACAGCTCAACAAGGGCGCCGTGGCCAAGACCACGGACCGCCGGGCACCCGCCAAGGTGCGGGTCGGCAACGACTACGTCCAACTCGCTCAGCAGCGCAAGGACAAGGTCTTCGTGATCCTCGCCCAGTTCGGCGACCAGGTGGACAACACCACCCAGTACGAAGGCCAGCCGCGCTACGGGGGCACCCCCGGCCCGGCGCACAACGCCATCCCGAAGCCCGGCAAGAGCGACAACCACACGCTCTGGGAGCAGGACTTCAACCGGCAGTACTACCAGAAGATGTTCTTCGACGACTCGCCCGGCGCGGTCTCGATGCGCAACTTCTACCGCACCCAGTCCTCCGGCCGGTACGACATCGAGGGCACCGTCAGCAACTGGGTCACCGTGCCGTGGAACGAGGCCCGCTACGGCTCCAACAAGGGCCCGCAGGGCTCCGGCGCCTGGACCCAGGGTCAGGAGTTCATCCGGGACGCCGTGAAGGCGTGGTACGACGGCGAGATCGCCAAGGGCCGCACCGCCGCGGCCGTCAAGGCCGAGCTGGCCCAGTACGACGTCTACGACCGCTACGACCACGACAAGGACGGCGAGTTCAACCAGCCCGACGGCTACCTGGACAACGTCATCGTCGTGCACGCGGGCGCCGACGAGACCTGGGGCGGCGGCGCGCAGGGCGCCGACGCGCTGTGGGCGCACCGCAGCTGGACCTTCCCGGACCCGACCGGCCAGACCGGCCCGGTCGGCAACAAGATCGGCGGCGCGCCGGTCGGCGACACCGGCCTGTACGTCTACGACTACGTCCAGGCGGGCGAGAACAGCGGCGTCGGCCTCTTCTCCCACGAGTTCGGCCACAACCTCGGCCTGCCCGACATGTACAGCACCAGCGGTGGCGACAACAGCGTCAACTTCTGGTCGCTGATGTCCTCCGCCTCGTACCTGGGCAAGGGCAAGAACACCACCGGCGCCTACCCCGGCGACCTCGACGCCTGGAGCAAGCTGCAGTTCGGCTGGCTCAACTACGACGAGGCGCAGGCCGCCACCCGCTCCAGCCACGCGCTCGGCGTCAGCGGCTACAACACCGACCAGGCGCAGGCCGTCCTGGTCCACCTGCCCGACGGCACCACCAGCACCGACCTCGCCGACCCGCGCGAGGGCGCCAAGCAGTGGTGGAGCGACACCGGCGACAACCTGGACAACGCGCTGGCCCGGGACGTCGACCTCGGCGGGACCACCGGCCCGGCCGCCCTCGACGCGGCGGTCTGGTACGACATCGAGCAGGACTACGACTTCCTGACCGCCGAAGCCTCCACCGACGGCGGCAAGACCTGGACCGCCCTGCCCGGCACCGTCGACGGCACCCCGATCGGCAACACCAGCGCCAACGTCCCCGGCCTGAGCGGTACTTCCGGCGCGTACCGGCAGCTGCACATCCCGCTGGACGCCTACGCCGGCCAGAAGGTCCGGCTGCGGCTGCACGTCACCTCGGACGGCAACACCCACGGCAAGGGCGTCCTGGTCGACGCGGTGAAGATCACCGCCGGCGGCACCACCCTGTTCACCGACGGCGCCGAGAACGGCACCAACGGCTGGACCGCCACCGGCTTCGGCGTCATCACCGGCCGCACCGCCGTCAAGCAGCACCCGCGCGCCTACCTGGTGGAGAACCGGCGCTACACCGGTTACGGCGAGTTCCTGAAGACCGGCCCGTACAACTTCGGCTACACCGGGGTCGACGGCAAGAAGGACATCGTCGACACCTACCCGTACCAGGAGGGCGTCCTGGTCTGGCTCTGGGACACCGCCTACGGCGACAACAACACCAAGGACCACCCCGGCGGCGGCCTGATCCTGCCGGTCGACGCCCACCCGGCGCCGATCCGGTTCGCCGACGGCACCCTGGTCAACGGCCGGGCGCAGACCTTCGACGCTACCTTCTCGCTCAAGCCGACCACCGGGTTCACGCTGCACAAGGCCGGCGTCCCGGTCAGGATCGGCTCCGAGAAGGCCGTCCCGGCCTTCAACGACCGCACCGGGGTCTACAGCGACCCGGCCACCCCGCAGCTCGGGGTGAAGGTCCCGGACACCAACACCAAGATCGAGGTCGTCCGCGAGTCCCAGGGCGGACGGATCACCACCGTCCGGGTGGGCCCCGCGTCCTGACCCCGCCGTCCGGATCCGGCCGCGCCCACCCCGCGCGGCCGGGACCGGCGGTCCCTGCCCCGGTGTCCTGAGCACCGGGCCTCCCCGTGGAAGACAGGTCCCACGGACAGGCAGACCACCCCGGTCCTCCCACCAGGAGGGCCGGGGCGGTCCGTTCCACGCCCGACTCAGGACCCGGCTCAGGACCCGGCTCAGGACTCGGCTCAGGACCCGGCGCGCGCCCGGCGCAGGCTCAGCGCCGCGGTGGCGGTGCCGAACACGGTGAGCGCGCCGAGCCCGAAGACCATGTACCGGGCACCGTCCAGCGTGGACTCCCCGCCGAAGCTCACCAGCGTCCCGGCCAGCGCCGAGCTCACCGTGAAGGCGATCAGCTGGGTGGTGTTGAGGCCCGCGGCCGCCTTGGCGCCCTCCACCTCGTCGTCGGTGCTGCGCATCGCCGTGACGCTCAGGTGCGGGAAGGCCGCCCCGATGCCGGTCCCGCCGATCACCAGCACCACCGCCCACAGCAGCACCCGGCCGCCGGACGCCTGCGAGGTCTGCAGCAGGCCATAGGCCAGCAGGCCCGCCGTGAGCACCGCCGGACCGACCCGGATCGCCAGCGAACGGGCCCGGTCCGAGCGCAGGTTGACGCTGAACAGCTGCGCCGAGGTCCAGCCGACCGACACCGTCGCGCCGAGGAACCCGGCCGCGAGCGGGCTCAGCCCGCCCAGCTCCTGGCCGAACAGCGGGATGAAGGTCTCGGTCATCACGCCGGTGCAGTACACCGCCACCGTCAGGTAGATCCACTTCAGGTGGTTGCCGCGCCGGTAGGTCAGCTTGGGCAGCACGGTCGCCGAACCCCGGCTCTCCACCAGCAGGAAGCCGACCAGCAGTACCACGCCCAGCACGATGCACAGCACCGTCGCCCAGCCGCGCGGCACGGTCGAGCTGATGCTGAAGGCCCCCGCCGCCAGGGTCAGCAGCAGCAGCGAGGGCAGCGGCAGCGGTTCGGCGGTGCGCGCGGACCCGCTCGGGCCGGGCAGCGAACGGCGAGCCAGCACGGCCAGCACCAGGGCGGCCGCCATGAGCAGCACGTAGGAGCCGCGCCAGGCGTCGAGTTCGGCGAACAGCCCACCCAGCGAGGGTCCGACCAGCGTGCCCACGCCCCACATCGCCGACACCAGCCCGGCGGCCCTGGTCCACAGCCGTTCCGGCAGCGCGGTGCGGATCACCGCGTAGCCGAGGCCCGCCATCAGCCCGCCGCCGAGGCCCTGGACGATCCGGCCGACGATCAGCGTCTCCATCGACGGGCTGGCCGCGGTCAGCCCGGCGCCGGCGGCGAACACCAGGAACCCGGTCAGGTAGGAGCGCGAGGGACCGAACCGGGCGAGCAGCCGGCTGACCAGCATCGCGGCGGTCACCGCGGCGATCAGGAAGCCGGTCGCCACCCAGGCGTAGAAGCGGGCGCCGCCGATGTCCTCGACGATCGAGGGGAGCAGGGCGGCGGTGAAGTAGAGGTTCATCGCGTACAGCGCGACACCGCCGGCCATGATCGAGGCCGGGGCGGCGTACTGCTTGGAGAAGAGGTCCCCCCAGCCGCCGGAGGGCGTCGCCGAAGCTCCTTCGGGAGCGTGATCTCCCTGTTCGGAGGGGGTCGAGGCGGTCTGGACACGCGAGGTTTCGGTCACGTGGACACGCTATGAGTTCAAGTGAACTTCAAGTCAAGCGCGCCCGGAGCCCGGGTACGACAACGGGGCCCGTCGGCAGCGGGCCCCGGGTACGACAACGGGGCCCGTCGGCAGCGGGCCCCGGGAACGGCGAAAGGCCCGCCGGGCCCGACGACCCGGTCGGACCCGGCGAGCCCCGCCCGTCCGGTGGAGGTCCACCGGACGGGACCCGGTCGGGCGCGGCCCTCATCACAGGCTCCCCGCCGCTCCCGACCGGGGGCTCGGCACGCGAGGAGGATCGCTCCTCGCGCGTTCGGTGCCGTACCGTCCGCCGTGGGGGTGGCCGGACGGTACGGCGGTTCGGCCGCGGTCGGGGGCGCGCCCATCGGCAGACGCCCCCGACCGCGGGACAGTGTCCCGGATCAGTTCTCCGGGAAGTGGCAGGCCGCCTCGCGCCCGCCCGCCCCGGCGATCCGCAGCAGCGGACGCTCGGTCCGGCAGATCTCCTGGGCCTTGGGGCAGCGCGGGTGGAAGCTGCACCCGGGCGGCGGCGCGGCCGGGCTCGGCGGGTCGCCGAGCAGCACGATCCGCTCCCGCGCCCGTTCCGCCGCCGGGTCCGGCAGCGGCACCGCGGACAGCAGGGCCTTGGTGTAGGGGTGCGCCGGGTTGCCGTACACCTGGTGCTTGTCGCCGATCTCGACGATCCGGCCGAGGTACATCACCGCGACCCGGTCGCACACGCGCTTGACCACGGAGAGGTCGTGCGCGATGAAGATGTACGCCAGCCCCAGTTCGTCCTGGAGCCGCTCCATCAGGTTGACCACCTGGGCCTGGATGGAGACGTCCAGCGCGGACACCGGCTCGTCGGCGACCACCAGCCGGGGCGAGGTGGCCAGCGAGCGGGCGATGCCGATGCGCTGGGCCTGGCCGCCGGAGAACTCGTGCGGGTAGCGGTCCAGGTGCTCGGGGATGAGGCCGACCAGTTCCATCAGCTCGGCGGCCCGCTTGCGGGCGTCGGCCGCGCTGCTGCCCTGGACGAGCAGCGGCTCGGAGATGATCCGGGCCACCGTCTGCCGGGGGTTGAGCGAGGAGTACGGGTCCTGGAACACCATCTGCAGGTGCTTGCGGTGCGGGCGCAACTGGGCCTGGGTCAGGTCGCCGATCTCGGTGCCGTCGAAGTTCACGGTGCCCGAGGTCGGGTCGATCAGCCGGACGACCATGCGCCCGGTGGTCGACTTGCCGCAGCCGGACTCGCCGACCAGGCCGAGGGTCTCGCCGGCGCCGACGTCGAAGCTGACGCCGTCGACCGCCCGGATCGGGGCGCCGGGCTTGCCGGTGCGGGAGCGGCGGCCGGGGAAGGTCTTCACCAGATCCCGGACCGTGAGCAGGGGTTCGGTCATCCCAGGACTCCTTCCGGCACCAGCGGCAGGTGGCAGGCGGCCTGGTGGCCGGGGGCGAGCGGGCCGAACTCCGGCCGCTCGGACAGGCAGCGGGCGTGCTCCTCGGCGGCGGCGGCGATGGTGCGGGCGCAGCGCGGGGCGAAGGAGCAGCCGGGGGCGGGGGCGATCAGCGACGGCGGGCTGCCGGGGATGGCCCGCAGCGGGGCGTCGTCGGTGTCGTCCAGCCGGGGCAGCGAGTCGAGCAGGCCGCGGGTGTAGGGGTGCGCGGGGGCGGCGAACAGCCGGTCCACGGGAGCCTGTTCGGCGGCGCGGCCGCCGTACATGACGAGCACCTCGTGGGCGACCCGGGCGACCACGCCGAGGTCGTGGGTGATCATCACGACGCCGAGGCCGCGTTGCTCCTGGATCCTGGCGATCAGGTCGAGGATCTGGGCCTGGACGGTGACGTCGAGCGCGGTGGTCGGCTCGTCGGCGATCAGCAGTTCGGGCTCGCAGGCGAGCGCCATGGCGATCATCACGCGCTGGCGCATGCCGCCGGAGAACTGGTGCGGGTACTCGTCGACCCGGCGGGCCGGCTCGGGGATGCCCACCTCGGCGAGCATCTCCACGGCGCGCTGGCGGCCGGCCTTGCGGGACGCCTTGAAGTGCACCCGGTAGTGCTCGGCGATCTGCTCCCCGACCGGGTAGAAGGGGTGCAGGCTGGACAGCGGGTCCTGGAAGATCATGGCGATCCGTCGGCCGCGGACGGCACCGAGCCGCTTCTCGCCCAGGCCGTTGAGCTCCTGGCCGTCGAGCCTGATCGAGCCGTCCACCCGGGCGCCGCGGTGCAGGCCCATGACGGCGAGCGAGGTGACGGACTTGCCGCTGCCGGACTCGCCGACCAGACCGAGGGTCTTCCCGGCCTCGACGGTGAAGTTGATGCCGTCGACGGCCCGGACGGTGCCGCGCGGGGTGTCGAAGGCGACCTTGAGGTCCTCGACCTCCAACAACGACGTCATCAGTACCTCACTCTCGGGTCGACGAAGGCGTAGAGCACGTCGACCAGCAGGTTCGCGACGACGATGAAGAAGGCCGCGAGCAGGGTGACACCGAGGATGACGGGCTGGTCGGAGCGGAGCAGGCCGTCGTAGAAGAGACGGCCGATGCCGGGCAGTCCGAAGATGGACTCGGTGATGACGGCACCGGCCAGCAGGCCGCCGAGGTCCATGCCGAAGATGGTGAGGATCGGTGTCATGCCGGAACGCAGGCCGTGTTTGACGGTGACGGTGAGCGCCGGCATGCCCTTGGCGCGGGCGGTGCGGATGTACGGCTCGGCCATCGCCTCGATCATCGAGGTCCGGCTCTGCCGGGCGTACTGGGCCGCGTAGAGCAGCGCCAGGGCGGTCCACGGCAGCAGCAGGTTGGAGGCCCAGGACACCGGGTTGTCGGTGAGGTTGTGGTACGCGGGGTAGGGCAGCAGTCCGGCGGTCCGCACCACGCCCCAGATCAGCATGATCGAGGTGAAGTAGACCGGCAGCGAGGCGGCGCCGACCGACAGGACGGTGAGGACCTTGTCGACGACGGTGTTCTTGCGCAGCGCCGAGGTGATGCCGGCGCCGAGGCCGAGCAGCAGCCAGAGCACGGCCGAGCCGATCGCGAGCGAGACCGAGACCGGCAGGCGGTCGACCAGCAGGTCCCAGACCGGCAGCGAGTACTCGTAGGAGTAGCCGAGGCAGGGGAAGCCGCAGTGGGTGGCGCTGGCTCCGCTGCCGTAGTCGCGGCCGGCCACGATGCCCAGCAGGTAGACGAAGAACTGCTCCCAGACCGGCTTGTCCAGGCCCATCGCGGCCTTGACCTCGATCAGCCGCTCGGGGCTGCAGGTCTTGCCGCAGGCGGCCGCCGCCGGGTCGTTGGGCAGCAGGTAGAAGATGGTGAAGGTGATGGCGCAGATGGCCAGCAGGATGCCGGCGACGCCGAGCAGCCGGCGCCCGAGGTAGAGGATCACGACCGTCCTCCCTTCGGGTCGAGGATGTCGCGCAGCGCGTCGCCGAGCAGGGTGAAGGCGAGGAC
Organism: Kitasatospora sp. NPDC094019; assembly: GCF_044764505.1. Classification (NCBI taxonomy): domain Bacteria; kingdom Bacillati; phylum Actinomycetota; class Actinomycetes; order Kitasatosporales; family Streptomycetaceae; genus Kitasatospora; species Kitasatospora sp. NPDC094019. The sequence goes on from NZ_JBIWIF010000034.1 coordinate 20,259, forward strand.
GGCGACGAACAGGAAGACCGTCGGGATGAGGAAGTACGTCGGGTCGGTCTCGTAGAAGACGATCGACTCGGCGATCATCTGCCCCCAGGAGGGGGTCGGCGGCCGGACGCCCACGCCGAGGTAGGAGAGCGCGGCCTCGGTGGCGATCATGCCGGGGATCAGCAGCGTGGTGTAGGCGATGATCGGCCCGGAGACGTTGGGCAGGATCTCCCGGGTGAGGATGCGCCAGGACCGGGCGCCGCCGACCTTGGCGGCCTCGACGTACTCGCGGTGCTTGAGCGAAAGGGTCTGGCCGCGCACGACGCGGGCCACGCCGGGCCAGCCGAACAGGCCGATGACCACGGTCATCAGCAGGATCCGGTTGACGTCCCTGGCCACCGACATCATCGCGATCATGAAGATCAGCGACGGGAACGACATCGTGAGGTCCATCAGCCGGGACAGCAGGCTGTCGATGCGGCCGCCGAAGTAGCCGGCCGCGATGCCGGCCAGGGTGCCGGCGACGACGACGACGGCGGTGGCGACGAAGGCGATCAGCAGGGACACCTGGCCGCCGTGGAGGACCCGGGCGAACAGGTCGCGGCCGGTGGCCGGCTCGACGCCGAACCAGTGCCGGGCGCCGACGCCGCCGAAGTCGCCCTTGGGCAGGCCGCCCAGGTAGGCGTCGACGGCGCGCTTGTCGAACTCCTCGGCGTTCCAGCCGCCGAGCGCGCTCAGCGGGCCGGCCAGCACGGCCATCAGGACGAGGAGGAGGACCATGATCAGGCCGAAGCGGGCGGAGCCCTTGGCCCACAGCTGGTCCCAGACCAGCCGCCAGGGCCCGCGCCCGGAGGCTTTCGCGGGGCCCGCCGCCGCGACGGGCGCGGCGGCGGGCTCAGTCGTAGTGGTGCTCATGACGGACGGTTCCTCAGCCCTGGCTCTTGGCGGGGTCCTTGAGGCCGATCGTGGCCATGTCGATCATGCCGGCGTAGCCCGGGGCACCGAAGGCACCGGCCACGTTGGTACCGACCAGCAGCGCGCGGCGCTGCCACATGAGCGGGACGGCCGGGGCCTTCTGCAGCAGCGCCTCGTCCAGCTTCTTCCAGGCCGCGTTGGCCTCGTTCACGTCCGGGAGGGCCGCGATGCGGTCCATCTCGTCCATGGTGGCCTGGTCGCGGAACTGGCTGTAGTTGCCCTGGTTGCCCTTCTCCTTGATGGTGCGGCCGTCGAACAGGAAGGGCAGGAAGGTGGCACCGGACGGGTAGTCCGGGCACCAGCCGTTGATGGTCAGCTCGGGCGCGGCCTTGGCGTCGCCGAGGGTGTCGGTGAACGCCGACGGGTCGACGGTGTTGACGGTGACCTCGATGCCGGCCTTGGACAGCGACTGCTGGATGGCCTCGCCGCGGGTCTTGTCACCGAGCGAGACGGTGAGGCCGACCTTGAGGTCGGTCTTGCCGGCCGCCTTGAGCAGGTCCTTGGCCTTCGCCGGGTCGCCGGCGGCCGGGATCTTCAGCGGGTCGGCCTTGACGCCGCCGGTCAGCGACGGCGGCAGGAAGGAGGTGGCGACGTCGGCGATCGCGGGGCCGCCGAAGGCCGTGACCTGGGCCTCGCGGTCGACCGCCCACATGACGGCCTCGCGGACCTTCGGGTCGTCGAACGGCGCCTTGGAGGTGTTCAGGTAGAGGCTGTCGGTGCAGCCGGTGCGCTCGGCCACCAGGCGGGCCTTGACGTCCGCCTTGGGCAGCACCTTGGCGACCGACTCGGGGCGCATCCAGGGCATCTCGATCGCGGAGGCGTCGGCGCCGTCGCTGGCGATGATGCGGTCGTCGACCTGGCCGCCCTTGAGGCCCTGGGTGACGACGATCCTGTCCGGGTACGCCTTGCGGATCGGGTCCGAGGACGGGTCCCAGTTGGTGTTGCGGACCAGCACCAGCTGCTTGCCGCGGTCGTAGCTCTCGATCTTGTACGGGCCGGAGGAGAACGGCCGCATGTCGTACTGGGTGCCCTTCTCCTGGGCCGGCGGGACCGGCGCGAAGGTGGGCAGGGTCGCGGTGTACGCGAACTCGGCGACCGGCCGCTTGAGGCGGAAGACGATGGTCCTGTCGTCCGGCGTCTCGATGCTCGCCAGGTGCTCACCGGTCAGCGGGCCCTTGTAGTTCTCGCCGCCGGCCAGGTACTGGGCCGCGTAGTCGGGGCCACCGGTGAGGTCCGGGGAGAACGAGCGCTCGACGTTGTACTTGATGTCGGACGACTTGATCGGCGAGCCGTCCTCGTACTTCAGACCGTCCCGCAGCGTGAACGACCAGGTCTTGCCGCCGTCCGAGGGGCGGCCGGTGTCGGTGGCCAGGTCGGGGACGATCTGGTTGCCGGCGTCGCCGGGCTCGGCCTTGAAGGTGACCAGGGTGCGGTAGATCAGCCGGGTGCCGAAGTCCATCTGCGGCAGGGTCCAGTTGCGGGCCGGGTCGAGGTGGGCGAAGTCCTGGTTGGTCAGCACGGTCAGCGTGCCGCCCTTGACCGGGGTGCCGCCCACGATCGTGCCGCTGTCGGCGCCGGGACCCTTGGTGGAGCTGGCGGCGGCGGTGTCGCCGGAGCCGTCGTCGCTCTTGTCCTTGCTTCCGCAGGCGCCGAGCCCGAGGGTGAGTGCCGCCGCGATGGCCGCCGCGAGGGCGGTCTGGGTACGCCTGTTCATATCTGACTCCGCAGTGGGGGGCCCGCCGAGAAGGCCCGTCGTCCAACCCCGGGGGTGGATCCGGGGCCCGGCCGGGAGGGCGACCTCAGGGGGTCTAGCCGCTCCGCGGTGTGACCCGTAACATAGTAATGTGAAATTGCACTGCACAAGAGGTGACGCCACCCGTTACCGACCTGTGTCCGTGCGACCCCCTTCTCCCCCAACTTCGCACCACGCGTTTAGGAGTACCCGGTGACCCTCAGTCAGACCGGCCTGAACACCGGAAGCCACGACCTCCCGGTGTCCGCCGCGCTCAACGCCTTCATGGGCACCTCCTGGGCCCCCACCCCGCTCCCCGCCGACACCCGCGTCCCCGGCTACGCGGTCACCCCCGGGCGGCGCGCCCGGCTCTCCGCGGCCTTCCCCGGCGAACGGCTGATCGTCCCGGCCGGCCGGCTCAAGGTCCGCAGCAACGACGTCGACTACCGCTTCCGCCCGCACAGCGCGTACGCCTGGCTCACCGGCCTCACCGGCGAGGACCAGGTCGGCCACGTGCTCGTCCTGGAGCCGACCGGCCCCGACGGCCACGAGCCCGTCCTCTACCTGCGCCCCCGCTCCCCCCGCGGCGGCGACCCGGTGCGCGGCGCCGAGTTCTTCCGCGACCGCCGCTACGGCGAGTTCTGGGTCGGCCGCCGCCCCGACCTCGACGAGGCCGCCCGGCTCACCGGCGTGCGCGTCGAACACCTCGACGAGCTGGACAAGTTGCTCACCGGCCCCCAGCCCGCCACCCGGGTGCTGACCGGCGTCGACCCCGAGCTCGACACCGCCACCGGCCGCCCCGGCTCCGCCGCGCTCGCCGACGCCGACGGCCTGTTCGCCGCCGTGCTGTCCGAGCTGCGTCTCGTCAAGGACATCTGGGAGGTGGAGCAGCTCCAGCTCTCCGTCGACCACACCGTGCTCGGCTTCGAGGACGTCGTCCGCGCCCTGCCCGCCGCCCTGCGCCACCACCGCGGCGAGCGCTGGATCGAGGGCGTGTTCAACCTCCGCGCCCGCGCCGAGGGCAACGGCATCGGCTACGAGACCATCGCCGCCACCGGCGCCCACGCCTGCGTCCTGCACTGGATCCGCAACGACGGCGCCCTCGACCCCAACGCCCTGCTGCTGCTGGACGCCGGCGTCGAGACCGACACCCTCTACACCGCCGACATCACCCGCACCCTCCCGCTGAGCGGCACCTTCACGCCCGTCCAGCGCCAGGTGTACGAGCTGGTGCTCGCCGCCCAGCAGGCCGGCATCGACACGCTGCGCCCCGGCGCCCGCTTCCGCGACTTCCACAGCGCGGCCGCCCGGGTCATCGCCGAGGGCCTCGCCGACTGGGGCGTGCTGCCCGTCTCCGCCGAGGAGGCGCTCGCCGACGACAACGGCGTCTACCGCCGCTACACCCTCTGCGGCACCGGCCACATGCTCGGCCTCGACGTCCACGACTGCGCCCGGGCCCGGGCCGAGACGTACCTCGACGGGGTCCTGGAGGAGGGCCACGTCCTCACCGTCGAGCCCGGCCTCTACCTCCAGCCCGACGACGAGACCCTCCCCGCCGAGCTGCGCGGCCTCGGTGTCCGGATCGAGGACGACCTGGTCATCACCGCCGACGGCGCCCGGCTGATGTCCGACGCGCTGCCGCGCAGCGTCCCCGCCATCGAGTCCTGGATGGCCGACCTGCTCGGCTGAGCCCGCGGTGCCGGCCCCGCGGCGGCCGGGCCGGCACCGTCGGGGGCCGCGGGGCGCCCCGGGGCCCCCCCCCCCGCCCCCCCCCCCCCCCCCCACCCCGGCCCCCCGCCCCCGGCGGGGCGGGGGGGGGGCGGGGGGGGGGCGGGGCGGCGCCCCCGGGGGGGGGCGGGGCCGCCCGGGGGGGGGGCGGGGGCCCCCGGCCCCCCCCCCCGGCCCCCCCGCGCCTCCTCCCACAACCGGGCCACGATCCCCGCGGCCGGACCGCCGCGCGCCGACCGGTGCCCGGCCCCGGCCCACAGGTGCATCGCCCCGGTGTCACCGCGCCGGACCGCCGCCGCGCGCAGCGGCCCGGTCAGGTGGTGCACCTCCGGGTAGGCGGCGGGCGCGTACGGCCCGTACCGGTCCATGAACGCGTTCCGCAGACCCCGCGCCGGACGCCCGGTGAACGCCCGGGTCACCGCCGTCCCCTCGAACTCCGTCAGCGCCGCCCGGTGCGCCGCCGACGTCCCCGCCTCGTCCGCCCGCAGCAGCGCCGTCCCCAGCTGGACCGCCACCGCCCCGGCCCGCAGCGCGGCCGCGACCGACGCCCCGTCGGCCAGCCCACCCGCCGCGACCAGCGGCAGCCCCGTCACCGACCGCACCGCGGCCAGCAGGGCGAGCAGCGGGACGTCCCCCGGCCGGTCCGCGACCCCGTGGGTGGCCCGGTGCCCGCCCGCCTCCGGACCCTGCACGCACAGCGCGTCCATCCCGACCGCCTCGGCCCGCCGGGCCTCCTCCGGCGTGGTCACCGTGCCCACCTGGAACACCCCCGCCGCCCGCAGCGCCCGCGCCTCCCCGGCGGCGGGCAGCCCGAAGGTGTACGAGACCACCGCGACCGGCGCGGCCAGCAGCGCGGCGATCTTGGCGTCCCAGTCGTCCCGGTCCGGCCCGATCTCCTCCGGCAGCGCGACCCCGTGCCGCTCCGCCTCCGGCCGCAGCCGCTCCCGGTAGGCGGCCACCGCGGCCGGGTCACCGGGCGCGGCCGGCACGAAGAGGTTCACGCCGAACGGACGGTCCGTCACCTTCCGGGTCAGCCCGATCTGTTCGGCCATGGCGGCGGCGCTCCGGTAACCGGCCGCCAGGAAGCCCAGCCCGCCCGCCGCGTTCACCGCGGCCACCAGCTCCGGCGTGCTCGCCCCGCCGGCCATCGGGGCGCCGATCACGGGCACGGCGAGTTCGTCGAGTCGGACGGCCATCCGGGGATCCTCCGATCACAGGGCACACGGGGTCGCCGACCACCCTACGCCCGCCGCTCCCCGCCCCTCCTCGCTCACCCCCCGCGCCGGATCAGCCCCCGCGCCCGCGCCTCCCGCACCGCCGCCGTCCGCGACTCGACGCCCAACTTGGTGTAGATGTGCACCAGATGCGACTTCACCGTGGCCAGGCTCAGATGCAGCCGCCCGCCGATCGCCTGGTTGGTCAGCCCGTCCGCGACCAGCCCCAGCACCTCCGTCTCCCGCGCGCTCAACGCCGCCGCGGGCGTCCGCATCCGCTCCAGCAGCCGGTCCGCGACCGTGGGCGCCAGCGCCGGCCGCCCCGCCGCCGCCGACCGCACCGCCCGGGCCAGTTCCTCCGGCGGCGCGTCCTTCAGCAGGTACCCGGTGGCCCCGGCCTCCAGCGCCGGCAGGGTGTCCGCGTCCGTGTCGTAGGTGGTCACCACCAGGACCCTCGGCGCCCCCGCGCCCCGGGCCGTGATCGCCGCCGTGGCCTGGGCGCCGTTCATCGCCGCCCCCGGCCCGAACTGCAGGTCCATCAGCACCACGTCCACCGCCACCTCGGCCGCCAGCTCCACCGCCTGCTCGGCGGTGGCCGCCTCCGCGACGATCGCGAAGTCCGGCTCGCTCTCCAGGACGGCCCGCAGCCCCGCCCGGACCACCGGGTGGTCGTCGGCGAGCAGCAGGCGGATCACGGCCCCGGTCACGACGGCCCCTCCTTCGCGCCGCCCGCCGCGTCCCCTCCGTCCGCTCCGTCCGCTTCCCCGGGCACCGGGAGCAGCACCGCCAGCGCCGTGCCCTCCCCCGGCGCGGACTCCACCGCGAAGGTCCCGCCCAGCGCCCGCGCCCGGGCCCGCATCGACGGCAGCCCGTAACCGCCTTCCCCGACGTGCCCGCCACCCGCGGCGGCCCGCGTCCGCACGGCCTCCGGGTCGAACCCCGCACCGTCGTCCACCACGTCCAGCGCCACCTCGCCCGCCATGAAGCTGAGCGTCACCTCGGCGTGGCCCGCCCCGGCGTGCCGCACCGCGTTGCCGAGCGCGGACTGCGCGATCCGCAGCAGCGCCACCTCGTGCGGCACCGGCAGCGGGAACCGCTCCCCCGACACGCGCAGCCGCACCGGCAGGCCGCCGCGCGCCGTCGTGGTCGCGCACAGCCGCTCCAGCGCCACCGGCAGGGTGTCGCCCTCCAGCGCCGGTGGGGTGAGCGCGCGCACGAAGCGGCGGGCCTCGTCCAGGTTGTCCTGGGCCGCCCGCCGGGCCTGCTCCACGTACTCGCCGGCGGCCTCGGCCCGCTCCGGCAGCGCGCGCTGCGCGGCCCGCAGCAGCAGCTGGATGCTGGTCAGGCCCTGCGCCAGGGTGTCGTGGATCTCCCGGGCCAGCCGCTCCCGCTCGGCCAGCACCCCGGCCGCGTGGTGGGCGGTCGCGAGGTCGGCGCGGGCGGCCGTCAGCTCGTCGATGAGCCGGCGGCGCTCCTCGCTCTCCCGGTAGAGCGCCTGGTAGCCGAACACGGTCGCGACGGCGAAGGCGGCCCCCAGCAGCGGCCCGATCGCCGGGGCGACGCCGACGGTGTGCTGATGGACGGAGTAGGCGACGATCGCCGCCACGGCGGTGAGCCCGACCGCCGCGACCCCGGACCGCCGACCGAGCAGGTGCAGCTCCAGGAAGTACAGCGGGAACGCCAGCCAGACCCCGTCCGGGGTGGCCACCAGCACACCCGCCCAGGTGACCCCGAGCAACGCCAGCCAGAGCGCGGCGGCCCGGGGGGAGCGGCCGACGGCGCCGATCAGCGGACCGGCCGCGTAGACGGCGGCCATCGCGGCGGCGGCCGCCGTGACCGCCGCCGGGTCGCCGTCGCGCCCGGCCAGCGCCCGGACCACGGCGAGCGCCAGCAGGCCCGCCACCAGCAGGTGCAGACAGACCCGGAGCACGCGGGCGACGGGGGTGGTTCGGGGTCGATCGGTCGCCATCCGTCCAGCCTAGGGTCCGTGCCGCCGACCGGCATCAATCGAAAGGTTGAACTCCGCTTCCGCCCTTCGAAGCCGAGGATCCAATCCCCGGTGCGATGCCCGGGGGACCGCAGGTCGACCACTCTCGTCAGTGTCGCAGTGGATCGGACGGAAGGACTCGCGGTGTTCGTCGCCTGGAGGGATCTGGGGTTCGCCAAGGGGCGGTTCGCCCTGATGGGAACCGTCATCGTGCTGATCACCGTGCTGGTCGGCCTGCTGTCGGGGCTGACCGCCGGACTCGGCCGGCAGAACACCTCGGCCGTCACCGGCCTGCCCGCCGACCACCTGGCCTTCGGCCGCCCCGCCGACGGCCGGAAGCTCTCCTTCACCGACTCCCAGGTCACCCCCGAGCAGTGGCAGGGCTGGGCCCGCACGCCCGGCGTCACCTCGGCGCAGCCGCTCGGCATCGCCACCACGAAGGGGGCCGCCGGACCGCGCACCGCCGCGCTCTCCGTCTTCGGCGTCCCCGACGGCTCCTCGCTCGTACCCCGGGGCGACTCCCTCGTCCCGGGCCGGGCGGTGCTGTCGCGGACCGCCGCCGAGGACCTCGGCGGGCTGCGCCCCGGCGACGCATTCACCGTCGCGGGCCGGCCGCTGACCGTCGCCGCCGTGGCCGGGGACGCCTCCTACAGCCACACCCCGGTGGTGTGGACGACCCTGGCCGACTGGCAGCAGGCCGCCCCCGGCGGGGCCGGGCACGCCACCGCGGTCGCGCTGAGCACCACGGAGGGCGCCGACCTGACCGCCGCCGACACCGCCCTCGGCACCGAGACCCGGAGCCGGACCGACGCGCTGGCCGCGATCGGCTCCTACACCTCGGAGAACGGCTCGCTGCAGTTGATGCGGGGCTTCCTGTTCGCGATCTCGGCGCTGGTGATCGGCGCCTTCTTCACCGTCTGGACGATCCAGCGCGGCGGTGACATCGCCGTCCTGAAGGCGCTCGGCGCCTCCACCCGCTACCTGCTGCGCGACGCGCTCGGGCAGGCCGTCCTGCTGCTGGTCCTGGGCACCGCCCTGGGCACGGCGGTCGCCGTCGGCGTGGGCGCGCTGATCGGCTCCGCCGTCCCGTTCGTCCTGGACGCCCCGACGGTGCTGGTCCCCGCCGCCGTCATGATCGCGCTCGGCGCGGTCGGCGCGGCCCTGTCCGTGCGCCGCATCACCTCCGTCGACCCGCTGACCGCCCTGGGGAGTGCCCGATGACCCTGCACCTCGACCGCGTCACCCTCACCTACCCGGACGGCGACGACCGGCTGACCGCCCTCGACGAGGTGTCGCTGACCGTGCCGAAGGGCACCGTCACCGCCGTGGTGGGCCCGTCCGGCTCCGGCAAGTCCAGCCTGCTCGCGGTCGCCGCGACCCTGATCGCCCCGGACTCCGGGCGGGTGGTGGTGGACGGCACGGACACCGCCGGACTGGACCGGGCCGGACTGACCGCGCTGCGGCGGCACCGGATCGGCATCGTCTTCCAGCAGCCCAACCTGCTGCCCTCACTGACCGCCGCCGAACAGCTCCAGGTGATGGCCCACCTCGACGGCCGCTCCCCGCGCGGCGCACTGCCCCGCGCCCTGGAGCTGCTGGCCGCCGTCGGCCTGCGCGACCTCGCCGGCCGCCGCCCGCACCAGCTCTCCGGAGGTCAGCGCCAGCGGGTCAACATCGCCCGCGCGCTGATGAACGACCCCACCGTGCTCCTGGTCGACGAACCGACCAGCGCCCTCGACCACGAACGCGGCGCCGCCGTGCTCGACCTGCTGACCACCCTCACCCACCGCCGCGCCACCGCGACGGTCCTGGTCACGCACGACCGCACCCACCTGACGGCGGTCGACCAGGTCGCCGAGGTCCAGGACGGCAGACTGACGGTGCCGGCGGCGGTGTGAGCTACTTCTTGGCGGCCAGCACGTCGTCCACCGAGAGCGTCACCGAAGCACCGACCGACTCCGGCAAGCCGAAGGACTGCCCGGGGTGGTGGACGGCGCGCACCCGGTGCTCACCGTCCTGCGGGTCGGTGAGCACCATGACCCGGGCGGGATCGATACCCCGCCCGATCGCGGAGAATTCCCCCGAACGGGTGGTTTGCCCCTACCGGGCGCGCAGGCGCAGGCCGGTGCGGGACTCCTCCTCGGCCGCTTCCTCCTGGCCCTCCGCCCACAGCGAGCGGACGTGGCTGAGGTGGCGGGTCATGCAGGCTTCGGCGGCCGGGGCGTCGCCCGCGATCATCAGGTCCAGCAGCTCCAGGTGCTCCTCCGCCGAGGAGACCAGCTCGCCGCGCTCGGCCAGGCGGTTGAGGCCGTAGAGGCGGGAGCGCTTGCGCAGGTCGCCGACGACCTCGACCAGGCGGGAGTTGCCGGCCAGGCCGAGCAGGTCCAGGTGGAACTGCCGGTCGGCCTCCAGGTAACCGATGAGGTCCTGCTTGCCGGCCGCGACGACGATGGCCTCGGCCTGCGGGCGCAGCGCCTCCAGCTGCTCGGGAGTGGCGGTGCGAGCGACCCGGCCGACGGTCGGGACCTCGATCAGGGCGCGGATCTCGGTGAAGTCGTCGAGGTCCCGCTCGGTGAGCTCGGTGACCCGGAAGCCCTTGTTCCGGACGGCCTCGACCAGGCCCTCGCGGGCCAGATCCAGCATGGCCTCGCGGACGGGGGTGGCGGAGACGCCGAAGTCGGCGGCCAGGGCGGGCGCGGAGTAGACGACCCCGGGGCGCAGCTCGCCGGAGATCAGGGCGGCCCGAAGGGCGTGGGCGACCTGGTCGCGCAGCCGCTCCTGGACGGAGATCAGGGTGCGGGGTTTGAGGTCGGCCATGGTGTTCCTCCGGTGAGTGCAGAACACCAGCGTACAATGTCACGTTACGTTGAGTGTGCAACATTCCGTGATTTCGAACGACCTGTCAGCGCACGGCGTCCATGGTCGGACCCCATCGTGGCAGGAGCGCCGCCCGCTGACAACGGTCGGCGGCCCAACTCCTCGATTCCGGCCCCCTCATTCCCTCCGGAACGACTGGAACGGACGGACCGGTCCGGTCGCACCGGCCCCTCCCCGCCCGGAGGCCCCCGCGGAGGCGGCGCGGGGCGGGAACTCGTCCACCGCGGCGCCGCTCGCCTCCATGAGGGCGGTGGCGTGGAGGTAGGCGGTCAGCGAGGTCCAGAAGCGGTCCATCCGGATCCGGTGGTGGAGCTGCGCCAGCCCCGGGTCGTCGCCCCGGTAGTCGGCGCCGGTGAGCACCTCCAGGTCGGCGCGGTGCCGCCGGAACAGCTCGACCGGGCCGCTGTAGAAGCTGGACGACTCCGGCCGTCCGATGCCGGACGGCGGGACCTGCACCCCGCCGGTGAGGTGCCCGGCGCCGCGCTCGGCGAGCCACCGGGCGACCTCCCGGGCGCGGGCGGGGGTGCCGGTGCCGAGGTCGACCACCACCTTCCCCGCCAGCTCCGGCTCCGCGGCGGCCAGGACGGCGAACACCGCGTCGTAGTCGGCCAGGCTCAGCACGACCAGGTCGTTGGCCGCGAACGCCGCGGCCGCGTCCGGCGCGAGCACGGCGCCCCGGGCGAGCAGCCCGTCGGCCCGGCCCGGGCTGCGGTTCCAGAGCGTCACGGCGTATCCGGCGTCCAGGTAGGCGCCGGCCATCGCCCGGCCCATCGGGCCGAGCCCGACCAAGGTGACGGACGGCCCGTGGCTCTCCCGCCGCTCGCCCTCCTGCCACCCGTCCTGCCGCTGCTCGCTCTCCTGTCGCGCGAGAGACATGGGGATCCCCTCCGAAGATGACTAGAACGAACGCTCTACCCAGAAGGTGAAGCTAGCACAGCACTGGAACGAACGCTCTATCCAATCGATCGGCTAGACTCGCCCCCGTGAAGACCACGACCACCGGCACCCGCGAGCGGATCGTCCGGGCCACCTCCCGGCTGCTCCAGCGCCAGGGGTACGAGGGCACCGGCATCAAGCAGATCTCCCGCGAGGCGGAGGCCACCCTCGGCTCCGTCTACCACTTCTTCCCCGGCGGGAAGCAGGAACTGGCCGCTGCGGCGATCCGCCACGGCGACCAGGAGTTCGCGGAACTGCTGCGCACGGGGCTGGACAGCGCCGCCGACCCCGCCGAGGCCGTCGCCGCCTGCGCCCGGCTGCTCGCCGAGGCCCTACGCGCGTCCGACTGGCAGGACGGCTGCCCGATCACCACCACCGCGCTGGAGACGGTCGGCCGGGCGCCGGTCATCGAGGAGGCCGTCACCGCGGCGTTCGCGCACTGGCGCGCCGTCGTCGAGGAGAAGCTGCACTGCGGCGGTATCGCCCTCAGCGACGCCCGCGAGCTCGCCGCCACCGTCATCAACACCCTGGAGGGCGCCGAGCTCGCCGCCCAGGTCGCCCGGAGCGAGGAGCCGCTCCACCTCACCGGCCGCCACCTCGCCCGGCTGATCGACACCTACCGGCCGCGGACGACACCCACCGTCGTCGCCACCACCACCGCCGCCCCCTGACCGGGACGCAAAAAACGGCCGGCGTGGCGGGGGATCCCTTCCCGCCACGCCGACCGCGACTCCGGCCGGACACATCAACGACCGATCCTCGTCCGAGGTCACGGACTTGGAAACGGGTACCGACACAGCGCCGAGCGCCGGCACCCGATCGGCCCGGTCCCACAGCAGACCCGTACCGACCGGAAGACCGATCAGCCCACCCCGCGCCGATGCGCCTCGGCCGCGACCGCGAGGTCCTGCCAGGCCATCCCGACGCTCTTGAAGAACCTCGGCCGGTCGGCCGGCACCGGAGCCTCGCCCCGCACCAGCTCGGCCAGGTTCCACAGCGGGTCGGCGCCGGTCACCCCCGCCATCAGCAGGTCACCGGCCTCCCGCAGCGCGGCCGCCCGAGCCTCCACGTAGAGCGCGGACCGGCCGACCAGCACCTCGTCCACCTCGCGGGCGTCCACCTCGTGCGAACCGACCGCGGCCACCGCCGCGTGGTCCGGCACCAGCGCCCCGTCGAACAGCGGTGTGCGCGCGGTGGTGCAGCAGACCACCAGGTCCGCCCCCGCCACCGCCGCCGGGGTGCCGACACCGGCCTCCAGACCGAGCCCCCGGGCGTACCGGACCAGCGCCTCGGCCGGCTCCGCGCTGCGGGCCACCACGGTCAACCGGGTCAGCCGACGGACGGCGAGCAGGGCGTCCAGGTGTCCGTACGCCTGCGGGCCCGAACCGAACAGCACCAGGTGCCCGGCCTCCGGCACCGCCAGCCGGTCCAGCGCGACGGCCGTGACCGCGGGCGTGCGCAGCGAGGTGAGCGCGATCCCGTCGAGCAGCGCGACCGGCTGCAGGGTCGGACCGTCCAGCAGCAGGTAGCCACCGGTGATCCGGGGCAGCCCGACGGCGGGGTTGGCCGGCGCGACACCGGCGATCTTCACCCCGACGTACGCCTTGGAGGCGGCCGGCATCATCAGCAGCTCCCCGGCCGGGACCGGGATCGCCGAGCGGGCGGGGGCGCTCTCCGGGTCGAGCCCGTCCAGCAGCACCCCCTCGATCGCCCGGGCCGCCTCCGCCGGCGTCAGTCCGACCGCCCCGGTCGGCAGCACCGCCGGCCCGGTGGTCGGCCCGACGGCCGGGGAGGCGGGGGCGGAGCCCGGCGTGACGGGCCGGAGCGGCTCGGTCGCCACGCCGGGCGGTTCCGGGGTGGTCCGCGGGTCGCCGCTCACAGCAGGAATCCCGTGCCGAGCGTGTCCTGCGGGTCGAGCACGAAGCGGTGCTCGCCGGTACGGTGCGCGGTGCCGGTCACCTCGGTGACCACGCCGTCGCCCCACGGGTCGCCGCCGGGAAGGACCCGACCGCCGAAGACCGTGCCGACGATCGACTCGTGCCGCAGCTCCGCGCCGGGGGCGAGCCGCCCCTCGGCGGCCAGCACGGCCAGCCGGGCCGAGCTGCCGGAGCCGCACGGCGAGCGGTCGATCTGGCCGTCCGCGAAGACGGTGACGTTGCGCTGGTTCAGCGCGCCGTCCACCGACGGGAGCTCGTCGAACAGGATGACGCCGTAGACACCGGACAGCCGCGGGTCCACCGGGTGCCGCACGGCCGGGGAGTCGGCCAGCGCGGCCCGGATCTCCCGTCCGGCCGCGGTGAGCTCGGGCAGTCGCTCCAGGGTCACCGAGAGCCCGAGGGCCGCGGCCGGCACCGAGACGTAGCAGGCGCCGGAGTGGGCGACGGCCACCTCGACAGTGCCGCGCGAGGTCTCGACCGGGAGCTTCAACTCGCTCACCCAGGACGGCACGTTGCGGAAGGTCACCCCGGTGGTCCGCCCTGCGGCCCGGTTGACCAGCGCGGTGACCCGCCCGGACGGCACGTCGATCCGGACCCGGGCGACGCCGTAGTCGGGCGCGGCGACCAGCCCGGAGTCGACCGCCCAGGCGCCGAGCGCGATGGTGCCGTGGCCGCAGGCGGTCGAGTAGCCGTCCTTGTGCCAGAACAGCACGCCGAGGTCGGCCTCGTCGTCGTCCGGCGGCACCAGGAAGCCCCCGTACATGCCGGCGTGGCCGCGCGGCTCACGGGTGAGCAGCCGCCGGACGTCGTCCAGCGGGCCCGACCGGGGCGCGGTGGCGGTGCCGCCGGCCCCGATCGCGATCGCCCGCCGCTCGGCGACCGTGTCACCGGGGATCACGGGCGCGCCGCCGACGACGATCCGGAACGGCTCGCCGGCCGTGTGGTAGTCGACCGTGTCGACGTGCACCGCAGGTAGCGCCTCCGGGTCCGGGAGGGCCGTCGTCATCAGGCGCCCCCGCCCGGCAGCAGGGTGACGGTGCGGCTCTGGGTGTAGAAGTCCAGCGCGGCCTGGCCCTGCTCGCGGGCACCGTGGCTGGCACCCTTGGCACCGCCGAACGGCAGGTGGAAGTCGACGCCGCTGGACGGCGCGTTGACCCGGATCATGCCGGCGTTCAGCCGGTCGGCGGTGGCGAGCGCCGCGTCCAGGTCCCGGGTGTGCACCGAGGCGGACAGCGTGTACGGGGTGTTGTTGGCGAGCGCGATCGCCTCGTCCAGGTCGGCCGCCGCGTGCAGGACGGCGATCGGGCCGAAGAACTCCTCCCGGCTCAGCGGGTGCTCGTCCGGCACCCCGGCGACCAGGGTCGGCTCCAGGTACCAGCCGTCCCGGGCGGGCACGCCGCCGCCGGTCAGCACCTCGGCGCCGGCCTCCGCGGCGGAGACGACGGCCGCGGTGATCTCGTCCCGGGTGGCCTCGTTGATGACCGGCCCGCAGGAGGTGCCGTCGACCTGGCCGAGCGCCTTCACCAGGGCGGCGCGCAGCGGCTCGTAGGCTTCGCCGACCGCGACCACCCGGCTGGTGGCGGTGCACTTCTGCCCCGCGTAGCCGGCGATCGCGTTGGCCAGGTGGGCGGCGGCCTGGTCGACGTCGGCGTCCGGCAGGACGATCGCGGTGTTCAGCCCGCCGAGCTCGGCCTGGACCGGGATGCCGCGGTCGGTGGCGGTGCGGACGACCTGGCGGCCGACGCCGGTGGAGCCGGTGAAGGAGACCACGTCGGCCGCGCCGACCAGGGTGCCGCCCTCGGCGCCGCCGCCGGGCAGCACGGTGAAGACGTCGGCCGGCAGCCCGGCCCCGGCGATCAGCTCGGCCAGCCGGCGGGCGCAGCCGATCGCCTCCGAGGAGGGCTTGAGCACCACGGTGTTGCCGACGGCCAGCGCCGGAGCGGCCTTCCAGGTGGGGATCGCCAGCGGGAAGTTCCACGGCGTGACCAGGCCGGCCACCCCGTACGGGCGGCGGCGGGTGAGCAGCAGGCCGGGCCCGCCGGCGGTCTCGTGCACCTCGCCGGAGGCGGCGAACGGCGCCTGCGCGTAGTAGCGCCAGATCGCGACGGTGCGGGCGACCTCGCCGCGCGCCTCGGCGATCGGCTTGCCGACCTCGCGCACGACCAGCTCGGCCAGCTCCTCGGCGTGCGCCTCGACGGCCTCGGCGATCCGGGTGAGCGCGGCCGAGCGGCCGCCGGCGCCGGCGGCGAGCCAGCCGGGCTGGGCGGCGCGGGCGCGGGCGACGGTGGCCAGGACGGCCTCGGCACCGGGGGCGGGCGCCTCGGCGACGAGGTCCGCGGGGTCGGCGGGGTTGTACGAACGGATCGTCACTGCAGGCAGCCCTTCGGGGGTTCGACGGGTTTTCGGAGCGGGTCGGACGGCGGGTCCGGCGGTGGGCGGCCGGCCCCGGGACGGGGGGGTCGGCGCGCCGCCGGGGCGGAGCGGGGAGCGAGTGCGCGGGAGGAAGCGAGCGCGGGGCGGGATCGGACCAGGAGGCCCGGGTCGGCAGGCCCGGGGTCAGAGCAGGAAGCCCGCCGGGAACGGGTCGCTCGGGTCGAGGAAGTACTGGGCGGTACCGGTGATCCAGGCCCGCCCGGTGACGGTCGGCACGACGGCCGGGTGCCCGCCCACCTCGGTCTCCTCCACCAGCCGCCCGATGAAGGTGGTCCCGATGAAGGAGTCGTTGCGGAAGTCCCGGTCCAGCGGCAGCTCGCCGCGCGCGTGCAGCTGCGCCATCCGGGCCGAGGTGCCGGTGCCGCAGGGCGAGCGGTCGAACCAGCCGGGGTGGATGGCCATCGCGTGCCGGGAGTGCTCGGCGGTCGAGCCGGGGGCCAGCAGGTTCACGTGGTGGCAGCCGTGGATGGACGGGTTCTCCGGGTGCACCGGCCGGTCCGGGCTCGCGTTGATCGCGTCCATGAGGGCGAGGCCCGCGTCCAGGATCTCCTGCTTGCGCTCCCGCTCGAACGGCAGGCCGAACTCCGCGAGCGGCAGGATCGCGTAGAAGTTGCCGCCGTACGCCAGGTCGTAGGTCACCGTGCCGTGGCCCGGGACCTCGATCTTGCGGTCCAGCGCCACCGAGTAGGACGGCACGTTGCGGATGGTGACCGCCTTGGCGGCGCCGTCCTCGACCGCGACGTCCGCGACCAC
This sequence comes from Kitasatospora sp. NPDC094019, assembly GCF_044764505.1. Lineage (NCBI taxonomy): Bacteria > Bacillati > Actinomycetota > Actinomycetes > Kitasatosporales > Streptomycetaceae > Kitasatospora > Kitasatospora sp. NPDC094019. Next base: position 36,810 of record NZ_JBIWIF010000034.1, read on the forward strand.
CAGGCCCGCCGGGGTGTCCAGCCGGACGGTGGTCACCGGCTCGACGACCGGCACCATACCGGTCTCGACCAGCACGGTGGCCACGCCGATGGTGCCGTGGCCGCACATCGGCAGCAGGCCGGTGACCTCGATGTAGAGCACGCCGAAGTCGGCGTCCGGCCGGGTCGGCGGCTGCAGGATGGCGCCGCTCATCGCGGCGTGGCCCCGGGGCTCGTACATCAGCAGGGTCCGGAAGTGGTCCAGGTGCTCCTGGAAGTGCGTCCGGCGCTCGGCCATGGTGGCACCGGGAATGACACCGAACCCACCGGTGATGACCCGGGTGGGCATGCCCTCGGTGTGCGAGTCGACGGCGTGGAAGACGTGACGGCTGCGCATCTGCTGACGCTCCGTGGGTGGGGAGGTGGCTGGCTTCGTCGAGGCCGGGGCGGTCCGGACGGGGGTGGACCGGCGGCGCCGGAAGGTGGCCCGGAGGCCGGCTGCCCCCGCAGCCGGCCGTCCCGGACACTCGGAACCGGAATTCCGGTTCGGGTCAGGCGAGGCCCTCGGCCAGCGCCTTCTCGGTGGCCGCGCGGACGGCCGCCTCGATCTCCGGCGTCAGCGGCAGGCGCGGCGCGCGGGTCGGACCGCCGGGGCGGCCGGCGATGTCCATGGAGAGCTTGATGGCCTGGACGAACTCGGTCTTGGAGTCCCAGCGCAGCAGCGAGTGCAGCGCCTTGTACAGCGGCAGCGCGGTGCCCAGGTCGTGGGCGACGGCGGCCTTGTACAGCGCTGCGCTCGCCTCCGGCAGCGCGTTCGGGTAGCCGGCGATCCAGCCGACGGCGCCGGCCAGGGCCAGCTCCAGCAGCACGTCGTCGGCGCCGATCAGCAGGTCCAGGCCCGGGGCCAGCTCGGCGATCTCGTAGGCGCGGCGGACGTCGCCGCTGAACTCCTTGACCGCGACGATCGAGCCCTCGGCGTGCAGCTCGGCGAGCAGCGTCGGAACCAGGTCGACCTTGGTGTCGATCGGGTTGTTGTAGGCGACGATCGGCACGCCGGCCTTGGCGACCTCGGCGTAGTGCCCGCGGACGGCCTCGTGGTCGGCCCGGTAGGCGTTCGGCGGCAGCAGCAGCACGGAACCGGCGCCGGCCTCGGCGGCCTGCTCGGCCCAGCGGCGGGACTCGGCGCTGCCGTAGGCGGCGACACCGGGCATCACCCGGGAACCGTCACCGGCGGCCTCGACGGCGACCTCGACGACCTTGGCGCGCTCCTCGGCGGTCAGGGTCTGGTACTCGCCGAGCGAGCCGTTGGGGACGACGCCGTCGCAGCCCGACTCGATCAGCCAGCGGACGTGGTCGGCGTACGCGTCGTAGTCGACGGAGAGGTCCGGGCGCAGCGGGAGCGTGGTGGCGACCATGATGCCGCGCCAGGGCCGGGTGGTGTCGTGCGAGATCTGGGACACGGATGACTCCTTGGTGAGGTGTGACATTTTATTAGAAGGCGCGCGGTGGAGACAAGAGCCACCACCGGGCGTTTTCGGTCGGATTCGGACCGACCGGCCGACGGGAGCGGCCGGTGGGTCCCTTCCGGGCGGTGCTACCGGTCGTCCCGGCCCCGCCCGTCGGCCCGGTCGTCCCGGTCGACCCGGTTGTCCCGGTTGTCCCGGTCGTCCCGGTTATCCCGGTCGTCCCGGTCGGCCTGGTCGTCCCGCTCGGCCGCGAGTTGCCCGAGCGGAACGGGGCAGGAGAACGGCCGGCTGTCCGCCGGAACCTCGGCCCGGTCGGCGCCGCCCGCCAGGCAGGCCACCGCCGGACCGCACATCCGGCCCTGGCACCAGCCCATCCCGGCCCTGGTCAGCAGCTTGACGGTGCGCGCGTCGCCCGCGCCCAGCCCGTCCACCGCCTCCCTGATCCGTCCGGCCGGGACCTCCTCGCAGCGGCAGACATCGGTGTCCTCCCGCAGCCAGTCGGTCCAGCCCGGCCCGGGCCGGTGGGCGGCGGCCATCAGCTCGGCGAAGGCCCGCAGCCGGGACCGCCGGCGCAGCAGCCCGACCCGGACCGGCCGGTCCGCGACGGCGTGCGCGGCCAGCTCGCCCTCGGCGATCGCGAGGTCGGCGCCGCCGACCCCGCACGCCTCTCCGGCCGCCCAGAGCCCGGGCACGGTGGTCCGCAGGCGGGCGTCGACCTTGAGCGCGGCCGTTCCGTCGGGGGTGGTCCTGGTGGCCGCGCCCAGCTCGGTGGCCAGCTCGATCTGCGGGATCAGACCGTGGCCGACGGCGAGCGCGTCGCAGACGATCCGGCGCTCGGTGCCGGGAACCGGACGCCACTCGGCGTCCAACCGGGCCACCGTGACGGCGGTGACCCGGTCGGTGCCGTGCGCCTCGACCACCGCGCTGCGCGGCCGCAGCCGGACGCCGTGGCGCAGCAGCGCCGAACCGTGCCCGGCGCCCTCGACCAGCTTGGCCGGGACGGCGGCCAGCACACCGGGGCGGCGGGCGTACCCGAGGTACGCGGTGGCCTCCACCACGGCCGGCACCTCGGCGCCGGCCGTGACCAGGGAGGAGGCCGCCGCGAGCAGCAGCGGGCCGCTGCCCGCCACCACGATCCGCCGGCCGGGCAGCACCAGACCGGCCTTGAGCATCGCCTGGGCGCCGCCCGCGGTGACCACCCCGGGCAGGGTCCAGCCGGGGAAGGGCAGCTGGCGCTCGTAGGCGCCGGTGGCGAGCAGCACGGCGGCGGCGCGGACGGTGGTCCGGTCCTCGGCGTCCGGGCCGGTGGTGGCGTGCAGCCGCCAGTCGCCGTCCCCGGCCCGCTCCAGCGCCCAGACCTGGTGGCCGGTGAGCAGCTCGACGCGGCCGGCCGCGCGGTGGGCGGCGAGCCGGTCCGAGAGGGCGGTGTAGACGGACCAGCCGTGGTGCAGCCGGTCGGGGCGGGCGGCGCCGAGACCGGGCGCGGGGTGGCGGTAGAACTGCCCGCCGGTGCTCCGGCCGGCGTCGACCAGGACGCAGCGCAGGCCGAGGTCGGCGGCGGTCACGGCGGCGGCGAGGCCGCCGGGGCCGGCGCCGATCACCGCGAGGTCGTGGAACGGGCCGCCGGGGCTGCGGGCTCCGGAGGACTGCGCGGGCTCAGACTTCGAGGTCGGCACGGCCGTGGCCCTCCTGGGTGGTGACGGTGGTGCCGGGCTCGGCCGGCAGCAGGCAGGTGCGCTGGTTGGGCCGCCCGTCGACGGTGGCCAGGCAGTCGAAGCAGGCGCCGATGCCGCAGAACGCCCCGCGCGGCTTCCCGCCCACCCGGGTGGTGCGCCAGGCGAGCACGCCGTCGGCCCAGAGGGCGGCGGCGATCGTCTGCCCGGGCAGCGCGGGCACGGGCCGACCGTCGAACTCGATGGTGTGGGCGGGCCCGGGCTCGGCCCGGACCAGCTCCGCGGGGGTGCGGGTACGGCGCATGGGTGGGGGTTCTCCGTTCAGCTCACGAGCCGATCGTGGGGTGGTCGGGGGCACCGGCGGGTGGACGGTCCCCCGGGTGGACGCTCTCTCGGGATCGTGTGCCCGCGGGCGCTCGGCCCCGAGGGCAGATCGCCCCGTCCCGCCGGGGAGCGGCCCTCCGGGGTGTCCGTTCTCGGGTGTCCGTGCGTTTTGCAAAGTGCACTTTGCGCACTTTGCAAAACCGTTGCGCACTCTGCAGAGTGCACGGCACCGCCTCAGGCCGCGGCGTCCGCCGCCGGGAAGCGGTCGGGCCGGAAGGGCGCGAGGTCGCGTTCCGGGTCCTTGCCGGTGAGCTGCTGGGCGATCAGCAACCCGGTGCCCGGCGCCAGCCCGATGCCGGCGCCCTCGTGGCCGCAGGCGTGGTACAGACCGGGCACCCGGGGGTCGGCGCCGATCGCGGGCAGGTGGTCCGGGAGGTACGGACGGAAGCCCCGGTAGGCGCGCATCACGTTCACCCCGGCCAGCACCGGGAAGAGCGCGGCCGCCTGGGCCGCCAGCCGGTGCAGCACCTCGACCGAGAGGGTGCGGTCGAAGCCGACCCGCTCGCGGCTGGCGCCGATCAGCACCGGCCCGCCCGGCGTCCCCTCGACCACGGCCGAGGTCTGCAGGGCGGCCGAGCCGCTGGCGACGTCGGCGACGTAGTCGGCGGCGTACACCTTGTGCCGGACGATCCGCGGCAGCGGCTCGGTCACCAGCACGAACCCGCGCCGCGGCAGCACCGGCAGCCCGACGCCGGCCAGCGCGGCCAGCTCGCCGCCCCAGGTGCCGGCGGCGTTGACCACGGCGGCCGTGTCCAGCCGCCGCCGCTCGGTCTCGACCCCGCGCACGGCGCCGTCGGCACCGATCCGCAGTGCTCGGACGGCCTCGCCGGTGTACAACCGGGCGCCGGCGCGGCGAGCGGCCCGCAGCAGGTGGGCGGCGGCCAGCGCGGGCTGGACCTGGGAGTCCTGGGGGTAGTGGAATCCTCCGGCCAGCCCCGGCGCGAGGTGCGGCTCCAGCTCGCGCAGCCGATCACCGGGGATCTCCTCGGAGAGGACGCCGGAGCCGGCCTGCCCGGCCGCGAAGGCGCGCAGCGCCTCCTGCCGTTCGGGCGTGCCGGCGACCACCAGGCCGCCCTTGGCCTCGTACTCGACCTCGGTGCCGAACTCGGCGGCGAGTTCGCGCCAGAGCCCGCCGGAGTACAGGGCGAGGTCGAGTTCGGGACCGGGCTCCTTGTCGGAGACGAGCAGGTTGCCCTCGCCGGCGCCGGTGGTGCCGCCGGCGACCGGGCCTCGGTCGACGACGTCGACGGCGAGTCCGGCCCGCGCGGCGTAGTACGCGCAGGCGGCGCCGACGACGCCGGCTCCGACGACCACGACGTCCGGGAGTCTCTGTGAGTGGGACACGGCAGTAATATGTCACATGCCATCGAAGCTGCCAAGACGGCGCCGGGTACGAACGGGCGAGTCGCACCAAAAAGCCCCGGCCCACCGCAAAACGGCGGGCCGGGGCTCCCGGCATTCGGATCACCGTGATCGTCGCGATCACCGCGGCCCGGTCACCGGCGACGGATCGCCGGCGGCCGGATCACCGGCGACGGATCAGGTGATGTCGTCCATCTGCTCGTGCCGCGCGGCCGGCACGTGACCGGAGGCACTCGGCGTCGCGGACGCCTCGATCGCCTCGGCCCCGGCGACCGGCGCCACCGCCAGATCCACGTGCGAAGCCTCCTCGTCGTCCAGCGCGAGGTCCGGGTTGCGCCGGGCCCGGCGACGGTCGTTCAGCATCGCCACACCGACCGCGACGAAGTACAGGCCCCAGATCGGCGCGGCCAGCGCCAGCATGCTCAGCGGGTCGGCGCTCGGCGTCGCGAAGGCCGCGAAGACGGTGATGCCCATGACCATGCCGCGCCACCAGCTGAGCAGCCGCTTGCCGGTGACCACACCGACCATGTTCAGCATGACCAGCAGCAGCGGGAACTCGAAGGCCAGGCCGAACACCATCACCAGCCGGGTGGCGATGTCGAAGTAGTCCGAGGGCGGCAGGATCGGCGTGGTCTCGTTCGGGGTGAACGAGATCAGGACCTCGACGGTCAGCGGCAGCAGCATGATCGCCAGCGTCACACCGGCCAGGAACAGCGGCGCGCCGCAGGCCATGAAGATGACGGTGTACTTGCGCTCGTGCTTGTGCAGACCGGGCGCGACGAAGGCCCACAGCTGGTACAGCCAGACCGGCACGGTCGCGACCACGGCCGCGGTCAGGGCGACCTTGAGCATCCAGTTGAAACCCGCGGTCAGACCGATGGTCGAGACCTGCGCGCAGCGGCCCTTGGTGGACGCGATCGTGTCCGGGGTGCACTGCGGCAGCGGCTTGAGCAGAAATGTCTCGATCTGCTTGTGGAAGATCAGCGCGACGATCGTGAACACCACGATCGCCAGGACCGACTTGACCACGCGGTTCCGCAGTTCCCGCAGGTGGTCGGCGAGGGCCATCCGCCCCTCGGGATCCTTGGCCGTCTTCGGCGCCTTCGTGAGCTTGCTCAACCCCGGTCCTCAACTCGTGCGTCGGGGCCCGCCGGTCGGCGGGCCTCCAGTGGTGGCGCGTGCCGTGCGCTCAGCGCGCCCCGCCCTCCGGGGCGGACTGGCCGGCGGAGTGCCCGGCGGGCTGCTCGCTCACCGGGCGGGCGCTCGCGGAGGCGCCCGGGGCGGACTGGATGGTCTTCGCGGCGACGCCATCGGCCGCCACCGGGGCGGGCGCGGCCGGGGTGTCGGCGGTGCCGTCGGTGCGCATCGCCTTGGCCTCGCTCTTGAGGATCCGGGCCGACTGGCCGAGCGAGCGTGCCAGGTCCGGCAGCCGCTTGGCGCCGAAGAGCACAATGGCAATGACCGCGACCACCAGGATCGCGGTGAACGAGACCCGCATGCTCGACCACCTTCAGTTTTCGGCGGCACCGACCGGGCCGCTCGCTGCGGGGATGGTAACCGCTGCGGATGACACCGTGACGACGGCCGCCCGAACAGGACAGCGGCCCCCCGTTCGCGCTCAGGAGCCTGCTGAGAGCGTAACGCGCTCCTACGGTCGAGCAGCAGCCCCCCGCAGCCACCGACCGTGCAAGAGCCGAGGGCCGAGGGTTCAGGACTCCGGGTCGAGGAGCCAGGACTCAGGACCGGGCCGCCGCCGAGGCCGCGAGCTCCTCGGCCGCCTCGGCCAGTGCCCGGGAGGCCGTGTCCACTCCCTCGGCCAGCGCCCGCACGTCCAGCCAGAGCCGGACCGCGAGGACGCCGAGCACCAGCAGGCCGGCGGTGGCGAGGAGGACTGCGGCGACGGGCATCCAGGACATGGCCCCACCCTATCGGCCCGCCCGCGCCCCGGAGCGCGGTGCCCGGAGCGCACCCCGCGGAGTGCGCCGCCGGGGCCCGCCCCCGTTCACTGCTCGGCCGGCACCAGCCGCATGGTCCGCACGCCGGCCTCGGTCAGCGCCGCGACGATCTTCTCCCCGGCCGGCTTGCGCACCGCCGCCCCGCACAGCGGACAGGAGAAGCTGTAGTGCGTCCGGTCCGCCGTCCGGCCGAAGGTCAGCCGGAACCCCTCGGCGGGCACCTCGACCTTCTCCCGGCACTCGGAGCAGTACACCTTGAATCTGGTACCGGGCTCCACGGCTCAGACCAGCCCGTCACCGTAGTGGGCGAGCGCCTCCAGCGCCGCGGCCCGGGCCTGCTCGACGAGCGCGGGCGGGGAGACGATCCGCCCGTCCCGGCCCAGCCGCAGGGCGAGCGGGCGCAGCTGCGAGGGGTCGGCGCTGCGCAGGGTGATCCGCAGTCCGCCGTCGGGCAGTTCCTCGGCGTGGTCGTGGGTGTAGTACTCGGCGACCCAGCGGCCGCCGGAGGTGACCTCGACGACGACCTCGGGGTCGTCGGCGGACGGGTTGACCAGTCCGCCGGAGAGGTCGCGCGGCTCGCGCTTGGGCGGGTCGGCGGGGACGTCCAGGACCTTGATCTCGGCGACCCGGTCGAGCCGGAACATCCGGTGGTCCTCGGAGGTGCGGCACCAGGCTTCGAGGTAGGTGTGGCCCTCGGTGAGCAGCCGGATCGGGTCGACCTCGCGCTCGGTCATGCCGCCGCGCCCGTGCGAGTAGTAGCGCAGCCAGAGCCGGCGGCCCTCGCTGAGGGCGCGGTCGATGTCGGCGAAGACGTGGCTCTCGGCCTCGAAGGTGACGCCGACCCGGGCGCTGCCCTCGGCGCTCTCCCCCGCCGCGTTCTCGATCTTGGCGACGGCCCGGGTGAGGGCCTCGCGGTCGCCGGCCCGCAGGCCGGGCAGGCCGGCGACCGCGCGGGCGGCGACCAGCAGGGCGGTGGCCTCATCGGCGGCGAGGCGCAGCGGCTGCGCGACGTCGTCGACGTTGTGCCACCAGATCCGCTCGCCGTCGGTGTCGATGTCGAGCAGGTCGCCGCCGCGGAAGCTGGTGCCGCACATCGGCAGCACGTTGAGGTCGGCGATGAGTTCGCGCTCGCTGATGCCGAAGGCGCGGGCGACCTCGGCCACCTCGGCGCCGGGGCGTTCGCGCAGGTAGGTGACCAGCGAGAGCATCCGCCGGGTCTGGTCGATCGCGTTGCTCATGCCCGCACGTCCTCGTTCTGGTTCCTGTGCTCCGCCGTCCGGCCCGCCGCGGTCCGGTCCGCCGTGAGGCCGGACGCCCCGGCACCCGCGGCACCAGCACCCGCAGCATCGGCGATAGCGGCACCGGCACCCGCGGCACCGGCACCGGCCACCGCGCGCAGCCGGTCGACGACGTCCGCCCGCAGTTCCTCGGGGCCGACGACGAGCACGTCGGGCCCGAACTCGGCGAGGTCGGCGCCGAGCCCGTTGCCGAAGGGGATGTCGAGTTCGTCCCAGGTGTCGTCGATCCGGCGGGTGCCGAGCGCCTTGGTGCGCAGGGGGAAGCCCGCGCCGCGGCGGACCCGGACGACGGCGGTGGCGGTGGCGCCCTCGCCCGCGAACTCGGCGACGGTGGCGCGGACGTCGACGTGCTCGGGCACGGCGCCGAGGAAGGGGCCGGAGCGGGCGCGGACCTTGCCGGTGATCCGGCCGAGCCGGAAGACCCGGGCGGCCTCGCGGTCGCGGTCCCAGCCGGCCAGGTACCAGTGGCCGCGCCAGCATTCCAGGGCCCAGGGCTCGACGCTGCGCTGCTGGGCGGCGGCGGCGCCGGCCTTGCGGTAGTCGAAGGTGACCGGGCGGCGGTCGCGGGCGGCGGTGAGCAGCGGTTCGAACGCGGCCTCGCGGGCGGGGATGCGCGGTTCGAGGACGGGGCGGCCCTCGGTCTCGGTGAAGGGGACGCCGGCGGCGCGCAGCTTCTGGAGGGCGCCGCTGGCGGCACCGGACATCTTGGCCTGCTGCCAGACGCGGGCGGCGAGGGTGAGCGCGGCGGCTTCCTCGGCGTCGAGGGCGATCTCCGGCAGGCGGTTGCGGTCGGCGCGGGCGAGGTAGCCGAGTTCGCCGTCGAGGGCGTTCTCGTCGACGTCGATGACCAGTCCGAGTTCGCGCAGGTCGTCCTTGTCCCGCTCGAACATCCGGTTGAAGGCTTCCTCGCTGCTGTGCTGCCAGGCTTCGCGGTATGCCTCGATGGATTCCCGCAGCTCCTTCTTGGAGAGCGGTCGTCTGGTGTTCATCAGGCACAGGGCGAGATTCATCAGCCGCTCTGCCTTGGCGATCGCCATCGCTGACCCTTCCGGTGTGCCGCGCCGCGCGCGGGGTGCGCCCGCCGGGGCGTCGTGGACCCGGCGGGACCGACCGTACCGGTAGCGGTACGCGGTGCAAAAGCCGAGCCCGGGAACGCGTGGGGCCGCACCCCGCGGACGGGGTGCGGCCCTGGTGATCCGCGCTTCTGCCGGGTGGGCTCAGACGCCGATCAGGTCGACCACGAAGATCAGGGTCGAGCCGGCCGGGATGAGCGGGCTCGGCGACTGGTTGCCGTAGGCCAGGTGCGGCGGGATGACCAGCTCGCGGCGGCCGCCGACCTTCATGCCGGCGACGCCCTGGTCCCAGCCCTTGATGACGCGGCCGCCACCGAGCGGGAACTTGAAGGTCGAGCCGCGGTTCCAGCTGGCGTCGAACTCCTCGCCGGTCGCGAAGGTCACGCCGACGTAGTGGACCTCGACGGTCTGGCCCGGCTTGGCCTCCTCGCCGGTGCCGACGGTGATGTCGCGGATCTGGAGCTCGGTCGGCGCGTCGCCGACCGGGAAGTCGATCTCAGGCTTGCTCACTGTGCCTCTTCTCACGGTTGGTTCGGTCCATGACCAAGCGGCGGGGGGGCCCCCCCCCCGCCGGGCCCCGCCCCCCCCGCGGCGCGCCCCCCCCCCCCCGGGGGGGGGCCCCCCCCGCCCCCCCCCGGGGGCGCCCCCCCCCCCGCGCCCCCCCA
>NZ_JBIWIF010000035.1:0-41825 GCF_044764505.1 Kitasatospora sp. NPDC094019
GAAAGCTACGCGGCTGGCCTACACCTTCGCGGATCGATCATGTGGTTGAAGCTCCTGACCTCAACCACATGATCCCAATCCTCAACAGCACCTAGGACTGCCAGCGCGACCACAAGGAGGCCGCCTACCAGTAGTAGTGTCGGCCCGCGCCAGACTGGGCCCGGCACCGGCAGGTCCATCGCCAGCCCGGCGTCCATCAACATGATCATCGCACAGAGCGATCCTTCGGGGCCCAGCCGAGCCAGCACCCCCGCCACCACCCCTATAGCGGGAAGCATCCAGGGTCCTGCCCATGTGCCCTGGCTCCACAGCATGGCGAACGTCCCTGCCACTCCGATCATTTGGGGCGGCAGTATGGAGACCATCCGGAGACGGTAGGTGAGGGCTCCGTCGGTGAGTACGGCGGAGAGCGCGCCCAGAGCGAGCATCACTGCTTCCACAGGGCGGCCCACGAGCAGCCCCATACAGACCGGCACGGTGATCGCCGACAGCGAGCGCCATCCTGCGGGCGTGGCGCTCGGCAATCGTCTTGGGGCGCAGGTTTGCCTGAGCCAGAGCAGAAGAGTGCAGACAGGTCGAAGTCTGCGCCTGAGTGTTGCCATGTCGACCATGAGGGCTCATTGAGTCACCGGATGGTGCTGAGGACACCGATTCCTGCGCCGCACGGCGGCGAAATTTACGGCTGGTGAGCGAGCTTGCGTAACCTCGGGGAAATCGAGCTTCTACTCGATTCGCTTCCCCGTTGACGTCCTGTTGCTCTTGTGGGTCCGGGGAGAGCACGGGTGGGCGGTCGGGTGGTGCGAACAGGACCGGCTATGCCGGCGGTGACTGGAACACGTGTTTGGCCAGCCTCACCTGACCTATGCCTCAAGCCCCATCACGGAGACGACGTCCGAAGTGCGCGGCCGACCCTCCCTGGACGGTTCTGGATGAGGCCCCCTGTCTTCCAGCTATTTGCAGGACGGCGCCTGACGGTGTCCGAGGCGAGACTCATATGATCATCCGTCAGGCGCGTTGCCGCACAAGATACTTGCCTTGATCGATGCGGGTGACTCCGCCGGTCGGCACCTGCTCCGGGACTGCGTGCGTCGCCGACGACCGGGCGCCTGCGTGAGGCATTGTCCGGCCGGGACGGCCTCCTCTGTCGTTGTGCACGCTGCAGGTCGGGCCTGTGCCGGTGGGCCCGTCGGCGTCCTGCGGCGGATCCGCGCTCGCGGCTTCGGCGCAGGACGGGCGGTGGTGGGCCCGTCGGCGTCCTGCGGCCGGGCTGCCGTGGGCGGGAGGGGGGCGGCGGGGGCGGGGCCCTTTCGGCCGAAGGGAGCTGCGGCCGTCGTTCGCGGGGTGGGCCCCGCCGTCGGTTAGCGGACCGGGTGTGCCGCCGGAGCGGTGCTACGCGGTCGGCGCGGCGTTGTCGGCGAGTTCGCGGCGGGCGCGCACGAGGTCGTCGAGGCGGCCCATGGGCACGCTCATGAAGGTGGCGAGCTTGTTCAGCGGAAGCTCCGCCATCACTTTCCGCATCTGCGGGGTGATCTCCCGGTCCGCCGTGGTGTGCTGGGCCAGGAGGGGTGCGAGCAACTGCGCGCCGGTGGGGTCGTCCAGCCAGTCGGCCACGGTGGACATGGCGTCGAGCTCGCCGGCGACGGGGTTGCCGGCGAGGTGGGCCCGGTGCCGCAGGGGCAGGTCGCGGCTGGAGGTGCCGACCCGGATCTCGGTCTCGCCCGCTTCGATCTTCCAGCGGTTCTCCAGGACCGACCAGTAGGCGAAGGCGCGTTCGTCGAGGTGGATGCTCACGCGCCGGCTCTCGCCGGGTTCCAGGCTGACCTTGGCGAAGCCCTTGAGTTCGTGCTCGGGGCGGTCCACGGAGCTCTCGGTGTCGTGCACGTAGACCTGGACGACCTGCGAGCCGGGGCGTGCGCCGGTGTTGGTGACCTCGGCGGAGACGTCGAAGGCGTTGTCGCCGACCGGTTCCACGGACAGCGCGGTGAGGGCGAAGGTGCTGTAGCCGAGGCCGTGGCCGAACGGGTAGGCGACCGCCTGGCCGGTGGTGTCGTAGTGGCGGTAGCCGACGTACAGGCCCTCGGCGTAGCGCACGTGCTGTTCGCCGCCGGGGAAGTGCAGGTGGGCGGGGGTGTCGGCCAGGAACAGTGGGATCGTCTCGGTGAGCCGGCCGGCGGGCTCGGCCCGGCCGAAGAGGATGTCCGCGACGGCGCTGCCGCCGGCCTGGCCCAGGAGCCAGCCCTCGAGGAGGGACTGCGCGTGGTGGTGCCATTCGGCGACCGAGACGACGGAGCCGTTGGACAGGACGACGACGGTGGCCGGGTTCGCGGCGTGGACCGCTGCCAGGAGGGCCAGTTGGTCGGCGGGCAGGTCGATGTGCTCGCGGTCGTAGCCCTCGGACTCGGCGCTCGCGGGCAGGCCGAGCAGCAGCACGGCGATGTCGGCGTCGCGGGCGGCCGCGACCGCCTCGTCCACGAGGGCCTGGTCGGGGCGGCCGTCGAGGGTGAAGCCGGGGGCGAAGGCGACGTTGCCGGGGCCCGCTGCCGCGGTGATCGCGGTGAGGGCGTCGTCGGTGCGGGTGGGGATGACGTGGGAGCTGCCGCCGCCCTGGAAGCGGGGGGTGCGGGCGAATTCGCCGATCACGGCGATCCGCTGCCCGGCGGCCTCGGCCAGCGGCAGCAGGTCGTCGTCGTTCTTGAGCAGGACGGCTCCGCAGGTGGCGGCCTCGCGGGCGAGCGCGTGGTGGGCGTCGAGGTCGGGGGCCGGATGCCGGCCGCTGCGGGCATCGCGGGTCGCGTCCAGCAGGGCGAGGAGCCGGCGCACGGAGGCGTCGAGCAGGTCCTCGTCCAGTCGTCCGTCCTGGACGGCCTCGACGACGAGGTGGTCGCGGCCGGTGGGCGGCATCTCCACATCCAGGCCGGCCGCGTGCGAGGCGACCTTGTCGTTGACCGCGCCCCAGTCGGAGACGAGCAGTCCCTCGAATCCCCACTCCTCGCGCAGCACCTCGGTCAGCAGCCGGCGGTGTTCGCTCGCGTGGGTGCCGTTGATCCGGTTGTAGGCACACATGACCGTGTACGGCTGGGCGTTCTTGACGATGTGTTCGAAGGCGGGCAGGTAGATCTCGCGCAGGGTGCGCTCGTCCACCTCCGCGCTGACGCGGAAGCGGTCGCTCTCCTGGTTGTTGGCGGCGAAGTGCTTGAGCGAGGTGCCGACGCCCTGGGACTGGACGCCGCGCACGAACGCGGCGCCGATCCGGCCGGCCAGCAGCGGGTCCTCGGAGAAGTACTCGAAGTTGCGGCCGCACAGCGGGCTGCGCTTGATGTTGACCCCGGGGCCGAGCAGGACGGAGACCTGTTCGGCGCGGGCCTCGCGGCCCAGGGCCTCGCCGATCCGCTGCACCAGGTCCGGGTCCCAGGAGGCGGCGAGGGTGACGGCCGGGGGGAAGCAGGTGGCCGGGAGGCTGGTCCCGATCCCGATCGGGTCGGCCTCGGCGGGCTGCTTGCGCAGTCCGTGCGGCCCGTCGGTGACCATGGCGCTCTCGATGCCCGCCCCGGGCAGGTCCTGCAGGTGCCAGAAGTCGGCGCCGGAGGTCAGGGATGCCTTCTGTTCCAGGGACAGGTTGCCGGGTTCGGGGCGGGCGGGGGTGTCGGCCATCGTGGTGCTCCTTCGTTCGGCGGCCGCGCAGGGCCGCGGCAACGGGGCGGGCCCGTCGGTTACGCAAACGATTACGATGTTGGCACACGTCGTCAAGTGCCCCCGGGCGGCGAGAGCCGGTCCGGGGGCGCAGTGGTGGTTCGGGGGCCCGTTCAGCGGGCGGGGGCGGTGCTTGCGCGGATCACCAGCTCGACCGGCAGGGTGGTCCTGGCGGTGCGCGGTTCCTGGCCGCCGATCCGGTCGAGCAGCAGTTGTGCGGCGGTGGTGCCGAGTTGTGCCAGGGGCTGGCGCACGGTGGTGAGGGAGGGGCTGACCAGGGCGGCCGAGGGGTCGTCGTCGAAGCCGACGACGGACAGGTCGCCGGGCAGGTCCAGGCCGAGCGAGCGGGCGGCGCGCAGCGCGCCGGCGGCCATCCGGTCGTTGAAGACGAACAGGGCGGTGGGTCGGCGCGGGGCGCCGAGCAGGGACATCGTGGCGGTGAAGCCGTCCTCGGGGCGCAGTCGGCCGTGGCGCACGAGGGTCTCGTCGAGGTCGAGGCCGGCCTCGGCCATCGCCTGGCGGGCGCCGGTGAGGCGCTCGCGGGTGGACAGCAGGTCGGGCGGGCCGGTGATCAGGCCGATCCCGGTGTGGCCCAGGCGCACCAGGTGCTGCACCGCCTGCCGCCCGCCGGAGATGTTGTCGCAGGTCACCACGGGGAAGGGCAGGTCGAGTTCGAAGGCCGGGTCGACCAGGACCACCGGCAGTCCCGAGGCGGCGAGTTCGCGGAACTCCCCTTGGGCGCCGAAGGGGACGAGGTGGATCACCCCGTCGCACCGGCGCCGGTCCAGCTGTGCGACCACGGAGGCCAGCCGGGCCGGGTCGAGGCTGGTGGTGGTCAGGGCCAGGCTCAGTTCGGCGGACTGCAGCCGCTCCGCTGCCGCCTCGACGATCTGCGCGGCGTAGGCGCTGCCCAGCCAGGGTACGTTGATCGCGACCCGGCCGGTCAGCCCGGTCTTGAGGGCGCGGGCGGCCATGCTCAGGGTGTAGCCGAGTTCCCCGGCCGCCCGGACCACGTTCGCCCGGGTGACCGCCGACACGCCGGGCCGGTCGTTGAGCGCGCGGGAGACCGAGGCCACCGAGACGCCGGCCAGCCGGGCGACGTCCTGGATGCTCGCCTGGGGCTGACCCGCGGTGCCGGGCGTTCCGGTCGGTTCGGGGCCGCGGGAGTCCCGCAGTGCGCCGAGGCTCCGGGCGGCGGGGGCCGGGGCCGTCGCGGTGCCGGTGCCGTCGGGGGCTTGCGGTGCGGGTCCTCCGGAGGGCCGGGCCCAGGCGTCGGGGGTGAGCAGTACCTGGAAGTAGCTGCTCAGGTCCTCGCGCAGGTCGACGGCGGCGGGGTTGAGCAGCCACTGCGCCTGCAGTCCGTCCATCACGGCGATCGAGGTGCGGGCGGCGGTGCCCGGTCGCACGCCGGGCCGCAGCCCGCCGGTGGCGGCCAGCTGCTCGAAGGCGTGCAGCAGGTGGCCGCGCAGCCACTCGTAGCGCTGCGCGAAGTACTCGTGGGCGGGATGGGCCGGGTCCGCGGCCTCGCTGGAGAGCACGCTGTGGAGCTTCACCAGCCCGGGGCTGAGGCTGTTGCGCTCCGCCGTCGCCGCCAGCCAGCGCAGCACGTCGATGCCGGGCGGGTCCTCGGTGGAGAAGATGCCCAGGTCGCTGAGGTCGCGGTGGCGCAGGACCTCGATCAGCAGCGCTTCCTTCGAGCCGAAGTGGTGCAGCAGTCCGGGCGCGGTCATCCCCACCCGGTCGGCGATCTCGCGCACGGAGCTGCTGTGGTAGCCGCGTTCGGCGAAGGCGCTCAGGGCGGCGTCGAGGATCTCGCGGCGCCGCTCGGCGCTCTTGCGGTACGGGCCGCGGCGCCTGGACCCCGGTTCGGCGGTGTGTTCGCGATCCGTCATGCGCCCATTCTCCCAAGGCCCGGTCACCGCTCCGCTCACCGGGCGGGTCACCGCTCCGGCGGTGCGGCGACGCCCAGAATTCACCCACGAAAACCTTTCAGGTGTTCTATTTTCGCTGATAGCGTCCAGCCCCAGCGCCCCCGGAACCGTGTTCCCGCAGGTGGGTGGGCGTCGGACCGTGTCAAGGAGACGAACATGAACCGATGGACCGGCAAGGCCGCCGTGGCCACTGCCGTCGCCGCCCTCGCCCTGAGCGCCTGCGGCAGCGGCGCCGGGACGGGCGGCACGGGCGGCGGCCCGAGCGCCGCCCGACTGACCGTCGCCCTGCGGGGCACCCCGCAGTCACTGGCCGCCAACGTCCCGGTCTCCGGCGGCCAGACCCTCTTCTACCAGCCGCTCTACGACTCACTGCTGCAGCTGAAGGCCGACGGCACCCCGGCCCCGATGCTCGCCACGGCCTGGTCCTACGACGCCGCCCAGACCGTCCTGACACTCACCCTGCGCACCGGCGTCAAGTTCTCGAACGGGGAACCGTTCGACGCGGCCGCCGCGAAGGCGAACCTCGACCGCGCCGTCAAGTCCGGCATCAACGCCGCGACCCTCGGCGCCGTCACCGACATCGCCGCCCCCGACACCCGGACCCTGGTCCTCACCCTGGCCCAACGGGACCCGGGCCTGGTGTCGGCGCTCGGCACCTCGGTCGCCTACATGCAGGCACCCGGCACCTTCGAGCGGCCCGACGCCGCGACCGCCCCCGTCGGCACGGGCCCCTACATCCTGGCGCCGAAGACCGTGATCGGCTCGGTGTACGTCTACACCAGGAACCCCGAGTACTGGGACACGGCCGCGGCGAAGTACGGCGAGATCGACCTGAAGGTGATGAGCGACCCGAGCGCGATGCTCAACGCCGTCAAGTCCGGCCAGGTCAACGCGGCCCAGATCAGCTCCGCCCAGAACGCCCAGGTCCAGCAGGCCGGCTGGAAGGTCACCTCCCAGGAGCTCAACACCGCCGGGCTGTTCCTCTTCGACCGGGACGGCAAGCTCAGCCCGCCGCTGAAGAACCCGCTGGTGCGCCAGGCCGTCAACCTGGCGATCGACCGCGCCGCCATGCTGAGGACGATGGCCGCCGGACAGGGCACCGTCAGCACCCAGATCCTCGGACCGATCGACCCGGCCCTGGACGCCAAGTGGGCCTACGACCCGGCCAAGGCCAAGCAACTGATCGCCCAGGCCGGCTACGCGAGCGGCGACGTCGCGTTCACCATGCCGATCTTCCCCGGTGCGGGCCAGCTGATGGACGCCATCAAGGCACAGCTCGCCGCGGTCGGCATCACCGTCGACCTGGTCCAGGCCGGACCCAACGCGCTCAGCGAACTGCTCGCCGGCAAGTACCCCGTCTCCTACTTCCAGTTCCAGACCGGCGACCCCTGGGTGACCATGCAGCAACTGCTCACGCCCACCTCGCAGTTCAACCCCTTCCACACGGACGACCCGAAGATCGGCGAACTGGTCCGCCAGTACCGCGACGGCGACGCCGCCCAACAGCGCACGGCACTGCTCCAGCTCGACCAGTACGTCACCGACCAGGCGTGGTTCGCCCCCTGGTACCTCGAACAGACCCCCTGGGCCACCGACGCGAACACCACCGTCCAACTGGTCAAGGGCTGGGCCTCGCCGAACGTGCTCGGCTTCGCCCCCAAGAGCTAGGCCCCGTCGGCGCCCCGGCCGCGCCCCGCGGGAACGCCCCGCCCTTCCCTTCCGCCGTGGCGCGGGCACGCCGCACCCGGCCCGCGCCACGGCACACCCCCACGAACCGAGGAACACCCGTGCTCACCTACCTGATCAGACGCCTCGCGGCAGGCATCCTGCTGCTCGCGGTCGTCACCGTCCTGGCGTTCGCGCTGCTCTACGCCGGATCGGGAGACGTCGCCCTGAAGATCCTCGGCGGCAACGCCACCCCGGCCGCGCTGGCCCACGAGAGCGCCCTGCTCGGCGTCGACCGGCCGTTCTGGACCCAGTTCGGCACCTGGGCCTCGCACGCCCTCCGCGGCGACCTGGGCCGGTCCTGGTCCACCGGACAGGACGTCACCCAGGGCATCCTGTCCCGCCTGCCGGTCACCCTCTCCCTGGTCCTGGGCACCACCCTGATCACCGCGGTGCTCGCCGGCGCACTCGGCGTGTGGGCGGCCGTCCGGCGCGGGACGGTGGACCGAATCGTGCAAGGAGTCTCCCTGCTCGGGATCGCCCTGCCCGGCTTCGTCGTCGCCCTGCTGCTCGTCACCGTCTTCGCCGTCCAGCTCAAGATCTTCCCGGCGACCGGCTACACCGCGCCGGCCACCTCTGTCGGCGGCTGGCTCGCCTCGATCACCCTGCCCGTCCTCGCCCTGGCCGTGGGCAGCACCGTCGCAGTGACCCAGCAGGTACGCGGAGCCGTGATCGACACCCTCGGCCAGGACTGGGTACGCACCCTGCGCACCCGGGGCCTGCCGCGCCGGCGCCTCCTGGCCGGCCACGTGCTGCGCAACGCCGCCGGCCCGGCCGTCACCGTTCTCGGCATGCAGATCATCGGCCTGCTCGGCGGCGCCGTCATCGTCGAGCAGGTCTTCGCCCTGCCCGGCCTGGGCCAGCTGTCCATCGCCGCGACCGGCGCCGACGACCTGCCGGTGGTGATGGGCCTGGTGATGATGACCACCCTCGGCGTGGTGATCGTCAACCTCGCGACCGACCTGCTCCAGGCATGGCTCACCCCGAAGGCGAGACTGGCATGAGCGACACGACCGAGCCCGCACCCCGCCTCCCGGCCCCCGTCGCACCCCTGCGCCGCCTGCTGCGCAACCCGCTCGCCGTCGGCCCGGGCCTCGTCCTCGCAGCCGCCCTCCTGGCTGCGGTGTTCGCGCCGCTGCTCGCGCCCTACCCGCAGGGCAGCGCCGACATCGCCCAGGCACTGCGGGGACCGAGCGGCGCCCACCTGCTCGGCACCGACGCCATCGGCGGCGACGTCCTGTCCCACCTGATCCACGCGGCCCGCACCAGCCTCGCCGGCGCGGCGCTGACCCTGGCCGTCGCCGCCGTCCTGGGCATCACCACCGGCCTGGTCGCCGGATACTTCCGCGGCTGGTTCGACACCGTCGCGGACTGGGCCTTCAGCCTGGTCATGGCCCTGCCCGGGATGATCGTCCTGCTGGCGGTACGGGCGGTGATCGGCCCCGACATGTGGTGGACCATGGCCGTCATCGGCATCCTGGCCTCCCCGGCCTTCTACCGGGTGGTGCGCTCCTCCGTGCTCGCCGTACGGGCGGAGCTCTACCTGGACGCCGCCCGGGTGGCCGGCCTCGGCGACGCCCGGATCGTGCGCCGCCACGTGCTCGCCGTGATCCGTCCCCCCGTCGTCGTCCAGACCGCGATGGTCGCCGCGGCGGCCGTGGCACTCCAGGCCGGACTGGAGTTCGTCGGCCTGGGCAACCCCAATGTGACGACCTGGGGCCGGATGCTCAACGACGGCTTCGTCAACCTCTACACCGCGCCGCAGCTGCTGCTGTGGCCGACCCTGGTCGTCGGGCTGGTCTGCGCCGCCTTCGCCCTGCTCGCCAACGCGCTGCGCGACGTCCTGGCCGTCGGACGGCCCGGGACCGGCGGGTCGACGGCCCCGGACCCCGACACAAGCACGGACGGGAGCACCGACGGAAGCACCGACGGAAGCACCGACGTAGCGGACGCCGCCCCTTCCGGTGGCGCCGGCCCGCGGACCGACGAGCCGCCCACGGCCGGCGCCGCCGGGACCGAACTCCTCACCGTCAGCGGCCTGCGCGTCGGCTACGACCGGCCCGGGCGCGGCACCGCCGAAGTGGTGCGCGGCGTCGACCTGCGGCTGCGGCGCGGCGAGGTGCACGGCCTGGTCGGCGAATCCGGCTCGGGCAAGACCCAGACCGCCTTCGCCGTCCTCGGCGTGCTCCCCGAAGGCGGCCGCGCGCTCGCCGGTTCGGTGCTGTTCGACGGAACGGAACTGCTCGGCGCCGACGAACGGACGCTGACCGGGCTGCGCGGCCGCCGCATCGCGTACGTCCCGCAGGAGCCGATGGCCAACCTCGACCCGTCCTGCACCGTCGGGGCCCAGCTGGCCGAACCCCTGCGCATCCACCTGGGCCTGTCCCGACGCCAGGCCCGCGAACAGGCACTCGCCCTGCTCGAACGGGTCGGCATCGCCGACCCGCGACGGACCTTCGCCGCCCACCCGCACCAGATATCCGGCGGAATGGCCCAGCGCGTACTCATCGCCGGGGCGATCTCCTGCGATCCGGACCTGCTGATCGCCGACGAGCCGACCACCGCGCTGGACGTCACCGTCCAGGCCGAGATCCTCGACCTGCTGCGCGACCTGCGGGCCGAACGGCAGCTGGCCGTGCTGCTGGTCACCCACGACCTCGGGGTCGTGGCGGACATCTGCGAAACCGTCTCGGTCATGCGGCACGGCCGCGTCCTGGAGACCGGGCCGGTGCACTCGGTCTTCCGGGACCCCGCACACCCCTACACCCGCGCACTGCTGGCCGCGGTCCTCGACGACGGCCCGGCGCGCCCCGCCCTGGAGCCCCGCATCCCGGCGCCGACCGCCGAACCGAGAGCCGCCGCACCGAAGACGGGAGGAGCCCGATGACCGCCTCGACCGGCCCGGAGCGGGCCCGGACAGAGCCCCTGCTGGAGGTCGGCGGACTCCACGTCGCCTACCCGGGCCGCCGTTGGCGCGGCGGAGCCGTCCCGGTCCTGCACGGCGTCAGCCTCGACGTGCGCCCGGGGGAGACGCTCGGGATCGTCGGCGAGTCCGGCTGTGGCAAGACCACGCTGGGCCGGGCCGTCCTCGGCCTCGCCCCGGTCACCGCCGGCGACATCAGGTACCGGGGGCGGGACATCACCCACCTGCCCCGCCGCGAGCGCCGCGCCCTGGCCACCGAGATCCAGGTCGTCTTCCAGGACCCCCACAGCTCGCTCAACCCGGCACACACGATCGGCGAGATCCTGACCGAGCCGCTCACCACCGTCGGCACGCTCACTCCCGCGGCAGCCGGCGCCCGGGTGCGGGAGCTGCTCGGCCGGGTCGGCCTGCCCGCGGACGCGGCGCGGCGACTGCCCCGCGAGTTCTCCGGCGGTCAGCGCCAACGCATCGCGATCGCCCGCGCCCTGGCCCTCGAACCGCGGCTGATCATCTGCGACGAACCGGTCTCCGCACTGGACCTCTCCACCCAGTCCCGGGTCCTGGAACTGTTGTGGGAGATCCAGGAGACGACTGGGGTCGCCTACCTGTTCATCTCGCACAACCTCGCCGTCATCAGGCACCTGAGCCACCGGGTCGCGGTCCTGTACCGCGGCGAGATCGTCGAAACCGGTTCGGGCGAGCAGGTGACCTCCCGGCCCCGGCACCCGTACACGCAACGCCTGCTCATGGCGGCACCGCTGGCCGACCCGCAGCGCCAGGCCGAGCGGCGCGAGCAGCGGCGCCGGCTCACCGCACACCCGGTCCCGGAGCGGTGAGCGCCCGGATGCCCGGCCCGAGCGGCCGATCCGCCCGGGGGAGCCGCGCCCCGCCCGCGGCCCGCGGCCCGCGAACCCCGTGGCCCTGCCGGGCCCCGATCCACCGGACACCGCACCCGCCCGACCCGACCGCCCGCTCCTGCCCTCGGACAACCGAAAGGGAACACGCCATGCGCCGACCGAACCTCCCCTCCCGTACCGCGACGACCGCCGCCGCGGTCGCGCTGGTCGCGATGAGCACCGTCCTCGGCACCACCACCGCCTCCGCCACCGCAGCCGGACCGGCGACCGCCTACGTCGCCCTGGGCGACTCGTACTCGGCGGGCCTCGGGGCCTCCAGCAACTACACCGACGGAGCGTGCAAGCGCAGCACCGCCTCCTACCCCGCCCTCTACGCCGCCGCGGCCGCACCGGCCTCCTTCAGCTTCCAGGCATGCAGCGGCGCCACCACCACCGACGTGATCAACAACCAGCTCGGCCCGCTCAGCCCGACGACGACCCTGGTCAGCCTCACCATCGGCGGCAACGACATCGGCTTCGTCAACGTCTCCAAGAACTGCCTGCTCACCAGCGACACCACCTGCCTCAACGCCGTCGCCGCCGCAGAGAACACCGCGCGCACGGCACTGCCCGCCCAGCTCGACACCCTCTTCACCGGCATCCGTACCGCCGCCCCCAACGCCCGCGTCGTGGTCCTCGGCTACCCCGAGTTCTACGACCTCTCCCGTACCGGCTGCCTCACCTGGCTGAACGCCACCAAGCGCGCGGCCGCCAACCACGCCGTCGACGTCCTCGACGACGTCCTCGAGACCGAGACCGCCAAGCACAACGGCTTCGTCTACCAGAGCGTCACCGGCGCCTTCGCCGGCCACCAGATCTGCGACACCACCCCCTGGCTCAACGACCCCGGCCTCTACCAGGGCTGGTTCCACCCCAACGCCGCAGGCCAGGCCGGGGCGTACCTCCCGGCCTTCACCTCCGCCCTCTGACAGGCCCCGACAAGCAGACGGCCGGGGGCCGGACCGCGACCGCGCGGGCCGGCCCCCGCCACCGCAGACCGTGCGCGCAGAAGGACGACCATGGACACCCCGCACCACCGCACCACCACACCCGTCACCGAGCACCTCCTGCGCGGCGCCCTCGACCTGGAGGACACCGGCCACGGCCGCCTGCTGCCGCACCGCCTGCCGCCCGCCGCCCGCCGTCAGATCCCCGACGACCAACTCGCCCTCGCCCAGGCCCAGCCCTCCGGCGTGCGCCTGGCCTTCCGCACCCGGGCCACCACCGTCGAACTGGAGACCCTCCCCACCAAACGGACCTACCGCGGCTACCCGGCCCCCGCCGACGGCGTGTACGACCTGCTGGTCGACGGCCGCCTCACCGCCCAGGCCACCGTGACCGGTGGCAGGGTCCGCACCACCGACATCACCACCGGGTCCGTCGACATCCACGAAGGTCCCCCGGGAACGGCCCACTTCGCCGACCTGCCCGCCGGCGACAAGAACATCGAGATCTGGCTCCCGCACAACGAGACGACCGAACTGATCGCCCTGCACACCGACGCCCCCGTCGAACCGGCCCGCGCCGACGGGCGCCGGGTGTGGCTGCACCACGGCAGCTCCATCAGCCACGGCGCCAACGCCACCCACCCGACCGCTACTTGGCCCGCCGTGGCTGCCGCCCTGGGCGCCGTCGAGCTGATCAACCTGGGCTTCAACGGCAGTGCCCTGCTCGACCCGTTCACCGCCCGCGCCATCCGCGACACCCCCGCCGACCTGATCAGCGTCAAACTCGGCATCA
This sequence comes from Kitasatospora sp. NPDC094019, assembly GCF_044764505.1. Taxonomy (NCBI): domain Bacteria; kingdom Bacillati; phylum Actinomycetota; class Actinomycetes; order Kitasatosporales; family Streptomycetaceae; genus Kitasatospora; species Kitasatospora sp. NPDC094019. Next base: position 12,906 of record NZ_JBIWIF010000035.1, read on the forward strand.
ACCTCGTCAACAGTGACGCCATGCGGCTGCGCGCCTTCGCCCCCGCCGTCCACGGCTTCCTCGACACCGTCCGCGAGGGCCACCCGGCCACACCACTGCTCGTGGTCTCCGCCCTCCTGTGCCCGATCCACGAGAACACCCCCGGCCCGGTGGCCCCCGATTTCGACGGCCGGACCCTGAGCTACCGGGCCACGGGCGATCCGGCCGAACGATCCGCCGGACGCCTGACACTCATCACGGTCCGCGACGAACTCGCGCGCATCGTCGCGCGGCGGGCAGCCGATGACCCCCACCTGCACTACCTCGACGGGCGCGACCTATACGGCGAGGCCGACCACGCCGAACTGCCCCTGCCCGACCGGCTCCACCCCGACCACGCGGGACACCGCCGCATCGGCGAGAACTTCGCCCGGCACGCCTTCGACGCCGGCGGCCCGTTCGCCCACCGGACCGACTGACCGGCTGCGTCGGCCCGCTCGCCGGTGCAGTGGCCGCACATCGCCGACGCGGATACGTCCACCGCACCGGCCTCACCGCCACCATGAACCACCGCGGCTTCACCGCGATCCCCGCCGACCGCGCACTCCACCTCCTCGACCGCCTTCTCGCCCCACCGCCGGCCGCCGCACCGCACGCCATCCTCGCCGCCGGACCCACCGGCTACCCGCGCAGCAAGCTCCAATCCGAAACGCCTCGTCACCACCACCCACCACCGGGGCCACCACACCACCGTCCACCGCCCCGGCATCATGACCGCCGACTCCACCACCCACCGCACCTCACCCGACGCCGACCTCCTCGCCCACCTCCTGCGCGCCGCCGTCGCCCTCGACTCCTACCCCTCGGGCACCGGCCGCCTCGCCGTCGAGAGCGTCGACACCGTGGCCCGCTCCATCACCCGCCTCAGCCACGACGCCCCGCCCGGCAGCGTCTTCCACCACGTCCGCGACATCCCCGCCGACGCGCCCTACACTGCCCTCCAACGAGCCGGATACCCCCTCCTGCCCCTCCCGGAGGCCCACTGGTACCAACAGGTCCACCTGGGCGCCGACCACCCCGACATCCACCCCGCAGCCGTCCTCGCCCACCTCCTCGGCGCCACCGACCGCACCGCACCCCACCTGCCCGTCCTCGACACCACCACCACCTACACCGCCCTCCACCCGGGGGACGTCCGACCCCCGAACCTCGACACCCCCTACTTCGACCACCTCGTCGCCGGCCTCGTCCAGCACCACATCCTCCCCCCACCCCCCGACCGATAGCCGAAACCCGCCCCCGCGACCGCCCTCGGACGCTGTGCCGCGCAGGCCAGTTCTGGGTGAACGCCATGTCGACGCAGCCCTCGCGACCGACGGTGACCCGGCGGACTCGTACCTGTGGATCGCCTGCGACACCGTCACCACCCGGGCCCTCGCTCAGCACATCCGCCGGGAACTGGGCATTCCCAGGGCGACAGTGAACGTCACGGACTACTGGCGGCCCTGAGAACCCGTGACGGCCGGGCCGGGGACGGTCCCCTCGGCAGGCCGTCACGCCATTTCGACATCGGCAGGCCGCGAACCTTGCCGGCACCGGCTCTTCGGAGTAGCGGGTCGGCCGATTCTCCGGTGCGCGGCCGTTTGTCGCCGTGCACCGTCCGGCACGTGATCCGCGGATGGGCCGGGATGACGGCGAAGGCGGCCGCCCGGCCGTGCTCGACCTCATCGCTGGGCCCGCCAAGCGGCGAGCACACCCGACCGGTGAGCCGCCCACCTGTGGAACGCGCCGTCGCCCGGCTCGTCGGTCACGGGAACCGCCGCCTGTGCTACCGGGGAACGATCAAGAACAACGCCTGGCTCCACCCGTGCGCCGCGGCCCTCGGCCTCCAGACCCCGATCTGCCTCGGACTGACCCACAACGGCACCACCTGGCAGATCGGGGCCGCCGCTTGGTCGCGGCAGCCCCGATCCACACCAAGATCTTCGTCAGCCCTTCAGGGGCATTGGGTGCCGACGGAGAGGTACTGGACCCCCGCCGGCCAGAACGGATTCGCGACGTTGCCGATACCGTGCCACCCGATCTGGAGTTCGCCGCCGGGGCTGCTCTGCTCGAAGCTGGCGAGCTTGGCGAGGTCGTCCTGGCTCGCGGCGATGATGATCGCAAGGGCTCCGGCACACACAGCCACGGCCCCTGCGTTGCGGATCTTGCCGCAGATGAGGCCGGACAGCGTCGAGGCCATCGACGCGAGGCTGTTGGAGTTGTCGGACACGAAGGCGGCGATCTGGGCTGTCTGCTGCGGGCTGAAGGTGTAGGTGCACATACCGCCCGAGCAGTGGTAGCCGGGAGCGGGCATGGTCTTGCCGGCGGGGGCGCAGCCGCCCTGGCCGGTGAGGTCGCCGCCGTTCAGCGGATCACCGAAGCCGTAGACGTAGGCGTTGGCGCAGCCTCCCCGGATCGGGTCGACCGAGAGGAAGCGGGCCTCGGCCGGGTTGAGGGCGCGGGCGCCCATGATGACGATGCCGCTCGCGGTGTCGGTGACCTTCCCCGCCGCCCCGTAGGCGCCGAGGCTGCCGCTTCCCCCGGTGTTGGCGAGGGGCTGGCCACCGCCGATCGTCTGCCCCCAGGGGTCGTACAGGGCGGGGGCGCCTGTGCGGGTGCCCGAACTGTCCGCGGTCGTGATGAAGTTGCCGCGAAGGTCCGGGTAGGACCAGGTGCCGGCATTCGTGGTGGTCGTGACCGAGACCCCGCCGGGCAGCGGGAAGATGCCCGAGGCGACGTTCCCGAGGGCGTCGAGGGTGCCGCCGGGCGAGTCGCCGGCTCCGCCGTACCAGTAGCCGGTGGCGGTGCCGCCGGTCTGCCGGGTGAGGACGCGGTCGAGTGCGTCGTAGCGGTAGTCGGTCGCGGCGCCGCTCGCCGGGGCGGTGGTAATGACCCGGTCGGAGACGTCCCAGACAAGCGTGGTGGTGCCGTCCTTGGTCTGGTTGCCGTGCGGGTCGTAGACGTAGCTGCCCTGGCCCGCTGCGCCGTTGACGACGGTGCCGGTGAGCTGTGCGGCCCCGTTGTAGCAGTAGTCGGTCGTCTGCGCGACCGCGCCGGCCGGGGTGACGGTGACCCGGGTCCGGTTGGCGTCCGCGCCGGCGCCGGGTGCCTGGCACCCGTCGGCGGCGGGGTTGGCCGCGTAGCCGTAGTCGGCCACGGCTCCGGTCGGGAGGTAGGCGCGGGTCAGGCGGCCGGCACCGTCGTAGGTGTAGTCCGTGGCGGTGGGCCCGGCCGGGTTGGGGTTGGTCAGCGAGCTGCCGTCGATGTCCATCAGCTCACTGGTGTAGCGGCCCGCCGGTGACAGGGTGGTCCGGTCCCCGGCGACCATGGTGCCGCTCGGTGTCCTGAAGACCAGGCTGTTGCGGTGGCCGAGGGTGTCGTAACCGATGGCCGCGGTGGTGCTGTTGGCATAGGCGACGCTCGTCATCCGGCCGATGGTGTCGTAACCGGGGGTGGCCAGCGTGGTCCCGTTCAGCGCGACACCGGACAGCTGACTGCTGTTGGCGTCGTAGGTCCTGGTGAGCGTGCCCGCCGGGCTGGCGATGCTCGTCACCCGCCCGGTCTGGTCGTAGGTCGTCCTGGTGGTCTTCCCCTGGCCGTCGGTGTAGCTGATGACGCGCCCGAGGAAGTCCGGCACGACCGTGATCGGGCCGCCGGGAGCGGCGGAGTCGCTGACGGAGGCGACCAGCGGGTTCAGGAACGTCCCGTAGGTGTAGGTGACGGTACGCGCGGTGGTGCCGCCGGGGCCGGGCCAGGTCTGGCTCGTGGTCCGACCGCGGCCGTCGCGGATCGTGCACTGCCAGGGTTGGCTCGCGATCACGTCGGCCGGTCCGGTGCGCACCCCGGCCTGGAGCCCAGCCGCCGTGTAGACGAACTGGCGGACCCTGGACTTCCCGCTCCCGCCGGGCGCGGGTCCGGTCTCGGTCTGAAGCAGACCGCCCTGCGGGGTGCCGGCGGGCACGCCGCAGACCGCGGCGACCGGGCCGTCGGCACCGCCGTAGTAGGCGAAGGTGGTGGTCGCACCGGACGGCAGCGTGGTCGCCGTACGGCGAAGGAAGCCCGACCCGGGTGCCTCGTAGGACGTCCTGGTGGTCAGCGCCAGTCCGTTCGGGTCGGTCACCGAGGCGGTGGGCAGGCTGAGTTCGGGCCCGACGGCACCGTCCGTGTACTGGGTCCGCAGGACCTTGCCGTCCGGATCGGTGGTGCTGGTGAGCAGGCCGTAGTTCGGGCTCAGGACCGTGTCGGGGACGACGGGCAGCGTTGTCGAGCCGTGCGCGCCGTAGAACACGCCGAACTCGCTGAGCTGGGCGGCGTTGCCGGTGAACTCGACCGAGACGATGTGGCTCCCTGCCGCGAGTGCGACGCTCCCGAGCGCCGAGTTGACCTGGCCCGGCGTGTAGCCGGCGTGGCTCACCGGGTCGTCCTGCACGACGACGGCCCCGTCGACCACCACCTTGACGGGCTGGCTGTCCTTGACCTTGAAGTCGTAGGTCTGCGCCGTGCCGAGCGTGATCCGGCCGGTCAGCCGCATGCTCCAGTTGCCCGCGGAGTCGACGAGGACGGGTGCCGAACCGGCGGCCCACTGGGCGCAGAGCACACCTCCGCCCGTGCCGCAGAACGCGGCGGTTCCGGTCCCGCCGGCGCCGGTGCCGTGCAGTGCGGCCGTGCCGGCGAGTTGGCCGTTGGCCCAATAGGTCGCGGCCAGGCCGGTGATGCCTTCGTCGTAGGCCATGCGGGCGTGCGGCACGTCGGTCAGGCAGCCGGCGGTGAGCAGTGGGTTGGCGACCGGCAGGTACCCGACGAACGGCACCCCTGGTGAACCCGTCCCGGCTGGCCAGGCCCCGGCGTAGCACGCGGCGGGGGCCGGGCCGTAGCGGTCGACGACGTTGCCGTTGGAGTCGTGGACCAGGCTCGTCTGCTTGCCGCCCGCGTCGATGGTGGCCACCGGCCGGTCGGCGCCGTCCCAGGCGGTGCTCTCGGCGTGGTTGCCGGAGTCCAGGCGCTTGGTGATGCGGCCCTGGCCGTCGTAGTAGTACTTCTTGGTGTAGCCGCTGGCCGGGCTGAAGCCGGCCATCGACATCTGGGTGTTGCCGGCGGCGTAGGTGTAGGTGCGCACCGGCCGGAGGGCTCCGGGGAGCCCCAGCTGGCCGGGTGTCACGACCGGCTGGGTGACGGACGCGACGCGGCCCTGGGCGTCGTAGCCGACCGCGGTGTCCAGCTGGCAGCCGAGGCCCGCCGCGCCGGCGCAGTTCGCGGGCTCCCACGGGCCCTCGGAATCGGGCGAGGCGTAGTTGGTGAACTCGCTCGTCAGCGGGTCCCGGACGGCGTTCAGCCGGTTGTCGCCGTCGTAGCCGAACTGGGTCAGCACGTACCCCGGAGCCGCCACCAGGGCCAGTTGGCCGTTGCTGTTGTAGGAGAAGGTGGCGATCGTGCCGTCCCAGTAGGAGATCCGGCACAGCATGCCGACGACGATGCCGGAGTTGGTGCAGGTGGGGTCGCCGCCGTAGAGGAGGCGGATCGTGCGGGCGGAGACCGGATCGGTGATCGCGGTCAGGACCGCCGGGGTGCCGGTGTAGGCGTACTGCAGCGAGGCGGGACGACGGTCGTCGGTCGCCGTGGTCATCGACGCAAGGGTGCCGTCGGGGTTGAAGGTGTGAATGCGGTCACCACTGGACAGTTGGAGCCGGCCGTCGCCGTTGACGGCGAGGAGGTCATTGCTGCCGGGGGGCGAGCGGTACGCCCCGCCGGTGGTCCTGGTGAACGTCGCCGTGTCGCCGCCGGTCGCCGTCAGCACCACCTGGCTGCCCTGGTCGTCGGCGCGGGTCCAGCCGACGCTGCCGGGGGCCGCCGTCAGGCTCCAGCCCGGCGGCAGGCCCGTCGCGGCCGGGGTGAGCCAGTTGCTGGGGACGGTGAACGCCGACTGCGTGCCCGGGTCGGTGATGTCGCTGTTCTTCGCCCACAGCTGCACCTGGCCGCCGCGGGCGAAGTTCTCCCAGTAGTCGACCTCGACGGTGTACTGCCGCCCGCCGGCGACCGGGGTGGAGCCGAAGGTCGCGCCGGTGCCGGCGGCGGCCCCGGACCAGTTGTCGTAGACCGGTGTCGCGTCGCCGTTCAGCGAGACGCGCATGCCGCCGCCGGTCAGACCGCCCAGCAGCCAGTGGCCCGCCGGCAGGGTCAGCGTGCCCGTCCAGCGGACGAGGAACGGCTGCCAGACGTACAGTCCGCCCACCGGCGGAGCGGCGGCGCTCCAGGTCGCGTTGACTCCGGAGTCGGTGCGCTGGCCGATGGGTGTCGCGCCGAACACGTGACTCCCGCCGGGGTCCGGGTAGTACTGGCCGGTGAGCCCGTAGTTGCCGCCCTTTGACAGCGAGGCGGTGGCGGAGTTGTACTCCAGGGCGGGCCCGGCGTTCCCGGCGGTGGTGGTCAGGCTGTGAAGGCTCTGGACCAGCGACAGGTTGCCGGTGACCAGGTTGACGGTCTCGCTGCCCGCGGACAGGCCGATGTCCGGCGCGCCCTGGCCGGGCACGGTCGTGCCCTGCGGCGGCGAGCCGACGGTGTCGACCGGGGACGGTCCGCCGGAGCCGAGCCGCTGCCTGATCTGGAAGGAGACCGGCGTCCGCGGGGCGACGGGCGGCACATAGCTGGAGTCGGAGGTGTACCACTGCTGGGAGATGGCATCACGGACGGTCGCCCAGTAGGTGACGCCGTCGTGGAGGCTGCCCGGTGGCACGGTCCAGGTCGGCTGGGACAGCCAGCTGGAGTCGATGACCGTGCCGCTGCCGTCCGGGGAGGTCGAGATCCGGAAGTTGTAGATCGGCGCCCACGGGTCGCCGGAGGGCCCCTCGCCGGTCACCGGCGCCGCGCTCAGTGTCGGGGTGGTGGTCGCCAGGACGCTGCCGTTGGCGGGTGCCGTGATCGTGGTCGCCGGCGGCTGCTGGATGTAGCCGAACGTCGCGTAGGTCCTGGCCGGGTCGAAGGTGGCCAGCGGGTCGCCCGCCATGACCACCGTGTCCGCCAGCACCCCGAACCACCAGCCGTCGGTCCGGGAGGTCATGTACCGGTGCAGCGCCTCGGTGGCCTCGACGGTGCTCCCGCCCGAGACCAGGCCGATGCCTTCGGGATTGTCGTAGTGGTTGATCAGCTGGCCGGCCGTGATGTCGGCGTAGCCGGGCGTGCCGTTGGGCGCGGTGGGCAGCCCGTACACCTTCAGTCCGTTGATGAGGCACGGGCCGTTGCAGGACGACACCATGCCCTCGGTGGAGAGCTGCCACGGTCCGGCGCCCGCGACGGGCGGTGGCAGGACCGGGGCGGGCACGTAGAACGCGTCCCGCCACACCTGGCCGGCGGCGTCCGTGCCCATCTGGAGCTGCCCGGTGAGCACCCCGCCGTTGCTGCCGACGCTGACCCGCCTCGTCTGGGACGACCTGCCGCCGAAGGTCGGGTCGATCACCACCGGGAACGCGGACTCCGGCAGGCCGGCCAGCCAGGTCGGCGACACCGACACCCGGATTTCGTCACCGGCGACGGTGAGCGCGGCCCCGGCCCCCGCGGCCAGACCAGGGGTACCGGTGGTCACCGTGACCGGCGGGACGGTGCCCACCACCTGCCCGTCGGCCAGGATGTCCGCGCCGCCGGCGTCGTTCACCCGTGCGGTGGCGCCTGTGAGCCGGAACGAGTACTCGGCCGGGGCGGTCGGCCCGGACAGCACGATGTCCTCCTTCACCGCCGTCGCCGAGACCCGGTACCGCAGGTCGACGCCCGGCCAGACGCCGGTGTAGGTGGCGGTGGAGTCCGTCACCCGGGGCGGCGGCGAGGGGTGGGCGATCCCTAGGGGGGCCAGGCCGATCGTCGTCGACCCGATCGTGATCCGCTCGGAGCCGCCGGCGGCGTCGGTCGGCCCGAACGACGCCGACCAGCTGTTGGCCGTGGAGGTCCACCAGCCCGGCTTGTCCGGTACGTCCTTCAGGGCGGTGCTGATCGGCTGCCAGTCGGACCCGTCCCGGTAGTACTGGGGTTCCAGGTACTGGCGTACCGAGATCGAGCCGTCGGGGTTCCGCCAGGTGGACGATCTCTCCGTCCGGGCGGCGACGAGTTCGCCGACCGCCTTCGACTCCGGAGGGGCCGCCCGGGTGCCGCCGCCGGGCAGCTCGGGAACGGGGTGCTCCAGCGGGTCGGCATGCAGCCCCTTCGCCTCGTGGACCACCGGTCTTCCGTGCTGTGCGGGTGGAGCTGGGGTGCCATGCGCCGCACCGGCCATGGTCAGGCAAGCCATGGTCATCGCAGCGGACAGGAAAAGTCCGACATACCCCCGTGAATCGCGCATGACAATACTCCTCGTCGTGTCGCGCCGGCGAGCACGACAAGGCCCGCCGCGGACGACCGTGACCGTCGAAGGCGTCTCGGTCCGATCGGCCCGATGAAGGCGGGACATAGCGAGGGGAAATTCCGGCGAGGAAGTCGTGGGGACACTGTTGTGCGAGCAGGCGGTCGTCGTGACCTGCTGTCCGTCCCGGACCCGGCCCGTGGCCGCCCGTGGACCCAGGTCCTCGCCGGGCCGCGGGAGTAGTCGATCTCGTTCTTGATGCGGTGTCCGTCCGGGGACCGGCCCGGTGCCGGGGGAGAGGCGCGGGGGGATCGCCGGACCGAGCTCGTCGGCGCGGACAACCGTCGCACCGTCGGGCGGGTCGGTGTGCAGGCCGGTGATCCGCGTCCTTTGCCCTCGAAGTCGGGATCCTTCGACCGGGTCCACCGGCCGGGTACGGCGCTCGGCGCATACTTTCGGCGACCTGGGGAATCGCCCGCCTCGTCCTCTGGAGCGATCCGGACATCACCGCCGTCACCTGCGACGACCTTGCCGCACAGAGACCTGCACCCGGCTCGTGATCACCGAGTGGCCCCGAACTCGCCGCCCGAGTGGCTCTCGTCCGACGGTTCAGGCACGGATTCCGTGAAGGGCATGGCAAGTGGCTGTTGTCGTTCCGATCTCGGGCGGTGCTGATCGAACGGGAGTCCCGATCGGGCGGCTTCGGCGGGTGCGAGGCATGGCGACAGGGCCTCGGTCAGCAGCAGATCTGGGCCGAACGAGGGCACGATCACACCACCAGGCGGTAACTTTAGTTGTCGCCCCTGGGGTCGTGAACTATAGTTGTCGCATGATGCTGCCTGAGATCACCCGAGAAGAACAGGTGGAACTCGACAAGGCTCTGTATGACGCCTTGAACCCATTGGCCTCGGCCATTCGCTCTCGAGAGACCGGGCTTCCCGCGGACCGCATGTGGGACGCGGACCCCGTAGCGGTGGCTCTGTCGGTCCTTGCCGCTTGGAGAACGGTGGACGCGGAGGTCAAGCGACTGACCGCGAACGCGGCAGCGACGGCCGGCTCCTACGGGGCAAGTTACGAGCAGTTGGGAGCCGTGTGGGGCATCACCCGCCAGGGCGCCCGCAAGAAGTGGCCCGACGCCATTACCCGCCCGGCGCTTCCGACAGCGCGCCCGACCAACCTTGAAATCTTCGGTGGGACTGCCGAACTGGTCCAGGCGCCATCCGGCGGCTGGAGCTGGACGGGCGAGGGCGCCGACGGAGCATTCGGTGCGGCCGGCGACGGGACGTTCTACGCGACCGCGGAGGAAGCCGCAGCCCATGCGGGCGCATTCCTCAAGGAGCATGCAGCTGACACCGTGGGCCAGCCCTGAGCGACTGGTATCGCTCCGATCTTGAGGGGTGCCGGTCGAACGGGCATCTCGATCGGGTGACTGTGGCGGCAGCCGTGCATGAGGGCAGGGCCTCTTGGTAGCTCAAATGGTGTCGAAGCCAACGAGCGGTCCAGGAGGCCCTGTTGTCGCATTTCTACGGCATCGCCGGGGTGGAGTCCACTTCGGCCGCTCGTGCGCGTGACTGTCTGGCTCACCGGTTCGGGAACGCCGGCGACCGCGGGGTCCGTGCGCGCCGGTATCCGTCGGACATGTCGGATGCGGAGTGGGCGGTAGTGAGGCCACTGCTGCCGGTGCCGGGCGGGCTGCGCGGGCGGGGCGGGCAGCCGGAGGCGTACTGCCACCGCGCGATGTTGGACGCGGTCCGCTACCTGGTCGACAACGGAACGAAGTGGCGGGCCATGCCGGCCGACTTCCCGCCGTTTCTGTGGAATCAGATCCGTCAAGTCCGGAGAGCTGTCAGCTGAGCGGTTCGAGGATGTCGGGCTTGCCGTCCACGGCGGGACCCCAGCCGGCCGAAAGGTGTGCGGCAGCGATTTCGACGGCCTCCTGGGCAGTGAAAGCTCCGCCGATCCGCTCCCGCCCGGAGCCTTGTGGTTCGTGCAGTCGTAGCACGCGAAACCGTTCACCATCGAGAGGGAAGATCGAGACCCCCATCCGGCCAGCACAGTGCAGACCTGCTCGACTGCCGCGTCCACGGTTCCGGTCCCGAACACCCGGCGGGCCAGGCTCGGCCGCATGAACCGACCGAACTGCTCGAAGGCCGTGAAGTCGCCGAGCAGATAGGCATAGGCGATCAGGAACGGCCGCGCGTTGGGACCTATCTGCCCGCCCCAGTTGCGCCGAAACTCGGCGCCGACCGGGGTGATCAGGTCAACCCAGTCCTGCACCGACCAGCCCCAGAAGGCCCGGCGGAGCTCGCCGCTGCGGAGGAGGACGAGTCCTGCCGCATCGCGCGCATAGCGGCGCTGATGGCGGTCCTCCGGTGGCCAGTGCAGGACGGCAAGGACATCAGCAAGCTGCCGGACCAGCCGGGCGGCCGGTCGCAGAGACACCAGGTCCGTGGCCAGGCCGTGGCGGCGGACCTGGTCGATGCCGAAGTCCCGCAGCGCTGCCGCCTCGGCTTCGGTGAGCAGTCCGCGCCGGTCATAGCGGGAGAGGTCGACCGGCCATGCCCAGGCGGGTGCGGTCGTTGGGATCGGCTGGGGGCTCACTGGGCGATCGCCCCATCGGTCTGGTCGGCCCGGGTGAGCATGTCCACGCGCCAGGAGTGGATCTGCTGCATGCCGCGGTTCAGCTTCTCAGCCAGGTCCCGGCCGGACAGGTGGATGTAGGTCAGCGTCGACTCGGTGCTGCGGTGGCCGGCGAACGTGGCGATCGCATGCAGTTCCCAGCCCATCCTCGCAAGGTCGGTCAAGCACAGGTGCCGCGTGGTGTGCGTCGAGAAGCGCGGCAGGTCAGCGGCGAGAGCGACGCGCCGGGCCACCTTGGACCAGGTCCAAAGAGTCAGAGGCTGGCCGTAGTTGCGGCGCGACTCCGACAGGAACAGCGGGCCGCGGGCCCGGCTGATCGTGGCCCGGTGCGTGAGGTAGCCCGACAGCAGGACCCCGGTCGCCGCCGAGTAGGGAACGACGTGCTCGCGCCGGGTCTTCGTCGTCTCCGCGCGGACCCGAAGCGTGCGGTGGACGGGATCGAGGTCCTCGGTCCGCAGGGAGCACAGTTCCTCTCGCCGCAGAGCCGCGTCGTAGGCCAGCGCCAGCATGACGCGGTTGCGCACCGGCTCCTGCCGCACGACGTCCAGCAGGTCCAGCCACTGCTGTTCGCTCGGGATCCACGGCAGCTTCGTCAAGCGCGGAACCAGCCCCCGCTGGTATCCCCCGAACTGGCGGCCAGGTGTGTAACGGCCTCGGCCCACCGGGTTCGACTCCCGCAGGCCCTCCTCGATGAGGTAGTCGTAGAACAACCTCACCGGCACCAGCCGCTGCTGCAGCGTCGCATTCGCCAAGCCGACCCCGGAGTCCAGAGCGACCACATTGCTCCCCCGACGGCTCGGCCGGGTGGACAGGTCCTTCACGAACGCGGCCACCTGCAGCCGGTTCGCGGCGACCGGATCCACACCGTCCCGCTCACAGACGGTCAGGTACTCGGCCAAGCCCCGCGCGTACGCGTCGATCGTGCGGGGAGCCCGCCCCAGATCCGTCCACACCCGCAGCCACTCGGCCGCCCGCGCATGCCGGCCCAGGACCGGCCACTTCTCCTCCAGCACCACCACGCTGCCCAACGGATCTCCTCAGTTCGTGGGAACGCCGCAGGATACGAGACGCATCCTGCGGCATCAGATTCCACGTAACTTGTAGGAACACGGTCTACGGGTACTTCGCCAAATGGGCCGACGAAGGCGTGTTCGCCCAGCTCAACGGTCTGCTCAGGAAGCTGTTGCGGGAGAAGGAGGGGCGGGACGTCGAGCCGTCGGCCTGCGTGATCGATGCACAGAGCGTCAAGACCTCGACCAGCGTCGACGCCGCCGGCCAGGGTATCGATGCCGGGAAGAAGATCGTCGGCAGGAAGCGGAGCATCGTCACCGACACACTCGGACTCCTCCTCGCCGTGCTGGTGACCGCGGCGAGCGTGCAGGACTCCGTCGCCGGAACCGCGTTGCTCGACCGGGTGGCCGCCGAGCACCCCGCCATCCGCAAGGTCTGGGTCGACGGAGGCTACCGCCAGCACCTCGTCGACCACGCCGCCACCCTCGGCATCGACATGGAGATCACCATCCGCAAGCCCGGCACCAGGGGCTTCACCCCCATCCCGAAACGCTGGGCGGTCGAGCGGACCTACGGATGGCTCATGCTCCACCGACGCCTCGCCCGCGACTACGAGACGTTGCCCACCCGTTCGGAAGCCGTCATCCACATCGCCATGACCGACCTAATGACCCGCCGCCTGACCGGGGAGAACACCATCTCCTGGCGCGACCCGAAGAACCTCACCAAATACCCCGTCTCGGGATGAAACATCGGACAAGAACGACCTCTAAGCTTGTTCTTTATGGTCTGACCGGGCCAGTGGCGACGTGCGGCACCGGGCGCCACTGGCCCGGGCAAATCCGTTGGCGCCGAGAGCCATCGGACGACCAGACTGCGCTGGTGAACACCCTGCCGCCGTTGCCCGGCCCGCTTTCGCTGCCAGTACCGGACCCGCGTGCCCGCGACGTCGTTCTCGACTATGCGGGCATGGACGCCTTGGTGGCCGACCTGGCTCTGCCCGGTGACGCGTCGATGTACGTCATGAGCGCGATGGAAACGTCCCGCGAGCTCATCCGGCACTCCTACTACCGGTACGAGTTCGCCACCGTCGCCGTTACACATTCGCTGTTCGCTCTTGAGCAGGTCCTTGCCGAGCGTCTGGCCATCAACGAACCGGTCCAGGACCTCATCGAGCGGGCCGTCGACGCAGGGCTCATCCCGGTCGAACTCGCCGCCGAGCTCGACCGCAGCCGACTACTGCGCGAAAAGCTCGGTCGGGGCACCGTGACAAGTGCCGCCCTCGGCCCGGTCAGGGCCATCACCATGGTGCGTGCCGTCTTCGATGCTGTTTCCCTGCTCCTTCGCCCACCATCGGCGGCAGACGTGGCAGCCGCCGACATGAACGGAGCGCAGTCCGAAGACCGGCTCGCCCGGCTGTGGGAGGAACACCGGCGCGCCCTGTACCCGGACAGCTTCCGCGGCATCGACATCGAGGGCGTGGAGCTGATCCTCCTGGACTCCGGCGTCGCCGGCCTCGTCCGGCGAGAGCTGGATGGTGGGCTCGACGACAGCGGCGTTGCCACCCTCTGGGCTTGCATCGCCGACCTCGACAAGGTCGTGCCCCTGATCGACTCCGAGTACTGCGCCTCCTACTTCGCGAGACTCAGGACGATTGCCAAGCTCGGAGCAGCACGCCACCTCCCTACCGCGACCTGACACGTGGAGCCCGAATTGGGATCTCCCACGACCCTCGTCAGGGTCTGACCCGCTCGCGTTCGATGATGATCCTGGGGCGTCCGACGGTTTTGCCCACGTCGTAGCGGGTGGCGGGCTGCCGGTTCTTGGAGCCGAGCGGCCTGCCCGGGCCCGGCCGCGATGGTTTCGGCGCACGGGCCGGGCAAGGCAACGCTGGGCGAAGGTTCCTGAACCCCCGGCGGACCCGGGCGGTGGTGAGCCTGTTCGGTTCGGCCGGTCGTTCCCAGGGCCGGCGGGCGTCCTCGGCGAGCGGCCGGGCGAGGCGGAGCCGGGTGTGCGCGACGATGATCAGCCACGTCCACCGGTCCGCTGCTTCCGGGGCGCGGAGCTTCGGTCGGGTCCAGCCGAGGGTCTGCTCGATCATGCGGAACGTGTGCTCCAGGTCGAACCTCCTCAAGAACGCCTGCCGGCGCAGATCGACGCTGTCGGCGGTCATGCCGGTGGCCATGGGAGGCGGGGCCGTGCACCGGCTCGGTGTGGCCTGTATGACAGGGGCGGTGTGCTGGGGAACCTGAGGGTGCCTGAAATGCCCGAATCCTTGGAAGTTGCAGATTCCGTGTTCTGGTCGGATAGACCCGCAGGTCATGAACTCTGCTCCCCGCGTCCGCGGGGGTGATCCGAAGACCTGCCGGTGCCGGCCCGGCTGATGGCGCTGCTCCCCGCGTCCGCGGGGGTGATCCCCTCACCAGCTACAACCGACTGACTTCGTTCACGTGAAGTAGGTTCTGGCACAGATCTTGGGGGAGTCGTCACGGAGCGTTACCTCGGTGTTCGATTGCGAGGAGACGGTTCGCGTGAGACCGCGCACGCCTTGTCGTCCGACGAGCGGAAATGACGCTCCATCAGGTGTCTGTCGACCGCTGCCGTGGTCGGTTGTGGCCGGTGATGGTGCTGGTCATGCCGACCGATGCACCGTTCTGGGACTCACTGGTGTTCGAGGGGATCGACGATGTGGATGTCGAGGCGGTTACGGCCGCGTTCGGCACGGTCGAGGTGGTGGCGAGAGGCCGCGCGGCCGAGCTTGCATGTCCGGATTGCGGCCGCTTTTCGGACCGCGTCCACGACCGTTACCAGCGCAGGGCCCGAACCCACGGCCCGAGCGCCGGTTTGTCGCCCGGGCGGGTGACATCCGGCGAGTCGGTTTGCACGGCCGCGGCCCGAGCCGCTTCAGTGGGCGCTGGCCGTCTGGGCGGACCCGCCTGGCCTTCACCATCCGGTCGTGTGAAGGCGCGTGGCGAAGTACCCAGGTCACATTCAGGGATCAGCTCACCATGAACTCCCAGTCTCCAGTGCATGCCGGGCCGGCGGCGCGAACCCACTGAGAGATCGGACGCCCCGATGTCCCTCACCGACCCCCTGGCCCACGCCACGCGCCTGCGCGCCCACTACACCGGCGAGGCATACCCCGCCTGCCGCGTACGTCTCGGGCCCCAGCCGCACGGAGTCCGGCTCATCCCCGACGCAGAGTCCGAGCAACAGCGGCTGGAGCACCACCTCCTGACCGCGATCGCCCGCCCGTTCCGATGGACCCGCCTGCCGTTCGGCATCAGCCACCTCGAACCCGCCCGAGCGCTCACACTCCACCTCGACGACAGCGCGGAACGGGTCCGCGACATCCTGAGCTGGACCCTCCCCTGGGCCAACCCCGACGACTCCGACGGCGAGGTCCACGGCATCGCCGGCCTGCGACTCTCCGACTGGCGCCACGGACGCGTGAGCCTGACCGTGCCCGACACCGACGCCAAGGTCGTTCTGGCCGGCCTGACAGCGGCCACGTGGAACACCGCGCTCAGGGCGTACCACGCCAACCTCGCCGAGATCCCCCACGCCCGGCTCTACTGGCAGAGCGACCCCACAGCCGTGACCGCCCACGAGGCCGACTTCACCGCCCGATGGGAACACGACGACGACCACTGCGGATGGTGGCTTGCCAGCGGCCTGCTGCGCCGCATGCCACTGTTTGCCTCTTGGTCCCAGCAAGCCCACGCACTCGCCGCGTGACGCTACAGCTCGGGCAACCGGGAAACGAGGGTGGGGGACGGCCGCTCTTCCAGCCAGTAGAGGTAGATCCGCAGGTCAGTTGCCAGGCTACCGGCGATGTAGAGCTCGAAGTCGCGGACGGCAGCGGCTATGCCCTGACCTGCCCACTCATCGCACTCATCCCACTTGCTCCGCTGATCGGACAGGTACTGTACGACCTGGCCGCGGCTACGCCACCACTCCCGGACCGTTTCCGGTGTCCATCGCGAGTCACCGTCACAGCCGTATCCGAGTAACGAGTCGTTGTCCGCCGCCTCGACCAGCAGGGCCGTTTCCGCAGGCGTTCTGGGCTGGCGATAGACGTACTCGCTGAGGCACTCGCCTCCGTAGAGGACGTGGGCGGGTGCCGAGAGTCGCCCCGTCCAGCAGGTGTCGGTCTCCCCGCCGTAGAAGGGCCCGGGGACGTTGAGCCACAGTCGGTCTTCCGAACGGCCCCGAAAGGCATCGCGGTCGTGCCGAGGATGGCCACTGGGTCGAAGTAGAGCGTCATCCGCCGAGACTAGGGCATCCGTTCGATCTGAACGACGGGCTGGCGACGGACAGGGGACTGCCTCCCCCCTGGAGCTCATGCACTCACCGTTTGACTCTCCAGCTCATGGGATGTCTGTCAAGTCGGCATGTTGAGGAGGATGGAGCCGGTTGCCTCTTGGCTGGGCGTAGGCAGTGAGATGCGCCGGGTAGCAGCGATGTCGTTCGTCCGCATCACGGCGGGCCTTCGGAAGGCGACCGAGGTGGCGCCTGGTGGTCTGGTGCCGGGCCCGGGTGGCGCTCCGGCGGGCGGGGTCGTGCGCCTGGGTGGGCTGTGGAAGGGCGGTTCGTTCTTCCACAAAGCCCTGCCCGGGTCTCGGTGTTGCCCTACCGTCGGGTGTCATGGGTACCGTGGGGGACATCAGTAAGGGGTTCGGGCTGCCGTTCGCGGGGGCGCCGCCGGTGTTCGAGGACCGCACCCGGGACGCGTGCGTCATCGTGCCGGGCATCATGGGCAGCGTCCTCGAAGACACCGGGACGGGCTGTCCGTTGTGGGGCGCAGACCTGTCGATGCTGACGGACCCGCTGCTGGCCAGGGGATTCCTGGGCGCGTTGCACGCCGACGAGCAGGAGCGGGCCGCCGACGCGGACACGTTCCGCACCGGGCCGCTGACCCGGATCCGCGCGACCAGGCTGATCTCGCGGCCGTGGTGGCTGCCCTTCCTGGAGTGGCTGGAGCCGTACACCGAGCTGACCGCGGTGCTGCGCAAGGCCACCCTCGCGCCGGAGGCGGTCCTGCCGTTCCCCTACGACTGGCGCCTGGCGGTCGCCTACAACGGGGCGGTACTGGCGCGCGCGGCCCGCGCGCGCCTGACCCGCTGGCGCGAGCAGGTCGCGGCCCACCCGGGGTGGCGGGCAGCCGGGGAGCGGGAGCCGAGGCTGGTGTTCGTGGCGCACTCGGTGGGCGGGCTGGTGTCCGTGCGGCGCTGGAGCAGGACCCCGGGCTCGCCGCCGACACCCGCGCCGTGATCACCGTCGGCACGCCGTTCCTGGGCTCGGCCGGCGCGGTCCTGACGCTCAACCTCCAGCACGCCCAGGCCCGCCCGGCGTGGCTCCAGCGGCACGTCCAGCAACTGGCGGCCACCCTGCCGGGCCTGCACGACCTGCTGCCCGCCTACCGGTGCCTGGACCGCGGCCTGGACGTCGACCGCCTCACCCCGCAGGACGTCGCCCGGTTCGGCGGCGACCACGACCTCGCCGACCGCTCCCTGGACACCCCCACCCGGCACTGGGAGCACCCGGTCGCGCTGCCCGGGCACCGGGCGATCGTGGGCGTCGGCCAGCCCACCGTGCAGACCCTGGACGAGCAGCGGCGCGGCGGCCTCGCGGTCGCCCTGGGCCGCCACTACGCCTTCGACGTCGACGACGACGGTGAACTCCTGCGCGATGCGCGCACCGGCATCCCCGCCCGACGGGACACTTTCGGCGACGGCACCGTCCACACCCCCTCCGCCCAGGCCGGCGCCACCGCACCGGCCTATGTGCACGGCCAGCACGGCACCCTGCCCTGCCACGATGAAGTCCTGCGGCAGGTGAGCGCCGTCGTCCTGGAACGCCGGTCCGGCGGGCGCCTGTCGGGTGAGGGCCCGCAGCCCGGTCTCACCGTGCCGTGCCTGGGCGGGACGCCAGGCGCCCCGCTCCCCCTGACGGTCACCGGCCTCGGCGCCCCGGCCGGGGCGGCCCTGAGCGTGCGCTCCGCTACCACCGGCCGCCCCGGCCACCCCCTGACCCTTGCCCGCGACCCCGGCCGGACGGACGGCGCCCTGACGGCCGCCTTCACCGCCGACGTGCCCGACCTGTACCGGGTCACCCTCACCACCGGCACCCACCCACCCATCACCCAGCTCGTCCTCGTCAGCCCGCCCGACACCAGGACCCGGTGACCCTCCCCATGACTGCACCCCAAGCCCCGCACCCCTCCGGCAGCCCGGCGGAGCCCGGCCCGCAGGACACGGACGTGACCGGGGTCGAGTTCTTCCCGGTGAACTTCACTACCTACCGGGACCCGGGCCTTCCCGACCTCGACACCGAAGCACACGTCACCGCGATCACCGGCCTGCTCGCCCCCTTCGGCCCCCAGGTGCACCGGTGGACCGCCGCCGGCCACGAACGCGGCCGGGACGCGGTCGAGGACCGGCTCCGTACCTGGCAGCAGCCCGCCGCCGACCGGCACGGCAACTCGGTGCTGTACTGGGCCGGCCACGGCAGCGCCGGCCATCTCGCCCACCACCACACCCGGGCCCCCATCGACAGCGGCATCTTCCCCGAAGAGCTCGCCCACGCCATCGGCAACCGCCTTCTGCACCCCGACAACGCGGACAGCTGGACGATCATCGTCCTCGACGCGTGCTTCTCCCACGAGTTCGCCCTCGACGTCGACCTCGCCCTTCAACGGCGCCACCGCGGCGCAGCCCAGCGATACCTGCTGCTGTCCACCGCCGCCCGCGGCTACGCCGACCTCGGCGCCTTCACCCACGTCCTGCGCCGGGCCCTGACCGTCACCTTCCGGGGCAGGACCACCATCGGGCTGGTCGAACTCGGCCAGGCACTCGCCTCCGTCCTGGGCGGCTACGTCAAAGCCGCCACCTTCGACGACCGCGACCGGCTCGTGCGCCTCCACCCAGACATCGCCGCCACCGTCCGCGGCCCCCTCGACCAGCTCGACGAGGTCCAGGCCGTCATCGACCAGCTGCCGCCCGACGAACGCCGCCACTTCGTCCCCAAAGCCTCCGGCGCCGAATTCGGCGAACTCGCCTGGTACTTCCACGGCCGCACCGTCCAACGCGACCACATCCTGCACTGGCTGGCCACCGCCCCCCAAGGCGCCCTGATCGTCACCGGCCCCGCCGGCGCGGGCAAATCCGCGCTCCTGGGCCACATCCTCCTGTACGCCAACAGCGACCTGCGTAGGGTCCTCACCGACCGCGGCCACCTCAGCGCGCTGCCTGCGGGCGTCCCCTATCCCGAAGGCCGGTTCGACCTCACCACTCACCTCGCCGGCCTCACCCTCCACCGCACCATCGGGCTCGTCGCCGACGCCGCCGGCCTGCCCGATCTCGCCCAAGACGCCGCCCGGGGACAACCCGCGACTGCCCTCGCCGACCGCCTGATCAGCGAGTTGCGCGAGCGCCGGTCCCCGCTGACGCTCCTGTTCGACGCCCTTGACGAAGCCGACCAGCCCCTTCACATCGCCCGTACTCTCTTGCGCCCGCTCGCCGCTCTGCCGGGTGTCCGCCTGATCGTCGGCACTCGCCGCTCCACCCGTGAAGGACCCGACCAGCCCGCACCTGGCGACACCGACCTCCTCGACGCCCTCAGCCCCCAGCCGCACGGCGCAGCCGACCCGGCAAGGGGGCCGGTCGTGGTCGAGGTCGGGCACGACCAGGAAGCCCTCGCCGGGTATCTGCGGGCCAAACTCACCACCGCCAAGCACCGCAGCGTCCTGCACGCCGCCGACGCCGAGATCTCCGCCGCCGTCCACCGCCTGGTCACCGGCCACCCTCAGGACAGCGAACCGCAGCAGTTCCTCTACGTCCGCCTCGCCGCCCACGAACTCCTCAACGACCCAAGCCTCGTCACCGACCCCACCCCCCTGATCGGCCGCACCCACCGCCAGCTCTTCACCCGCGCCCTCGACCGCCTGCGCCGCACCAACCCCCTCTTCCTGCCGCTCCTCCAGGCGCTCGGCCTCGCCCAGGGCCGCGGCCTGCCCGACCAGGACGGCATCTGGGCCCGCATCGCGGCCGCCCTCGCCCCCGGAGCCGATCTCATCCAGGTACGGGACACCATCCAGGACCTGCTCCAGGCCGCCGCCCCCTACCTCGCCCTGGACCAGGAGCACGGGCAGAGCGTCTACCGGCTCGCCCACCGCACCTTCACCGAACACTTCACCGCCGCCCCCCGCACCGCCCAAGCCCACGCCGACATCACCACCGCCCTCATCCACCACGCCACCTCGAACCCGCAGTGGCCGGGCACCCACGACGACAGCAGCACCGGCGCCGCGCTCGCTGTCATCAGCCCTTACGTCCGCCAGCACCTCGCCGCCCACGCCCGCCTCGGCCACACCGCCGGAGCCCTCGACACTCTGGGCGACAACCCCCAGGTCCTGGACATGCTCGACCTCACCAGCATCACCACCGCCGTCTTCGGCCACGGCCTGCCCACCCATGACCTGCCTCCCGCGATCGCCGGCACCGTCCTCCTCCAGCACCACGCCCGCGGCGACACCCCAGATGGGCTGGTCCCCGCCAGCACTGCCCGGCGCCGGTGGTGGCGCCGGCTCGGGACCACCTACATCCAAGGCACCCCACCACCCGCCGAACCACCGTACGACAGCCCCGGAACACGGTTCCCCGACCTGATCACAGGGCAGGTCCACCGACGCCGGCTCCATCTCCAGCTCACCGGCCACACCGACGGGGTGCGTGCGGTGGGGGTGTTCGCCGCTGCGGACGGCACCGCCCGTCTCGCCACTACCGGCTACGACGGGACGGTGCGGGTCTGGGACCCCGCCACCGGCAATCAGGTCGGCGAGATCCGCACCGGCCACACCAGGAGGGTGAGTGCGGTGGGGGTGTTCGCCGCTGCGGACGGCACCGCCCGCCTTGCCACCACCGCCGGACACGACCGGACGGTGCGGGTTTGGGACCCCGCCACCGGCGCCCAGGTCGGCGAGATCCTCACCGGCCACACCAGAGAGGTGAGTGCGGTGGTGGCGTTCGTCGCTGCGGACGGCACCACCCGCCTTGCCACCACCGCCGGATACGACCGGACGGTGCGGGTCTGGGACCCCGCCATCGGCGCCCAGGTCGGCGAGATCCGCACCGGCCACACCGGAGAGGTGAGTGCGGTGGGGGTGGTCGGCGCGCCGGATGGGACTCCCCGCCTTGCCACTGGAAGCGATGACGGGACGGTGCGGGTTTGGGACCCCGCCACCGGCGCCCAGGTCGGCGAGATCCGCACCGGCCATACCGAGAGGGTGAGCGCGGTGCTGGAGTTCGTCGCTGCGGACGGCAGCACCCGCCTCATCACTACCGGCTTCGACGGGACGGTGCGGGTTTGGGACCCCGCCACCGGCACCCGGACTGGCGATCCCCTCCCCGGCCGCACCGACGGGGTGTATGCGGTGGGAGTGTTCGCCGCTGCGGACGGCCCCCTCCGCCTCGTCACTACCGGCTTCGACGGGAGGGTGCGGGTCTGGGACCCCGCGACCGGCGCTCAGGTCGGCGAGATCCTCACCGGCCACACCAGGTGGATGGGTTCGGTGCTGGTGTTCGTCGCTGCGGACGGCACCGCCCGTCTCGCCATTGCCGTCGGATACCTCGGGAGGGTGCGGGTTTGGGACCCCGCGACCGGCGCTCAGGTCGGCGAGATCCTCACCGGCCACACCAGGAGGGTGAGTGCGGTGGTGGGGTTCGCCGCTGCGGACGGCACCGCTCGACTTGCCACTGGAAGCGATGACAGGACGGTGCGGGTTTGGGACCCCGCGACCGGCGCTCAGGTCGGCGAGATCCTCACCGGCCACACCAGGAGGGTGAGTGCGGTGGTGGTGTTCGCCGCTGCGGACGGCACCGCCCGCCTTGCCACCACCGCCGGATACGACCGGACGGTGCGGGTCTGGGACCCCGCCACCGGCGCCCAGGTCGGCGAGATCCGCACCGGCCACACCAGAGATGTGAGTGCGGTGGTGGCGTTCGTCGCTGCGGACGGCACCGCCCGACTTGCCACTGGAAGCGATGACGGGACGGTGCGGGTCTGGGACCCCGACACCGGCACAGGAACCGTGCTGCCCCTGGCAGCGGGCATTCACTCGCTGGCAGCAGCCCACGGCCTGCTCATCGCAGGTACCTACGATGGCTTCCTCTGTTTGGACATCTCCTCGATGTACGACGACCCGCAGGACACCGCCGTCACGGGCTATTCACGAGTAGTGCTGGCCAGGAGTGATCCGAGGGTGTCGTAGATCGCTTCCCGAAGGGCGAGTGATCGTTTCCCGTACCGGACCCGCGGAGAGAGCGGGCCGGACAGTACGGGTGAATGCCCGGGGCCAGCGCGGGGATGGCGATCATGGATCCATGACGCAATGGATCCGGGCCCACTCTGCCGAGGACGGCATCTGGTCGTACTTCGAGCTCGATGACGAGGGGTGGGCGCTACGGCAGGTCGACCTGAAGGGGGCGGCCCGCTTGTGGGTGACAGCAGCCGCTCTGACCGAAGTCCTGGAGCTGAGGGACAGTGCCGGTCCTTCCGCGATGTCCGATTACGAGCGGAAGTACGGCGTCCTCGCAGAGGGCCCTCTCGCCGGCTGGGAGGAGCTGGCAGGCGCCATCGAGGTCACGGAGGACACCTTCGAGGGGCTCTGGGTCCTGGCGCGGCAGCACCTCGGGTCGGCTGACAGCTCGGTGGAACAGGAGGAGTCACCTTGATCTCGGACTACCATCAGAGGCTGCGGGAACGGTTCCTGTCCTGTCCTGAGACTGCCGCGCCGGCCCCTTGGCGTCCGGTTCTGGACCGGCGAACCCCCATCGGGGGTCTGCTCGGTATCGGGTTCGCTGTCTCCCCTGACACGGGTCGGGATCTCGTGATGGTGGTCTCCCTCGACGGGCACGGACTCTTCGACGCTGTCACGGGCGAGAAGATCGCCCGGGACCGTGATCCTGACGCGGACGAGAGCACGTGGGACGCGGTGCCGGATCTGACCTGCCCCGGGCTCGGCCCGGTCGTCGGGACCCGGGTGCCCATGGCGGGACTCTTCGGCGGCGGTCTGCACACCACCACCGTTGACGGCTGGAATCTGGAGGTCGTCAGTCCCCAGTGGCCGCATGACCGCGTTCTGCTGTTCGAGGACGAGAGGACGCTCCACCACGGTCCGCACGGGCAGGGCTGGTGGCACATCTTTGACTCCAACTACTCCGAGCTTCGGGCTGCCGGCTTCTCGCCCTCCGGACGCACGGTCGCTGTCGCCACCAGCAGCGACCTCACGCTCTGGACCCGTCCGGCTCCCACTCCAGGGCAGCCTGCGGCCGAGGCCGACACATGACACGCGACGCCCCGGCCGCGATGCCCGGCGGCCGGGCAGCGGCATCCGGTCCGGCGCGCGACGCCTTGCTCACCGGTGGTGCCTTGGTCGTCAGGCAGGGCTGTGCCGCCCCGGACACGTCGGAGCTCTGACCGCCAAGGCACTTCCGCATCGATCTTGTCCGCCAATGGTCAGCAGGTGGGCAGGTTGCGGACCAGGGTCGCTCCGTTTGAGGCAGGTGCGGTCAGCGCCTGCGGGCGTTTGGGGCCAGACCCTACGGTTGCGCACAGCAGGTGGCCCGTGTGGGGAAGGCAGGGGTCGGCGATGGCGTCGTTGCTCCAGCGGTTGGACGAGGAAGAGGCCATCGTCCGTGGAGAGCTGGACGTGCTTCGGGCGGAACTGGCGGTGGCCGAGGAGCGCCTGATCCGGCTGGCGATCACTCGGGAGACTGCTCTGCAGCTGCTGGGCGGTCCAGAGCCCGATGCCGGCACGGTGTCCGCCCCGGCGCAGGCGCCTGCCACCCCGGAGCGCGCCTGGGACCCCGCAGCACCGGCCGCCTCCGCCCATGGCGGGCAGGAAGCACAGTCCTCCGCACCGGCTTCCGGGTTCACGCCGATGGCGTCCACCCGCCACCCGTCTCAGCCGACAGCGGAAGCCCAGAGGCTGGATTGGGCCGAGGGGCTTGAGCGGATCCTGTCGTTGCTGGCGACCTCGGGCCGGGCGATGCGGGCGCGGGAGATCACGGCCGCGATTGGCGAGGAGGTGTCTCCCGCGCGGATCGAGACGACCCGGGGCCGATGCAAGAGCCTGGTCAAGGAAGGCAAGGCCGTCGAGGTGGAACCCGGGTGCTTCCGGATCGCCGTCCCGCAGAGTACTCCGGCCCAGGCACCGGCCGGCGAGGAGGCATCAAGGGCAGCGTGAGAGATGGTCAGGTGGCGCCGCCGGGGGTCCAGCCCCGGCGGCGCCGGAGGTGCGCCAGCTCCCTGTTAGCGGCTTAGCGCGTCTTCGAGGGTAGTAGCAGTTCGGCCCTCGGAGGGGTGGTGTCGCGAGTACGCCCGTTCCCAGTCGCATATGTGCGCGACCGGGCCGGAATCGAGGCTCAATGCTCCAGGGTTCGATCAGTCCTGTTCCCATCCGGCCATAGCCCGACGCCCAGCGCCGCGCCGAGGCGGGCGACAGTGGCCACGTCCGGCCACGAGGCCCCGGCCAGCAGGTTGGCGATGGCCTGCCGGTTCACCCCCGACGCGGCGGCGGCCTGCCTGAGGCTCCACTCCCGCTCCGCGATGGCGTCCGCGAGGCGGGCGGAAATCTGCCGCACCGCCTCCGCTCCCGGCTCGGCGACGGTCCCGCCTGGCCAGGATTCCGGATTGCCGGCCAGCTCCCTGGGGGAGCGCACGCGGGCTTCTCTGAACTACTCTGAGCGCCTCGCAGTGAGAGTCGCGGTGACGGTAATCGTTGGCCGTTTCAGCGTCACCCGGGCCAGGATGTGGCTATGCGTCATGCCCATGAGGATCCCGAACTGCAGGCCCTGGTTCGCCGCTACGTCACTCCCGATCGGCGTTACCTCCGCCTCGGCGGCCACCTGCTGAAGCTGACGGGGGCCGAACGCGCTCTGTTCTCGCATGAACTGGCTGGGGCTGCCGCCGAAATTACTCCGAGAGAGTTGACTGTCCTGCTTGAGGGCGGCTGGCGTGAACGTAAGACCGCTGCCTGGCTGATCGCCGTCGCAGGTAGAACCGCCTTCCGAAACCGCCTCGGCGAGCTCCTGCTCGCCAGTGAGGGGCCCTACGCCGGTGCGGCCTACTGCGTGGCGCTCGCCAACTTCGGCACCACCGCAGACGCTGAACTGTTGAGCGCCTACCTGGACCGGTACTTGCGGCGCCCGGATCTCTACTACGATCAGGCATTCGCTCTCGGGGCGCTGCTATATCTCGACGCTCAGCTCGGCGCTGACCACTCGGGTCGTTTCCTTACTCCAGGTGGTCTCTGGCAGCAGTGGACTGAGGGGCCACCGAGTAAGAGTTACGAACCGCAGGCATACTTGCCGATCGTCGGCCGACTGTGCGCCTTCGCCCAGGAGAGCGCCGATCTTCTCTGACCTTCGAGGCGGTGGCCGCGAGGCAGCAGCCTGAGCCTCGGATTTCGGGTCATGGAAGGTGGCTGCGTGCCTCCGTCCAGTCTATGAGTCGGTCCCGCACCGGGCCCGGCTCGAGGTGGTTGGCGAGCCTGTCCAGATGGGTGGTCAGGTTCTTGTGCCGGCGCAGTTCGCCGATCTGTTCGACGGGGAGGTCCCGCCAGCGATCTGCGAGTACGCGGGCTTCAGCCGGCGCGAGGGTCAGTGCGGCGAGCGTGTCGGCCGCCAGCTTCTCGGGGCTCCAGTCCGGGTCTTCGTCCGGACCGAATTGGTCGATGATCCACGTCCGAAGCATGAAGTCATGCTGTGCCATCCGGGCTCGATCCCAGAGGCCGTCGCCGTGCATACGATGGTTGGCCTGCAAAGACAGCTTGGCCCATTGCTGGCGGACGTCCCGTGGCTCATGGGAGTGATAGGCGTGCGCTTGAGCGACGACGCGAACGGTCTCGAGCTGTTGACCTGCGGCATCTGCAGCGAATGTCCGAAGTCGTTCAATCGTCCAGGTGCTGGGGTCGGCGGCTGGGTCTTCGGGAACTGCGACTTGGTTCACTATTCCTTGCTCCTGATGTTGGGAAGGCCGAGATCGACGGTAGTGGCTGTGGGACGGCGGTCGATCTGGGCGAGCTTGTCGTCAGCGCCGGCGAGGCTGACCTGTAGTCCCTCGATCTCGCCAAGCCAACCCTCGCGCTCCGCCTCGGCGATGCGGTCACGGAGGTTGTCGCGGATCTCGACCAGGCGGGGTCGCTCGGCGGGGTCCGGCCGGAGCATCGAGCACCGTATGCACGCGTGTTCGTGGATGCAGGGGGTGGCGAAGGCGCGCCCGCAGGTGCCGATCGAGAGCTTGCGCTTCTCGAAATGGCCGAGGAAGGCGTCCCACTCCTCGTCCGTTGGGACACGGTATTCCTCACCCGGCCGGGTCGCCCGTCGGCGGACCATGAACGCTCGGTGGGCCTCGATGGCTTCCGACGGGTAGACCGCTTTGTAGCCCATCGTCGAGTTGATATCGGAGTGCCCTGCGACGATCTGGGCTATGTGCGGTGGCAGACCGTTCATGATCGCGTCGGTGATGAAGAACCTGCGCAGCGAGTGGAACTCCAGCGCCGGGTCCAGGCCGAGCGCGTCACGGTAGGCGGCGAAGCGGGAGTCGAGCCGCTGGAGGCCGATCTGCGGTCCCCGCTCGGAGGGCCACAGCGCGGGTCCGTGGGCGTGCCGCATGCCGGGCCGCACCTCGGTGACCCACTCCTCGATGACGACCGGCGTCCACTGCCAGACGGTCAGCACGCTGCGGCGCTTGGGCGGCGAGCCCTTCTTCGCCTTCCCGTGGCGCACCATCAAGGTGCCGTGGTCGCCGAACTCCCGGCCGTGAGGGTTGGGGCCGACGTCGACCTCGTCGAGCATGCGGCTCTCGTTGCGGCGCAGGCTGTAGCCGTAGGCGGTCTTGAACAGCGCCGCGTCCCGGAAGGCCGGCAGCCAGCCCTTGCGGCCCTTGCCCCGGACGCGCACCACCTGCTCGTCAGCGTAGTCGAAGAACGCCTCCAGCTCGGGCCGGGTGAAGGCGCGGCGCTCTGGTTCACCCTCGCCTTCGTCGGCGTGGACCGCCGCGTTCCAGTCGTGCACCGCCTGGACCGGGTGCGTCCCGAAGCGCAGCTGACACTCCTCCGCCCAGCTGTACGCAGGGTTGGTCACGAAGGCGCAGAACTGCCGTACCGCGCCTTGGTAGTTGCGCACCGTCGAGCGCGCGCAGCCCGGACCGAGCGGAGGTCCACCGACCACTCCTCGACGTGCTGGGGCGCCCACTCCCACGGCAGTCCGTCCGCGTGCCGGGCGAACGCGCGCACCGTCCGCTCCTGGTCGCTGACGTAGCCGAACGACAGGTTCCTGGCCAGCTGCTGGTTGCGCCAGCCGGCCAGCATCGCCTCGAAGACCTGCTCCCCCGGGCGCAACAGTGGCAGGCCGCCGACCAGGTGCAGCCGTACCGAGCCCGGCGCGAGGGTTTCCCCAGCCATCCGTTCATCACTCTCCGCTCATCGCATTCGACGCGAGAATCTCGCAGCGGGGCCGGCCAGGGCATCGGACCGAGGGCACCAGCTCCTGCGGTTGGACCCGTCCGGCAGCAGTCCGCTCATTCGAGCAGAGCACCCATGTGGCCGTCGTCGGTCCGCATCGGCCAGAAGTGGCTTTCAGTGGCCCACGCCGGTGGATCGAGGGCGCGCAGGACGGCCTCGCCGACGCTGTCGAGGAGATCACGGGGCCGGAAGACCGCCCACGACGACACGGCGCCAGGACGGTTCCAGCGCCGGCGCTCCGCTCGCAGCCGCTCGTACGTCCACAGGACGTGGAGCAGTGTGGCGAGGTCGCGGTGGAGGTAGGGCGCGGGCCGGTCGTCGTCGTACCGGTCGGGCAGCTCGAGCCGACCGGTGGCACAGTCGAGCGCGACGTCGAGGTCGTACATCCACCCGCCGAGTGCCACGTAGTCGCCCTGGTACGGGCGCGCGGTCAACTCTCCGTCACGGTCGGGGGCGTAGCCGCTGGGGTACCGCTGCGCCATGGTGGTCAGCGGCCCGTCGGCGGCGATCGTCAGGGCGCAGCGGTCGGAGAGGGGCAGGCCGACGTCGGTGAGCAGGCGCCGTGTCGCGTCGTGGAGGAGGGGCTCGGGCAGCTCGTCGGGCCTGAACCGCCGCAGGGTGCCGTCGCCGGTCAGCTCGGCGAGGTCGGCGACCAGGTCGGACCCGACCGTGAACCCTTCGCCCGGCTTCCCGGGTGCCGCGCCCCAGGCCAGAGCACGGACCCCAAGCGCGATCTCCCAGTGCGCGGGTCGCCCGTCCGTGCGCTCCCACAGCTGCGGATCGGCCTCACGCATCTCCCGCAGCCCGAGCCGCACGGCCGCATCGACGGTCGTGGGCCCGTACGGCGCCCCGTCGTCGTCCTCGGCCCGTTCGTAGTCGCCCGCGGCGCACAGTGTGGTGGACTCCACGACCAGCATCAGCGTGACCAGGGCGCGCGGGCTGCTGGCCAGCAGGTCGCACCGCAGCAGCCCGTCCTCGCCGAGGCACGCCAGGTACACCTCACCGCTCGCTCCGTCGAGAAGCACGGTCACGTCCTCGCGCCCCGACGGGTAGAGCGCCTCACCCAGAACGAACAGCCCCGCGCCCCCTTCGACGAGCAGCTCGCCGAACCACAGGGCGGCCGACTTCGGGGGACCCTCGGTGGTGGCCCGCAGGTCCAGGTACGCGTAGCACCAGGACAACTCGCCGCTCGCCAGCAGCTCCCGGCTCACCTCGTCCGTCAGACCCGCCGGCCAGCCACTGGCTCCCGCACCCGCATCCGATCCCACCGTTGCACCCCCTTGTGTCCGTTCGTTGTCGGACGACACTAGGGGCTGTTCAGGGTTCGGATCTTGTGGTGGCTCGGTTGTGGGCTGGTGTGTCTGGTAGAACTCGGGATCGTGGCGCGTTTTGACGTGAC
>NZ_JBIWIF010000036.1:0-39781 GCF_044764505.1 Kitasatospora sp. NPDC094019
GTGGCGAGGATGCGCAGGAGGGGGAGGACGAGGCCGGTCTGGGTCTCGGTGTGGCGGCGGGCGGCGTGGTGGGGGAGTTCGTCGGTCTCGGCGGGTCCGCCGGGGAGGGTGAGGCCGGGGGTGCGGGTGGTGGCGATCAGGAGGAAGGCGCCGTCGCGGTTGAGGATCAGGGCGTGGTGGTGGTGCTGCACGGTGGGGCTCCTGGGGCTGTCAGTCGTCCGGCTTGTCGGGGTCGAGCCAGTGGAGGCAGGCGGGGAGTCCGGCGCTGATGCCGGTGGCGAGGATCAGGCCGAAGATGAGGAGTCGGGGTGCGAGGGGTCCGTGGCGGATGGGCCAGCAGACGGCGGTGGCGGCGAGGGCGCTGAGGGCGGGGACGCCGAGGGCTGCGGTGACGAGCTTGGTGGAGCGGTTCACGCCGGGTCGGCGGTGCGGGGCCGGCTGGGGTGCTGGACGGTGAGGAAGCGGGGCACGGGGAGCGGCTGGACATGGGTGGGTTTGGTGGTCCACTCGCAACCGCCGGCCTCGTGGCGCAGGTAGACGAGCCCGGCGAGGGTGTCCATGTAGACGGCTTCGAGGGGCTTGCCGGAGGTGTCGCGGTGCGCGAGGTCGCGGACGACCTCGCCGACGGCGGGGGTGTAGACGGGCATGGGGGCTCCACTGGTTGCACTGGGTCCCCGGCTTTTCACGGGGTGTAGCCATGGTGGACCGCTTCGGCTTATGCTGACCAGGGGTCTAACCTTGACTGTTCCGATCAGTTAGGTAGTGCAATCACCATGACTGACAGTGATTCAGACGAAACGCCATCGGCTCTTGTGCGATTCGGCTTAGAACTACGCAGGTCGCGACGTGCTATGCGCTGGTCGCAGGTCGAGCTGGGCCTAAGGATGGGCTACTCCGATGCCATGATCTCGTACGTCGAACGAGCGAAGAAGAAGGTAACTCCTAACTTCGCAGTTAAGGCCGATGAGGTGTTCGAAACGGGAGGCACCTTCTATGAGTTGTGGCGCAGGATCGTCCGAGCGAGTCTGCTGGAAGGCTTTCCCGAGTTCGCCGATGCCGAGGGTCGATGCCGTCGACTGAGAACCTTCGCCTTGACCATCGTCACTGGCCTGCTTCAAGTGCCTGAATATGCTGAGGCATTGGCACTCGCTGCGGTCGATCGAGGGGCAATCACTCAAGCCGAGGCCGAGGAACGGATCGACGTACTCAAGGCACGGCAGCGCCTTCTGGAGAGACAGAAGCTGCCGCTGATTCACGCTGTCCTGGACGAGAGTTGCCTCATGCGTCCCGTGGGTAGCGCGAGCGTGATGCTGAAGCAGTTTGACCGTCTTGAGGAACTATCGGTGCGCCCGAACGTCACCATCCAGGTGGCACCGTTCGCCTTGGGAGAGAATCTGCCGTTCGCCCTGCCAGTGACCTTGCTTGACCTCCCGGACGGTTCGCTGGTCGGCTATGCCGAATCGCATGCCCGAGGCCACCTGGAACGAGTCCGCGAGGCGGTCAGGGCGTGGGAGACGCAGTACGATCAGCTGGTAGTGGAGGCTCTTCCCAAGGCCGCCTCCCTGACGCTGATCCGCAAGGCTCGAAAGGAGCTGTCCCCATGAACCTCGACCTGTCTGGCGCGTCCTGGCTCAAGTCGTCGTACTCCACCAACGGCGGTGAGTGTGTGGAGGTTTCCGCGAGCTTCCCGGGCACTGTTCCCGTCCGTGACTCCAAGGACCCCGAAGGCCCGGCCCTCGTCTTCCCGGCCGACGCCTGGCACGCGTTCGTCGCCGGTGTGCAGGCGGGCGAGTTCGGCGCCGTCTGACCTGAATCGACCGTGGGCCCCGGCCGGATTTCCGGTCGGGGCCCACGTGTTGGGGTGGCGGCGCTACCGTGGGTGCCATGGCCCCTGTGAGCTGGCGTAAGAGTTCCCACAGTGACAACGGTGGCGAGTGTGTCGAGATCGCGCTCGATGCCCCCGGTCTCGTGCCCGTCCGTGACTCCAAGGACCCCTCCGGCCCGAACCTTGCTTTCCCGGCGGACGCCTGGCGCGCGTTCGTCGCCGGTGTGCGAGCGGGGGACTTCGGCACCGTCTGACCTGAACCGGTCGTAAGCCCCGACTGGATTCCCCTTCGGTGTCCGTGTGTTGGGATGGTGGCGCTACGGTGGGTGGTATGACCCTTGTGGCCTGGCGCAAGAGTTCCTACAGCAACAACGGCGGCGAGTGCGTCGAGGTTGCCACCGACCACGCCGCCGCCCCCGTGTCCGTCCGAGACTCGAAGGACCCCTCGGGTCCCACCCTCGTCTTCCCGGTCGATGCGTGGCGCTCGTTCGTCGCCGGTCTACAGGCGGGCGACTTCCCGAACCGGCGATAGTGCCCGACCGGATTCCTCTGCGCCGTAGACCTGTTGGAGTCTGCGCGCCGCACGTTGCTCCACCGCGCTCGGCACCTGCCGCCGGCCGGGTAGTGTGCAGAAGTGACTGACGTGATCATCCTTCACGGAGCCTGGCACCAGCCCGCTCA
Organism: Kitasatospora sp. NPDC094019; assembly: GCF_044764505.1. Taxonomy (NCBI): domain Bacteria; kingdom Bacillati; phylum Actinomycetota; class Actinomycetes; order Kitasatosporales; family Streptomycetaceae; genus Kitasatospora; species Kitasatospora sp. NPDC094019. Next base: position 2,507 of record NZ_JBIWIF010000036.1, read on the forward strand.
CTACGTCGAACTCGCCGCCCTGCTGCGCGCTCGCGATCTGTCCGTGGAGATCCCCGACCTCTACGGGCTGTCGCTCGCGGAGAGCACCGAGAAGGTCGAGGCCATCGTCTCGGACTCCTCGGAGCCGCCGGTGGTGGTCGGACACTCGTTCGGGGGCGTCGCCGCCGGGACGGTGCGTGGCGCAGCCGCGTTGGTCTTCCTCAACAGCTGGATTCTCGATGTCGGCGAATCCCCGGCCGGGTTGCTCGCGGACGCCCCCGGCGAGCCCGGTGAGGGGTTGCTCGTGCTGCCGGACGGGGACGGGCGGCTGGTCCTGGACCCGGCCGACGCCCGGGCGAAGCTCTACGGCGACGTCGACGAACCGGCGGCCACGCGTGCGGTGGAGTTGCTGCGTCCGGAACCCCCGTCGATCTTCGGCGCCACACCGACCCGCGTGAGTTGGCGCGACACCCCGTCGGTCTACCTCCGCGGGCTGCGGGACCGGACCATCGCGACCCCGCTGCCGGACCGCTTCGCCGGGCATTGCTCCCGCACGGAAACCTGGGACACCAGCCATTCGCCCTACCTGAGTCGTCCGGCTGCCGTGGCCGACCTGATCGAGCGTCAGAACACAGGCGGGTTCGGCGCCGTCTGACCGGAACCGACCGTGGGCCTCGGCCGGATTCCCCCTCGGGGCCCACGTGTTGGGGTGGCGGCGTTACCGTGGGTGCCATGACTCCTGTGACCTGGCGCAAGAGCTCCCACAGCGACAACGGCGGCCAGTGCGTCGAGATCGCGCTCGACGCCCCCGGCCTCGTCCCTGTCCGTGACTCGAAGGATCCCTCCGGCCCCGCCCTCGCTTTCCCCGCCGATGCCTGGCGCGCGTTCGTCCTCGCCTTGCAGGCGGGGGAGTTCGGCGCGGTCTGACGCGTCACAGCTCCGAAGTCGTCCGCCGCTCCCTCCGGTACGCCCCGGGCGGGACGCCGAAGTGCCGCTTGAACGCCCGTGCGAACGCGAACTCCGAGGTGTAGCCAGCGTTCTCGGCCACATCGCTCAGCGAGTCTCCCGTCTCGCGCAGCTTCCGCGCTGCCGTCGCCATCCGCCACGTCGTCAGATAGCTCAGCGGCGGCTCGCCGACCACCGCGGTGAACCGCCGGGCGAACGCGGCGCGCGACAGTCCGGCTCGGCTCCCCAGCGACTCGACGGTCCACGGATGCGCCGGGTCGTCGTGGATCGCTTTCAACGCCGGGGCGACCAACGGGTCGTTCAGCGCCGACGCCCAGCCCTGCGTCCGCTCCCCGGACATCCCGTCGTACCAGGACCGCAGAATGTACAGCAGCAGCAGGTCGACGAGCGCCGCGACCACCGCGTCCGAACCCGGCCGGGGCTCGTGGATCTCGGCGCAGAGCTGGTCGACCGCCGCGCGCAGCGCCGGATGGCGGCCCGGAGCCGCCGGAAGGTGGACGACCTCCGGCAGCTCGCCGAGCAGCGGATGCGGCCGGTCGATGTCGAGGTGGTAGGCCCCGCACACCAGCACGCTCCGGGCGCCGCCGCCTCCGACGGTGAAGGACCCGATCGGCGAGGACGTGTCGACACGGTCGGGCACGAAAGCCGCCGACTCACTGGTGACCGCGTCACAGATGGCGTGGCCAGTGCCGCGCCGCAGGAACACCACGTCTCCGGGGCCGATGTCGATCGGCTCGCCACCGACCGGCAACAGCACGCAGCGCCCTTCGACGACGACGTGGAACCCGGCTCCCGAAACGGGCTGGAAGCGCACACCCCACGGCGCCCGCGCGTCGGTCCGGACCACGGACGGACGCCCGGTGCGCAGGGCCGCGAGCGTGTCGCTGAGGATGTCCACCCGCTCACCCTAGCGCGTCAGCATCGAGACGATCGGACAGAGAATCAAGACTTCTCGTCATTCACCGTCTCGGCTTGTGAGCCGTAGCGTCATCGCCATGAACAACACAGCGGACACCCGGCGTGTCGTGGTCATCGGTGGTACCTCCGGCATCGGATTCGCCGTCGCCCGGGCGGCGGCAGCCCAGGGCTCGAACGTGGTCGTCGCCTCCAGCAGTCAGGACCGGGTCGACCTGGCGGTGAAGAAGCTCGGCGGCCCGGCCGAAGGCATCGTGCTGGATGTCGCCGACGAGGCGGCGCTCGCCGCCTTCTTCGACCGGATCGGCGAGTTCGACCACCTCGTGTACACGGCGGGTGAGCCCTTGCTGCTGAAGCCGCTCGCCGACCTCGGCGGCGGGGAGTCGCGAGCGTTCTTCGAGCGCCGCTTCTGGGGCGCCCTGCTCGCCGCGAAGTACGCGACGCCGAAGCTCCGGCCCGGCGGCTCGATCACCCTCACCTCCGGCGCCTTCGCCACCCGGCCAGTCCCCGGTGCCCTGCTCGGGGCCGGCATCACCGCGGCCGTCGAGGGGGTGACGCGGGCCCTGGCCCTGGAACTCGCCCCGCTGCGGGTCAACGCCGTCCGTGTCGGCGCGGTCCGGACCGAACTCTGGGACAGCACAGTGCCGGAGCCGGAGGCGTTCCTCCGGGCGCAGGGCAGCCGCCTTCCCGTGCAGCGCGTCGGTACTCCCGAGGAGGCCGCGGCGGCGTACCTCTACCTCCTGGACAACGGTTACGCGACCGGCACTGTACTCACTCTCGACGGAGGAGCGGCACTGGCCTGACGCTGGCCGAGGCCGGACCGACCGGCGCGGTCGGCACCGTCCGGCCCGTCGCTCGCCGCGGGTCCCGGCCGGATTCCCGGTCGGGGCCCACGTGTTGAGCCTGCGCCGTTCGCCGGTGCGGGAATGGGAAGTCGACGGAGCCGACTTCCCGCCCCCGTAAGGCCACCCGGGACCATGTCACCCGATCGGCGGAGGCGGTTATCCGATTGCCGGGAAGCTGTGCTGGCATGTGACCCGGTGACAGGGCGGAGCGCAGCGCGACCGCCCCGGCACCACCCCACGACAACGGCGGCAGAAGAGGGCAGCATGCTCCAGATCTCAGTCGAGGACTCCGAGATCGGCCCAGGTGAGGCCCACCGGTGGCATCTTGTCCCGCTGACCGGCGCGGACGGCCCCACCCCGCGCCGGATGACCGGCTACAACCAGGCGAAACATTTCACCGTTGCCCAGTACGCGCAGAGCGTCGACGATCCGATCCGCTCCTACGTCGCGGCGAGCTTCGAACTCCCCGGCCAGGTGGACCTGGACGCCCTCGCCGCCGCCCTGCTCGACCTGGTGCGGCGTCACGAGGTGCTCCGCGCCGTCTACCAGCCCCTGGCCGGCGACCTCGGCTGCGAGGTGCTCGCCCCCGACGCGGTGGCCCTCAAGCACGACTACTGCGGCCCGCTGGAGACGTCCGCGCAGGTGACCCGCCACCTCCAGGCGGCGTTCCAGGAGGTGGACACCCTCTCCTGGCCGCTGATCACGATGGGCGCGGTGGTGCGGCCGGAGTCCACCACCGTCTGGTTCTCCTGCGACCACTTGGTCACCGACGGCCTCTCGACCGCGATCGCCATCAACGACATCGCCACGGCCTACCGGAACCTGACCGCCGTCGAGCCCACCCCCGCTACCGCTACCGCCGACGCGGCCCCGCAGCCGGGGAGTTACCTGGAGTTCAGCCGCACCCAGCGCCGGGCCAACCGCGCGATGCGGGCCGACGACGCGCGGCTCGACCACTGGCGGGCGTTCCGCGACCGCAACGGCGGCCTGTTCCCGCGCTTCCCGCTCGATCTCGGCGTCCGGGCCGGGGAGCTGTACGCACCGGTGACCAGCACCGAACAGCTGCTGAGCGCCCGGCAGATCGAGGAGTTCGGCACCGCCTGCCGCGCGCTGGGCGGCCGGCTGTCGATGGGACTGCTGGCGAGTCTCGCGCTCGCCCTCCGGGAACAGGGCGGGCCGCCGGTGTACCGCGGGCTGATGCCGTTCAACGAACGCGGCCGGGGCGTCTACGCGGAGTCGATGGGGTGGTTCATCAACACCCTGCCGGTCGAGTTCCCGGTCGGGCCGCGGGCCGGGTTCGGCGAGGTGCTCGCCGCCGCCCAGGACGCCTACGCGGAGGTGCAGAACCATGTGGCGGTGCACTTCGTCAAGGCGTGGAAGCTGCTCGCCCCGGTCGAGTACGCGTCGCTGCGCTACTGGCCGCACGCGGTGAACTTCTTCTCCTACATCGACTGCCGCCGCCTGCCCGGCGCGGACCGGCACGCCGCCCAGCAGGCCCGGATGCACGTCTGGGTGTCGGCCTGCAACGGGATCCTGCACTGGCTGCACCGCACCGACGAGGGGTTGTTCGTCAACACCATCCACGCCGACACCCCGCAGGCCACCGCCGTCAACCGGGCACTGCTGGACGGGTTCGCCCGGGTTCTGACCGAGCCGCTCGCGACGTGACGGCGTCCGGACGTCACGGGGTCTTCGCGGCCGCCGCGTTCGCCGCGTTCGCGAGCGTGACGTCGATCGCCTTCCGGGTCTGCTCCAGACGCTTCGCGTCCGCCTGGACCGCCCGCTTCTGGTAGGCGGTCTCGACGGCGAACCAGACGCCGACGACGTTGTTCCGCTGCTTGCAGTCGACGTCGGCCGTCGCGGCGGCGATCTCGGCAGCGGTCGCCGTCGGAGACGAGAACCAGCGTTCGTCGCCCACCGCGTCCACGGGGCTCGCATACGCCAGCCCCCGCTCCTTCATGCAGCGCGACCAGGCGGCGAAGGCTGCCTTCACCCGCGCGTCGGCCATGGAATCCGCGAAGCTCCGGCCGTTGATCTCCAGTGCCCCGGCGTCGTCCTGGAGGATGCCGCCGCCCCGGGTCAGCGTGTTGTCCGCCTCGCCGAGGCAGCCGCCCGGCGGGATCGTGATGCCGTTGTGGGTGCGGTCGGCCGGCGCCGCCGCTCCGGTGGCGCCGCCCCGGCCGTGGCCCAGGACGGCCTGCATCTCCGGTGCGGGCGGCGGCGGGGTGGCGGACGGCTGCCGCTGGTCCGTCGGCGCGCCCCAGTGGTATCCCTGGGCGGCCGCGCCGGCGGCGTCCGTGAGGTAGTACCGGCGGATCATCAGGTCCGGCTTGGTCCCGACCGCCGCCGGTGCGTAGTCGAATCCGAAGCGCTTCATGCAGGAACCGATCAGCGCCGTCCTCGCCGCCTCGATCCGCCGGTCCTCGTCCGGGCCGATCAGGTACGCGGCGATGGGCAGGGCCTGGCCGTCGGCGCTGGCGAGAGTCGGGACCGCGTCGACGGACGGTGCCGCCGCCGGGGCCGGAGCCGGAGCGGGGGCCGCGCAGCCGGTCACAGCCCCGCCCAGTGCGACCAGGGCGGCGATCACCGGCGTGCCCATCGACCGTATCGACGGGATCGACCGTATCGACGCGTTCGACCGTACCGGCCGGCCCGGCCGCCTCGTCGTGGATGCCGCGCTGCGCATGGTGGACTCTTCTTCCAGTCTTCCGGCGGACAAGGGAGCGGTGCCGCGCGCCGGGGGCTGCGCGGCACCGCTGCCGAGGGGGAACGCGGACCGACCCGAGGTCAGCGGCAGGTCTCGAAGACGTCGAAGCACTGCGAGGCGTTGTTGTTCCGCAGCTGCGGGATGAGGTTGGCACCGGTGCCGCGCTTGATGTACTGGCTGACGCCGTAGCCGCCGGGGCTGTAGTAGATCGTCACGCCGTAGTTCTGGTTCCGGTTGAAGACCGACGCCGCGTTGTTCCGGACCTGCTGCCCGTTGCCGGCGCCGCCACCGCCGAAGGTGTAGGTGGAGTTGAACTGGTAGGTCTCGTAGCCGTGGCTGCTGCCTCCGCCGTCGCCGAACTTGGCACCCTGGAAGTTGGGGCTGTAGTACAGGCAGGCGTCGTACTCGGCGCACTCGCCGCTGGAGGCGGAGGCGGGCGCGGCGGTGGCGACGGCGAAGCCGAGGGCGGCTATGGACAGCACGCCGGCGGCGACCTTGTTGCGGATCTTCACGGACAACCCCGTGTCGGTCGAGCGGTGGGAATGCCCCGCGATCCGGTGGGACCCCACCCGCCGCAGGCGTTGATCGTCGAGGGCAAACGGAGTATCGGCGTTCTGGTGACTTACCGTCAAGCCATGGCTTTCGAGCGCTTTTGATTCGGCCGCACCGGCGCTCCGCCTCGGTCACCGGGGCGTCACGGAGTGGCACATCCCCCCCTTGGTCGGTCTGTGTTCGGCCAGGTAAGCCCTGATGGGGCTTCATGTGAGATGCCCATGCCATTTCTTGTCCCGGTCTGTGGCGGTGAATTCCGTGTTCCGGCGGGAAGGGATTCGCCGACGAATCATGACGCCGATTCACTTCGACACCGGAGCCCGGCGGGACCGACGGCGGCGGGACTGTCCGACCCCGGGGCTAGGCTCCACCTCCGACATCCGCCGGAGGCAGGCCGGCCGGGCGGGCGACGAGAGGGTCATGGACGTGACGATCACCGCGGGGCAGCTCAACCGGGCCACCCTCCAACGGCAGCTGCTCGTACGGCGGGAGGAGATCGGCGTCGCCGAGGCGGTGCGGCGGGTGGTCGCACTCCAGGCGCAGCAGGCGGCCTCGCCCTACCTCGCGCTGTGGAACCGGGTGAGCGGCTTCGATCCCGCCGAGCTCGACCGGGCCTTCGCGGATCTGGGGATCGTGCGATCGACGCTGATGCGGATCACCCTGCACGCCGTGCACGTCGACGACTTCGCGGTGTTCCGGGAGGCCGTCCATCCGTCGGTCCGGGGCTCCCGGCTGGGCGACGACCGGTTCACGGCCTCCGGCCTGACCGCCGCCGACGGGGACGCGCTGGTGCCGGACGTGCTCGACTTCGGCGACCGGCCCCGCGCCGCGCCGGAGTTCGAGACCTGGCTGGCCGGCCGGCTCGGCGCCGAGGCGGCGGCACCCGCCTGGTGGGGCCTGCGACAGGTGGCGCCGCTGCTGCGCGCGCCGGGGGAGGGGCACTGGTCCTTCGGCCATCGGCTCTCCTACGTCGCCCCGCCGGTCCGGCCGGTGCTCGGCGACCCGGAGGTGTACGCGGCCTCGCTGCGCACGCTCGTGCGGCGCTACCTCGCCGGTTTCGGTCCGGCCTCGGCGGCGGACGTGGCGCAGTTCGCGCTGGTGCAGCGGGGCCGGGCCCGGGAGGCCCTGCGGGTACTGGCGGCCGAGGGCGCGGTCGAGCGCCTGGAGGGCCCGGACGGCGCGGAGCTGTTCGACCTCCCGGGGGCGCCGCTGCCGGACGAGGACCTGCCGGTGCCGGCCCGGCTGATGGCGATGTGGGACAGCGTCCTGCTCGCCTACGCCGACCGGAGCCGGATCATCCCGCCGGAGTACCGCGCGCTGGTGATCAAGCGCAACGGCGACGTGCTGCCGACGCTGCTGGTGGACGGGCATGTGGCCGGGGTGTGGCGCACGGTCGAGGGCGGAGTCGAGGCGACGGCGTTCCACCCGCTGCCGGACGCGGCGTGGGAGCAGCTCGCCGCCGAGGCCCGCTCGCTGACGGCGCTGCTCGTCGACCGCGAACCGCACGTCTACCGCCGCTACGACCACTGGTGGAGCAAGCCGGGCGGGCGGTCGGACGGCGCCGAGACGCGTCTGCTGCCCGGAGCCTGAGAAAGCGTCGGGCGGCCTCGCCGCTCAGGCGAACACGGCGGCGGTGGCGATCAGCGCGGTCCAGCCGACGAGCGGGATGCCGAGGGTGACGGCGAACGGCAGAGGCATCTGCAGCAGCAAGGAGGCGCCGACGAAGGCGAGGAGGCCGATCCCGGGTCCGGAGGCCAGGCCGGCCTCACTCTCGCGCGACCGGGCCAGGCCGTTCACCGTCAGGGCCGACCCCACGGCGACCAGGGCGGCCACGCCGAGGGCGGGCAGGTGCGGGTCCCGCAGGTTGTCGCCGTGGTGTCCGCGGTAGGAGATCTCGACCGCTCGCGCGTGGAAGACCGTCACCTGCACGTTCGTACCGATCTGCACATCGTCGTAGAAGTCCTGGTCGACGTCGAACGTGGCCGCCGGTGCCGTCTCGCGCGCCACGGTGAGCCGGTGCTCGCCGTCGGCCTTCCGTGCCGTCACCCGGCCGCCCTCGTAGCGTCTGCAGTCGGCTCCCGGTCCGGCGGCCGAGTCGCAGGGCGGCGCGGTCCGGTAGCCGTGCATCCCGTGGTGGACGTCGAGGAACAGGAGGAAGCCGAGCATGGTGACGGCCAGCCCCGCCAGGACGAGGAGCCCCTGCACCAGGAGGGCGCGCGTCGGCAGGGAGGGTCGCCGGCTGCCGCCGGCCGCCCCCGGGTCCCTCAGCCACGTCTCCATCGCCGCCCCCATGGTCCCGCCCCGGGCGCCGCCCCGGTGCCCAGCGGCGATGATGCCAGGGGCCACCCGGCGAGGGGGAGCAACTCGGAGCCCTTGTGACGCAGTTGTGGAAGTCCTGCGTCGCGGGCGAGACGTGGCGGGCGGCACGTCACGGGCGAGACATGGCGGGGGGCGTGGCGGGGGAGGCGTGACGGTCTGCGGAACACCGCCGGACCGTCACTCCCCGGAGCCGATCAATTGCCCGGCGCTTTCCGGGCCGCCCTGCCCGCCCGCCGCCCGGAGTGGAACGTCGACGGTGCCGACTTTCCACTCCGCGGGGCCGGTGCGGCGAAGCCGCGGAAATGACGCCCAGTCACCGGAGGATCACATTGTTCGGTGATTGAGGTGTACCTGCGGCAATTCGATGCCCAATTCCTACGGGTGCGGCGTCGTGGCCGGTTCATCACGCTTCGCGTTCGTCCGATCCGGAACTCCGGAGCGACACCGGATCAGAAGACGGATCAGAAGACGGATCGGCAGGCGGGTCGGAAGACGGATCGAGGCCCGGACCGGAAGGTGGCTCAGACCTGGAGCGAGGTCTCTATGCGCTTGAGGCTGTGCCGGGCGAGCGCCAGGTTCGCGCGCGAACGGTCCAGTGCCAGGTAGAGGAAGAGTGAGCCGTGGCTGCTCGCCAGCGGGCGGATCAGGTGGTACTGGGTGCCCAGGGTGATCAGGATGTCCTCGATGACGTCGTCGATCGACAGTGCGGCCAGCGCCCGCACCTTGGCCCGCACGACCTCGGTGTTGGCCGCCGCCGCGATCTCCAGGTCCAGCTGCTGCCCCCCGCCCAGGATTCCGAGTGACATACCGCTCTCGTAGTCGGCCACGGCGACGCCGATCGCGCCCTCGATGGCCATCGCGTCCTTGAGTGCGTCGTCAATGTTCATGCGCTGTTCGTCCTTTGCGTAACTGCGGGGCAGAACTCCCGTGTGCGGGAACAAAGTAGCAAGAAGTCCCCCGCGTTGGCCCCGCCGCGGAAATGATGGAATAAAGTACGCTGCCAACAGTTCAGAACACGAAGGGGTACCGGTGCGCGCACTCGAAGCCTCCCTCTCCGATGTGCTCGGATCCCCTGGCGTGGTCGGCGCCGCGCTCGTCGACGCCGCAACCGGCCTCGGCTATGCCTCCGGCGGGGACCAGCGGTTGCTCGGCTCCGGAGCGGAACTCGCCGAGCTGGCCGCCCTGATCGGCGACCGGCTGTGCGAGGCCGGGGCCGACGGGGAGCTGGAGAGCGTCGTCGTCACCAGCACCAGGCACCACGAGGTGGTCCAGGTGCTGCCCCGTCAGGGCGATCCGCTCCTCCTGGCCACCGTGCTGGACCGGACGCGGGTCAACCTGGCACTGGCGCTGCGCCAGAGCGCCGACGCCGCCCGGGGCTTCGTGGCATGAGCGCGAACATCCAGGAGCAGGATCGCGGCGGCGCACGCCCGGCCCGCAATGTGCCCGCGCTGCTGGTGGCGCTGCGGGACGAGGACTTCACCGGCTCGGTCGTCGTCGCCAGCGCGCCGGGCGGCACCATCCACCTCGAACACGGCCTGATCACCGCGATCGAGACCCCCGGCGCCCCGACCGCCGAGACGCTGCTGCTCAAGTCGGGGCGCGTCGACCAGGCGGACTGGACGGCGGCGGAGACCGCTGCCTCGGCGGGCGCGGCCGGCGACCTCGGCGCGGCTCTGGTGGCCCGCGGCTCCATCGGCGCCGCCGAACTCGAAGCGGTCTGCGCCTCCGCTGTCTTCGACGGGGCCTTCGCCCTGGTGCTGAGCCCGCCCGGGGCCTGGGAGACCGTCGAAGGGGCCGCTCGCGCCGCGCTCGCGCTGCGGCCCGGGATCGAGCCGAAGCGGCTCTTCGAGGAGACCGCCCGGCGGACAGCCTTGCTGACCCGGCTCTGGGGCCCGCCCGGCGAGCTGGCGCGCACGCGGATCCGGCCCGCCACCGCGTACGGCGGAGCGGCGCTCGCCGCCCCGGCCGCCGACCGGATCCCGGTCCGCCACCGGGAGATCCTGGCCGCCGCCACTGGCCGCCGTACCGCGCGCGACCTCGGCTTCGCGCTGGGGCGGGGCGTGTTCGCGGTGCTGCTCGACCTGGTCCGGATGGACGCCCGGCAGCTGCTGCACCGGGAACCGGCGGACACCGTCCCGATGGCGCCGAGCGTCGCCCTGCGGACGGCGCCGGGGACGCCGCCGGGCGAACCGTTGCCCGCCGACGCCGGACAGCCGTTGCCGCGCCGCGTTCCCGGTGCCCGGACCCCGGGTGGCACTGGCGGTCCGGGCGGCCCGGGTTCGCCGCAATGACGGAGCCGCCCGTGACGACCGCGACGGCAAGGACGACCACGACGACCGCCATGACCACCACGACAGTGACGACAGTGACGACCGAGAAGAGCAGACCATGAGCAGCCAGACGCCGACCGCCGTGCTGGTCGACGAGTTGAAGTCCCTCCGCGAGCGGGTCATGGGCATCTCGGAGAGCGTCGTCTCCACCGCGGACGGCCTGCTGGTCGCCGCCGACACGGCCGCCGTCCACCCCGAGTCGGCCGCCGCCCTGTCGGCCGCGATGCTCGGCCTCGGCCGCCGCACCGCCGCCGAGGTCGGCGTGGGCGGCCTGCGCGACGTGGTCACCCGCTGCGACGGCGGTTACGTCGTGGTGCTGGCGATCGGGGACCGGGCGCTGCTGATGCTCCTGGGCGACGAGGGCCTCGACATCGCCGGACTGCACCGCGAGGCTCCCGCCACGGTCCGCCGCCTCGCCGAACTCCTCGGACTCGTCCCCGCGACCCAGGCGCACTGATCTCGGGCGGTCGGGGTGCGCCGTCGGCCCGGTAACCGGTTCCGGGGCAGGGCGTGGACGGCGGTGTCCGCCCGCCCTCATGTCGTCCGGGGGGTGGTGGCCCCGGCCGGGGTCACCACTCCGCTCGCCCACTCACCCCCCCGTGCCACCCGTTCCCGTCGGTCCGGCTCCCGTGAACCTTTCCGCCGCGCCCGGCGACTGTCCTGCTGAGACGTGCAGGCGGCAGGGAGGTGCGATGGGCGACGACGGGCGGCGTGACGCGCTGCTGGTGGTGCGCTGCCAGCTGGGGGAGCGCGAGGCGTTCCGCGAACTGGTGGACGTGTGGCACGGGCCGCTGTGGCGGTATCTGCGGAGTATGGCCGGAGGCTCCCCGCACCTCGCCGACGACCTCGCCCAGGAGACCTGGATCGCGGTGCTGCGCGGGCTGCCCGCGCTCCGGCAGCCGGATCGGTTCGCCCCGTGGCTGTTCACCGTGGCCCGTCGCGCGGTGCTCACCCACCTGCGCCAGGTCTACCGGGAGGCGGACGCCTCGGCGGCGGAGGCCGAACGGGCCGATCAGGCCCACCCGGACGGTGACGATCCGCTGGGCGCCGTCCTGACCACGCTCCAGGTGGAGGCCGGTCTCAACGGGCTGCCGCCGCTGGAGCGCGAGGTGTTGATCCTCTTCCATCTGGAGGACCTGCCGCTGGCCACCTGCGCCGAGGTGCTCGGCGTCCCGCCCGGCACGGTCAAGAGCAGGTTGCACCGGGCGCGCCGCATGCTGCGCAGCGCCCTCGCGGAGAAGGGACACGAGGCATGAGCGAGCGGAACGCCGGGAACGGGCGGGCCGGAGTGCCCGGGGAACTCGACCGCGTCCTCGCGGCGGAGGTCTCGCTGGGCGCCCGGCTGGGCCGGCTGGCCGTGGGACTGGCCGGCGGCTCGGCGGTGGCCCTGATCACGGTGCTGTGGGCCACCGAGCCGGAGCCGCTGCCGCTCCGGACCCGGATCGCCTTCGCCGCCCTGATCGCCGTCGGCGCGGCCTGGGCCGCCTTCGCCGCCTGGGCGCTGACCCGGCGACGGCCGCTGTACGCCCGGGACCGGGTGCTCGCCGCGACGATCGCGCTCGTCGCGACCGTGACGACCTCCGGCGCGGGAACGGCGCTGGCCGCGACCCGGGGCACCCCGACCGGCGCGCTGATCACCGGTCTGGCGGGCGCCGCCCTCGTCGGCGCCGCCGGTTTCCTCCTTCGCCGCGCGAGGGCCCGGCACCGCGCGCTCCTGCGGTTGCGCGACACCCTGCGTCAGGACGGACCCTGAACGCTCCCTTCCGGCTTCCTGCCCGGCGCCGGGCAGGAAGCCGATGTGGTCTCAGCCCGTGTGGACGACCTCCTGCTGCCAGGCTTCGCGCGGCTGGGAGTGCAGCCGCCAGTAGTGCTCCGCGATGTCGTCCGGGTCGAAGGCGGTGCCGGGGGCGACGGCTCCGGCCACCGTCACGCTGGCCGCGTGCACGCCCGCCGCGCCGTAGGTCTGGTCCAGCAGCATGACGAGCGTGCGCACACCCGCCTTGCCGAGGGAGAGGCTGACGTACTGCGGCACGGGCTCGGGCATGCCGCCGGTCACCAGGACGGTGCCCCGTCCGCGCTCGGCCATCCCCGGCGCGACATGCGAGGCCGCGGTCAGCGCGCCCACGACATTGACCGCCCAGGCGTCCAACTGCTGTCGGGCGGACGACTCCCCGATGGCGTCCGGCCTGATCAGGGCCGCGTTGTAGACGAGCACGTCGGGTTGCCCCAGCTCCTCCGCCAGCTCGTCGAGCGCGGCCCGCAGTGCCTGCTCGTCCGTGCTGTCGGCGGTGCGCACCGCCGCCTTGCCGCCCGCCCCGCGCACGGCCCCGGCGACCGCCTCGGCCGTCGCCCCGCTCCGCGCGACCAGGCCGATCGGCAGGCCCTCCCGCGCGAACCGCAGTGCCACCGCCTGTCCGATCCCTGGCCCCGCTCCGACGATCACCGCTCCGGCCATGGCCGACCTCCCCCGTTCGTTCGATCCTTGACACCGCCAACATCCGGGAGTCACAAGCGCATTCCCACGCCCCAATAGTTCACTCGTGCGAGTGGCCCGGCCCCGGCCCGGGAACCATCCGGACCGGCGGCGGCGCAGGTGGGAGCGTTGCCGGGGCGGACTGTCCACCGCTGTCCGAAGATGTCCGGACCTGTCCGCCCGGGCTTCGTCCGTGAGTCGTCCGCAGAGCGTCCGGGGTGTCGTCGAACGGTCCGTCGGCGGCCCGGAACCGGCATGGTACGAACCATCCTTGGCGCCGAAACCCGCAGGTCGCGCCACTCGGGCTTCGGGTTATAGTGCCCACGTCAAGCGCCCGGGGGAGGGCCGGCGCCGGGCTGCCGTCCCACGGCGGACCCGACGGGACCGCCCCGGGGCAGGACCCCAGAACGGACCCGGACCGGACCCGAGACAGGAACCGACGACGTTGCCCCGAGAGCGAGTTGCCGGCACGGCCGCGACCCGGAGCCCAGCGCTCCGGGGCCGGGTCGCGCCGTGCGGAGCCCCGGGCCGTCGTCAGCGTGCGCCCGCGGCCTCCGGCCGGCCCGGCCGTCGGAGATCCTCCTTCCCCCTGACGCCGGCCTGAGCGTCCCGCTGGCGGATCCCGCCGCCGGCCCCACGCCCACCGCTTCCCCGAGCGTCGTTCACAGTCGGCCGAGCACACGTCACCCGAGCACACGTCACCCGAGCACACGTCACCGAGTCGGCGCCGTCCGAGTCCGCGTCCCCCGAGTCCGCGTCCAAGAAGTCCGTGCCCCCCGAGCACATGTCACCGGCACCCCGCCGCCCCCGTGTCCCGCGCCCCGCCGTCGGGTCCCGTTCCGGCGGCCGCCCGTTCCCCTGAGAGGTCCGCCCCGCCCCATGGCCGAGTCCCGCTTCAGCGTCCTGTCCGAGGAGTTCGCCGCCGCCCCCGAGCGGTACTTCGGACAGCTGCGCGCGCACGCGCCGGCGCACCACGAGCCGGCCGTCGACAGCTGGTTCCTCTCCCGCCACCGCGACGTGCGACGGGTGCTGACGGACCACGAGGCGTTCAGCACCGCCCCGCTCCAGGTCCGCGCCGAGCCGGTGATGCGCGGCCCGGTACTGGCGCAGATGACCGGGGCGGAGCACACCGCGAAGCGGCGGATCGTCGTGCGCGCGTTCACCGGACCGGCGCTCCAGGAACAGGTCCGCACCCTGCGCGCCAACGCCGTCGAACTCCTCGACCCCCTGCTCGCGCGGGGCCGGATGGACGTGGTCAACGAGTTCGGCAAGCCCTTCGCCGTCCGCGCCGCGCTCGACGTCCTCGGCCTGGACCGCGAGAACTGGCGGCAGGTCGCCCGATGGGTCGCCGGGGTCGGCGAGTTCGTCACCGCCGTCACCCTCACCGAGGACCGCCGCCGGGCCTGCCTGGAACTCGCCGGGGAACTGGAGGCCCACCTCGCCCCGATCGTCGGACAGCGCCGCCGCCACCCCGGCGCCGACCTGATATCCGCGCTCTGCGCGGCCGAGTTCGACGGCGTGGCGATGAGCACCCGCGAGGTGGTCGCGCTGATCGTCAACGTCCTGGTGGCCGCCGTCGAGCCCGCCGACAAGACCCTCGGCCTCCTGCTCAAGCACCTGATCGACCACCCGGGGCAGCTCGCGGACGTCCGCCGCGACCCCGCGCTGCTGCCCGCCGCCATCGCCGAGACCCTGCGGTTCACCCCGCCGGTCCAGCTGGTGCCCCGGCGGGCGGAACGCGACGCCGAGTTCGCCGGCACCGTGATCCCGGCCGGCGCCACCGTCTTCTGCATGATCGGCGCGGCCAACCGCGACCCCGAGGCGTTCACCGACCCGGACCGCTTCGACCTCCACCGCTCCGACCTCGGCGCCGCCCGCTCGTTCACCGCCGCCGCCCAGCACCTGGCCTTCGGCACCGGCCTGCACCAGTGCGTCGGCGCGGCGTTCGCCCGGGCGGAGATCGAGACGGTGGCCGGGCTGCTGCTGCCCCTGCTGGACGACGTGCGTCCGACCCCCGGCGCGAGCTACCGGGAGACCGGGCTCTACACCCGGGGCCCCGACGCGCTGTCCCTGGACTTCACCCCCGTCCGCGCCCGCGCCCGCGCGGCCGCCGTCCCCGACTGACCACCGTCCTGCCACCATCCTGGAGAAAGACCGCGATGACCGCCACCGACATCACCCGGGCACTCGACGACCTGCTGTTCGCCCCGGACCCGGACCTCCCGCTCGACGAAGTCGTCGCCCGGCACTTCACCCCCGACTACCGCCAGCGCACCAACGGCGTCCGGAGCGACCGCGCGGGCTTCGTCGAGCACATCGCCAAGCTGCGCACCCTGGTCCGCGAGGGCCACGTCGAGGTCCACGACGAACTCCGCGACGGCACCCGTTACGCCGACCGCCACACCGTCACCGTCACCAAGAACGACGGCCGCACCTCCCGCACCGAGGTGTACCTCTTCGCCGAACTCGCCGCCGACGGACGGTTCGCCCGGGTCGAGGAGACCACCCTGCTCGTCTCCGGCGACGAGGACGACCGCGACCTGGGCTCGATCAGGTGAGCCCGCACGGATCGGAGCACGACGACAGCACACGCGGCGCCGCCGAGACGGACCGCGGCACGACGCCCCGCAACGCGAGGCACCGCGCCGAGACGGACCGCGGCACGACGCCCCGCGTCACGACGGCCGCCGCCGTCACGACCCCCGCCACGGCCCCGCGCCGGTACGAGGAGAGGGGAGCCGTCATATGGCCTCCGTCAAGCAGCGGCTGAGTAGCGCGCGGGTCCAGGCGTTCGTCGGTCGCGACGAGGAGTTCGACGGCTTCGCCCGGGCGCTGGCAGGCGACCCGCAGGCGCCGTTCACCTTCTACCTGGTCGGCCCGGGCGGCATCGGCAAATCGACCCTGCTGCGCCGCCTCGCCGACCACGCCCGCTCCACCGGCCGGCTGCTGCTGGAACTCGACGGCCGCTTCGTCGGCCGCGACCCGGCCGACTTCGAACGCGCCGCCGCGCCGTTCCTCGACATCCCCGGAACGGTCCTGTTCGTCGACTCCTTCGAGCACTGCCAGTGGCTGGAAAGCTGGCTGTGGCAGCGCTTCCTGCCCCGCGCCGCCGACGACACCCTGGTCGTGCTGGCCGGGCGCCTCGCCCCGCAGCCCCAGTGGACCGCCGACCCCGCCTGGACCGGGCTGCTGCGGGTGCTCGAACTGGGACCGTTCTCCGAGACGCAGGCCCGCAGCCTGCTGAGCACCGCCCAGGTGCCGGCCGAACTGCGGGAACGCGTCCTGCGGTTCGCCGGCGGAAACCCGCTGGCACTCTCCCTGGCCGCCGCCGCCAGGGCGGCCGACTGGAGCCGCGAGGGCGTCTGGGCCCCGTCCGCCGACGTCCTGCGCACCCTGTTGTCCGGTCTGGTCGGCGAGGTACCGACCGCCGCCCACCGCCGGGCCCTCGAAGTCGCGGCCCAGGCGTACTCGACCTCCGAGGAACTGCTCGCCACCGTCCTGCCCGACGAGGACGCCCACCTGCTGTTCGGCTGGCTCCGGAGCCTGCCGTTCATGGAGTCCACCCACCGGGGCCTGCACCCGCACGACGCCGCCCGCGAGACCCTCGCCGCCGACCTGCGCTGGCGGGCCCCCAACGCCTTCGTCGAGATGCGCCGACGGCTGGCCGAGGAGTACCTGCGGCTGCTGCGCGAAGCCCCCGAGGAACAGGTCTGGACCGTCACCGACGAGCTCTTCCACCTCTTCCGCGACGGCGAACTCGTGGCCCGGCTGCGCACCTGGTCCCGCGAGGACGAGGTGCACGACCGGCCGCTGCACCCCGAGGACCTCGACACGGTGCTGCGCATGGCCACCGAGACCGAGGGACCGGAGTCCGCCGAACTCGTCCGCTACTGGGCGCACCGCCAGCCGCAGGCGTTCAGCGTCTACCGGCTGGTCGGCACCGGACGGGTGGTGGCGTTCACCGCCCGGCTCGCCCTGCCCGCGCCCGCCGACCCCGAGGACCTCGCCACCGACCCGGTCGTCGCCGCCGCCTGGGCCTACACCGACGCCACCGCGCCCGTGCGGCCCGGCGAACACATCGGCATCAGCCGGTTCACCGTCTACCCCGAGCGCTACCAGGTGCCCTCGCGCGTCATCGACCTCAGCTCCTCCCGCGCCCAGGCCGAGTCCGCCCGCGCCCGGGCCCGCGCCTACGGCTTCGCGGTCTGGCGCGACGCCGACACCTGGGCCGCCCGGGTCAGGGGCAGCCTCACCGACACCGGCGCCCGGCCCCGGGTCGGCGCGCACACCTACGGCGTGTTCGGCGTCGACTGGCGGCAACTGCCGGTCGAGACCTGGCTGCGCCACCTCATGACGTCGACGCCCGTGCCCGCGCAGGCCGGACCGTCCGGGGTCTCCCGGACCGCCTTCGACCAGGCGGTGCGGGAGGCGTTCACGCACTGGCGCGACCCGGGCGCCTTCGCCACCTGCGCCCTGCTGCGCACCCGCCTCGCGGCCGACCTCGGCGAACCCGTCGAGGAGTTGCGCGCCCTGCTGCGCCAGGCCGTGGAGGACCTCGCGCGGGACCCGCGCGGCGCCCGCGCCCGCGAGGCCCTGACGGCGGGCTACTTCTCCGGCGCCCCGACCCAGGAGGGCGCCGCCCGCCGGCTGGGCCTGCCGTACGGGACCTACCGGCGCCACCTGCGGCAGGGGCTCGACCTGCTGTGCGAGGCGCTGTGGCAGCGGGAACTGCACGGTTCGCGCTGAGCCGGGTGCGGTGCGGCTACGGACCCTCGCGCCTCCGGGCGCGGGGGTCCTCGTGCTCCTCCTCCTCGCCCGCGAGGAACGGACGCAGCAGCGCGAGCAGGGCACCCGGCCGGTGCAGCGGGACGACGTGGCCGCAGTCCTCGACGACGTGTCCGAGGAGGTCGTCGGTGATCGGGCGGAGCTGGCGCTCCAGCGCGGCTCCGACCGGCCGGGCACCCACCGCCATCGTCGGCACCGTCAGCCGGGCCGCGGCGACCGCCCGCCCGATCTGGGCCGCGCTCTCGGGCAGCGCCCGGTAGTACGAGAACGCGCGGCTCAACGCCGGGCGCCCGGTGTACGCGCGCACGAAGGCGTCCCGGAGAGCGGGGCGCACCCCGTCGCCGAGCGTGCCGGTGCTCAGGAACCAGTCGACGTAGGCGGCCTCGTGGCCCTCCAGCACGGTCTCGGCCAGACCGGGTGCGGCGGAATGGAAGCCGAACCACCACGGCGGCCCGCCGGCCAGGAACTCCTCGGCGCCGGGCAGCCCGCCCAGAACGGCCTCCATGAGGACCAGCCGCCGGACGGGACCGGGCCGCCGCAGGGCGAGGAGGAAGGCCGGCGCGGCACCCGCGTCGATGCCCACCACCGCGGCCGAGGAGACACCGAGCGCGGTGAGCAGCGCCGCGGCGTCCTCGGCCAGGGTGCCCGCGTCGTACCCGGAGGCGGCCCCGCCGCTGGCGCCGAATCCGCGCAGGTCCGGTGCGATGACCCGGTAGTGGTCGGACAGGCCGGCCATGACGTCCGTCCACAGCTCCCAGGTGTGCGGGAAGCCGTGCAGCAGCAGGACGGCCGGACCCGAACCGGCGAGGGCGACGTTCAGTTCGACACCGTTGACGGGGACGCGCCGCAGCTCGGGCATGGAGGAGCTCCAAGGTGTGGTGGGGAGTGGGGTGGTGAGGAATGGTGACCACCTCACGCTAGGGAACTAGCGTGGTCGCTCCAAGACGGCACTTCCCCTTCAGGTGGTGAGCTCCGAGTGACCACATCGAAGCCCGGCAGACCGGGCGAACACGGCGAACCCGGCACACCCGGCACACCGGGCGGACCCGGCGCACCCGGCGAGCGGTCCGGTGGGCGGGGCGACCTGCTGGATCCGCTCTGCCCGACCCGCCAACTGCTCGACCGCATCGGCACCAAGTGGACGTCGATGGCCGTCAAAGTGCTGGCCGAGGCGGCCCCGGAGGAGCTCCGGTTCGCGGAACTGCGGCGCCGGATCCCCGGCATCTCCCAGAAGATGCTGTCCGTCACCCTGCAGAGCCTCGCCCGCGACGGCCTGGTCACCCGCCGGGTGGAGCCCACCGTCCCGCCCGCGGTCCACTACCGCCTCACCGACCTCGGGCTCTCCCTCGAAGGCCCGCTCTCCGCCCTGCGCCGCTGGGCCGAGACACACATGTCCGAGATCGACCACAACAACCGCCGCGCCGACGGGCCGCCCCCGACCGCCCAGGGCGCGGATCCGCGGATCGAAGGCTCCGGTCAGGGACCGGCGCCGGTCTGACAGGCCGACCGCCGCCGTCCCCCCGTGGACAGTCGCGGACAGCGGTGGACAGTGTCCGGACCCCGGCGGGCCTGGCAAGTGGACAGCGGGCGGCCCGAGTCTGTGGCCATGAACGTTGCACCGACATCGAAAGCACCGAGAGCACCGAAAACACCGAGACCGGGAGCTCCGGTTCCCGACGGCCCCGGGGTGGGGCGGCTCCGCTCGCCGGGGGCGGCGCTCGCGGCGCTTGCCGGGGCGCAGTTCACCGTCATGCTCGCCACCTCGATCGTCAATGTGGCGCTCCCGCAGATCCGGGCCGGGACCGGTATCTCCGACGGCGCCGTCACCTGGGTGGTCAACGCCTACGGCCTGGCGTTCGGGGCGCTGCTCCCGGTCGGCGGGCGGGCGGCCGATCTGCTCGGCCGCCGCCGGGTACTGGCTGCCGGGGTCGCGCTGTTCGCGGTGGCCTCCCTGGCGGCGGGCCTGGCCACCGCCCCGGCGCCGCTGATCGCCGCGCGGGCCGTGCAGGGCGTGGCCGCGGCGGTGATCGCTCCGGCGGCGCTGGCGCTGGCGATGACGCAGTTCCCCGGCGGGCCGGGGCGCGGCAGGGCACTCGGCGTGTGGGGCGCGGTCTCCGGCGCGGGCGGGGCGGGCGGCGTCCTGCTGGGCGGACTGCTCACCCAGGGCTGGGGCTGGCCGTGGATCTTCCACTCGGTGGCGCTGGGCTCGGTGCTGGTGCTGGCGGCGGTGACGTTCCTGGTGCCGCCGGAGGCGGCCCGGCCGTCGCCGCGGAAGGCCGCTGCCGGGCCCGGGCAGCGGGCCGGACAGCGGGTCGGACAGCGGGCGGGGGAGCCCGGTGGCGGCTTCGACCTGCCCGGTACCCTCACCATCACCCTCGCCCTGACCTGCCTGGTCTGGGGCCTGACCACCGCACGCGGCGCCGGTTGGGGCGACGGCGGTGTGCTCGGCGCGCTGGCCGCCGCCGTCGCCCTCCTCACCGCGTTCGTCGTGATCGAGCGCCGCCGCCCGGACGCGCTGATCCCGCCCGGGCTGCTCGCCACCGGCCGGGTGGCGGCCGGGAACGTGCTGATGGCGCTGCTGGGCTCGGTGTGGATCGCCCTGTTCTTCTTCCTCCCGCTCTACCAGCAGCAGGTGCTCGGCTCGGGCCCGTTGGCCACCGGGGCGGGTCAACTCCCGCTCGCCGCCGCCAATATGCTCGGCGCCACGCTGGCGCCGAGGCTGGCCCGGCGGGTCGGCTCCACGGCGACCACGGCCGCCGCGCTGCTGACCGAGGCGCTCGGCCTGCTGTGGCTGTCCCGGATCGACGCCGACGGTGGCTACCTCACGGACATCCTCGGCCCGAGCCTGCTGGTCGGCCTGGGTCTCGGCATCGCGTTCGTCCAGCTCACCGCGCTCGCGGTGGACGGCGTGCCGGCGTGGCAGGCCGGGCTGGCCGGCGGGCTGGTGAACACCACCCGCCAGGTGGGCGGCGCGGTCGGGCTCGCCGTCCTGACCACCCTGGCCGGCTCCGTCACCGCGACCGCGCACGGCTCCCACCCGGAGGCCCTGACCGCCGGTTACCGCGCCGCCTTCGCGGTCTCGGCCGCCGTCCTGACCGGCACCGCGCTGCTCGCGGTCCTGCTGGCCCGCTGCACGGGCCGCCGGAAGGCGACCGCTGCCCCGGGCGCCGTCCGCACCGAACCCGCCGTCTGACGGCGGACCACGAACCACCGCCTCCTCACCTCCACCGAAAGGAACATGTCATGAGCACCCCCAAGAAGCCCCCGTACCTGACCGGCCACTACACCCCCGTCGTCGACGAGATCACCGCCACCGAACTGACCGTCGAGGGCACCCTTCCGCCCGAACTGAGCGGCCGGCTGCTGCGCAACGGCCACAACCCCAAGCCGGGCGTCACCCCCACCCACTGGTTCAAGGGCAGCGGCATGGTGCACGGCATCCAGCTGCGCGAGGGCCGCGCCGAGTGGTACCGCAACCGCTGGGTGAAGACCCCGGCGCTGGACGGCGCCCCGTACATGACCGAGCGCGGCCCCGACCTGACCGCCTCCGCCGCCGGCACCCACGTCATCGAGCACGCCGGCCGGCTGCTCGCCCTGTGCGAGGCCAACCTGCCGTTCGAGCTCACCCGGGAGCTGGACACGGTCGGCGCCTACGACTTCGGGGGCAAGCTGCGGACCGCGATGACCGCCCACCCGAAGGAGGACCCGCTCACCGGCGAACTGCACTTCTTCGCCTCCTCGCCCCTCCCGCCGTTCCTCACCTACTACGTCGCCGACGCCTCCGGCACGATCGTCCACAGCGCCGAGGTCCCGGATGCGACCGGTGCGCTCAAGCACGACTTCGCGATCACCCGCAACCATGTGGTCTTCGTCGAGGGCAACGTCGCCTTCGACCCCGCCGAGCACTCCGGCATCCCCTACGGCTGGAGCGACGAGCAGCCCGCCCGGATCGGCGTGATGCCGCGCGGTGCGGACGGCGCCGCGCGGATCCGCTGGTTCTCCATCGAGCCGGGCAACATGCTGCACGTCTCCAACGCCTACGAGGACGAGCGCGGCCGCATCGTGCTGGAGGGCCCGACGGTGGACCGGGAGGGCTTCCGGCTCTCGTGGAACTGGTGGATCGGCGCGCCCGGGCGCGGTTCCGAGCCCAACGCCCGCTCCTACAACCGGCGCTGGGTGGTCGACCTGGCGGCCGGCAGCGTGGACGAGCGGATCGTCGACGACCTGCCCGTGGAGTTCCCCACCCTCAACGAGAACTACCTCGGCACCGAGAACCGCTACCAGTACGCCGTCTCCTTCCCCGACGAGAAGGGCTTCGGCAGCTACGGCATCGTCAAGTACGACCGGGTCACCGGCGCCCGCCGGATCCGCCGGGTCGGCGACGCCCGACTGCCGAGCGAGGCCGTGTTCGTGCCCGCCGCCGGATCCACCGGCGAGGACGAGGGCTACCTGCTCACCGTGGTCTCCGACCTCAAGCAGGACGCCTCGCAGCTGCTTGTCCTCGACGCGGCCGGGCTCGACACCCTCGCCACCGTCCACCTGCCCCGACGGGTGACCGCCGGAATCCACGGCTCCTGGATCCCCGACTCCGAGGCCGACCACGTCGCCTGATCGGGGCGCCGGGTCCTCGCCCATCGCGCCGACGAGCGCAACCGACGCCGCACCCGTGCCGACACCGCACGCGTGCCGACACCGGACGTGCCCCGGCCTGTGGCGGACGGCAGGGCGCCGTACGCCGCCTCTCCACGCAACTCACCCCCGTCACGAAGGAGAACAACCATGTCCGCCACCGCCTCCGCCTCCGCCTCCGCCTCCGCGAACGCCCTGCTCGCCGAGCCGTGGAAGGCCCTGTGGAACAACGACCTGTCCCTGACCGACAAGATCATCGCCCCCGACTTCGTCGCACACGCTGCTCCCCTCACCGGCTCCGGCGACGGCACGGTGCACGGCCGTGAGGGCCTGAACGGGTGGGTGACCGGCATCCACACGATCCTGCGCGACCTCAGCTTCGAGATCACGGTCGGCCCGATCGTCACCGACGACTACCTCGTGGTCCGCTGGGCGGCCGAGGGCACCTACGCCGGAGGCTTCCCCGGCGCCTCCCAGGACGCCGAGGGCCGCCCCGTCCGCTTCACCGGCACGGACACCCTGCTGGTCAAGGACGGTCTGCTGGCCGAGTACTGGGCCAACGCCGACAGCCTGCTGTTCGTCCAGCAGCTCGGTGTCCGCGAACTGTCCTGACCCACCCCGGGCCCAACGGCCGGCGGCACCTCCCCTGCCGCCGGCCGCTGGCGTTGCCGCGTCCTCATGCCTTGCCGATGACTCCCCGCGCCGCGCCGACAAGAAATATTTCCTTGACAAATTTTCTTGTCGGCGCGACTCTTGAAGCATGTTGGACGTCGCCGTGATCGAAGAACCCGCAGCGGCCGAGGCGTCGCTGGACCCGATCCGGCGGCGCATCCTCGCCGCCCTCGCCGAGCCCGGCTCCGCCGCCGCGCTGGCCGCCCGGCTGGGGCTGGCGCGGCAGAAGGTCAACTACCACCTGAAGGAGCTGGAGCGGCACGGCCTGGTCGAACTCGCCGAGGAACGGCGCAAGGGCAACGTCACCGAACGGGTGTACCGGGCCGCCGCCGCCTCCTTCGTGATCTCGCCCGCCGTCCTGGCCGCCGTGAGTCCGGACCCGGCCCGGGCGCCGGACCAGCTCTCCGCCCGCTGGCTGCTGGCCCTCGGCTCCCGGCTGGTGCAGGAGGTCGGCGCGCTGCTGACCGGCGCCGCCGAGGCGCAGCGGCGGGTCGCCAGTTTCGGCATCGACGCGGAGGTGCGGTTCGCCTCGGCGGCCGACCGGACGGCCTTCGCCGACGGACTCGCCGAGGCGGTCGCCACCCTGGTCGCCCGCTACCACGACGAGTCCGCCCCCGGCGGGCGCAGCCACCGGGTGGTGGTCGGCCTGCACCAGATCCCCGCCTCGCCCGAGCCCGCCCCCGATGCCGACCGGTCCGCCGGTCCCGGCCGGGCCCCGGCGCCCGCCCCCACCCCCGATGCCGCCGCCGGCTCCGGGTCAGGACAGGAGAACGCACGATGACCCACCCGTTCGAGATCGAGCTGGAGACGCCGCTGCCGGCGAGCCCGGACGAGGTCTGGGCGGCGATCGCCACCGGACCGGGCATCGACTCCTGGTTCATGGGCCGCAACGAGCTGGACCCGCGCGAGGGCGGCACCGCCGCGATGGAGATCGGCGGCCACCGCGAGGACGCGCTGATCACCGCCTACGAGCCCGGCAAGCGCCTGGCCACTCGCACCGCCACCGCCGAGAACGGCCGCTTCATGGCCTTCGAGTACCTGGTCGAGGGCCGGGAGGGTTCCGCGACCGTGCTGCGCGTCGTCCACAGCGGCCTGCTGGGCGACGACTGGGAGGACGAGTACGACGCGCTGCGGCGCGGCTGGCCGTTCCACCTGCACACGCTCGTCGAGTACCTCACCCACTTCCGGGGCCGCACCGGCGCCCCCGTCTTCGGTGTCGCGGCGGTGCCCGGCCGGCCGGCGGCCGAGCTCCGGGAAGTGCTGGCGGGCGCGCTGGCACTGCCCTCCCCGCCCGCGACCGGCACCCGGGCGCAGGCCCGCCCGGAGGGCCTGCCGCCGCTGGACGGCGAGGTGGTGTGGGCGGACGAGGAGCGTTTCGCGATCCGCACCGGCGACGGCCTGTACGGCTTCCACCACAGTGCCGGTCTGGTGCTGATGTTCCACCACCTCTTCGGGCCGGGCACCGACGGTGCCGAGGCCGCCTGGCAGCGGTGGCTGACCGGCGTCCTCGCCTGAGCCCGTCCGTCCTCGCCCGACCCCGCCCTGCCCCGGACGACTCCCGCAACGAGACCGCACACCCGCTCACCCGGACACCCGAGCACCTGAACACCCGAACACCCGCACCAGCAACCCGAGGAATCATCATGCGCACCCTGATCAGTTCCGCCTTCGTCTCCCTCGACGGCGTCGTCGAGGCCCCGGGCGGCGAGTCCGGCTACCGCAACGCGGGCTGGACCTTCAAGGACATCGATTTCCTCCCCGAGGCGTTCGAGCTCAAGGGCCGGGAGCAGGAGGAGGCCACGGCGATGCTGCTGGGCCGGGTCAGCTACGAGGCGTTCAGCCCGGTCTGGCCCGACATGGCGGACTTCGCCCGCTACAAGACCCTGCCGAAGTACGTGGTCTCCACCACCCTCGCCGAGGGCGACCTGGTGTCGAACTGGGGCGAGACCGCCATCCTGCGCTCGCTCGACGAGGTCGCGGCCCTGAAGGAGACCGAGGGCGGCCCGATCATCGTCCACGGCAGCGCGACCCTGGACCGGGCCCTCTCCGACGCCGGCCTGATCGACCGCTACCACCTGCTGGTCTTCCCGCTGCTGCTCGGCGCCGGCAAGCGCCTCTTCAGCGACAGCGACAAGGACACCCAGAAGCTGAAGCTGGTCGAGCACGCCGTCTACGCCAACGGCCTGCAGAAGCAGGTCTTCGACGTGGTCCGCTGACGCCCGCCACGGACCGTCAGGGCTTCCGCAGCCCCCGTTCGGCCCGGGTGCCCGCCAACAGCTTGGCGAGGGCCGCCCGGGTCTCGGCCGGCGGACGCCGCGGGCGGATCAGCGCCACCGCCCCGTCCAGCCAGGCGCTGTCGCCGAGCAGCGCGGCCTCCCCGGCGTCGACCACGACGGCGAACAGTTCCGCCGCGGCGGCCAGTTCGTGCGGCGCGTAGTGCTGGCCCCGGTGGTGGCTGAAGCGGCCGGTCCAGTACTCGTAGGGGTGCCGCACGGTCGCGGTCAGATGCGGGCCGGTCAGCCCGAGCGGGGCCATCTGACCGAGCGTGAGGAGTGCGGTCCGCCGTGAACCCGTCCACCGGTGGGGTGTGACCGCGATCCCCATGCTCATGAACCGGCCCCACGGGACGACCGCGTCGGGCCGGCCGTCGGCGTGCGGGACGATGCCCTCGGGGGTGAGCTCCAGGTGGGTCCGGTCCCGGTGGTCGCCCAGCAGCCAGCGCCCGTCGATCCGGACCAGCGGTCCCAGCGAGTGCCCGGGTCCGGGGCCGCCCGGTCCGGGGTCGCCCGTTCCGTGGCCGACAGCTCCGTCACCGGCCGTTACGTCACCGGCCGTTCCGTGGCCGACCGCTCCTGCGCCGGCCGGTCCGGGCTCGTTCGGGGGAGTGTTCACGCGTCCTCCTCGGGAACGCCGGCCGCCGCCGGGCCGAGCGGCCCGTATTGGCATGATGCGGGAATGAGTGATGATCAGTTCACCATATTCAGTCCGGTCGTCCCGATCGAGGAATACCTCCACACCGAGATCCTCGGCGATGCTCCGGACCCCTTCCAGGTGGCCGAGCACGGCATGGCCTGGCGGCCCAAGGACATGCACTTCGGCATCCGCGCCGAACCGGACGGACGGCTCGTCGCGCACGCCGGGCTGGTGATCCTGCCGGTGTCGATCGACGGGAGCCCGACCGAGATCATCGGGCTCGGCGGTGTGGCCGTGGCCGCCGACCGCCGCGGGCACGGCCTCGCCCGGACGGTGGTCGACGGTGCCCTCGCCCACGCCCGCACCCTCGGGCCGCACCTCGCGATCCTGTTCTGCCGCCCGGACAAGGCCGAGCTCTACACCCGCCTCGGCTGGCAACCACTGACCGGCCCGGTCGAGGTCGAACAGCCCGCCGGCCCGGCCACGATGCCGCTGCGCACGATGTGGTTCCCGCTGCACGACGGCGCGCGGTGGCCCGGAGGGGCACTGCGGCTGCACTCGTTGCCGATGTGAGGCGTGGGATGCTGGTCGGATGAAGTTCGATTTCGAGGCCGAGCTCTGGATCTGGGAAGCCCGCCGCGCCGACAACTGGACCTTCGTCGGACTGCCCGTCGAGGTCTCCGAGGAGATCCACGACCTGACCGCCGCCGGGCCGCGGCGCGGGTTCGGCTCGCTGCGGGTGAGGGTGACGATCGGGGCCAGCAGCTGGCAGACCTCGATCTTCCCGGCCTCCGACGGCGCCTATGTGCTCCCGGTCAAACGCGCGGTCCGCAAGGCCGAGGACCTCGACCCCGGCGACAGTACCGCCGTCACCGTCGAGCTCCTCGACTTCTGACGTCCGTCGCCCCCTCGCCCCGTCGCCCTCCTGCCCCGTGATCCCCCGTGATCCCCCGGATTCCCGCGAACCGGGGGACGGCGGGCCGTGATCCGGAATAGGTTGGCCGACACCGGAGTCGGGCGGGGGACGGAAAGGGGGCCGGGCGTCGTGGAGATCGGGTTGGCGCTGGTGGACGGCGGTTCGGGGGCGGCGGTGCCGGCGGCGGCACGCTCGTTGGCACAACGGCTGCGCGTAGAGGACGCGTTGCGGGGCCGGGTGGAGCTGCGGCAGACCGCGCCGGCGGCGGGGGAGATGAACGCCGGGGTGGTCGAGCTGGTGACCGTCGCCCTCGCCTCCGGGGGCGCGGGGACGGTGCTGGTACGGGTGGTGGCGGACTGGCTGCGCGGGCAGCGCGGTCACCTGGTGATCAGGGTCAGCCGGGCCGAGCACGAGACGTACGAGCTCGAACTCGACAACGTCAAGGACGCGGGCGTCGTGATCGACCGCTTCGAAGCCTTCGTCAACGGCCAGCAGGAGCACGAGCAGGAGCAGCCACGCGACCGGGCGACCGACGATGGCCCTGCCTGACGGACCGGGCTCGCGGATCGTCCTGATCGGCTCGGCGGCCTACCGGCACGAGGACCTGCCGCCGCTGCCCGCCGTCCGCAACAACCTCACCGATCTGGCCGCCGCGCTCACCGACCCGCAGCAGGGCTGGCTCGACGAGGCCCAGTGCACGCTGGTGCCCGACCCCCGCACGGCGGCCGACGTCGTCCGGGCCCTGCGGCCGTCGGCCCTGGCGGCGGAGGACCTGCTGCTCGTCTACTACGCGGGGCACGGGATCGTCGAGGACACCGACTACTACCTGGCGGTCACCGAGACCGACCCCGAGGAACCCTCGATCAGCGCGCTGCCCTACCGGATGCTGCGCAAGCTGGTGCTCGGCGCCCGGGCCCGCAACCGGGTCGTCATCATCGACGCCTGCTGGTCCGGGATGGCCACCGCCGCCCACATGGCGGGCGGACACGAGCGGTTGCGCACCCAGACCGCGATCGAGGGCGCGTTCGTGCTGACCTCCGCCGGGCACGACAGCACCTCGCTGGCGCCGGTGGGGGAGCGGTTCACCGCGTTCACCAAGGAGCTGATCGGACTCCTCCAGGAGGGATCGTCGCTGCTGGGGCCGGAGCTGACGCTCGACAACGTCTACCAGTACCTGCTGCACGAGCTCACCGCGGCCGGCCGCCCCCGGCCCACCCGGGCCGCCACGAACACGGTCGCCCGGCTGGTGATCGCCCGCAACCGCGGCTACCGCCCCGACACCGGCACCTGGCGGGCCGAACACGCCGGGCACCCGGCCCTGCGCGAGGGCCGGCTGCTGCTGGACGAGGAGGAGCAGGCCGGGCACGTCGGCCGCCACGAGCAGGCCGCGGACGGCTACGCCGCCGTCGCCCAGGTGCTGAGCCGGCTGTTCGGCCCCAAGGACGAACTCGCCGAGGCCGCCCAGCACAGCCGCGCCTTCTGGGCGGCCCGCCGGGCGTCGATCGCGGCCGCCGTCCCCCCGCCGCCGGAGCAGCCCCCGCTGACCGGCTACCGGACGGTGGGATTCGAACTGGGCACCACGTCCTGCGCGGTGGCGGCCCTGGACGGCGACCGGATCGAGATCGTCCCCAACGCCGAGGGCGAACAGCGGACCCCGTCCGTGGTCGCCTTCACCGGTGAGGCCGGTGAGGCCGGTGAGGCCGATGACCCGGTGCTGGTCGGGGCACCGGCCGCACGGCAGGAACTCCTCAACCCCACGCGAACGTTCCGCCTCGGCGGGGCCGGCGAGGACCTGCTCACCGCCGACCGCGTCTGCCTCGAACTGCTCCGCAAGCTGAAGCGGGACACCGAGGACCGGCTCGGCGAGCGGGTGGCCCGGGCGGTGGTCGCCGTTCCGGCCACGACCTCCGACGCGGAACGGCGCCGGATCCGCCGGGCCTGCCGGAGCCTGGACATCGAGGTCCTGCGTTTCATCTCCACCTCGCTCGCCGCCGGGATGGCCTTCGACCGGCAGCTGGGCGACCGGGAGTCGATCCTGCTCGTGGTGGGACTGGAGGCGGCGTCCTCGGAGGTGGCCGTGGTCGAGGTCGGCTACGGCATGACGTCCGTGAACGCGGTCGTGCTCGGCGAGGGACTCGGCCGCCAACGCTGGGTGACCCGCCTCGCCGACGACCTGTTGAAGGAGTTCGAGTACGAGCACGGAGTGCATCTCGCCGGGAACCAGGTCGCGCGCCGACGGGCGTTGGACGCGGCGGGCACGGCGATGGAGGAACTCGGGTCGGTCGGGGTGAGCACCGTCCGGATCCCCTGCCTCACGGACACACCGGCGGGTCCGGTCGGCCTCGACGCCCTGGTCACCCGCGAGCGGTTCGACCTGCTCACCGCCGACCTGCTCACCGCCTGCGAGGTCCTGGTCGAGCGGGTGCTCACGCAGACGGGTGACCGTGACGCGATCGAGCACGTCCTGCTGGTCGGCGCCGCCGCCCGGCTCCCGGGGCTGGCCGAGCTGGTGCGCAGGACCGTCGGCCGGCAGGACGTCGTCGTCGCTGTCGCGGCCGACGGCCTGGTGGCGACGGGAGTGGCGCTCCACGCGGGGGCCATGACCGGGGTGGTCCACGACGTGCTCGGGGTCGAGGTCGTTCCCCGGGCGATCGGCATCGAGACCGAGGACGGGCTGATGAGGGTCCTGGTGCCGGCGAACACGGGCCTCCCGGTGCGGAGGAGCGAGGTGCTCACCACCTCCTCGAACCGCCAGACGGGGATGAACATCAACGTGTACCAGGGCATGCACGGGACCGCCGCCCGGAACACCCTGCTGGCGAGCCTCCGGCTGTCCGGCCTCCGGCCCGTGCCGACGGAGCTCTCACTGGTCGAGGTCACCGTCGACATCGACGCCAGGGGCGGCATCCTGGTGTCGGCCAAGGACCTCGGCACCGGCCGGTCCGAAGTGCTCGACGACATCACCGGTTCCGAGCCGCCCACGGTGCCGCTGATCGGCGATCTGCCCGCGGCGTTCCAGTGGCCGGAACTGGACGAGAATCCGGAGCCGCCCCAGCAGCAGCAGAAACAGTCCTGACCGGTCGGGGGCTCCGGCCGACGACAACCGCCGGGTCCTCGCAGTGCTGGCCTATCGCGAACGCTGATCCGGGTGCGTCGCTTGACCTTCACACCGGTGTGAAGGTCGATCATGGCCCCCATGACGACCTTCGATCCGCGAGCCCTGCTCGACACCGCCCGCCTCGGTGTGCTGGCCACGATCAAGTCCGACGGGCGGCCCCAGTTGTCGCCGGTCATGCCGTTCTACGACCGTTCCGCCGAGCGGCTGTACGTGTCGATGACGGAGGGCCGCGCCAAGACGGCCAATCTGCGCCGCGACCCGCGGGCCGCGCTGGAGGTCACCCGGGCCGACGGCCGGGCCTGGGCCACGGCCGAGGGCACCGTCACCCTGGTCGGGCCGGGCACCGATCCGAAGGGCCCCGAGGTGGAGGCCCTGGTCGACTACTACCGGCGCGCGGCCGGCGAGCACCCGGACTGGGACGAGTACCGGGCCGTGATGGTCGCCGACCGGCGGGTCCTGATGGTGCTCGCCGTCGACCACGTGTACGGCGACCGACTGGGCTGAGCACGGCGCCCGACGCCCACCGGCCAGGCCAGGCCAGGCCAGGCCGGTCCGGCCGGTGGACGTCAGGCGCGGCCGGCCGCCCGCTGGGTGCGGCGGGCGAGCGAGTCGACGACCACGGCGGCGAGCAGCACCGCGCCGGTGATCATGAACTGGATGGCGTTGCTCAGCCCCTGGATGTTCATCCCGGACTGGATCGAGCCGATCACCAGCGCGCCGAGCAGCGCCGACCAGGTCGAGCCGCGTCCGCCGAACAGGCTGGTGCCGCCGATGACGCCCGCCGCGATGGCGTTCATCAGCAGGTTGCCGCCGCCCGAGGTCTGGCTGGCGGACTGGATCTGCGCGGACAGGAACAGGCCGCCGACGGCCGCCATGGTGGAGCAGATGGTGAACACGCTGATCCGGATCCAGGCCACGTTGATACCGGCCCGGCGGGCGCCCTCGATGTTGCCGCCGAGCGCGAACACCTGCCGGCCGTAGGTGGTGCGCCGGAGCACGAAGTCCAGCACCACGATGAAGACCAGGAAGATCAGCAGGGCCAGCGGCAGGCCCTTGTACTGGTTGAGCGTGTAGGCGGCCAGGAAGGCGATGACCGCGATCGCCGCGGTGCGCAGCGCGATGTCCAGCACGGGACGGGACGGCACCCCGGCGGCCTGGCGCCGTCGGGCGTCCAGCACCGAGGCGCCGAGGAAGAGCAGCACGCCGACCGCGGCCGCGCCGTACGCGGCGGCCTGATCGCCGTAGATGGTGCTGTAGAGCCGGGAGACGATGTCCTTGCCGGACAGGTTGACGGTGCCGCTGGCGCCCAGCACCTGGAGCATCAGGCCGTTCCAGCCGAGGTTGCCGGCCAGGGTGACGACGAAGGCCGGCACGCCGACCTTGGCGAAGAACAGGCCCTGGACCAGGCCGACCACGGCGCCACCGACCAGGGCGGAGAGCAGTGCCACCCACTGGTTGACGCCGTGGGTGACGTTCAGCACGGCGAAGATCGCCGCGCACAGGCCGCTGACCGAGCCGACCGAGAGGTCGATCTCGCCGAGCAGCAGCACGAACACCACGCCGATCGCGATCATGCCGGTGCCGACGATCTGCTGCGAGAGGTTGGAGAGGTTCTGGGCGGACAGGAAGGAGCTGTTCAGGCTGCCGAAGACGGCCCAGATCACGATCAGCGCCAGCACCACCGGGAGCGAGCCCAGCTCGCCGCTGGTGACGCGGCGGCGGAACTCGCCCAGGTAGCCCTTGACGCCCTCCTGCCGCACGATCAGCCGGGGGTCGACGGCCGGGGTGGCCGAGGCGGCGACCGGCACGGGGGCGTTGACACCCCCCTTCGGCATGCTGTCCTCGGGAAGGGGGGTGTGGCGGTGCTCGTCGCCGCCGGGGGTCTGCTCGGTCATGGGGAGCCCTCCGTGCCGCGGGCCTCCCGACGGGTCACCGCGTTGTCCGTGGCGCCGGTGATGGCCGAGATGATCTCTTCCTGGCTGGTCCGGCGCTTGTCGAAGACGCCGTTGTTGCGGCCGAGCCGCAGCACCGCGACGGTGTCCGCGACGGCCATCACGTCGGCCATGTTGTGGCTGATCAGGATGACGCCGAGGCCCTGGTCGCGGAGCCGCTCGACCAGGTCGAGCACCTGGGCGGTCTGCTCCACGCCGAGGGCGGCGGTCGGCTCGTCGAGCATCACGACCTTCGGCGAGCCGATCAGCGCGCGGGCGATCGCCACCACCTGGCGCTGACCGCCGGACAGCGAGGCGACCGGGATCCGTACGCTGGGGATGCGGATGGAGAGGGTGTCCAGCAGCGAGCGGGACCGCTTCTCCATCGCGACCTCGTCGAGGATCGTGAAGCGCCGGATCTCCCGGCCGAGGAAGAGGTTGCCGACGACGTCGAGGTTGTCGCACAGCGCCAGGTCCTGGTAGACCGTGGCGATGCCCAACTGCTGGGCGTCCTGCGGCCGGTGGACACTGACCGGGCGGCCCTGCCACTCGATCCGGCCCTCGTCCGGCTGGTGCACCCCGGCGATGGACTTGACCAGGGTGGACTTGCCGGCGCCGTTGTCGCCGACCAGGGCGACGACTTCACCGGCGCGGACCTCCAGCTCGATGTCGGTGAGCGCCTGGACGGCGCCGAACCGCTTGGAGACCCCGCGCAGGGCCAGGACGGTCTCACCCGTCATGGTGACCAACTCCCTCGACCGGGTGGGCGGGCACGGCTGTCGGCGGCCACGGTTACTGGAGGCCCGCGGCCTTGCAGGCGTCCGCGTAGTCCGGGGTGCAGATCTGGTCCACGGTGTAGAGGCCGTCGGCCACCACGGTGGTCTTGATGTTGTCCTTGGTCAGCACGACCGGGGTGATCAGGTTGGCCGGCACCTGGTTGCCGCTTCCGTTGGTGACCGTGACCGGCACCAGCGCCGAGTCCAGCGGCTTGCCCTGGGCGAAGGTCACCGCCATCTGCGCCGCGATGTCGGTCTCGGGCTTGAACGGCTTGTAGATCGACATCGTCTGGGTGCCCACGAGGATCCGCTGCACGCCGTCCAGCTGGGCGTCCTGGCCGGTGAGCGGCACGCTGAGACCGGCCGCCTTGAGGGCGGTGGCGATGCCGGCGGCCATGCCGTCGTTGGCCGAGTAGACGCCGACCACGTTGGGCCCGCCGATCGCGGTGATCGCGGCGGACGCCTCCTGGTTGGCGTTGTTCGGGTCCCAGTTGGGGGTGTCGTACTCCTTGCCGATCTTCAGCTTGCCGTCGATCGCGCTGTGCGCGCCGGCCTTGAAGTCGGCCGCGTTGGGGTCGGTGGGCGAGCCGTTGATCATGATGATCGACCCGGAGCCGGCCTTGTCGCCGACCGCGTCGACCAGGGCCTGGCCCTGGAGCTGGCCGACCTTCTTGTTGTCGAAGGAGACGTAGGCGTCGACCGGGCCCTGTGCCAGGCGGTCGTAGGCGATCACCTTGACGCCCGCGTCGTGCGCCTTCTGGACGGAGGACTGGATCGACTTCGCGTCCACGGCGTCCAGGATCAGCACCTTGTCGCCCTTGGTGAGCGCGGTGTCGACCTGGGTCTGCTGGGTGGTGGCGTTCTCGTTCGCGTTGTAGTAGTCGATCTGGGCCTGAGGCGCCAGTTCCTTGATCTTCTTCTCGATCAGCGGCCGGTCGAACTGCTCGTAGCGGGTGGTCTTGGTCTCGGGCAGCAGCAGCCCGATCCGGACCGCGCCGACCGTGCTCCCGCCGCCGGCGGAACCGCTCGCGGAGCCGGACGAGCCGCCGCCTCCGGAGGACTCCTTGGCGCTGCCGCACGAGGCCAGCGCGAGACCGAGGGAAACCACTGCGGCGGCCGCGACGGTGCGGCGGAGCCCGTTGTTCATGAGGATGCCTCTTCCGGTTGGACCCGCCCCGTTCTTCGGCCCCCCCGTGTCCGAGTCTGCGAACTGCGGGCCTCCGCCACGATCGGAGCTGGGCCGAACGGGTAAGGCGGCCGCCGACCGGCCGGCCACCCGCCTCGGGGGCGGGTGGCCGGCGGTCCGGCGGCTGACGGAAGTCGGCCGGCGGAGCTCTGCCGGCGGGGTGGACGTCCCCCGGATCCGGATCCTCAGCTGAAGTCGAGCGAGCCCGTCCGGGTGCGCTTGAGCTCGAAGAAGGCCCGGTGCCCGGCGAGCAGCCGGACGCCGTCGAAGACCTGGACGGCCTCCTCGCCGCGCGGGATCGCGTTCAGCACCGGTCCGAAGAACGCGGTGCCGTCGACGTGGATGGTCGGGGTGCCGACCTCCTCGCCGACCGGGTCCATGCCCGCGTGGTGGCTGCGGCGCAGCGCCTCGTCCCACTCGGTGCCGTGCGCGGCCCCGGCGAGGTCCTCCGGCAGTCCGGCCTCGGCCAGCGCCTCGCGGAGGAGCTTGTCGTCGACCTCCCGGTCCTCGACGTGCAGCCGGGTGCCGAGTGCGGTGTAGAGGTCGCGGAGCACCCCGACGCCGTGCTGCTCGGCGGCGGCGACGCAGACCCGGACCGGGCCCCAGCCGGTGGTGAGCAGCCGCTCGTAGCGCTCGGGCAGGCCCTCGCGTCCCTCGTTGAGCACGGACAGGCTCATCACCCGGAACGTCAGGTCGAGGTCACGGTGCTTCTCGACCTCCAGGATCCAGCGGGAGGTGATCCAGGCGAACGGGCAGATCGGGTCGAAGTAGAAGTCCACGGTGCTGGTCGCGGCACCGGTGTCGGCGGTGGTGTCGGCCGTGGCAACGGCGATGGCGTCGGCAGTGGCATCGGTAGTGGTCACACGGTCGAGCGTAGAGGCCCGGCGGACCGCTCGGAAGAGCCGGTTCGACGCGGTTTTCCTGGGCCACTCGTGGATCCGGCCGACGCGACCCGCCCGGCCCGGCCCGTCGTTCCAACAGGTGAGGGTTGGTCACCGTCCGTTCCCGGATCATTGATCCGAGGAGGTGAAACGCTGCCGCCGTGCGGGTGAAGGAGCGCCTCCGGGCGTTTCCGATCATGGACGGATATGCTGCCGCCCCGTCAGGCCCTCGCGAAGCCCTCGCGACGGGCGTTCCAGGACGAGGGCGGGAGCCGAAAAGATGATGGGACCGGCACATTCGCTGTCCGGCGCGGCGGCGTGGCTGGGCGCGGGAGCGATCGCGGCGGGGATGGGCGAACCGATGCCCTGGCCGGTGCTGCTGGCGGGGACGCTGATCTGCGCGGGCGCCGCGCTGGCGCCGGACCTCGACCACAAGGCGGCCACCATATCCCGGGCGTTCGGCCCGGTCTCGCGGATCCTCTGCGAGGTGATCGACAGTCTCTCCTACGCGGTCTACAAGGCGACCCGGGGCAAGGGGGACCCGCGCCGCACCGGCGGCCACCGCACGCTGACCCACACCTGGGTCTGGGCGGCGCTCTGCGGCGCGGGCGCTTCGGCGATCGCCGTCTACGGCGGACGGTGGGGCGTGCTCGGGGTGCTCTTCGTGCACATGGTGCTGGCGATCGAAGGGCTGCTGTGGCGCCAGGCCCGGGTCTCCAGTGACGTCCTGGTCTGGCTGCTCGGCGCGGCCGGCGCCTGGATGCTGACGGACGTCCTGGACAAGCCGGGGAACGGCGCGCTCTGGCTGTTCGACCAGCCGGGGCAGGAGTACCTGTGGATCGGCCTGCCGATCACCCTCGGCGCGCTGGTGCACTGCCTGGGCGACGCGCTCACCGTCTCCGGCTGCCCGGTGCTGTGGCCGATCCCGGTCGGCCGCAAGCGCTGGTACCCGATCGGCCCGCCGAAGGGGATGCGCTTCCGGGCCGGCAGCTGGGTGGAGCTCAAGGTGCTGATGCCGGTCTTCATGGGCGCCGGCGGCCTGTGCGCGGTGGGTGCGCTGGGCTACTTCGGCTGATCCGCCGCGCGACCGCGCGCACGACAGGGCCCCGTACCGGGGGAGCGACGCTCCGGTGCGGGGCCCTGTCGCGTCCGCGTCCTGGGTGGCAGTGCTTGCGTCGGATACCCCCCAGGGGTATAAATGTGCTCATCGCGCAAAGATACCCATCGGGGGTATCTAGAACCGTCGCCGAGACCGCCGGAGGAATCCCATGTCCTGCTGCTCCACCGAAGGCACCTGCTCGACCGCCACCGAGGCCGTCGACGGCGTTGACGTCGCCACGGATGCGGAGGCCGGTGCCGCCGCGGATGCCGGTGCCGGTGCTGGTGCCGCCGTCGCCGGGGTCGACACCGACCGCCTCCCCGGGGTCGACACTGACCGCCTCCCCGGGGTCGACGCCGATCGCGCCCCCGCCCACCGGGCCTGATCGACCGGCGGTTCCGGGATTCGAACCCCTGGGGGGTATCGATTCCCGGAGCCGGACCCGGATCCACTCGACAACGAGCACGAGGAGCTCAGATGACCACCCAGGCACCCGCCTCCACCGAGGTGGAACTCCGGATCGGCGGCATGACCTGCGCCTCGTGCGCCGCCCGGATCGAGAAGAAGCTCAATCGCATGGACGGGGTCACCGCCACCGTCAACTACGCCACCGAGAAGGCCAGGGTCGGTTTCGGACCGGACGTGAGCGTGGCCGACCTCGTCGCCACCGTCGAGGCCACCGGCTACACCGCCACCCCACCCCGGCCGGACGCCGCCGCGACGGCCGGGGCCGGTGGGTCCGCCGGGACCGTCCCGACGGCCGGGACCGCCGAGCCCGCCGACGGGACCGCCGACGACCTCGCCCCGCTGCGGCAGCGGCTGATCACCGCGCTCGTCCTGGCCGTCCCCGTGGTCGCCATGGCGATGGTCCCCGCCCTCCAGTTCGACAACTGGCAGTGGCTCTCGCTCACCCTCGCGGCGCCCGTGGTCACCTACGCCGCCTGGCCGTTCCACCGGGCCGCCTGGACCAACCTCAAGCACGGCGCCGCGACCATGGACACCCTGGTCTCGCTCGGCACCGGCGCCGCGTTCCTCTGGTCCCTGTGGGCGCTGTTCCTCGGCCACGCGGGCATGCCCGGGATGCGGCACGGTTTCGAGCTCACCGTCGCCCGGGGCGACGGCGCGTCCAGCATCTACCTGGAGGCCGCCGCCGGGGTCACCGCCTTCATCCTGGCCGGCCGCTGGTTCGAGGCCCGTTCCAAGCGCCGTGCCGGGGCCGCGCTGCACGCCCTGCTGGACCTCGGCGCCAAGGACGTCGCCGTCCTCCAGGACGGCCGCGAGGT
>NZ_JBIWIF010000037.1:0-38496 GCF_044764505.1 Kitasatospora sp. NPDC094019
TCCACCCACACCAGCACGTCCACCCCGTCGGTGTGGGCCCGGTGGGCGCACACGGCGGCGAGCTGCGACTTGCCGACACCCCCGCCACCGGACAGCACCTGGGTGAGCACTACGGTGGTGTTGCGCTCCCGGGCCCGGTCGATCTGATCCTGCAGTTCCTCGCGGGGTTGAAACGCGGAGGCGAGCGGTGGCACCGTACCCACCCGGACCGGACGGGGTGCCGATGCGGACACCGGTGCGGGTGCGGGGTGGTTGTGGTGGTGGGTGACCGTCAGGTTCCCCGCCTGGTAGACATCACCGTTGACCGTGCCGCCCGTGATCCGGTTGTCCACCTCGGTGTGCTCGACCCGGCTGCCCTCCCCGATCGCGGAATGGGTAATGTCGCGCCCCGCACCGACGGACCCCTCACCCGACACATCCACCCGCACCGAGGACGGTGCCCCCGCAGCTGCCGACCGCTCCGCCGGCACCGGCCCGCCGCCCTCGCCGTCCGGCGCAGGCACCGACGGGATACCGCCCGCATTGGGGACCGGTGTGCTGTCCCCCTCGACCGGACGGTCGCCGGCGGTGTCCTGCGGCGGGCTGCCGGTTCCGGGGACGTCGGCCTGTTCGGGCCGCTTTTCGGGTCGACCGCGCCACGGCCAGAACGGCGGGCTCATGACCGCTTCCCCCTCAGATCGATACGGTGCGTGCCACCGACGGTGGTGGATCCGGGGTGAGCGAGGCAGACGCGGGCATCGCGCACGTCGAACCAGGGGACGTCACCGCCTGCCGCTACGGGCCGGGCGCCGCCCGGCACCCCAATCCGCACGATCACCACAACATCCACCCCTTGGCCCCTGGAACGACTCCCCCGGCGAGCGCCCGAGCGTCGTCCCGCCCGCAGCGTACGCCCGGTGCGCCGTCCGCCGGGTCCGAATCGGGCAACCACCTCACACGGTCCAGGCGCAACGGGCCGGCTGTGGCTGGCACTCGGCGACCAGGACCTCGTCCTGGTCGCCGGGGACGTAGCCGAGTTCGACACCCACCGCCCACGGAATCGCGAATGCCGGACCCGGCGGGCCAGTCCAATACCTGATCATGTTCGGGCCGCAGGGCGAACGCCTACGAACACGCGCCCCAACCCCCGGCCCCGGTAGGATGCCGAGCCCCCCGAAGGGACCCGGGCCGGCCGGACGCCCCTTCAGACAGCAGGGCGGCCGGACGGAACCGGCGGGAGGCTTACCGGTGCCCACCCCGGGCGCCGCTCTGCTGCTCCGGCGCGCGCCGGCCGCAGTACTGCTCGACTCCGCCGGACGGACCCGCTCTGCACGGCCCTCGCGCCGACCGTGGAAGCGCCCGAAGGGCTGGGCCGGACGGACCGGCGGTGCCGGGGCCGCCGCGGTTCAGGAATGCGTCGAGCCGCAGCCACCGACCGGCATCGTCAGGAAGCCGTAGCTGCGGATGGCAGGCGCGCCGCCGTTGGACCGGCAGACCCACCCGTTCCGGCCGAAGACGGCGCGCAGGGCCGTTCCGCGCGCGTTTGTGCTGTTCCAGTCGGACACGCGGACCACAATGTAGAGGGGGTATCCGAACATGCTGGATACGAAGGAGATCCTCAGCTGCCCGTTCACGGTGTCCACGGGAGAGATTCCGTTGAGGCTGCGGACGGTGAGGGTGCCGGGTTCGTCGCCGGGGCGGGTGTGGCCGCCGTAGACCTGGCCGACGTAGCGGCCGACAGAGTAGGGCACGATCGCGTTGGGGTCGTGCAGGAGCGGGTCCGTACCCTGGTTCTCCTGGGAGACCGTCCGCACGCACGGCCCGTACTCGAACACCGAGCTCCCGGTGACCGTGCGCAGGAAGAAACCTGACGAGTCGGAGAGGGCTGCGCCCCGAACGGCGAGCACCGGGACGATGGCGGCGTCGGGGAGCGCCGGGTTGATCTGCCGCCAGTTGGTGTAGTAGCAGCCGTAAATGAGCCTCAGGTCGTTGGACGTGAGGTCGGTCGGGGCGTTGCCGCCGGCCGGTGCGGCCCAGGAGACCGCGTCCCTGGCCATGAAGACGAACTGGTCGGTGACCGGGTCATCGGCCCGTGGTCCGCGGGCCGAGCGGGCGAAGTCGACGGTGTTGCCGTTGGTGGCGTCCAGCGTCGCGATCCCGTTGCTGGAGTCGTACGGGCGCACGATCGAGGTCGCGCCGGTCTTGGTGGTGATCCGGAAGGGGGTACCGGTGGAGTCCCAACTGTAGAGACGGGGTGAAGTGGTGTCACCGGCGGCGGCAAGGGAGGCGTTGTAGTCGGTGGAGAACTGGTTGAGCAGCATCTCCGTGACACCCGCGCCGACACCGACGATGTCGGTGGCGGCGGGTTGGGGCGGGTCAGCGATGGCGGGGGTGGTGACGGTGAGGGCCAGGGCGGAGGCGAGGACGAGGGCCGAGGCGGCCCGGGCGGCGAGGCGTAGCACGGCGTGGACTCCTGGGGACGGTGGTGGGCGGGGCACCGGCATCCTCGGCCCGACCGCCCTCGTCCGGAACCCCCAGGTTCCTGGGGGTTCGGTGTCTCCGCAGGTCATCACCACCGGGACGGCACCCCGGCGCCGAACCTTCTTCCACCGGTGACCCCCCGGCCACCCGGTGGGCCGCATTCTCGTGTGCCCCGTCGCGATGCTCCAGCACACCGCCGCCCGGCCCGGCAAGCTGAAGGCCATCACCCCGGGCTGGAACGAGCAGCCGTTCGGCTGCCCGCTCGGCGACGGCCCGTTCTCGAGCTTCGCGCTGGCGTTCGTGCGACGACTGCTCGACGTCGACCGGTACCACTGCATCAAACCGGAGGTCCTGGAGTTCCTGGAGCCGGAGGACCCGGAGGCGCCCACGACGACGTCGAACACGACGGCTTCCCCCTCGGCTGGTGGCTGGTACGGCAGGAAGCCCGAGCCAGCCTCGTAGTGCACCTGCGCCAGCACCTGGCTCACGCCCCGCCAACCACCTCACCGACTCCGATGTCGACCTCATCTGGAACTGGCGCCACATCGGCCACGCAACCGTCCGGACCTGGATCCGCCAACGCCTCGACAACGGCACCTCGCAACTCCTGCCGCTACTCACCAGGATCGTCCACCCACCCCGCGTCCCCTGCGCAGTCCACGCCGACACCCTGGCAAGCCTCGACACCCTCATCGACCGCACCGAGGTCTACACCGTCCTCGACCAGCCAGTGCCCTCCACCGACCCAGACCAGTCCCTGCTCCTTGCCGGACTCCGCCACGCCCGCGACCGCGACCGCGCCGCAGCCCAGCAAGCCATGAGCGGATCAGCAGAAGTGACCAGCTCCCAAGACACCTGACCTCCCAACCAGCTGACAGAAAATCCCCTGGTCACACAGCCGAAGAACCAGTCCCCCACCCAACGAAGGAGGCGATCCGCCCCTACACGCCAACCACCCGACTGAACAGCAATGGCCACCGTTCCGACTCCTGATCACAACCACTGAGCGCGGACAGTCGCCCGCACTCTCGGCACACGGACACCGATGCGCCGACCGGCGGGTGCTTCGGTCCTCGGGAACCTGGACGACGGGCCGCCGCGGTCGGAGGTGGCCAACTCTGCTGTCGGCCGGTCCCGTCGGAGTGAAGGGCGCGAACTACCGTGCCGGTGACGCCGCGGTCCAGCATCATGGCCGCCGCCGTCGAGGAGGTATGCCTTGGCGAGGAGATCGCCGGGATCAGTGCGCGGCTGTTGTCCTTCCGGGCTTGAGGGTCGTGGTTCCGCTGTTCAGGCATGGGGTCGGCGGTCTCGGGGCAGGTGCACTCCCGGTAGTACGCCAGGGTGACGGACCCGCGTCGCAGCTCGGTCAGAACCCACGGCGGCACCTCACCACGCTCCGGCCCGTCACGGGCCGCCGTGCGCCGCAGCCCGAACATCACCTCCCGGGCGACTCCCCCGACCTGGCCTCACCCCGCAGCACCCACCCGCACCAGCCCCGGCACCAGCCCCGGCACCGGGCCCGCCGGCACGGCGTCACGGCGTCACGGCGTCACGGCGGGAGAACGCCTCCCTGTCACCGAACACCGTCCCGACGACCAGCTCCGTGACGTCCCGGGCCGGCGAGCCGTCGGCCCCGACAGCAGCACGACCTCGCGCACCGGCCGGCTCCGGCATCGGCCGCCGGGCCGCCCCCAGGCCGGACGTCGCCCCGTTCGCCCTCCTGGCGGCGGCCCGCGCCTACCCCGGCCCGACCAGCCCGCACTCGTACGCGAGGATCACCGCCTGCACCCGGTCCCGCAGACCCAGCTTGGCCATGACCCGGCCGAGATGCTTCTTCACCGTGGGCTCCGCGAGACCGAGGGCGGCGGCGAGTTCCGTGTTGGTCAGGCCGCGGGCGGCCCCCAGCAGGACCTCCCGCTCGCGCGCGGTCAGCGCGCGCAGCCGCTCCGCGTCGCCCCCGGTGGCGGGGAGCCGGTGCGCGAAGCGCTCCAGCAGCCGCCGGGTCACCCGGGGGGAGACCACGGCGTCCCCCCGGGCCACGTCGCGGATCGCCTCCAGCAGTTCCTGCGGCCGGCTGTTCTTCAGCAGGAAGCCGGAGGCCCCGGCACCCAGCGCCTCGAAGGCATACGCGTCCAGGTCGAAGGTCGTGAGCACCAGCACCCGCGTTTCGGGCGCCTCGCGCAGCAGCAGCCGGGTCGCCTCGATGCCGTCGGTTCCCGGCATCCGCACGTCCATCAGCACCACGTCCGGCCGCAGCCGCCGCGCCAGCTCCACCGCCTCCGCGCCGTCGGCCGCCTCCCCCACCGGCTCCATGTCCGGCTCGGCGCGCAGGATCATGCCGAACGCCAGCCGCAGCAGTTCCTCGTCGTCCACCAGCAGCACCCGAATGCTCACGGCGCGCCCCCGGGATCCAGCCGTACGAAGACCCGCCAGCCGTCACCCGGCCGCGGGCCCGCTTCCAGCACCCCGCCGAAGGCCGCGGCGCGTTCCCGCATCCCCGCGAGGCCCAGCCCGGACCCGGCGGATCCCGTCCGCCCGGTCCCCACGGCCCGCCCGTCGTCGGTCACCTCGACCGTGACCGCCCCCGGCGCGCAGGACACCCTCACCTCGGCGCGCGCCCCCTGCGGCGCGTGGCGCAGGACGTTGGTCAGCGACTCCTGGACGAGCCGGTGCACCGTCAGCTGCGCCGCGGCCGGCACCCCGGCGGCCTCGCCGTCCACCCGCAGCCGGGTCACCAGGCCCGCCGCCTCCATCCGCTCGCACAGCGCCCCGAGCTGCCCGATCCCCGGCGGCGACCGCCGGTCGTCCCTCGGCCCCGCGTCGGCACCGGCGTCGTCACCGGCGTCCTGGAGCAGAACCAGCGCCCGCCGCATGTCGGCCAGCGCCTGCCGCCCGGTCTCCGCGATCCGGGCCGTCACCGCGGAGGCGTCGGCCGGCCGCGCGTGCCCGAGCGCGTCCGCCAGCGCCACCACCACCGACAGGCCGTGCGTCACACTGTCGTGCAACTCCCTAGCGATCCGGGCCCGTTCCTCCTCCACCGCCCGACGCTCCCGCTCGTCGCGGTCCCGTTCCAGCCGCGCCAGCCGCTCCGCCCGCGCGGCCCGCCGGATCCGGGCGTTCACCCCGAGCATCGCGCTCGCGGCGACTGCCGCCGCCATGGCGGCGGCCGAGGCGAGGAACCGTCCCTCGGGCGCCCAGCGCGCCGCCGCCAGCACCGCCCCGGCCACCCCCACCAGAGCAGCCGCCC
Source organism: Kitasatospora sp. NPDC094019 (assembly GCF_044764505.1). NCBI lineage: Bacteria > Bacillati > Actinomycetota > Actinomycetes > Kitasatosporales > Streptomycetaceae > Kitasatospora > Kitasatospora sp. NPDC094019. Next base: position 5,708 of record NZ_JBIWIF010000037.1, read on the forward strand.
ACGCCGACCGGGACGGCGCCCGCGCGCTCACCGTCCCGAGGGCGACCAGCAACGCCGCGTCGGCCGGCAGCTGAACACCCAGCAGCCACTGCGCGAGCGCCGCGGCGGCGATCACGGCGAACACGGAACGCGGCGCCCGCCGCCGCCACACCAACGGAAGGACCAGAGCGGTCTGCAGCGCGAAGCCCCGGCCGTCGGCCACCCGCCCCGGCCCGAGCGTCAGCAGGAACAGGGCCGCCGCGAGCGCGGCGTCCGCCACCAGGGGCAGCACCCGCCCCGGCAGCCGGGCGACGGCGCCCGGCGGGGCCGTCCGTACCGCGCCGGTCCCGGTCATCGTGTCCGTCCTCGCGTCCGTTTTCGTCCGGCGTCCTCGCCGGAGCCCCACGGTAGGGCCCCCGCACCCACGAAGGCGTCCACCCACCGACGGAGAGCGGGGAGACCGGGGAGACCCCGGGACACCGGGGCCTCCTCCGTGCGAAGGAGCGCACGCACCCCGGGGCGACCCGCGACCACCGGTGGGATCGTCCCCCGGCAGGGCGCCCCGCACCCCCCGGTGGCGAAACCCTGGTGGCGACCCCGCAGCCGTACCCGCCCGAGGAGCCCGCCCATGCCCCCGACCCGCCGCGCCCTGCTCGGCACGCTCGGCGCCGCCGTGCTCACCACCGTGGCGGCCGCCCCCGCCCCCGGACACCCCCCGGCCGCCCCCGCTCCGGGAAGCCGTCCCACCGCCCCGGCCGGGGGTGCCGGCCCCGCGCCGGCCCCCTGCACCCCCGTCCCCCTGCGGCTGCCCGCACCCACCGGGCCCTGGCCCGTCGGCACCGTCGCGCTGCACCTGGTCGACGACAGCCGCCCCGACCCCCTCCTCCCCGCCAAGCCCTACCGCGAGCTCATGGCCGGCCTCTGGTACCCGGCGGAACCCGGCGCCGGCCACCCGACGGCCCCCTGGCTGCCCCCGGCCGCCGCGGCCGACTGGGACGCGCACTCCGCACCGGCCCTCGGTGTCCCCGCCGGCGCCGCCGACTGGCAGGGGATCAGGACCCACGCCCGCACCGGCGCGCCCGTCGCCCGCCGCGCCGGCCGGCTGCCCGTGGTGCTGTTCTCCTCCGGCGACGGCGGCTCGCGCGCCCTGGGCACCACCCTGGTCGAGGAGCTGGCGAGCCGCGGCCACCTCGTCGTCGCCCTCGACTCCACGTACGAGGCCGACCAGGTCGAGTTCCCCGGCGGCCGGGTCGAACGAGCCCTCCCGCTCCCCGACGACCTCACCCCGGAGGTCATCGCCGCCCTCCTCGCCGGGCACTCCCGGGCCCGGCTCGCCGACGCCCGCTTCGTCCTCGGCGCACTCGACCGGCTCGCTCGCGGGGACCGCCCCGACACCGGCACCGACCCGCTCCCGGACGGGCTCGCCGAAGCCGCCGACCCGGCCAGGACCGGCGTGCTCGGGCAGTCCCTCGGCGGCTCCGTCGCCGCCCAGCTCGCCCACGACGAGCCCCGCGTGCGCGCGGCGGCCGACCTCGACGGCGCCCTCCTCGCACCCGTCGCCGACACCGGCCTCGCCAAGCCCTTCCTGCTGATGGCCTCCGGCTCGAAGACCCTGCGTACCGAACCGAGCTGGGCCTCCTGCTGGGCGGCGTCCACCGGCCCCCGGCACGCCCTGCGGCTGCGGAACGCCGCCCACGGCTCGTACACCGACCTCCAGGTCCTCCTGCCCCAGCTCGTCCGCCGCCTCCCGGTCCCCGACCCGGCAGGACTGATCGGCACCGTCGACCCCCGGCGCTCCCTGGCCGCCCAGCGCACCGCCGTCGCCGCCTTCTTCGCGCGGTACCTGACGGGGCGGCCCACCGGCTTCCTCGACCGGCCCGGCGACGACTGGCCGGAGCTGGAGGTGCTGCGCTGAACCGGCCCGCCCGCCCCCTCGTCGCGCCGGGCGGCCCGGCGGGAGCGGCGCGGCCGGAACGCGGCGGACAACCGCGCGGGCCACCGCACGCGACAGCACCCCACGCGACCTCGGAGACTGCGCCGTCGCGCGCGTCGACCGAAAGGACGGGTCGTCACTGTTCCCATGGCCGACGGATCCGCGGCCTGCGGGCGGATGCCGCGCAGCACCGCGACGACGAGCCTCGGCAGAGACGGCCTTACAAGGACGGCCGCCGAGGCAACCCTGCAGACGTCCGAGGGAAGGGGCGGAACTTGTTGCGGATCCACTTCACCCACGACGACCTGACGAGGGTCCGGATCGCGCGGGCACCCGATCCGCTCGCGGAGTCGGTCCTGAGCCTGTCGCTGGTGCAGACCCGCGACACGGGCGGAGTGCTGATGGAGGGGTGGCGCGCCCGGACCCGTGGCAGTATGCGGCCCGAACAGCGGGTGCTGTTCGATCTGGCCACGCCGCTCGGGGTGGCGGAAGCCGCAGAGACGTTCCTGCACGCCCGCAGCCGCACCCTGTCCGAGAGCCTGGAGCAGATCTGGTCGCTGCCCGGCCGGCGGTGGAGCGCGGACCTGCGCGTCCTCAGCGGGACGCGCCCCCGAGCACCCCGTTGGGTCCACGAACTGCGCAGGGGCGAAAGCGAGATGCGCGCGTTGGTCGACCGTCGGCTGCGCGAGTACCACTGCTTCGCGGTGGCACCGTACTGGTCGCAGTTGCTGGCCGCCGCGCACACCGAACGCGCCCGCAGGGCCGCCCTCGCTGTCGACCGCGGTCTGGACGCACTGCTGGGCAGCCTCCACCCCGACGTCGGCTGGCAGTCACCGGTGCTGATGCTGCCCTGTCCCGTCGACGCCGACCTGCGGCTGCGCGGTGCCGGCGTCGTGCTGGTCCCGACCTTCTTCTGGCCCGAACCGCTCGCGCTCACCGACAACCGCGGCCTCGACCACCCGCTCGTCCTGCACTACCCCATCGCCCCGGACCACACCACCTGCCGCACGATCCGGTCCCCCACCGCCGAGGAGGGCCCGGACGGCGCGCTCGTCGCCCTGTTCGGAACCACCCGTGCCCACGTGCTGCGCGCGGCGGCGGACCCGGCGGGCACCGCCGAACTCGCCCGCCGCACCGGCTGTTCACCCGCCACCGCGAGCCACCATCTCGGCGTCCTGCGTACCGCCCGCCTCCTCACCACCGAGCGCACCGGGCCAGGTGTTCAGCACGCCCTCACCCCTCTCGGCCGGGCCCTCCTCGACGACCGCGCGCTCGACCGCCCGCCCGGGACCGTGACCGTCCGTGCCCCCGCCGCCGCCCAGGATGCTCACTGCCCGGGGCCGTGACCGCCACCAAGTGCGAGCGCGAGGGCGGCGGGGCGGTCGGCGCTGGTGCAGGCCCCGACCGCCGCCACTGGGCACACCCCCGTACGAATTTGTGGGCGACCGAGTCGTCGCCCGCCATGCCAGCCGACGAGGCCAGGTCACCCGCGACGCCGGAGGCGATGTTGTCGACGAAGTCCTTCGACCCCACGGACTTCATCGATGCCCGGAACACCACGTCGGGATCGACCGCGAAGCCCGTCCCCGAAGCGCCGTCAGCCACTCCCCCACCTCCCCAGGCCCCCGTCCAGCGTACGCCGCCCACGCACCCCCGGGCCTTCGAACGACCGAGGGTGCCACCTTTGCTCGCGTCGGAGGTGGCACCCCACGAAGTTGGCACGGCCGACCCTGTCGGGGCTGATGCCGGCCGGCGGTCAGGCGCTGTCCCCCGCCCAGTCCCACCGCCGCATGTCGGTGAGTCGCGGTTCGTAGGGGGCGCGTCCGCCGGGACCGAACCTACCGATCTCGGTGGACAGCGCGGCACCGTCCGCCAGGGCCTCGGCATCCCAGCCGGTGACATCGAGGAGAAGGCCGTCGAGCGGGCCGCCGCACAGCTCACGATGGACGCGGCCCGGCCGCGGCCCGAGGTCCGGGTCGTCATGATCGGCCCCGCCCACCCGGCCCCGCGTCAAAGCCCCTCGTCCATGCCGCCAGCATCCCAGCCACCACCGACTTGACGCAGACTCAGACGGGGGCGAGCACTCGGGCGCACTCGCGACACGGGCCGTCGGCCTGTGGCCGGGCGGGGGCGTACGCGAGCCAGTAGCGGGGCCGGAGCAGATCGGCCCGACTCGTTCCGATCGGACAGCGGGAGCAGCCGACGGACAGCCCTCGCACCGACCCCGCCCAGCGGCAGCCCGTACCCACCCCGCGCGAGGACGGACCCCGGTGACACCGGGACAGCTCGGGCTTCGTTGCGGGCAGAGGCTGACAGGCCCGACCGCCGCACGACCGGGTGCCCCACCCCGGCCCGTCGGCTCCCTCCCACCCGGTGTGCCGCTGGCCCCGCAGGAAAATCTTCGGCACGACCCCGGGCGGACAAACCGCCTGCCGGCCGGTCGACCGCAAGATCTCCTGTCCCCCGGAGGCAGGGACAGGATCGCCCTCACCCGGAAACCTAACTCCCACAGCACGGCGTCCGACCCCAGCGACCACAGTGCGCCCGGCGTTTCGGTCGGCCCGCCCGGCCGGGGGCCTCGGCAACCTATGTGGCAATCAACCGAATCCTTCGCCCGGAACACGTTCGGTCACTACGCTGCCGGAAGCACGCAGATCAACTATCCGTCACGGAAATGGGGGACTTCCATGAAGGCCAATCCTGGTCTGCCGAAGAAGCTGCTGCTTGTGAGCGGGATGGCGGCGGGGTTGATCGGGCTTTCCGGAACGAATGCCTTCGCCGCCGGGGACGTCTACGGCAGTACCTGCATCGCCGTGGTGACGCAGGCACCCGGCCAGGGTTCGAACTGGGCAGTCGGGGCAGCCACCAACAGGAACCCGCACCACTGCACGGGCCAGGTCCGCCTCGAACAGTGGAACGTGAACACCGGCGATACCACCTACACCGCGTGGTCATCGAGCCTGACGGTTCCGATGTATCACAACGACGGAGTTCATCGACTTCGTGTCCAACTGCACGAAGCAGGCGGGACCGACACTTGGGGAGCATGGGTCTACTAGGACGCATATTCGGTCGCGATCAACGGATTCGGGCAAATCCTCGATCCACAGCATCGCGCCGCGGAGGTGAAGGCCGGCGAGGCAGCTTTCCGGGATCCTGTCATGACGGGTCGCGATGCCTGGCCGGCCTTCACCTTTTCGACAAGGGGCCCGCCGGCGTTCCGCTCCTCGCAGACCGCGGCGATGTCGAGGCTGACGGGCCGACCGGGGCACCCGAGGCGCCCCGTCCGTCCTGCTGCTTCGAGCCTTCCCCCTTTCTGCCGGGCCTTCTCCGCCTCTCGCCAGCCCTCTCCAAGGCGGCCATGGCGCGGAGCCGAGAGGCATCGCGGACGTCGAATCATCAGCTTCCGACGGGGCCGCCCACTGCCCTGGGCCGGCGGCCGGCACGGCTCGTAGGGTCCTACGGCGGCTGCGGGACGGCGGGCGCGCTCGCGGAGGCAGTGCGATCCGGCGTGCGGGCCTGTCAGCAGTCGGGGAGCAAAAGAGTCAGTTGGAGCGCGGCGCGCCCACGACCGCTGACGCGTGGACCACCGGGGCTGCTGCTCCGCCTGCGCCTGTCGGGGGGATCATACGGACGCACCCGGCGAATGAGGCCGGGATCAGCGGCACCCTGTTGCTCCGGATCGGTCGATCGGGTCGGCCGTGGCCTTGAGGATGTCCCGCCCCGGGTCGAGCGGTTGATCGCCGCAGCCTCCGGCCTCGACCCCGACGTGGGCGCGGGCGCGGGCCGGGGCACACGTGCATCCAGCGCTGCCCGCCGGCGCCGGCGAGGCCGTCCGTGGGCACTTCGTCAGGGTTGACACGCAAGGGCCACGGGCAAACCTTGGGGCGTCATCCCCACAAATTTCCGTCAAAGGAGACAAACACCGTGTTGCGCCGAACCGCACTCACCCTCCTCACCGTCGCGAGCGTGGCCGTGTCCGCCCCACTGACCGCACCGGCCGTCGCGGCGCCCGCGGCCACGGCCGCCGCCTACCCCACCACCCCGGTCCACGTCGCCGACGGCGCCGGAAGCTACATCACCGGCACCCTCACCTGGTACAACCGGTCGGTCGGCTTCACCGGGACGCTGAAGTCCGTCGGCTGCCGCCGAGCGTGGTACAGCGTGTTCGACGGCTACGCCAACCCGCTCGGCCCCAGGAGCAGCAGTACGCACTGCAACACGGTGACCTCGGTACCCGCCACACTTCCCGCCGATGTCGTCGGCGGCGGCTCGTACGTCGGGGTCTGCCTCGACGACGCGAACGGCAAGCCGGTCACGTCGTGCGGCGTCTACCCCCGTCCGTGACCGATCACTTCCGCGGAGCAGGCGGAACCGCTCGGCGCCTGGAGCCGCGCCGCCCGGAGCCGTGCCCCGCATCGCACCGCACAGCACCGGGTGGGCGGGCCGCCGGCCGAACAAAGGGGCCTGTTGCCGGGTCGGCCGCGCGCCGGACGCACCGCAGGGGCCCCGGGCGGACCGGCCGGGGCCAGGGAAGCAGGACAGAGCGCCGCGAGAATCACGCCAGGACGGCGGCGGGCGGGCATACCGGAACCGTAACGCGGCACGCACTCCCCGCCCCGGGAACCACGCGGGCTGCGGGGAGACAAACCGATGGGTCCGCTCCGAGGACGGCGTCGCCCCTCGTCGGCAAGGGCGCCAGGAACACCGTCCCCAGGCAACGGCCGGCGAACGGCTCGCGCGAGGGCGGACCGCGCCGGCCGGGCGGATCGGGCGCTGCCCGGCCCCGACGAACGACAAGGGCACGTCCCGGCCAACGGTGCTGTTCTCGATCCGGTTGTCCACCTCGGTGCGCTCGACCCGGCTGCCCTCCGCGACCGCGGAACGGGTGATGTCGCGTCCCGCACCGACGGCGTCCTCCCCCGACACGTCCACCCGGACCGAGGACGACGTCCCGGCGCCGGTCGACATGTTCCCGGGCACCGGCCCGTCACCGAAGCCGTCCGGCGCGGATACCGGCGGAACACCGCCCGCACCGGGCGCCGGGCACGACTGCCCGCACGGTCGACACGGCATCCACCGCACCCCCACGGGCAGCTTCCCCGGGCGAACACCCGCCCGCCGTCCGGCCCGCAGCGTACGCCCGACACACAACTCACCGCGGCCGAACACGCCAACCCCCGTCCGCGATCCGGGCCCGGCGGGCGGCGGTGACGGCTGCCGGTTCGATCCGCTCGTGTCGGATGCCTTGTCGGCCGAACCGCCGAGGGGCACGCTGTGTGCCATGGGGGGTACGCGGGGGCGCCGGGCTCGTCCCGTTCTGCAGGCTCTGGGGCGGTTCGTGATCGCGGCCGTGGCTCCGGTCGCCAGTGTGGTGGCCGGCTCGTGGGTGACGGCCGCGGTGTTCCGCTACACCGGCGACGGGCTGTTCTATCTGGCCATGACGGTCATCGGAGCGGCCGCCCTGATGGTCCACCTCATAGTCCTCGCCTACGGCTCCGCTCGGGAGTCCGTCCCACGGGTCGTCATGCCAGCCGCCGCGATCGCCGTGCTGCTGGGAGCGTCCGTCTACGGCGTGGTAACCCCTGGCTGGACCGACGTGCAGGCGAGGCACGAGCGCGGGGTGGCGGTCACCGGCGTCGTGGAGCGGCGGTGGAGCAAGGGCGACGACAGCGGTGGCCCCCTGCCCGGCCGCAGCTACTACCTCTCCGCCCGCGCACCCGACGGGACCCGCTGGACCCTGGAGACCGACCCCCGCGACAAGCACCTCGAGGTCGGCCGCCCGGTGCTCTTCACCTACGACCCCCGCCACGAGTTCCGCCCCGCTCTGGGCCCTGTCCCCGACGCGCCGCCCTGGACCGTACGAACGGCCGCCCTCTATCTGCTCTGCGCCGGATCCCTCACCGCCGCGATCGCCTGCGCGCTTCCCGACTCCAGCAGCCCGAAGCAACAGCCCCACGGCACCTGACCGCCGGTCGGCCGCGCCCAGTTCTTGACCATCGAGAGACACCATGTCCCCAGCCTGCCGGGGATGCCGTCGATCCCCGTTCGATGTCCTGGCCGCGCTGCCGCTCGGCTCTGGTCCGAGCGAGGCGGCAGGGCTCAGCACCCACGCCATCGTGCTCACCCGCTGCTCGGGCGAGGCGATGGAACCGCTGACGCAGAGCGACCCGCTCCCACTCCGGTGCCCGACGGGTGGGCGCCCGGGAGGCGGGCCCCCACCCGCGCTCACCGCGGCTTCTGAGGGCGCGCGAGGAGCGACACGGTCCCTCGTCACGTGATCAGCTTCGAGGACCGTCCTCGGGCCGGTCCGGACCGTCGGTCAGGGCGGCCGCAGTCAGGGCGGCCGCAGTCAGGGTGAGGTGCTGGGCCAGGACCGCGACCGCGGTGTCGGCGTCGCGGGCCAGCACGGCCTCCTCAAGCCGACGGTGTTCGTCGAGCGCGTCCCGGCCGGGGTTGCGGTGGGCCGACCAGCGGCGGGCCAGCTCGCTGGCGGTCCGCAACCGGTCGAAGGTCTCCAGCAAGGGGCCGTTGCCGCACCCCTCCAGCAAGGTTCGGTGGAAGACCCGATGGGCCTCGGCCCAGGCGCCGGTGTAGTACTCGCCCTCCTCCGGCCGGCGCTTCGGGGTGCGGGCCAGACGGTGGTGGGCGGCCCGAACGCGGGCCTCCCAGTCGACGTCGCCGCGTTCGACGGACATGCGCAGCACGACCGGTTCGACGGTCCGGCGGGCTTCCGAGATCTCCTGCCGGCGGCGGTCGGAGCAGGACGGGACCGCGAAGCCGCGGTTGGGCAGCCGGTCGGCGAGCCCTTCGCCGACCAGTCGCACCAGCTCACCGTGGTACGCGAGTGGCGCGGCGACGCCCATCTCGTCGTACTCGCCGACAACGGCCTCGGGCCCTGCGACTGCCTCGTCCCGCACCCCGCGACCGGCAACCTCCCGACAGCCCTCGCCCGAACGACCCGTCAGTGGAACGACGAGGAGTGGAGCGCGGCAACGGCACGCCTCACCGCACGCGGCTGGCTCGACCCCCCACGGCATCCTCACCGACGCCGGCAGAACGGCACGCGAGCGCATCGAAGCAGAAACGGACGAGCACTGCACCGCACTGTGAACGCCCATCGGCACCAGGGGCACCCGCCGCCTCGCCTCGCTCATCGCCCCGATCACCAACGCATTCACCGCCGCGGGAACGTTCCGGACCGTGCTCGGAAAGCCCGGTCTCGCCCGACGACCCGGTGCGTGATCGCGGCGACATCACGGCCGCCGCGCGCAGGGTGCCAGGATGTTGGGACCGCAGGCGATCCAGGCCGTGGCGAGCGGCGGCCCCCACAGGACGTGGGCGACCCACCGGCCGGCTGCCGACGGACGCCAGACCGTCACGATGCCGTGCAACCACCGGTCGCCGACCCGGACGAGCACGGGTGGCCGGGGTGCGGACACGGCCGCCATGGCTGTCCGCGACAATTCCAAGGGCCGGCTCGTCCTGTGGCTCGTACCACTGGGTGAGGACCCGTGGCTCGGGTCGGACGAGACGTTCCGGGCCCGGTCCGACGACAACGATGATGAGCCGGTCTTCTCCAGAACCTTCCGGATCGATGACGATGACCGGGTGGGCGGGGACCGAGAACGTCGCCGTGTGGATCACGAGCGGCGCCCCTGGCGGTGACGGTGTGTGAGGACCGGGGCTGACGGCGTGTCGGCCGGATCGGGTCTGTTGCAGGGCTGGACGAATGACGAGGCCGCTTCGGGCGCTCCGTTCCGGCGCACGGGTGGGATAAGCAGCTGCTCGCACAAGTCTGTGCGGTTGTGTCCGCCGCCGCCCGGCCCCGCTACCCGGAGTTCTGGATGTCCGCACACCAAGGCCACCCCCGGCGAGCCTCGCTCGCCGCCCCGGTACGACGTTCCCTCGCGGGCATGGCCGTCGCCTCGATACTGATCGCCACGGTGCTCGGCCCCCTGACGGACAGCCCCCCGGAACAGCCCGGTGCGCGTGTGCGAGAAGGACGCGCCGCTCAGCCACGGCAAGCAGGTCGGTGCCCTTCCCGAGAACGGCAGCTGGGACAACGACGACGACAACACGATCCTGATCAAGGGCGCCCCGGACAGCACCGGCTGGGTCCTGGAGGCCGAACTCTACGACGACGACAGCACCAGCAAGGACGACCTGATCTGCAAAGGCCGCAGCGAGCCCCTCCGCCCCGGATCCGGCATGTCGACCGGCGGAACCTGGACCTGCGAAGGCCAGGGCAAACTCGTCGTCGAGCGGAGGATCACCGATGTCGGTGGACGCGACCTCGGCGCAGAGGTGCGCGGCCAGAACGCAGGACACATCCACATCCCGGGCCTGCCGTAGAGCAGCCCGCCCCTTCCCCCCGAGCAGCCCCGCCCGGAAGACGGACATCCGAGGGCCGGCGGCGCCAGGACCCCGCCCCGAACCACGATGCCGCGAGGTCTACCGGATGCGGGCCGCTACCCGACCCCCACGAATTCACGGGCGCTCCGCTCACGACGCCGCGAGGCGGGAGGGACATCCGTTTCAACATACCGACTTGACGTGGAAGACGGCAGCCCTCCAGACCGCGGCGGCTGCGGCTGCGGCCGCGGGCCGGCGGCCAGGGCGTCGAGGAGGCAGTGGTCGTCGACGCCCTCGACGGCGACACCGCGGGAAAGCCGGCCGTCCGGGCCCGGCTGGTGCGGGGGCGCGGTGAGCTCCAGCGGGCGGCCCAGGCCGCCGGACGGGGTCCGGGTCACAGTCTGGGGAACGACCCGGCCCGGACCACGTCACCCCGGGACCCGGGGCGGCTGTCCGCGCGCCCCCGTGTGCTTCTCCACGCCCTCTACCCCGCCGCGAGAGGGTCGGTCAGGATGACCGGATCGGTGTCCCGCAGGAGAATTGGGGATCAGGTCGATGGGTGAGCACGAGAAGCCGGCACCGGACCCGGGCCAGGGCGACGCGCCGCCGGGGAATGCCGACGGGCAGGTGCCGAAGCCCGATCCGGGCAGCGACGGGAAGCACCGCAAGCCGAAGAAGGGCTGACGTGGATCTGGAGGAGCGACGTACGGCCCTGGACGGGGCGATGGACGCGCGCGGGTACTGGCCGGAGCGCTCTCCGTGGCTGCGGGAGACCGTGGCCGCGCTTCCCAGGGACGGGTTCGCGCCGGACCGGCTGTGGCAGTGGAACGGGCGCGCGTACGTGGCGGTGGACCGGTCCACCGACCCCGGGGGCTGGGCGGACGCGCTGTACGCGGGTGTGGACGAGCCCGCGGTGACCCAGGTGACCGGCGGGCTGGCGTCCTCCAGCATTTCCGCGCCGGGTGTGGTGGTCGACATGCTGGACTCGCTGCTGCCCGAGCCGGGTCACCGGGTGTGGGACATCGGCGGCGGGCAGGGCTGGAACGCGGCCCTGGCCGCGTGGCGGGCCGGACCCGGGCGGGTGGTGTCCACGGAGATCGACCCGGACCTCGCCGGCTTCGCCCGCCGGCGGCTGGCGGCCGCCGGACTCCAGGTCGAGGTCGTCACCGGGAACGCCACCACCGCCGTTTTCCGCGAGCGGTTCGACCGGGTGATCGCCACCTACGCCCGCGAGCGGGTGCCGTGGACGTGGGTCGAGGCGACCGCGCCGGGCGGGAGGATCGTCTACCCGTGGGGCCGGCTCGGGCACCTCGCCCTGACCGTCGCCGACGACGGGCGCTCGGCGTCCGGCTGGGTGCAGGGGATGGCCCAGTTCATGGCGGACCGCACCGCACCGGCGCCGCCGACGGCTGGATGGGCCGGGTACAGCGCGGTGCGCGGTGACGGCCCGGCAGCCGCCGAACGGCGGACCGACCGCGACCTCGCGCCGCTCGAAGGCGACTGGGGCCTCAGGTTCGCCCTGCGGGTCGCGGTACCGGACGCGATGATCACCACCGGCCGCGACGAGGAGGGCGTCAACGCCTGGATCCACGACGGCCGCTCCTCGTGGGCGTCGTTCTCGGCGGTCGGCGACGGTACGACCGTGCTTCACCAGGGCGGCCGGCGGCGGATCGGCGACGAACTGATGACCGCCTGGACCGCGTGGGAGGACCTCGGCCGGCCCGAGCCCTACGACTACGGCGTCACCGTCACCCCCGACCGCCAGTGGGTGTGGCTGCACACCCCGGACAGTGAACCGCGCTGGCCGATCCACGAGGCGGCGGCCGCAGCCTCGCGCTGAAACCGACGGGCGGCCTTACGGTCCGGCCGGGCGCGCCACCAGGCGCCGGTACGGCGGTGCAGTTGCCACCAGCGGACGGCGTAGCCCAGTTGGGCCCGGCACCGGGCGAGGCAGGCGTCCATCGCCCGCGTGGACGCGTCCTGGAACGCTTCGAGCCGCGCGGTTCCCGGGGGCGCGGCCGCCGGCGTGCCGAAGACCGTGGTCGCGTCACCGAGTCGGCGGGCGAGGAGCGCGACCTCGGCCGGCCGAGACCGGAACACCTGCCTGGCCGGCCGGGCCGACGACCGAGCCACAGCCGCTCGGTCCCCGCCCGAGATACGCCGCGGCGTCGAGACCGAGCCGCTGCTCGGGTTCGACGTCACCTCCGACCGGGTCGAGGTGATGTGGACGGAGCCTCACAGGTGAGCGGAGGATCTCAGGGCCGCAGGAGAGCGCGGCGCCCGCCCGCCCTCGCGGACCAGCCCCGCGACCGCCGCGATCAGGTCACCGCCTGGCTCGCCGTCCTCCATCCCACCGCCGCAGGCAGGGCGGAGGGAGCACGGTGGGGCGCCCTCCGGCCCGACCGTCTGGCCGAACGCCACATCGGCCGCACCCCGGGATTTCGTGGGCGATGCCGCACAGGGTGACGGGCTCCGCCCGGCCCGTCGGCTGCAGCTGGTCGCGTGTCCGGGTGCGCGGAGTTGCGGGCGGGCGGCCCGTGACGGGGCCCCGGTTCAAGTGGGTGTGCAGTGAAGTCGTGGTCGGCGTCCACGACGCCGGCGCCGGGTGCGACTCGACCGCTGGTGGAGCGGCGACGGCCCGTGAACGCCGTGCTCCCTGTCCCCCTGCCCCCGCTCCGATGAAGGATTCCCCGGGTGCAGAGCGGCAGTTGCGTCGTACAGTCGTGAAAGCAATCATCCGTACGGCGGTCGCCGTTCCCCCATTGAGCGAGGTCACCCCTTGGCAACGTCCGTCGAAGCGAACTCCGGCGTCGCAACCGCCATCACGCTGGTCGAGATCGAGATCGCCCAGCTCGAGACGCAAAGGGCCGCGCTCGAAGCCGAGTTGGAGCGGGTCGCCGGTTACGCCACGTCGCTGAGTGTCGCCCTCGACGGCCTGCGCGCCGCCGAAGCGGCCCTGCAGCCCGCCGTCGGCGCGACGGTCGAGCCCTCCACTCCGACGCTCGTGCCGGCCGGGGAGGCCCCGGCGCAGGAGCCGGAACCGGTCGAGGACGCCGCGGAGCCGCTCCCCGCAGCCGACGAACCGGCACAGCAGAAGGCCACCCGACGGCGGGTGCCCGCCCCGGCCACCGCCACCACCGAGGCAGCACCCGCCAAGCGAACCGTTCGCAAGCCCCGCACGACCACCGCGGCGACCGAGGCCACCGCCCCGGCCGGGAACAAGCCGAAGACCCGGACCGCGAAGAAGACCGCCGGGAAGAAGACGACTCCGCCCGCTCCGGCAGCCCCAACACCGGCGCAGCGCTCCCGGGGCATCGCCGACGATGTACTGAGCGCCCTGGCCACGGCCGGTAGGCCGTTGCGGGCGGGCGAGGTCTCCACGGCCCTCGGCGCCGACAGCACCGACAACAACGTCCGCACGACACTGGAGCGGCTCGTCAAGGCAGGCCGGGCACAGCGCGCGGGCCGCGGCCTGTTCGAAACGCTGCCGAACAGCTGACATCACGAACCTGCTGGCCGGGACGTCGCGTCGTGGCCGGCCTTTCGCGGCCGATGCCTCGCTTCTGCCACGTTGACGCGACTGCGCCCGGGCCTCTCGACCCGGGCGCAGTGCCCGCGTGAGCGATCCCGCAGCGAAGATGCAACCCGTCTGTTCCACGAGGCGGCTGTCCCCCGACGAACCACTCTGCCACGTAGACGAGTCATCTCAGGTCAGCAGGTCGGACTGGAGGGTGACTACCTGTTGGAACGCGGCGCCCGGCACGCCGTTCGGATTGGTCATGGTGATGACGCCCACGAGGTCGCCGGCAGCCAGGTGGGCCAGTCGGGCGGCCGGGAGGATTCGGGTGTCCGCGGTGCGGGACGCGCGGGTGGCGAAGGTGACGCCGTAGACCTCGTCCCAGCCCTGGGGTGTGAGTTTTCCCAGGTCCGCGATGTCCTTCGGACCGTCGCCGTCGCGCAGGGCGGCGTACACCGACCACGCCTCGTGGGAGGAGCCGAAGGAGAGCAGCCGGATCTGTGTCCGGGTGCCGTCGGAGGTCGTCCACTCGCGGAACGTGGCGGTCCGGCAGGCGTACTGGGCGAGCAGGGCACGCGTCTTGGCCGGGTCCTTCTGTTCGGTGGCCAGGTCGTTGCAGTCGACCCAGCCGGCTCCCACTCCCGCTGCCGCAGAAGCGGGAGTGGGGTTGGGGGAACCGGGGACGGTGGCGGGGGTGGCCGGGCCGGTACTCGCCGTGTCGCCGGCCGCGGGCACGGTGGGTGGTGGCAACACTGCCGGGGTGAGGGAGCCTCCCGCCTCCGCCGGGACCGGGAGGAGCAGGCGCCGCAGGTCGGCGGCGTGGCGGCTCTTGTTCTCCTTCGGGGCCGACCTGCCCGAGGGCAGTGGCGGCAGGGTCAGCGGGGGGAAGGTGTAGCGCCCGTCGCTCTCGGTGGCCAGTCCCGGCAGGTCGGTGCGGTCGGAGGAGGTCACGGCGAGCGTGCCGGCAGTCCCGGCCAGCACGCAGACCGCGGCGGCCGCGCACCAGCGGACCGCGGCCTTCCTGCGCCGGGTGCGGCGGGCGGTGCGTTCCTCGTCCGGCAGCGGCGCAGCCGGGGCGGGGGTGTCCAAGGGGTCTGCGGTGGCCTGTGCCGGGGCCCCGGGCTGTGGGGTGCCCGGGTCCGGGGCGGCGGGCGGCACGGCGGAAGTGTCGTGGTCGGTCATGCGGAGGCTCCCGGGACGGCGAGGCGGTCGAGCTGCTGCGCGAACATGGCGACGATCCGGTCCTTGGCGAGCGGTGCCACGCCTTCGGTGTCCATGACCACCAGGAGGTCTCCCTCGGCGGCGGAACAGGTCATCCGATCGATCGGTGCGGACGGCTGCGCGGGCAGGAGGTAGCAGTGCGCCTCGGGATGGCCCGCCACGGCCGGGCCGAGGCGGAAGATTCCGGTGTCGCCGGTGAACACCGCCGTGAACTCGTTGGCCTTCTGCACCTCCTGCTGGTTGAACTGGTGCAGCTTCATGCCGATCACGCGGTTGCCCTGCCGGTCGGTGTAGGTGCGCACAGCGGTGGCCTTGACGTGCAGGTCCTTCCAGGACTGCCGCAGTTTTTTGCGCTGTTCCTCGGGCAGCGGGCCGAGGTCGTCCTCGAACGCGGCGGTCAGCCGATCGCCGGTCAGTTCGGTGTCGTTGCCGTACTCGCCGTCGTCCGGTCCGGGGTCGTGGTCGTCGGGGACCGGTAGCAACAGGTCGTGCAGAGAGCCGAAGTGGCTGCCGTTGGGCTTGGCTCCGAAGGGTGCGGCGCGCGGCGTCGGCAGCGACGGCGGCGGGGCGGTCACGACGGGTGGGGGATCGTCGTAGCGCACCTCGACGATGCCTGCGCCGACGGCCACACCGGCGAGGGCCGCCGCGACCGTGGCGGCGCCGGCGCGCAGCACCCGGCGGGAGGTCGTGGTGGCGCCGGGGGCGGAGGCGAAGGCGGGTGTCGGGGCGGTCGGCCCGGTCGGTGGCAGCGGTTCGGTGGTGGCGGTCACGGTGCTCTCGGTCATACCAGCCGCTCCCACTGCTGCTTGGCGAGGTTCTTGACGACCTCGGCGTCCACCGGCTTCGTCCCGAACACCCTGACCTGCATCAGCACGGTGCCGCGCTGTGCGACCGCCAGGCCCAGGTAGTACTGATCGGTGGTCTCGGCCCAGTAGGCGGGCTTGCTCTCGGTCCGGAACCCGCCGTTGGCTTCAGGGGCGAAGGGTTCGAATTCGCCCGGGTTCCACCTCTTGTTGTCGGCCTTGTTGGCGAAGTCGGCCTTGAACTGGGTGAGGGTGATGTGGATGTCCAGGGCGTCCTGCGTCCAGGCGACCTGTGCGGCGCGCCGGAAGCCCTGCTGGTTGTACGACCTGAAGATGTCGGCTGCCTGCTTGGCGCGCTCGGCGAGTTCGCCCACCGTGACCCAGCTGGGCTTGTCCGGTTCGTCGGCCCACGGCGTGCTGCCGCTGGGAGCGGTGAGGAGCAGACCGCGCAGGTCGCCATCGATGGCGAGCGGCGGTGGCGCTGCCGCCGCGACGGCGGCGGGATCCACCACTTCGGACGGGTAGGTCGGCAGGGCGACCTGAAGCGGTGGCAGCGGCGTCGGGGGACGGCCCGACTGGATCGCGTAACCGGCGCCGACGCCAGCCACGGTGCCGAGGACCAGGGCGCACGCCAGCAGCAGTGCGGGGCGCGGACGGCGTGGCCCGCGAGGGAGGGGTGGGATCGCCGGACCGGCGGTGGGCGGTTCGGCCGGCACCGCTGCGGGTGACGACGGCACAGGTTCGGTGGTCACGCGAGGACTCTCCAGAGGGAGGGGGGAAAGGACGGGGCGGGGTTCAGCGCCCGGAGGTGAGCCAGTCGCGCTGGCGCTTCATCAGCTCGTCCAGCAGCGCCTTGTCCGGGTCGCCCTTCATGTCGACGTCGATGATGTACTGCACGTCACCCTGGTTGGAGATGCCGCTCATCGAGCCGGTGTACGCCTGCTGCTTGGGCTTGCGGACGTAGCCGTGGGCGGCCGGGTCGCCGGTGATCTCAACCGCGGGGAGGTCCATGGTGAAGCTCTTGGCGAACTCGCCGGCCCGGGCGGCCGTGGTGAACCGCAGCAGGGTGACGGTGACCTCGGCCTTCCCGTCCTTGGTGCGGTAGGTCCGGGTGGCGGCGTCCTTGTAGCCGAAGGTGCGCAGGGCGGTCATGATCTCCGTCCCTCCGCCGATCTGGTCGGCCATGTCCTCGTCGGTCACCGGCGTACCGTCGGCCGGGCCGTAGGATTCGCCGCCCTCGGGGATCGGGAGGAGGAAGAAGCGCAGGTCGCCGTCGTGGCGGCCGTTGCTGACCGTGCCTCGGAGGGTGCTGGTCGGCGCGGGCACGGTCGCGGTGGGGGCGGGTACCACAGGAGGCACGGTGGCCGCGGCTGCGGCCGCGGTAGCGGTCGGGGCCGCCGGCACGGGCTGTGCGTCCGGCCTGCCCACAGCCACCGTGACGGCAGCGGCAGCCGTTGCCACGGCGAGCAGGCCCAGGGTGGCCAGGCCGACCCCGACGGCCCGCGGCAGCTTCCGCTCCACGGCGGGTACCGCCACCGGAGGGGCGGTACGGTCAGGCTCGGCGGACAGGGAGGCTGCCGGATCCTGCGCCGGGTCGGCGATGGGCGGCAGGTGATCGTGCGCAGACAAGGGAAGTCCCCCAGGGAAGGTCGGGAAGTGTGCGCACAGGTCGTCCCGCGGGCACCCCGGCGACTCGCGCGCCGCCCGCTCCCTATGCGTCCGACCGAATTATCCGAGCAAGCGGGCCGCGACGCCAAAGAGATCAATCACCGTACTCCCGCCCAAGGTCCGACCAAAGGGACCCACCGTGATCGAACCGAAATCGTCCGAGGCCCTGACGGGTCATGGCAACCCGTCGTGGGTAGCCTTCCGTCCCCGTGATCCCGCGTGCACGGCGGTGAACGTCGGCGCGCAGCCCGGACTCCGGGCAGGCCGAAGCCTCTCCGGCCGTGGTCACAGCGCTGCGGGCGCTCCGGCGCGGGCGGCGAAGTCCCCGTACTCCGGGTAGGCGCCGGTCGTGGCGAAGCAGCCCGACGGCGAGGTCGCGGACCGCGCCGCGACGTACCTCCTGGGGGGCGGCGTGCTCTGCCGCGAGCAGCGCCCGGTAGCACTGTTCCGGTTCGCCCCACTGGTCGAAGGCGCGGGCCACGTCGGTGAGGAACCGGGCCTGCCGTTCGGCGGTCGGCAGCGCGGTGGGGTCGACTGTGCGGGCGTGCCCGATCGCCTGGCCGGCGTCGCGGAGCTCGTAGTGCACCGACACCTCGTGCAGCGCCACCCCTTGTACTCCGTCGACCAGGCCGGAGGAGCGTCCGGCCGCGGCGGCGCTGTCGGTGGACTCGGCGATCAGCGCGAACGCGTAGCCCCGGTCACCGCTCTTGGCTGCGGTGCAGGCGGCGGTCGCGTTCCGGTCGCCGCGCAGCGCCAGGCACTGGGATTCGGGCACCGTGGTGTCGGCCAGCAGTTCCTCGGCGGCGACGACGACAATGATGTCCCAGCCGTGGTTCTCCACGGTGCGACCCATCCTCAGGCTGTCGATACTTCACGGCACTGCTCCGCCGATTCAGGCTCCGCCGCATCCGCTTCCACGACCTCCGCCACTCAGCGGCCCGCCCTCCCCCTGGAACAGGGCGTCGAACTCGTCGTCATCAGGGAACGCCACGGCCACGCCCACATCGGTGCAACTGCCACCGTGTACGCCGACGTCCGACTCCGCCTCCAGCGCGACGCCAACGACCTCCTCGGCAACGCCTTCCGCGCCCCCGCCGAGCCCGCCACCCGGCCCGACGACGGCGACGAACCGCCACTTCGTGCAGCACCCGTCCGCTGACGTTGCCGTCAAGACGGCCCAGAGGCCCCACCGGAAGAGTTCCGGTGGGACCTCTGGCGCCCTATTCACCTATAGCGGGCCGCGCCTGCGACAGGAATTTCAAAACCCCCGCGATGGGTGCGGCAAGGTCCCTCCGATCAATTCCAGACGCCTCCAGATGGACAAGAATCTTCGAGCTTTCCTCGCGCCCAGGAAAGGCATTCAAAAACTCAGCCACGCACGAGTCGAGGACATGAAATACGTGCCTCTCGATCTCGGAATCGCTACCACTGCCCGCCAGGGTTTGCGGAGGGGCTGGGGGGGTTGCCAGGATAATGCTTGGCGCGCCATCTCCTCGCGTGTTCACCAAGACCTGTGCTACACCAATTCGCGGGATTCCGTCATAGCGTTCATGAGCAAGCGGGAAGCTCAAAATCGCAGCATCACAGTCTGCCCCAGTTTCTGGTACCGAGCCAACCCGAAACTCGACTCCTGGCCTGCTACCCAGGGCGTTCCTGCACGCCTCGACCATCCGCTCCGTGGACGCCGCAATTACGTATCTCATTTGCAAGCCACGCCAGTGCTCATGCCGGTCATGATTGCCGGCCGTCCCAGGATCTTCAATTCATCATTGTTGAGAGCCACTCCGCCATCAATCACGTCGGCAGTGTATGCCATGCGGGCACCCTCTGGCAGATCCGCAACATTGACCGTGGTGCGAATCATGGTATAAGGCCCTTCCTTGGGGTAGGCCGCGTAAGCCCTTCGGGAATACTCGGCTGCGCCTTGCTCCGTAAAGGAGAAGTACTTGACACCCTGCGGGCTGTTCCAAGTCCGATTCTTTGAGATGTCCGCGAGTTCAGGAGCTGTAACGCCGCGCCAGAGATAAATCTGCCCCGGTCCCGCCTCGCCGCCATTGTGCACCAAGATCGGCGTGTTGCCAGCGAGTACATAGTACGTGTGCAGATCCTGGACGGTCAGGTTGTAGGCCGCTTCGAGGTTCGTACGGTGGTTGACCTGAGTGACCTCGGGGGTCTGTCCGCTGGGGGTTCGCAGGGTGTCGCCGCTGCGGAGGTCTGCGGCGTCGATCCACTTCGAGTCCTTCGCCGACCAGAACGGGTGGTGGTCGGTGGACGTGAGTTTTTCGAGGGATCCGTTCGGGGATTTGATCGTCAGGTCGGTGAAGTCCCGGTCGTCGGGCGTGTAGGTCGTGCCGGTGATGCGGCGGCTGCCGTCCCGGCCTGTCTCGGGGTCGGTTGCCCGGACCTGGTCGCCGACGGCGACCTCCTGGATGGGGAGTGTGGTTCCGTCGGCCATGAGGACCGGAGTTCCTGCCGGAAAGCTGTTCGGCCGCAAGCACTTCGTGAACAGGCGGCTGCGTCGTGAGGCCGCGGCCGTCTCTTCGATGGTTTTGGCTCGCCTGAGGAGCTGGGCAACTTTTTCCAACTTCGCGGCGGGGAAAAGTGCGGCCGCGAGTTCTACGCAGGAGACGGCGTTCTTCTCCTTCACGCACTCTTCGGCGGTGGTGACACCCAGTATGTCCTTGACGACTGTCACGACGAACTGCGTGTCGTTCTCGAGGACGGTGCCGAGCTTGTTCAGATTTCCCAGCAGGGAGTACGAGCCGAGAGGGCCACCGGATCCGAGCAGGCCGTATTTCCCGCCGAAGTACCCGCCGAGACCGTCCCGGCATTTCATGGCGACGTGGTCCGACGTCCAGAGGTTGATTCTGCTGCAGGTCTCGACGAAGTCGCGAGCCTTGGAGGCGTCCTGTCGGATCTGTTCCTCCATCGCTTTCTGGAGGTCTTCCGCGAACTGTTTGGCCTCGGCCTGGTTGTGCGCGTCCTGGGCGGCCAGGTCGGCCTGGCGCTCCTGGCTCTCCTTTTCTGCGGTGATGGCCCATGCCTGGTCCGCGGCCTGCTGTGCCTGGGCGGCGTCCTTGCCTGCCGCGCGTGCGGAGGCGTGGGCGTTGTTCGCGGCGGTGCGGGCGGCCCTGGCCGAGGAGCGTGCCTGACTGGCGGAGGTCCGGGCGCGGATGGTGGAAGCGGCGGCCTTGGCGGCGTCGTCGGAGGCTGCCTGGGCGGCGTTGCGGGCGGTGGTGGCGGACCGGCTGGCGCGGGTGGCGGCCGCTTCGGCGTCCTGGGCGGACGCCTGGGCGTCGGTGGCGTGCTTCCCGGCCTGGTCGGCGTGGCCGCGGGCCTGGTTGCGGGCGGCTTCGGCCTCGTCGGTGGCGTTGTTGGCGAGGGCTGCGGCCTCGGTGGCCTCCCAGGCGTCCTGCTGGGCGTTGGCGGCGGTGCGGGCGGCCTCGGCGATCAGCTGGCGCATCTGTGCGGCGTGGGTGGCTGCCAGTTGGTCCTTCCGGTCGGCGGTGTACTGGCCGAACTGGAGGAAGGAGGTGACGAGCTCGGGCGGTCCGGAGAGCGCGTACTTGGCCGCGGCCTGGACTTCCGGGCCGCCGGTGGCGATGAGCTGGGCGGACTGGATGCGTTCGTCGATCCGGCGGGCGGTGTGCTGGCCGATCAGCAGGAACTTGGTGACGTCCTCGGGCGAACCGGTCCTGAGGGCTTTCTCGGCGGCCGCTTTGACGGTGGGTCCGCCGGCGCTGAGCACCTGTGCCGCGCGGATCCGGTCGTGATGGAAGGCGGCCTTGTGCCGGCCGGTGGTGTAGAAGCCCTCGATCTGCTGGGCGTCGCCCTTGAGTGCGGCGCCGGCGGCGTTGCGGACGGTCTCGTCGGGGCTGTTCCGGGCGATTTCCTGCACGCTCTGGCGGATGTCGGCCTGCTCGGCCCTGGGCCGTTCGGTGCGGGCCCACGTGAGGACGGCGTCGTCCGTGCCGGACAGGGCGACCGTGGCGGCCTCCTGGCTCCAGGGACCGCCGGTCTTCACGGTCCGCAGCGCGGTCCTGCGCCCCTTGGCCGCGAATGCCTTCGCGTCGGTGCCGGGGCGGTTTGCCTCGGCGGTCAGGTCGGCGGCCTCCTGGTCCTGGGCCTTCCAGTCGGCGAGGTAGGTGCCGATGCCGGTGGCGGCCTCCTCCTGGGCCGTCCTCATCGCGCGGGCGTTGGCGACGGCTGCCTCGGTGCTGGCCGTGAGGTCGTCGGCCTCCGTCCTGCGGGCGAGGTCGTAGACGTTGCCGGCGGTCGTGACCGCCGCGGCGGCCGTGTCGGCGGCCTTGCGGGCCTCCTCGGCCTGCCGGGTGGCTTCGGCGGCGGACGTGGCGGACTCGCCCGCGTGTTCGGCGGCGTTGTCCGCGGCCGCGGCCGCGTTGCGGGCGTGGGTGGCTGCGGAACCGGCGGCGTCGCGGGCCTGGAACGCGGCCTGGGAGGACTGCGCGGCCAGGGTCGCGGACGCCGTCGCGGCGCGTTCGGCCTCCGCGGCCTGGCGGCGGGCCCAGTCGGCGGCGGCCTGCGCGCGGTCGCCGGCGGCACCGGCGGTCTTCGCCAGACGGCCGGCCTTCTCGGCGGAGCCGGCGGCGGCGTTCGCGTTGCCGCCGGCGGTCCTGGCCGCGTCGGCGGCCTCTCCCGCCGCCTGGGAGGCGGCTCCGGCGTCGTTCGCCGCGGTCGCGGCGCGGTCCGCGTCGCCGGCGGCGTTGCGGGCCTCCTCGGCGCGCTGGCGGGCTTCGGCGGCCCTGCCACGGTCGGAGGCTGCGGCGTTGGCGGCCCTTCGGGCGTTGGCGGCGGCGATTGCGGCGCCGCCGGCGGCGCTCGCGGCCTGCGCGGCGGCGCCGGAGGCGACCCGTGAAGCCTGGTTGGCGGCGCCTGCGGCGGCCGCTGCCTGGACGGCGGCGGCGGTGGCGTCCTGGGCCGCCTGGGCTGCACGATCGGCGGCCGCCGAAGCGCGGGTCACATCGTTGCCCGCGGCCTCGCTCTCCCTGGCGGCGGTTTCGGCGTCGCCCTTGGCCTGTCTGGCGGTCTCGACCGCGCGGGCGGATGCCTCCTTGGCGGCCTCCTTGGCGGCCTGTGCCTGCTTGCCCGCCTGCTCCGCCTGATCGGCCAGCTGGGCGACGGTCGCGCGCTCCTGGTCCCGGGCGCGGGCCGTGAACTGACCGACGGACAGGAACTCGGCGACGTCGTCGCGGGTGCCCCGCAGTGCGACGGTCGCCGCTTCCTTCGTCGCGGGGCCGCCGACCGCGAGCAGTTGTGCCGCCCGTATGCGGTTGTCGATCGCGGCCGCCTCGAACTGATCCTCTTCGAGGAACTTCCTGATGTCCTCGGGAGTGCCCCGCAGGGCCTTGGTGGCCCACTCCTTCACGGTCTGTCCGCCGGTGGTGAGGAAATGCGCGGTCTGGATCCGGCGGTCGTGCCGCAGGGGTGTCCGCCAGCCGTCCTCGAGAAATGCCTGGAGGTCTGCCGTGGAGCCCCGCAGCGCCTTCACGGCAGCGTCGCGCACAACGGTTCCGCCGAGACTGATCATCTGCGCGGCGGCGATCCGGTCGTCGTGGTATCCGGCCCTCGCGGCCTCGACCTCGAGAAACCGCTTGACGTCGGTGTCCGTCCCGGTGAGCGCCGTCTCGGCGGCGGCGCTCACCCCGGGGCCACCGTTCAGCCACAGGCTGACGACCAGGCTCCGGTCCGTCGGGGACGAGGCCCGCGGCGCGGAGTCGGGGTCCGCCGCGGCGGCGGGCGCGGCACCGAGCATGCCTGCCGCGAGGACCAACGGCAGCAGACCGGTAGTCGCGCGGCGCACCAGTGATGTCAGGTCGGCGCGGGATTTTTTCCCGCTGGCAGGTACAGGCGTTCCGGAGGAACGCCAGGGGTGGCTCATGAATTAATTCCTGTCGCAAAAGATTATTGTCCCCGAGCAATGTGTCAAGGTGTACGAAGGTCTCTCTCGGGGCGCGTCGGAGCGGCGGAGCAACTGGTGAAGTCACTCCGGCCCAGGAGACTTTGTGCGGCATCCGGAAGGAATGTCAAGGTGTACGAAGGGGCCCTTGGGGAGTTTCTGCTGCGGAATTATGGCGTCGATTCGCCTGTGCGATCGACTGCTGTTACGTTGCGCAAACCAAATTCCCGTTCTTCGTCGGACCGGCGGCTTCTCGTCGGGATCCGGCGGTATCAGCACCTGAAGGATCGGTCTTGCCCGTATCTCGTTTCCGTACGATGCTCCTGGCCTGCGCTGCCGGCACCCTGGCAGCAGGTGCCGGCCTCGGACCGTTCGGCACCGCCCAGGCCACCCCTGGCGCGAGCCCGGAGGCCGGCGCCATGCCGACCGCCGTCGAGGACTTCCTCCACCCGGGCGCAGGCCGCCTCCTCGAGCAGCAGAAGATCACGCTCAAGCAGGGCGACGGCCGTATCCGGCTCAAGGAAGAACCGGTGATCGCCACACGCACCAGCTGCGACGCACACAACGAGATCTTCGTCGAGTCGAGCCTCGCCGAGCGCGGCTACTGCTTCACCGTCGACGGCACGGCGGGCTACCTCGCCATGGAGCTTCCCGACGTCTACATGATCTGGACCGAGGCGCGCGCTGTCACCGCGAGGGTGGTCGCGGGCGACCGGGTGACGCAGGTCAACGTCCGCCCGAAGTCCGTCACGCCCGTCGGGCAGGGCGTTCCCGGCCAGGCGAGCACGGTTCTCGTCGAGCTGCGGGTCACCGGCTGAAACACCACCCGCGATCCAACGCAGGAGCTTTTCCGCGGACGCCGTTGCCCGGCTTCCTCCGATGCTCCCGACAGTCCTTCCCGCAACCCGCTACGCCAGTGCCCCTCCCATACGGAGAACCCCGTGCCCCGTAAATCCGTTCAACCGCTCCGTGCCAGAGCCACCGTCCTCGCAGCCGCGCTCGCAGCCGGTGCCCTGACCGGCCTCACCGGCCCGCCAGCGAACGCCGCCGTAGGCGATCCGGCGGGCGACAACGCGTACGCCTACACCGTCCGTCTGGCGATCGGCGACACCTTCCGCGCCTGCACCGGTGCCCTCGTCGACCGGTACTGGGTGATCTCGGCGGCATCCTGTTTCGCCGCCGACCCCGCCCGGCCGACCGGCGTCGGTGGCGCCCCGAAGTGGCACACCACCGTGACAGTCGGCCGCACCGACCTGAACACGACCAACACCGGTGTCTCCGCCGAGGTGGTTCAGCTCGTGGCCCGTGCGGACCGTGACCTGGTGATGGCGAAACTGGCGACCCCGGTCGACGGCATCGTCCCGCTGCACGTCGCGACCACCGCGCCCGCCCCCGCGGAGAAGCTCCGCGCACCGGGCTACGGCCGTACCGGGACCGAATGGGTGCCCAACAGGCTGCACGTCGGCGCCTTCACCCTCGACGGAGTGCGTCCGACCGCCGTCGACACCACGGGCACCGGTGGCGCGGCGATCTGCAAGGGCGACACCGGCGCGCCCGTCGTGCGCGACACCGGCGGTGTCGGCGAGTTGGTTGCCGTCGCCTCCCGTTCGTGGCAGGGCGGCTGCTTCGGCGAGAGCGAGAGCCGTACCGGCGCCGCCGGCAGCCGCACCGACGACCTGGCGGGCTGGGTGAAGGACCTGAGGTACAGCACGGCTGACGTGCGGGCGGGTACCCATGTGCAGATTATCGGTTCCGACAACGCCCTGTACGACTCGGTCGCGAACTACACCACCGGAGGGTGGAGCAACAGCTGGTCACCAACCGGCAACGAGAGCCTGCTGGCGGTGGACAGCGTCGCCGTCGGCGACACCGTGCACGTGTACGCGGTCCTGAGCAACCATCGCGTCTACAGCCGTGACGGCAAGGTCGGCGGCCGGTGGGGGACCTGGAACGCGGTGCCGGGAGGCGCGGTCGCCGGGGACGGCGCCCAGAAGATCACCGCCGCCGCCCGGGGCAACACGGGCCTGGTCGATGTGGAGATCATCGGCAGCGACGGATCCCTCCACGCCACCACCGCCGACTACAACACCGGCCGCTGGACCGCCTGGAAGGAGATTCCCGGCGGCGCCACGGGCGTCAAGGCCATCACCGCCGCCAGCACCGACTGAGCACCCGATCCCGCAGCGGGCGGGAGGACGCCCGAAACCGGGCAGCACCCCGCCCGCAAGCGCGGAGAACGAGATCGGGCTCCAGGCCGACTCGGCCACAGGCCGCCCCACCCCGCCCCGCCCCGCCCCGCCCCGCTCCGGAACTGTCCGAGGTGTTCTGCCCCCGGACGTCCGGGCGCGCCGTTCGCGCTGGCCTCACCGCGGACGGCAGCACCCGGAACGTCGACATCGTGAAGGACGGCCACCGCGTCGGCGGTGAATGCCTGGGACAGACGCCGACAACCTCCGTCGAACCGACCATCACCGGCCGACCGGTCACCTGCGGCCATCCACCAAGACCTCGAGGAAGACCTCATGCATTCCAAGACCTCCCTCCGGGCGCGCCGCGCCCGCCTGCTCGCGGCGACCCTCACGGCCGGAGCCCTCACCACCCTCGCGGCCCCGACCACTCATGCCGCGGCCGGTGACCCCGTTCCCGACACCTGGTACGACTACACGGCGCGGCTGACGATCGGTGACACGTTCCGCACCTGCACCGGTGCGCTCGTCGACCGCTCCTGGGTGATCACCGCGGCCTCGTGCTTCTCGGACGATCCCGCCCAGGCCACCGGGGTGGGCGGCGCCCCGAGGTGGCGCACCAGCGTGACCGTCGGCCGTACCGATCTCGCGGCGACCAGCACCGGGGTCTCCACCGAGGTGGTGCAGCTCGTGGCCCGCCCGGACCGCGACCTGGTGATGGCGAAGCTCGCCGCCCCGGTCAACGGCATCGTCCCGCTGCACGTCGCGACCACCGCGCCCGCGCCGGCGGAGAAGCTCAAGGCCCCCGGCTACGGCCGCACCAGGACCGAGTGGCTGCCCACCCGGCTGCACGTCGGTGCGTTCACCCTCGCCGGGGTCCGCCCGACCGCCGTCGACACCACCGGCACCGGCGGCTCGGCGATCTGCAAGGGCGACACCGGAGCCCCGGTGGTGCGGGAGGTCGACGGAAAGACCGAGCTGGTAGCGGTGGCGTCCCGCTCGTGGCAGGGCGGATGCCTCGGCGAGACCGAGACCCGCACCGGCGCGGCCAACAGTCGCACCGACGACGTGGCGGGCTGGATCCAGCACGTCCGCGCCACCGCGCTCGGCTGGAAGACCCAGGCCCTGGTCGTCTCCGGCACCGGCCTGTCCCGGACCACCCGCCTCTACGACAACACCTGGACCCCGAACGAGGACATCCAGGTCAGCGCTATCGGCGGCGTCAAGGCCGTGGCCGCGGCAGGGATCGACAGCAACACCCACGTCGTCGCCCTCGGCGGGGACGGCCGCCTCCACCACACCGTCCGCCACCTCGACGGAGCCTGGGACAGTTTCGGCGACCTCAACACCGCCGCCGGCGAACTCCGCAACATCACCCGGGTCGCCGTCTCCTCCGTCGGCGCCGACCTCCACGTCGTCGCCCTCGCCGACGGCCAGCTCTTCCACACCGTCCGAAACGCCGACGGCAACTGGACCGGCTTCGGCCCCGTCTTCTCCGCCACCGGCCCGCTCAACGGCGCCACCGCCGTCGCTGTCGCCGGCTCCGGCTCCGACCTTCAGCTCGCCGTCGTCGCCAACGGCCAGGCATTCCACACCGCCCGCCACGCCGACGGAAACTGGGGCACCTGGGGCCCGGTCGAGGAAGCCGCCGGCGGGACCGGCCCGGTCGTCTCTGTCGCCATGAGCCGCCAGGGCAGCGACATGAACCTCGTCGCCGTCACCAACACCGGCGCCCTGTTCCACACTGTCCGCCACCAGGACGCCAGCTGGCAGCCCTTCAGCCCGCTGACCGGCATCGTCGGACAGACCACCGCCACCTCGGTCAGCGCCGCCCCCGTCGACGGCCACACCCAGATCGCCATCACCACCACCGACAACCGCGTCCTGCTCGTCTCCCGCCACGCCGACGCCACCTGGAGCACCCCCCAGAACCTCGACCTCCCCGGCCACACCGGCAACCACACCGGCACCGCCATCACCGGCACCCTCTGACCGGAAACACAGGGCGAGCCCGGTGGTGTCGGCACCCACCTGAGTGCCCACACCACCGGGCTCGTGTCCGGGACACCGCCGACAGCCACCAGAGCAACACCCTCACGCTAAGCACAGGGCGATGAAAGCGCGGATCGCGCGCGGCGAGGCTCAGAGCCTCGCCGCGCGCGACGGCCGGATCGCAGCGACGTCCTCGTCACCGGCGACCACGGCCTCGGATCGGCGGGGAGGCCCAGTACTCGCCGATCAGCGCCGGCACCGTCCGCCGCCGCTCCCGCACGACCGCCGAGCTGGAAGGAGATCGCCTCCCCGCTCGCCCTGGTGGTCCGCGCCGGCGTCCGTCACCTGCAGCAGTGGAAGTGACTGCCGAGCAGCGTGCGGCCCTGCCCCGAGAACGGCAGCGCCTGCGGCCGCTTCCACGCCGAGTGGTTCCGACTCGCCCTGTGCCCGCCCGCGAAGCCGCCCACCGAGGTCGACCGGCTCGTCACCGACAGCGCCAACAGCGGCTTCGTCCCCATGCGGATCCCCGGCCAACACGACCCGCGCCACGTCTCCCGGATGTGGGTGCACGGTGCGACCGGGGCAGCTGGTACGACATGTTCGGCCCCGACGAGGACGAGGACACCCCGGCCGAACCCCGGACACGGGACGCCGACATCACCTACACCCACCAGGAACTCAGCGCCACCTGCCGCTACGGCGAGGAGACCCTCACGTTCAACGACCCCCGCCCCCGGCACGGCAACTCCGCCGGCAGCGGTCCGCACACCTTCTACGATGTCCCCCGCCTCCTGTTCACCGTGCTCCGGCTGCGGGGCCCCGATCCACCTTTTCGAGGGCTTCGTCCGGACGAGCGGACCGGCCGGGCCGGGGCCGTGCGGGATCGTTGACGGGCCGGTGCGGGGATCCCGGAGTCGGGGCCTCCGCACCGGCCGTGGGTGGTCAGCGGCGGGTTCGCCAGGTGGCGTAGAGGCCCATGCCGACGCTGGTGACGGCGGTGAAGGCGCCGGTGCCGACCAGGACGAACACGGTGGTGGCCGCGGCGAGCCGGAGGACCAGGGCGATCAGGTCCAGGATCCGGTCCCGGGTCGGCACCGGCTGGGGCGCGGCAACGGGTGGTGCCGTCGCGGGGGTCGGCACAGCGGCGGGCGCCGCGACAGGGGCCGCGAGGGGGTGTCGGCGGTGGGCTGCTGGGTGGTGTCGTCGGTGTCCATGTCCATCAGTTGAGACCCGCCAAGGCCCCGGCCCGGTACGAATACACCCGTGCCAGCCCGATCAACACCGACCCCGGCCGGACGTCGGTGCTGTTCGCCGGTCTTCGGCCGGTTTCGGCCCCGGCCGCCGACCAGGGACTCTACGGTGTTCTCACACATCGTCAGGGAGACTGCGTGAGCGACGACTCGACCACCGAACAGCCGCGCCCTTTGGGCAGGTACCCGGAGGAACTGGCCCTCTTCGCGGAGGAACTGCGCGACTTGCGGATCGCCTGCGGGTCGCCGGCGTTGCGGGAGGTGGCGAAGGCCGCACCGCCGTCCCGGCCTCTGTCGGTCTCCGCGGTCAGCGAGGCCCTGGTCGGCGAGCGCCTGCCTCGCCTGGACTTCCTGATCGCCCTCGTAGAGACCCTGCTCACCCTCGGGGACGGCGGCTCCGTGGGCCGCGACGACGAGCGGGTCAAGCAGTGGCGCACCCGCTGGCAGGACGTCGAACGCCTCCGTGTGAACACCGGCCTGACAACCTCGCGGGAGCAGTCCGCCTCTCCCCTGGGGCCGAGGCCGATCGAGCTGGCCGGCACTCCGCTCCTGTCGACCTCGGACATCTCTGAGCTGAGAGCAGAGCGCGACGAACTGGCTCAGCGCGTCGCGGCCCTGGAAGCCACAGCGAAGGAGGCCATAGCCACCGCTACGCGTAAGACCGATGACCTACTGGGCTCGGCATCGGAGCCGCCCGCGACGGGCCCGCAGGAATCGCCCGTCATGCCGCCACCGGCCTCGGTGATCCTGCAGCCCGCAGCCTTCCGGTTCTCGGTGGAGCGCAGCCTCACGGCTCATGCCGGCACGGTCCTGTCGGTGGCGTTCTCCCCCGACGGTCGGCCGCTGGCCTCGGCCGACAGCGACGGCGCGGTGCGCCTGTGGGACCCGGAGACCGGCGAACCCCACCACCAGGCCCCTACCGGCCACACCGGCCGGGCATGGTCGGTGGTGTTCTCCCCCGATGGCCAGTTGCTCGCCTCGGCCGGCAGCGACGGCACGGTGCGGTTGTGGGACCTGGATGCCGGCCAACCCCACGGCCAACCCCTCATCAGCAGCACCGGCAGCGTCTGGTCAGTGGCGTTCTCCCCCGGCGGCCAGCTGCTCGCCTCGGCCGGCAACGACGGCCCAGTGCGGTTGTGGGACGTCGACACCGGCCAACCCCACGGCCAACCCCTCACCGGCCACACCGGAACCCTCTTGTCGGTGGCCTTCTCTCCGAGGGAACGCCTGCTCGCCTCGGCCGGCAACGACGGCACAGTGCGGTTGTGGGACGTGGACACCGGCCAACCCCACGGCCAACCCCTCACCGGCCACACCGGAACCGTCCTGTCCGTGACGTTCTCCCCCGACGGCCAGCTGCTCGCCTCCGCCGGCCTCGACAACACGGTGCGGTTGTGGGACCCGTACACCGGCCGACCCCGCGGCTGGCCCCTCACCGGCCACACCGGCCGCGTCCTGTCGGTGGCGTTCTCCCCCAACGGCCGACTGCTTGCCTCCGCCAGCAACGACGGCACAGTGCGGTTGTGGGACCCGGACACCCGTCAGCCCCACGGCGAACCCCTCACCGACCACACCGGTGAGATCCGGTCGGTGGCATTCTCCAAGGACGGCCGCCTCGCCTCCGCCAGTCACGGCGGCGTCGTGCTGCGGTGGCCCGTACCTGACCACCCGGCGCGGTGAAGCCGCCAACGGGCCTACGGGAACCCATCCGACAGTCCTCCCCGCGAGCGTGGACAGGATGTGTGCACACCCCTCCGGAAGCAGAGCCGGCACCGGATGACCCCGCGCTCGCGGGGAGGACAGCACTGCGGCGAACCCTTGGTCCGACCCTTCCAGGAGGACGAGGGCGCCAACGCCATCGTCCTCCTGGGTGCGCTCGCGAGGCAGGGCTTCGTCGTCCTGCCGCCAGCCGACCGGAACCTGCACGCAAACGCCGAGCGGCTGCTCCGTCAGTACCGCAGGCACACAGTCGGTCCGGCCGACGCCGTCGACGCAGTCGTGGCCTGGCAGCTTCAGGGCCCGGTCGTCCTGTCCTTCGACCGTTACTACCGCGACGTCCTTGTGCCGGTTCGGGGCGGATCGCGGTCTGCTCGCCGGCACCGGCGAGGTGAAACTCGCCGCCTGCGTTCTCGGCCCACGCCCTGGTCTCGTTCGCGCTCGCCGGGCGGCCCCGAGGCCAACGCCCTGGAACATCGGGAACCTGCTGCCGGAGGCCGAGGGGGGGTTGTGGGCAGGGTGCCTGCGAGAAGGGGCGGTCATGCCTTCCGGCGCTCGCCGCACTGCACGGGTTGTCGACCTGTGGCTGCTTCCCGGCGGGTCTGCGTCATGGCCGAGGGGGTGGGGTCATGGTTGACTCCTGTCCGCAGCATCGTCGCCAGGGCTGAACGGTGCCGCTGTGGTCACGGCCTGGAGAGCCCGTGGCCCGAAGCCGGCGGCGGCTTCGGGCTGCCCGTCGGCGTCCAGCACATCGGCGGCGAGCCCGTACGCGCCGGCGAGCACGGGCCCGTACACGGCCTGATCACCCGACAGGTACGGGCCGACCGCCTGGACCGCCTCGGCCGCATCCCGCCACGCGCCCGCCGTGTCACCGGGCAGCAGACCACGCCCCCGCTCGGTCAGCACGGTTGCCAGGTCCGCCCTGGACATCATGGTGTCCGGGTGCGCGGGACCCAGAACACGGTCCCGGTCCTCCACAACGCAACGCAACAGATCGATCGCTTCGCCGGTTCGTCCTGCCTGCCGGTAGGAGGTGGCGAGATTGGCGCGGGCGGTCAGGGTGTTGGGGTGGTCGGTGCCGAGCAGCCGCTCGCTGTCGGTGGCCACCCGCTCCAGAAGGGTGACCGCCTCACCGGTGCGCCCCGCCTGCCGGTAGGAGGTGGCGAGGTTGCCGCGGGCGGTCAGGGTGCTGGGGTGGTCGGTGCCGAGCAGCCGCTCGCTGTCGGCGGCCACCCGCTCCTCGATCACGATCGCCTCACCGGTGCGCCCCGCCTGCCAGTAAGAGGCGGCGAGGTTGCCGCGGGCGGTCAGGGTGCTGGGGTGGTCGGTGCCGAGCAGCCGCTCGCGATCGGCGGCCACCCGCTCCAGAAGGGTGACCGCCTCACCGGTGCGCCCCGCCTGCCAGTAGGAGGAGGCCAGGTTGCCGCGGGCGGTCAGGGTGTCGGGGTGTTCCTCGCCGAGCAGCCGCTCGCGATCGGCGGCCACCCGCTCCTGCAGAACAATCGCCTCACCGGTGCGCCCCGCCTGACGGTAGGAGGCCGCCAGGTTGCCGCGCGCGGTCAGGGTGTTGGGATGCTCTGCGCCGAGCACCCGCTCGCGATCGGCGGCCACCCGCTCCAGAAGGGTGACCGCCTCACCGGTGCGCCCCGCCTGCCAGTAAGAGGCCGCCAGGTTGCCGCGCGCGGTCAAGGTGTCGGGGTGTTCCTCGCCGAGCAGCCGCTCGCGATCGGCGGCCACCCGCTCCTGCAGAACAATCGCCTCACCGGTGCGCCCCGCCTGCCAGTAAGAGGCGGCGAGGCTACTGCGCGCGGTCAAGGTGTCGGGGTGCTCCGCGCCGAGCAGCCGCTCGGCGGTGGCCGCGAAGTGCTGCCAGTGCGTCACGGCGGCGTGGGGCAGGCCGGCACCGAGCAGACTGTTACCTGCGGTGAACAGGACGCGGTGGCTTCCGGGGTGCCAGAGGTGGTCGCCGGAGTGGGTTGTGAGGATATCGGTGTTGGCGCGCAGGACGGCGGTCAGGTCGCGTGCGGTGTGCTCGTGTTCGGGCCAGGTCTCGGCGAGGGCGTCGGCGGCGGCGTGGACGGTGGCGGGGGTGTCGGTCGCGGGGGTGGTTTCGCGGGCGGCGCGGGCGGTGAGGGCGTGCAGGCGCACCGTGCGGTTGGTGTCGTGGGTGTGGTGGGTGATGAGGGCGTAGTGGTGGAGCAGGCGCAGGACTGCGCGGGCCTGGTCAGGGGTGACGGGTCCGGGGTCGGGGG
>NZ_JBIWIF010000038.1:0-26592 GCF_044764505.1 Kitasatospora sp. NPDC094019
GGGGGGGGGGGGGGGGGGGGGGGGGGGGGGGGGGGGGGGGGGGGGGGGGGGGGGGGGGGGGGGGGGGGGGGGGGGGGGGGCCCCCCCCCCCCCCCCCCCCCCCCCCCCCCCACCGGTCGAGTGGCGTCAGGCCAGTGGGCGGCAGAGCACCGCGTCAGGGACGCCGTAGTGCAGCCACTTCCAGGTGTACGCGACCCCGACGAGGTACTCGTTGTCGCCGCACTGGCCCTTGTAGTGACCGGGGGCCCAGTCGCTGCCGGACGAGCCGCCGGTGGCGGGGCGGTTGTCGCCGTGGTCGAACCACAGGGTCCGGGCGCCGGTGGTCGGCGGGGCGGCGGTCACGGGCGCGCAGAGCAACGCGGACATCGCGTTGGAATTCACGCTGTGGCCGACCGCGAACGTGCCGTCCGGGCACTGGAGTTTGTTGTAGCCGGAGGCCCAGTCGCCGTGCGTGACATAGCGCTCGTCGGTGACGGTGGTCCAGTCGCCGGGGCCGGTCGCCGGCTGTCCGGCGTCGGTGCACAGGCCCCGGCCGTCACCGCGGGCCAGGCCGACCAGCCGCTGACCGTCCGGGCAGTTGCCCTTGCGATTGCCCGGGCTCCAGTCGGGCCGGGCGAGCATCCGCCGGGAGAGGTCGAGGTCGGCGTGGTCGAGGTCGAGCAGGCCCCAGTGCGGGGCGGGGGCGACCTGGCCGGTGTAGGAGGGCGCGGCGATCAGCCGGTTCCAGTACGGGGCGCGCCAGTCGCCCTGGTCCTCCAGGCTGAGCGGGCGGCCGGCGGTGTCGAAGTCGAGCAGTGCCCAGCTGTCGTTCGGCACGCCGCCGGTGTGCCAGCCGACCAGGGGCCAGACGGCGAAGTCGGTGTCGTTCTCGGCCAGGATCCGGGTGAAGTTGTCGAACCAGGTCTGCTCCTTGGCGTCGGTCGAGCCCCGGCCGCCGGCGCCGAACTCGCTGATCCACACCGGCGCGGTGAAGTGCTGGCCGGCCTGGGTGACGAACAGGGCCTCGTCGTTGACGACCTGCGCCAACTGCGCCGGGGTGAAGTCCTGGTAGCGCGGGTCGCCGGTGGATCCGGCGGAGCCGCTCGCCGCGCCGGTGTTGGCCGGGCCGGTGTAGCCGTAGAAGTGCGCCGAGTAGACCAGCTTGCCCGAGTCGATCAGGGCGTTGGAGAGGGTGCGGACCGGGGTCAGCTGCGGTCGGCCGTGGCTGAACACGGCGGCCGGTATGCCGTACCAGTTGATGCCCTCCATGACGACGAGCAGGTCGGGGTCGGTCTGCAGGATCCGGTTCCCGGCCTCCTCGAAGGCGGCGTACTGGTCGTGGCTGTCGCCCAGGCCCCAGTTGGGGTCGTCCCAGGTGTCGCGGCGGACCTCGTTGCGCAGGTCGGCGCCGACCACGCGCTTGTTGTCCTTGTACCGGCCGGCCAGGAAGGCCCAGTCGTCGATCCACTGCTGGGTGGACTGGCCGCTGTTCCAGCGCTCGTTGCCGTCCAGGCCGCAGCAGAACCGGTAGGCGGTGGTGTGGTTGTTGAGGATCACGGCGAAGCCGTCGGCGGTCAGCGCCGACACGACCGCGTCGAACACCTGGAGCGGGGTCCTCCCGCGCAGCTGCGGGTTGGCCGCGACGGCGACGTCCGGCACCGTGCTCGCGTCGTGCAGCAGGGCGTTGGCGAAGGGCAGTCGGACGCTGTTGACGCCGAGGCGGTGGAAGCCGCCCAGGATGTCGGCGATCGGGGCCCGGTCCAGGCCGAGCGGCAGGTTGTAGGAGACCTGGCCGGCCTGGTTGTTGGCCGGGTCGGTGGTCGGTCCGCTGCCCTGCCAGGTGCCCTGGGCGCCGGCCCAGTTGCCGGACCTGAGCTTGAAGCGGGCGCCGGTGGCGTCGACGACGTAGCGGCCCCGGGTGCTGAGCGGACCGGTCCAGGAGGCGGCCAGGGCCGGCCCGTCGAGGACCGCCGGTGCTGCCCCGGTCGCCCCGGCCGCACCGGAGGCAGTGGTGACGGTGGTGACAGGGGTGGCGGCGGTTCCGGTCCCGGCGGTCATGGCGACGCAGGCGAGCAGGGCGGCCCCCGCCGCCAGCGCGCGGCGCGCGAATGTGTTCATGGTCGTCCCGGTGGGTGAGGGTGGTCTGGCATGGATGTGACAATCGCGGTTGTGACAGGCATTCATTCCCCGTCCGCCCGGCCGGGACTCCGCGGTGGCCCGGCGGATCGGACGGCGGGCACGGGTGCCCGGAGGCGGGCTGCCGCCCGGCCGGGTCCGTGCCGACGGTCGGGCCGGAGGCTAACAGTGGCGGTGGGGATGTACGGACAACTCCCGGTGGCGGAAGCCGAGCTGTCCGGCGAACGGGGCGCGGTGGCCGGTACGTGCACGGCCGATGGCGCCAGGACGGTGGCGCGCGGCCGTCGGCGGGGACGCCGGTGCCGGTGCGGATCTTCTCAGCGCCGGCCGCGCGGACTACGGTGAGGCGGTGGCGGACGCCCAGGTGGGGTCCGAGGTCCGCGTCGCCCTCGCCCGTGCCCGGCACCTCGGCCGGGCCGCCCGACCCACCCCGACCGGCCCGACCACTTCGACCGCCCCCGCCCGGACCTCGCAGAACGGAACGACCACCATGCCCGAGCAGGACCAGCAGCCCTTCGTCTGGGCCCCCGGCACCCACGAACTCGGGGAGGGCGCCCGCTGGGTGGACGGTCGGCTGGTCTTCACCGACATCCTGGCCGGCCGACTGCTCGAAGTCTCCGGCACCGCGCCCGGCACGCCGAGCGAACTCCTCCGCCTGGACGTCCCGTTGGGTGCGGTGGCCCCGGTCGAGGGTCGCCCCGGGCACTGGATCGCCGCGGCCGGCACCGGCATCGCCCTCCTCGGCCCGGACGGCTCCACCGAGTGGCTGGCCCGCCCGGAGGAGAACGCGGCCGCCCCCACACGGATGAACGACGGAGTGTGCGACCCGCAGGGCCGCTTCTGGGCCGGCAGCATGGCGTACGACGAGACCCCGGGCGCGGGCTCGCTCTACCGCACCGACCACGACGGCAGCGTCCACCGGGTGCTCACCGGGCTGACCATCGTCAACGGGCCGGCCTTCAGTGCCGACGGCCGGCTGCTCCACGTCGCCGACAGCACGGCGGGCGTCATCCACCGCTGCACCCTCGACGCCGACGGCAACCCGCTGGAGACGGTGGAGTTCGCCCGGATCACCGACGGCGGCTCGCCGGACGGCATGACCGTCGACACCGAGGGCCGCCTCTGGGTGGCGGTCTGGGGCAGCGCCGCCGTCCACCGCTACGAGCCCGACGGCACCCTCTCGGCCGTCGTCCCCCTGCCGGCGCCGCAGCCCACCTCGGTCTGCCTGTCGCCGGACGGCGGCCGCCTCCTCGTCACCACCGCCCGGCTTGGCCTCCCCGGCGCCCCGTCCCCGTCCGGCGCGGTCCTCGCCGTCCCCGTCGACGCCGCCGCTCCGGCGGCCGTCGCCTACCGCCCGCGCTGACACCCGCACGCGCGACCACGGTCCACGGCCGTCGGCCGGAGGCCGGCACCCGGCTCGCCCGGGGCCCGGTGTCGGTGCCCCGCCCTAGGCTGCGGGCATGAGCATGATCGGGAGGTATCTCCGGCTGAGCGCCGGCGAGTTGGAGCGGGCCGGGCAGGACCCGGAATGGGTCCGGGAGTTCGCCGAGGAGTTGGACGAGGACGCGCGGGACGGCCGGTCCGGCGGGGCGTGGGCACGCCTGCACGGCACCGGCCGGGCCTGGCAGGCACTCGACTTCCTGCTGCGCCGCCGGGAGTTCCCGGTGGACGTCGTGTACGGGGAGGCGGAGCTGCCCGGCGCCGAGGACTGGGGTTACGGCCCGCCGTGCCTGATCACCCCCGACCGGGTCCGGCTCGCCGCGGTGGCCTTCGAAGCGCTGGACCCGGGCCGGCTGACGGAGGGGATCGCCGCCGCCGACCTCGCCGGGGCCCGGATCTACCCGCAGGGGCTGTGGAGCTCGGAGGACACGCTGCACCTGGTGACGGCCGAGTACCGCGCCCTGGCCGACTACCTCGGCGCGGTGGCGACCCGTCGGCACGGTGTCCTGGTCTGGATCGAGTGACGGCGCGGTCGAGCGGCGGCGTGGTCGAGTGGCGGTGCCGGGGGCGTCCGGTCCGCGCGGGGTTCACCGGTCCGCTCCGGGTTCACCGAATCTCCACGCGGGGTGTTGGCATCCTTCCGCCGATCGGGGGTACCGGGCCAGGACCGTGCCGACACGACGGAAGGACTCCCATGGTGGCCCTCACCGGTGAACTGCTCGTTTCCGCCGCTGCCCCGACGGCGGACCCCTGCGGACCCGCGGTGCCCGGAACCTCCCCCGGCGCCCCCGGTCCCACCCCCAGCGCCCTGCGGGACCTCCTGCCCCCCGAACTCGCGGCGGTGGACGACCCGCGCGAGGTCGCGCCCGCGGACGCCCGGGACCTCACCCGGCAACTGCTGCGCCGACTGGCCACGCTGGAGGAGGGCACCCGGGAGTACTCGTACGTCCGCACCACCCTGGTCGAGATGAACCTCTCCCTGGTGCGGTTCGCGATCCGGCGGTTCGACGCGCACCGCGAGCCGAAGGAGGACCTCCTCCAGGTCGGCGCCGTCGGCCTGATCAAGGCCATCGACCGGTTCGACCCCTCGCTCGGTGTGGAGTTCACCACCTTCGCCATGCCGACCGTGCTCGGCGAGATCCGGCGGCACTTCCGCGACACCACCTGGGCGGTGCATGTGCCCCGCCGCCTCCAGGAGTTGCGGATCGCGCTCGCCCGGGCGCAGGAACGCCTCTCCCAGGGCCTGGACCGCGCCCCGACCGTGGCCGAACTCGCCGAGCACCTCTCGATCACCGAGGACGAGGTGGTCGAGGGCCTGACCGCCGCCAACGGCCACACCGCCGGCTCGCTCGACAGTGGCGGCCCCGAGGGCGGCGACGGCCCCGGGCCGATCGCCGAGCATCTCGGCGCCGACGACCACGACCTCGCCCTGGTCGAGGACCTGGTCACGCTGAGGCCCCTGATAGCCGCCCTGCCGGAGCGCGAGCGGCGCATCCTGTCGATGCGCTTCTGCGAGGACCTCACCCAGTCCCAGATCGGTGCCCGGCTCGGCCTGTCCCAGATGCACGTCTCCCGGCTGCTCTCCCGTACGCTGCGGCAGTTGCGCGTGGGCCTGGAGGACGCCTGAGGGTGCCGTCCGGTCCGGGAGCCGAGGACACGGCGGCCCCGGACCGCCACCCCTCACTTGGCCGACGGGCGCGACCTCCGTATCGTCGGAGGGTACGGACATGGAGGGGACGACGATGACGCCATCAGACAACGACCCGGGGGACACCGCGCTCGCGGCGGTCCCGCCGCCGCGCCCCGGCCTGGTGGTGGAGACCCGCTCCGCGCCCGGCGGCGCGATGCTCTGCGTCCTCACCGGCGATCTCGACATCGAGACCCTGGCACCGGCCGCGGAGACGCTCGACACGCTGGTCGCGCAGCGCCCCGGTTCCGTGGTGATCGACCTCCGCGGAGTGGGTTTCTGCGACTCCTCCGGCCTGAACGTGCTGCTGAGGACCCGACTCGCGGCCGAGCGGGCCGGGTCGGAGCTGCGGCTGGCCGCCGTGCCGCCCACCGTGATGCGGGTGCTGGACCTGACCGGCGCCCGCGCGGTGTTCTCGATCCACGACTCGGTGGCCGAAGCACTGGCCGCATGAACCGGGGCGCGGACGGCTCCGCCTCCGGGCCGCCGGACGGCTTCCCGCAGGATGTGTATCCCGGTCGTACCCGCGACGGGCATAATTCCGGAACTGCCGGGAAACCGACCACGCGACAGATGGCCGTCGATCCGAAAGGGCGCCCTCACATGACGATGAGCCGCGGAACCCTGGAGGGCGACCCGCATCGGGCCGGCCCCGAGGTACCCGTCGGCGGTCAACGCAGGCGGCTCACGCTGGCCGGGATCCCCAAACCGGTCGCCCATGCCAGGAACTTCACCACCCGGGCGCTAGGTGAGTGGTTCCCGTCCGCTCCCGCGCCCGGCGGTGACGGCGCCGCCGACGACGTCGTCCTGCTGGTCGCGGAACTCGTCGCCAACGCGATGCTGCACGGTGACGGCCCGCTGGAACTGGTCCTGGAAGTGAACGAGGCCCGGCTGCGGGTCGAGGTCAGCGACCGCAGCCCGGCGATGCCCGAGCCGCGCCTGCCGCACAACCCGGGCCTGCCCGGCGGCCACGGCTTGTTCATCGTGCAGCGGACCGCCGATTCCTGGGGTGCCGAGCCGCACAGCCAGGGCAAGACGATCTGGGCCGAGGTCGGCGTCCCCAGGCTGCTCGGGACGGACTGAGCCCCCCGGGGCGCCCGCCGCGGCCGTACGCGGTGCTTCCGCCCGGACCCGCCCGGACCCGCCCGGCCTGTCTCCGCCGCGTGCGGCATGAATCCGCGCGTCCGGGGCACACGGGGGCCGACAGTGTCGGGCACAGGAGGAACGGGGGCGAGGCCCATGTCGGAAGCGGTGGCCGCACACCTGACGATGCGTCTGATCACCGGGGAGGACCGGGGCCGGGACCTGGCCGTCGAGTGCCGGTACGAGGCCGGCGACCCGTACGCGGTCCGGCTGGACTTCGGCGGCGGCGAGGACACGGTCTGGGTCCTGGCCCGGGACCTGCTGGCCGCCGGACTGCGCGGGCCGGCGGGGGACGGGGACGTCCACATCGAGCCCAGCGCCACCGGACGGCACGTCCTGATCGCGCTGGGCGGCCAGGACGGGGTGGCGCTTCTCGACACCCCCGCCCGCCCGCTCGCGCGGTTCCTCACCGCGACCGGCCGTTCGGTGCCGGTGGGTTCGGAGTCGGCCCGGATCGACTGGGACAGCTGGCTGCATCGGTTGCTGTCCGCCTGAGCGAGTCCGGGCGCGGCCGATCCCGCCGCGACCGGATCGAGCCCGCCGCGACCGGATCGGGGCCGCCGCGACCGGATCGGGGCCGGCGGCAGAAGCGCTGGTACGAAGAGGAACACAAGAAGGGGCATGAACCGGGGCATCCGGGTTAGACGAGCGGACGAAACCCGACCGATCCGTCAGGAAAGGGCCGTCGTGACCAACGTATCCCGTCTCCCCGAACCCATCGAGCAGCACTGGAACTGGCAGTTGCAGGGCGCGTGCCGGTCCGTCGACAGCGCCATCTTCTTCCACCCCGCCAACGAGCGCGGCACCGCCGCCAAGGAGCGGGAGCAGAACGCGAAGTCGGTCTGCGCCCGCTGTCCCGTCCGGGTGGCGTGCCGCCGCTACGCGCTCGCCACCCGGGAGCCGTACGGCGTGTGGGGCGGTCTGACCGAGGAGGAGCGCCGTGCCCTGTTCACCGACTTCTCCACGCCGGGCGCCCGGTCCGCGTAGCGCGGGCGGGCGGCCGGGCCGCGTCCGCTGCGCGATGCCCCGGGCCGAGCGTGTTTGCCGCGCGGGGCGGGTGGTACACGCAGCCCACGGGCGCGGCCGGAGAGCGGCAGGTCACACGGCCCCCGCGGCCCCGCCCGTCCGAACCCACCGGGAGGCTCCCGTGATCGTCCTCGGCGTCATTCTGCTCATCATCGGCTTCGTCACAGGGCTCTCGTTCCTGTGGACCATCGGCGTCGTCCTGCTCGTCATCGGCGCGGTGCTGTGGATCGCGGGCGCCCTCGGCCACGCGGTCGGCGGACGCCGCCACTACTACTGACGGGGCGGTGGCACCGCCGTCACCAGCAGCCGGAACAGCGGCCCGGACAGCGGCCGGGACATCGGCGGCGGCATCGGCTCCCGGGAGCAGGACGGCCACCGGCCGACGGCCACGAACAGTCCACCCGGGGTGTCCGGCGGCGCCGGGCGGCCGATCCTCGTGCCATGGCCTCGATCGTCGTCCTGTACGAGTTGGACCCCGGGCAGGTGCTCGGTCCGGACGGGCTGGAGCCCGCCGTGCTGGGCGTGCACGCGGCCGGAGCGGATCCCGACGTGCCGGAGGATCCGCTGCCGCGCACCCTCTGCGGGCGGGACACGGCGGGCATGGAGCACGCCCACTTCCGGGCGGGTCCGGGTGAATCCTGGTACCCGCCCGCGCTCGCCGAGCAGCGCTGCCGGGAGTGCGAGCGGGCGCTGCGGACGTCCTGACGGCCGCTCCGTCGTACGGCGCGCATCCCGGACGACCCGGACCGGAACCCGGACCGGAACCCGGACCGGAACCCGGTCCTGCGTGGCCCGAGGCGGGTACGGGTGCCTATCCGGTGGCTGCCGCGGCAGCCGGTCCACGGGTGCTGAAGGTCCGGCGGTAGGCGGCCGGGGACACCCCGAAGGCCGCCCGCATGTGGGCCCGCAGCGAGTTCGCGGAGCCGAATCCGCACCGGTCGGCGAGCAGGTCGACGGGCAGATCGGTGGCCTCCAGCAGCTGCTTGGCCAGATCCAGGCGCTGCGCGGTGAGCCACTGCACCGGGGTCATCCCGACCTCGTCGCGGAAGTGCCGGGTGAAGGAGCGCAGGCTCATGCCGGCGTGTTCGGCGAGCCGGTCGAGCGGCAGCGGCTCGTCCAGGTGCTCCAGCGCCCAGGCCCGGGTGGCCGTGGTCCCGGCGGCGGTGGGGCCGGGGACGGGCCGGTCGATGTACTGGGCCTGCCCGCCGTCCCGCCACGGCGGTACGACGCACATCCGGGCGGCCCGGTTGGCGACGGCCGCGCCGTGGTCGCGGCGGATCACGTGCAGGCACAGGTCGACGCCGGCGGCCACCCCGGCGGAGGTGAGCACGTCGCCGTCGTCGACGAAGAGCACGTCCTCGTCGACCTTGACCCGGGGGTAGGCCCGGCGGAACTCCGGGGCGAGGTTCCAGTGGGTGGTCGCGGGCCGCCCGTCGAGCAGCCCGGCGGCGGCGAGCACGTAGGAGCCGGTGCAGATCGACACCAGGCGGGTGCCGGGGCGGATCCGCGCGACGGCCGCCGTCACCTCGGGCGGCAGTGGACCGCCGAGCCCCAGTTCCGGCATGGCGTGCGTCGGCGGGACGATCACCGTGTCCGCGGCGGCCAGCGCCTCCGGACCGGCGGCGGGCTGCACGGTGAAGCCGGCGTCGCTGGGCACGGGGCCGCCGTCGGCCGTGCAGACGGTGATCTCGTAGAGCGGGCGCCCGGCGGAGTCCCGCGCGCTGCCGAACACGCGGGAGGGGATGCCGAGCTCGAACGGCGGGACTCCGGGCAGGGCGAGCACCGCGATCCGGTGCGGCTGCGGCGTGCCCGCGGCCGTGGCTCGCGCCGGGGCGCACCCCGAAGCGCTCTCCGGGTGCCCCACCGTGACCTTCTCCTCGACCGGGATGTCCGTTTTTGTGCCCATGGCCAGATCCTGTCACACCCTGGCCGGACGGCCAATTCCCCCGCGGGCCGGGAGGCCGGACAGTGGACTGCGGCGCCGGGAGTCCCCGGTGGCCGGAGATTCGAGGAGAGACATGACGGACACCATGCGGGCCGTGGTCGTGGAGCGGTGGGGCGGTCCCGAGCACCTGGTCGAGCGCGAGGTCGAGCGCCCCGGGCCCGGGCTCGGCGAGGTCCTGGTGCGGGTGCGCGCGGCGGGCGTGAACCCGGTGGACTGGAAGACCCGGACCAGCGGCGGACTGATCGACTGGGGCCCGGTGCCGATGGTCGGCTGGGACGTGTCCGGCGTGGTCGAGGCCGTCGGACCCGGCGTCGGGGTGCTCCGGCCCGGCGACGAGGTGTTCGGGATGCCGCTGTTCCCGCGCCAGGCCGGCGGCTACGCCGAGTACGTGGCGGCCCCGGCCCGGCACTTCGCCCGGAAGCCGGCGGGCCTCACCCACGTCGAGGCGGCCGCCCTGCCGCTGGCGGCGCTCACCGCCTGGCAGGCCCTGGTGGACACGGCGGACATCCGCCCCGGCGAGCGGGTGCTGGTGCACGCGTCGGCCGGCGGCGTCGGCCACCTCGCGGTGCAGATCGCCAAGGCCCGCGGCGCGTACGTCATCGGCACGGCCAGCGCGGGCAAGCACGGACTGCTGCGGGAACTCGGCGCGGACGAGGTGGTCGACTACCGCGCCGCGCCGTTCGAGGACGCCGTGTCCGACATCGACGTGGTGCTCGACGGCCTCGGCGGCGAAACGGCCGAGCGCTCCCTCAAGGTGCTCCGGCCCGGCGGGCGGCTGATCACCCTGCCCGGGCCGGACGACGTCCCCGCCGCGGTGCCCGACGGGCTGCGGGCCCAGTGGGTCCTGGTCGAGCCGGACCACCTCGGCCTGCGCGAGATCGCCGCCCTGGTGGAGCGCGGCGAGCTGCGCCCCGTGGTCGAGGCGGTCCTGCCGCTGACGCGGGCCGCGGAGGCCCACGAGCTGGGCGAGCGCGGCCGTACCACCGGCAAGATCGTCCTCACCGTCGACGGGGTGGAGGAGCGGTCGTCCTGAGGGCGGGTCCCCGGACGCCCGCCCTCCCGGCCGTCGCCGCGTCGGCTCCCGTCCCGCCCTCAGCGGGAGCCCGACACCGGTGCCCCGGCGGCGGCCGTGCGGCGCAGGAAGTCCTCCACCGTCCCGGTGAAGGCCGCCGGGTCGTCCAGCCACGGGTAGTGCCCCGCCCCGGGCTGGACGGCGAGCGTCACGTCCGGGAACAGCGAGGCCGCGGCGGTGGCGGAGGCCGCGGTGGGCCACAGGTCGAGTTCGCCGGCCAGCAGCAGGACGGGGCAGGGAAGGGCGCCCAGCCGCTGCCGCAGCCGCTCGGTGTCGGGCGTGTAGCCGGCGTAGTAGTGCTCGCCGACCGCGAGCGAGCGCTGGGCCGGGTCGGCGGCGGCGTGGGCCCGGGCGGCGGCGTCCCAGCGGCCGTACATCAGGGGCTCGAACGCGAGTCGGTGCGGGGCGGCCTCGGCGAAGCTCCGGGCGGCCTTCACGCGCCGGTAGGCGGCCACGGCGCCGGCGTGCCAGGGTTCGGCGGCGCGGGCGGCGATCACCTCCTCCGCGCCGAGGTCGGAGGCCACGCCCGCGGCGGCGAAGGACGGGGTGACCAGGACCAGGCCGCTCAGCCGGTCGGGGTGCGCGGCGGCGTACAGGAGGGCCAGGCTGCCGCCGGCGGAGTGGCCGAGCAGGTCGACGCGTTCCCGGCCGAGGTGGCGGCGCAGCGCCTCGACGTCGTCGACCAGGCGGTCGACCCGGAAGCTGCCGGGGTCGGCGGGGGTCGCGGAGGCGCCGGTGCCCCGGGTGTCCGGCAGGATCAGCGTGCGGGTGGTGGCGAGGCCGCCGAGATCGCCGAGGTAGGCGGCGGCGCGGCCGGGGCCGCCGGGCAGGCACAGCAGCGGCGGGCCGTCGCCGACGGTGCGGAAGGCGAGCCGGGTGCCGTCGTACGAGGTGAAGGTCTCCATGCCGGACAGCCTGCGGGGCGGCCGGCCGCCCCGGCTATCGTTCAGCCACGGCTCAATGATCGGTGGTGGCGGCGGTATGGCGGTGGAGATCCGGCTTTCGGCGGCGGAGGTGGCACGGGTGCGGCTCGCGGTGTCGCCGCTGGCCGAGACGGTGCTCGGGGTGCGGGTGGCGCTCGGCGCGGGCGGTCACCAGGTCCACCTGCCGTGGGTGCGGGAGGCCCGGCCGGTGCTCGCGGCCGAGCCCGAACTCCCGCTGTTGCGGGCCCTGCTGGAGGGTTGTCTGCCGGCCTTCCTGTTCCCGCTGCCGGAGGAGCGCGCGCCCGCCTTCGCCAGCGAACTGACGGCCCTGCGCGCACTCGGCCCCGACTATGTCGCGGCCGAGTGC
Organism: Kitasatospora sp. NPDC094019; assembly: GCF_044764505.1. Classification (NCBI taxonomy): domain Bacteria; kingdom Bacillati; phylum Actinomycetota; class Actinomycetes; order Kitasatosporales; family Streptomycetaceae; genus Kitasatospora; species Kitasatospora sp. NPDC094019. The sequence goes on from NZ_JBIWIF010000038.1 coordinate 11,719, forward strand.
GCCGCCGCCCTGGGGCGGGCCCGGGCGGCCCGCGAGCTGCCGGAGCCGGCCGAACTGCTGGCCCGGGCCGCCGACGCGCTGGACCGTTGCCACGCCCGGCTGGTGGCCCCGCACTGGGGGCGGATGCGGGCGGTGCTGGAGGCGGACCTCGGGCGGCGGGCGGTGGCGCTGGTGGACACCGGGGTGGAGGGCCTGTTCGCCGAACTGCACGCCGATGTGGTCTGGCGGGAGGGCGAGTTGCTGGTGGGCGGCCGTCGCCGGAGCGCCGCGCCGTGGACGGTGGCGGGCGGCGGGCAGGGCCTGGTGCTGATGCCGTCCGTGTTCGCCTGGCCGGACGTACTGGTCGACCACGCGCCGCTCGCCGCCGCCTCGATCCGCTACCCGGCGGCCGGTGTCGGGCTGTTGTGGGAGCGTCCCCGCCGGTCCTCGCGGGGGCTGGCCGCCGTCCTCGGCCGCACCCGGGCGGCCCTGCTGGACGCGCTCGCCGAACCGCTGACCACCCCCGAACTCGCCGACCGGCTCGGCGTCAGCCCGAGCGCCGTGTCCCAGCACCTGGGCGCCCTGCGCGGGGCGGGCCTGGTGAGCACCCGCCGCACCGGCCGCACCGCCCTCCACCTGCGCACCGGCAGCGGAACGGCGCTCACGGACAGTGCGGGAGAGCGGAGTTGACGTGACGCCAGGAGGTTCCGGTCCTGACGGATTGAGTACGAATACTCAGGCGGGCGGCGGCCGGCCACGGCAGGATCGGCGGCATGATCAGACCTCAGCACGGCGGCAGGGGCGGACGGCGGGGCGGGACGGCGGCTCCCGTCGGACGGCGCCGCTGCTCCCGGCCCGGCCCTCCGGGGCCTCCGGGTCGCCCCGCTCCGCCCGGCCGGCCCGATCGCGGGGGAGTGGCGGGATGATCTGGGGATCCGGCGGCCCGGTGCGCCTGCCCGACGGGATGTTCGCACCGAGCCCGGGATCGGGCTCGGGGCTCTGTTGCCGCGCGGCGGAGCCGGGGTCGACGCTGTGGGCACCGGTGGTGCGGGCGGCGGAGCCGGGGCCGGCGTTCGCGGTGCTCGTGGTGGAGGCCGACGGCCGGACGCACGGGGACCTCGCGGCGGTGGCGCTGGCGGGCGGCTTCGCCCCGGCGGTGGGCGAACCACCGCTGACGGACGCGGTGGTGGAGATCCGGGACGGCGCGCCGGTCCGGCTGCGGCTCGCGGGCGGCCGCACGCTCCGGGAGCCGGCCCACGAGGTCCGGGTCCCGCCCGGCTGGGCCGCGGCGGCGGCCGGGCGGCAGTCGGTGCTGGTACTGGTGGTGCCACCGGGCACCCTGATCCCGGACCCGGCCGCCCTCGACCCCGACGGCACCGCCGGCCCGGCCCTCCACGGCACGGCGGCCGTGGACGACGGGCCGGTCACCGTCACCTGACGCCCCGCCCGAACCGCCCGGGCGGCTGGGTGTTCCGGGTGACGCGGCGGAATGTCGGGCGCGCCTGCGGCTTGGCGTGTGCACGCCTCCGGTCATCCTGGGGCCATGATCCTGGAGGTTCGTGACGGAGGGAAGTGCCGGTGATGGGACGACTCGCGCGCAGGTGGACGGTGTTCGCGGTGGCGGCCACGGCGGTCGTGGCGGTGCTGGGCCCGGTGCCGCAGGCACAGGCCCGGAGCAGGCAGTTCCGCCCGCCGGAGCTCGGGATCCGGTTCATCCCCGACGGCGACCCCGCCCAGTGCGGCGGCCGGACCGGCGAGCAGTGGGTCGCCGCGGGTACGTGGGCCGATCCCGTCCGCTTCGACACCGATGGGCGCCCGGGCGGCTGCCGACTGGCCTTCGGCATCCACGATCAGGACCGCGACCTGGACGGAGTGTCCGTCGAGTACGCGTTCCGCGGAACCGTCGGCGGCGATCCCGCGCAGTGCGGCGACCAGGGCACCTACCCGATGCCGATCCGCTCCGACGCCCGCACCTTCGGCCCGTCCGTCCGGATCGACACCGACAACCGGCCGGGCGGGTGCGAACTCACCCTCGCGGTGCCCGGGATCCGGCAGACGTACGTCGCCCTCGACGTGCAGTACGACGCCGACGGGGACCGCTCCCAGTGCCGGAACACCGGCTACCACTGGGCCGAGACCGATCGCGGACCGGTGACCGTCGGTATCGACACCGACGGTCGGCCCGGCGGCTGTCGGCTGCAACTCCGGCTCCGGGTCGGACTCTGACGGCACGGGTGACCGCCCGGGCCGGCGCTGTCGGTGGCCGCTGCCATGATCGTCCTCATGAACGACGCCGTGAGCACCGACACCTCCGCCGTGACCTGGACGGCCGACCTGCCGACCACCGTCGAGCTGGTCCGTACCCTGCACGACCTCGACGACTGCTGGACGCGGGCGGACGTCGAGCGGATGGTGGAGGCCCGGCCGGAGTGGAAGATCCGCCGGGCGTTCACCGATATCCTCGTGGTCGGCCTGCAGGCCGAGCTCCGCTGGCCGGCCGGTGCCGAGCTCTTCCTCGGCACCACCGAGCCGAAGGCCGACACGTTCCGGCGGGCCTGGGTGCCGCTGCTGCAGTTCCACCTGCCGACGCCGGCGGAGGAGCGCCATGCCGCGCTGCGGGTGCTCTCGGAGGCGCTGCGCGAGGTCGGCGCGCCCACGCTCGTGCCGACCGCGGCCGACGGGTTCGGGCTTCGCTGGCGGTCCGCCGGGCGCACCATGCTGCTCCAGGCCAACGACCGCCGGGCCTGGATCGCGATCCAGCCGCATGTCCGGGAGGTCCGGCACGTCAGCCCCGAACTGCCCGCCGCGGTGGCGGCGTTCGTTCCGCTGCTGCACGACGCGGCCGGCGGGTACCTGCCGGCCGAGGCGGTCCGCCGGGCCGTCGCCGAACTGCCCGGGGTCGAAGCCGGGTTCGGCGACGGCTATGTCGACATCCGCACCGGGGACCCGCACTGCACACCGTCCTTCGCCCTGCGCGGCTCCGTCCTGCGCGGTGCCCCGGAGGGCAGCTACGACGTGCTGGACCTGCACCGGTTCGAGCTCGGCCCGTCGACGCTGGAACACCGGCGGGCGGTGTTCGGCGAGATCTACCGGGCGGTCTGCGCCGTGCTCGGCGAACCGACGATCTTCGGCGGCGGCCCCGACGGGCCGGACGTCCGCTGGCGCGAGGCCGGGGGGCAGGGCCGGCTGCTGCGGCTGCTCTGCGGCGGGCGGCGGGTCCGGTTGGAGACCGAACCGGCCGCGGCGCTCGAAGAGGACGAGCACGGCACCTTCGAGTGGGGCGGCCCGTCGGGCGGCTCCGACGGACCCAGCGACTTCCCGCTGCTGCCGTACAGCTGGCAGCTCCACCTGCCCGTCCAGGCACCCGGCGGCACGGCCGACTACCTGCCGGGCGGGCGGCTCGCCCTGTCGGTGCCGCATCTGCGGGAGGGCCTGGAAAGCCTCCTGGCGGCGTGGATCGAGCAGCTGCCGGTACAGCGTCCGGGCGAGAAGGCCATGTTCACGATAGCCGCCCCGCAGATCAGCGGCGGGCTCTCGGTCACGTACAGCACGGTCAAGGGCGTGCTGCTGCGCGTCGGCCCGCGTCCCGGGGTCGCGGCCGAGGTCGCGGCGGCGATGACGGCCGACGGCTGGGAGCCGTCGGGGCGGCGCTTCAAGGCCGAGTGGCGGACGCCGACCGAGGAGACCGCCCGGGAGGCCGCCGCGCTGATCGCCACCGAGCTGACCGCCCGCGGCATCGGTGGCGACTCCGGCTTCGGCCTCGGACCCGGCCGGATCACCGCCCGCCGCCCGGGCATCGGCCTCTCGCCCCAGCTGGCGGCGCACGGGTTCCTCCGGGTCACCGGTCTGGGGCTGGAGACCTCCTGACCCGACGCCGGGGCCGGGCCCGCCGGTCCGCCCGCCGGTCCGCCCGCTGATCCGAGAGGATCCCGGACGAGCCGAGGGCGAGGGCCTGGGGTGACGACCATGCCGGACACCGCGCTGCTCGTCGTCGACAGGCAGATCGCCCTGCTGATGGGGCCCATGACACCGAGGGCTGCCTCGACCGGGTCGCCGGACCGGCCGGGCGGGCCCGGGCGGCCGAGGCCGACTTCGCCTGACGCGCACCCGGCCGCCTCGCCCTCGGCCGAGGAGAGCCGGCACGGCGACGGGCGGGCACCCGCCGAACGCGGGTGCCCGCCCCGGTCGCGCCGTGGACGTGAGGCGGGTGCTCAGCGGCGGCGGCGCGGCTGCCCCGGGGCCGCCGCGGGGTCAGTTGTGGGCCAGGCAGTGCTTGAGCTCGTCGAGCGGGTAGAAGTAGCTCCCCTTGGCGACCGGGCGGCAGGAGGACTTGAAGGCCGTCTCCTTCTCGTTGTAGAGCATGCGCACCAGGTAGGCGGCCGGGTGACCGTCGGCGGGGGTGTCGGCGAACAGGTCCCACTGGATGTTCGCGGCCATCGGCGCGACCTCGGCGCCGCGCCACGGGTTGTTCCGGTAGCTGTACGGCTCGTCCTTGTCGGCCTGCTCGGTGCTGCCGGGGAGGCCCAGCAGCACGGCGAGCGGCTCGATCTCCTCGGCGTGGGTGAACCGCAGCACCGCGCCGTTCCCGCTGGTGCCGGCCGCCCTGGCCCCGGCCCGGGCCAGCAGGTCGTCCAGGAGGACGCCGGCCATCCGGTAGGTGATGGTGCGTCCGCTGAAGGCCGGGCCCGACTGGTAGAACTCCTCCGCGTCGTCCAGGTAGGCGAACCACCGGGCGTCGTCCTCGGTCAGGAACCGGGTCAGGTCGACGTTCGGCGCCTCCACGCCCAGATCCGGTGCCGCGCTGTAGAGCGCGTGCAGGGAACGGGCGAAGGAGACCTGCTCCTCGGTGGACATCGCCTCCGCGAAGCCCGCGCGGAAGAGCCGTCCGACCGCGTGCCGGGCCGCCCGGGCGGTGCGCGGCTCGTGCTCGATCCCGGCGAGGACCTGGGCGAGGTCCGGGTCGCTCGCCAAGTACGCCTGGTAGTCGGCGTTCTGCGGCTGCTTGTGGAAGTACAGCAGGTTCTTGTCGGTGACGGGGGCCTGGATGGTGCCGGCCAGCGCCGGGATCCCGGCCGTCAGGCCCGCGGTGAAGGCACCGGCACTGGCCACCGCGCGGGCCACGCCCGAGGTCTCCACCACGACCGGGCGCCCGTCGGCGGCGATCGACCGGAACAGCGACGGCAGCCGCTGTTCCAGCCGCAGCGCCGTCTGCCGCTGCTCGTCGGCGCCGCGGGCGGAGAGGTTGCCGAAGCCGATGCCGGACGCCGCCGTCAGCAGCGTCCGCACCTGCGGGGCCAGCCGCGCGCCGAGGTCGGTCAGGGCGCCCTGCTCCTGGGCCCGGCCGAGGACGGCGAGCACGGCCTCGCCGTCCTTGCCGTCGGACATGGCGCGGGACCCGTGGCGGGCGACGTTCTCGGTGAAGACGGGGGCGAAGCCCTTCGGCGCCTTCTGGTAGTGCCCGGGCCGGCCCTGCGGCTCGTACGGGGCCTTGGTGCCGTAGAGGTCGCGGTCGACGCGCGAGGCGCCGGAACGGTCGTGCGCGGCGGCGGTGCCCGCGGTGAACAGCACTCCGGCGGCCAGGGAGGCGGTCATGGAGACGGCCACGGCGACGGACAGGGGGGCGGTGCGCTTCACGGCGGCCCTTCGGGTGGATGTGGGGTGGAGCGGGACGGACGCCGGGCGGTGGCGGCCGGCGGGCCGGCGGTCCCGGACGGCCGCACGGTGCCACGCCCGCGCCAAGACCGGTCGACGCCCCGTCAAGGTGCCGGTGAAGGAAGCCTGAACGCCGGACGGTGCGGCGGGTGGCGAGGCCGCCCCCGTTCCCCGGATTCGCCCCCGGGTGCGCCGTGTTGATGGGATCATGTCGCTCCCGACCCGACCAGCAGTCTCCGATGGGAGCGCCGATGAAGCCGCTGTCCGCCGCCGACCCGCGCGAGGTCGGACCGTACCGCCTGCTCGCCCGCCTGGGCGGGGGCGGCATGGGGCGGGTCTTCCTCGGCCGCTCGCCCGGCGGGCTGACCGTCGCGGTGAAACTGGTCCGCCCCGAGCTGGCCGAGGACGCGCGGTTCCGGCGGCGGTTCGCCCAGGAGATCGAGGCCGCCCGCCGCGTCGGCGGGTTCTACACCGCCCAGGTGGTGGACGCCGACGCGGAGGCCGACCCGCCGTGGATGGTCACCTCCTACATCCCCGGTCCCTCGCTGGGGGAGGTGGTGGCCCGGCACGGCCCGCTGCCCGTGGCGACGGTCGCCGTGCTCGGGGCCGGCCTGGCGGAGGGGCTGGCCGCGATCCACGCCTGCTCCCTGGTGCACCGGGACCTCAAGCCCGGCAACGTCGTCCTCGCCGAGGACGGCCCGCGCGTGATCGACTTCGGGATCGCCCGCGCCCTGGACGCCGCCTCCGGCCTCACCGGCACCACCGTGATCGGCACCCCCGGCTTCATGGCCCCCGAGCAGATCCTCCGCGACCCGGCCACCCCGGCCAGCGACGTGTTCAGCCTGGGCGCGGTGCTCGCCCACGCCGCCACCGGCCGCCCGCCGTTCGGGGAGGGGCCGACCGAGGCCGTCGTCTACCACGTTGTCCACGAGGAACCCGACCTCGCGGGCCTCCCGCCCGTCCTCGCGCCCCTGGTCCGGTCCTGCCTGGCCAAGGACCCGAGGCAGCGCCCCGGCGTCGCCGAGGTCCTGGCGCGCTGCGCCGGACAGGCCGCCCCCGCCGCCGTCTGGCTGCCGCCGGACGTGACCGCGATGATCGTCGAACAGGTGCGGCGGACCTCCGAGCTGACCACCGCCGTGATCCCCCCACCGCCGACCCTGGTGGAGCCGGAGCGCCCCGCCGGGGACCCGCCCGTCCCGCCGCCCCGGCTGCCTCCGCTCCCGGCCCGGGTGGGCGAGCTGAAGGCCGGCTACGCGACGGTCGTCCTGCCCTGGATACCCGGCGAGACCGGCGGGATGAGACGCACCACCGTCGTCCGCTGGCTCAAGCGGGTCGGCGACGCGGTGGAGAAGGGCGACCCGCTGCTGGAGGTCGTCTCGGGCCGGGGGGACGTCGTGCTCACCGCCCCGCACGGCGGCATGCTCTACGCCGTCCACCGCCGGGCCGGGACGACCGCCCGCACCGGTGGCGTGATCGCCGGCATCGGCTCCCCGACGGCCACCCTCCCCAGGCCCCGGGCCGTGCGCCTCGCGCTGACCGCGCTGCGCCGCACCTCGTACACGCTCGGCGTGCTGCTCGTCCTGGGGCTGATCGCGGGGTCCGTCGCCGTGTTCAGCCCGCTGTTCGAGGACGAGGTGACCGCGGCCCGGCCCGGTGACTGCGTCGGCAAGGAGATCCTCGAACGGGGCGGGCAACCCGACCCGGACCGTCCGAAGTGGCTCACCGCGCCCTGCGGCCTGCTGTCGGTGCGCGGTCCCGTGCGGGACGAGCGGGGCGACCAGTACTTCACCGTGCTGGCCCGGCTGGACGCGCCCGTGACCACGACCTGTGAGCAGGCCGTCCCGGACTGGGCCACCGGCACCGGGCAGCTCGCGCAGGACTTCGGCGCCGTCGTCCTCTGCCTCCGCGAGCGCTGAACCCGGCGGCGGCACCCCGCGCCCGGCCGCCGTCGGCCCGGCTCCCGCTGCGGAGCGGCCGGGCGGCGTCCTACGGTGAAAGGTGAAAGGTGCAAGGGGCCGACCCTCCGACCCCCGCGCCCCGGCGGCGGTCTCCCGCGCCTGGCCGGCGGCGGACCCCACGCGGACACGGGAGCGAGGTGCGATGCGCCGGTCGCCGGGGCGCGCGGAGCGGCCGCGGCGGGTGAACCCCGCCCCGGCGGTGGTGCACCGCGCCGTCCGGGTCACGGCGGCGGCCTGCGCCGGGTTCTACGCCTTCCGCTACGGCCTGGACCGCCCGGTGGCGGCCACCTACGCGCTGTTCGCGGCCGTGGCCCTCGGGGTGCTGGCCCGGGTCGAGGGCGCCGCGCGGACCAGGGCCCGGACGATCCTGCTGACGCTGCCGTTCGCCTGGGGGCTGGTCTGCCTCGGCACCGTCCTGGCCGCGCACTCGTGGGCGGCCGCCCTGGGCATGGTGGCCGTCGGCTTCGCGGTCTCCTACGGCTCCGTCGGCGGCCCCCGGATGGTGGGACTGGCCAACGGCCTCCAACTCCTCTACATCCTCCCGTGCTTCCCGCCCTACAGCCCCGACACCCTGCCGCAGCGGCTGCTCGGCGTGACGGCCGGACTGCTGCTGCTCACCGTCGCCGAACTGCTGCTGTGGCCGGAACCGGCACCGCCGGACTACCGGGGCCGGCTGGCCCGCGCCGCGCTCGCCCTGGCGGACCTGGCCGACCTCGCCGCCGACGCCTGCGCGGGCCGGCCGGCGGCCCCCGACGCCGTCACCGGGGCCGCCGAGCGGGCCCGCGCGCACCTGGACGAGCTGCGGTTCAGCAAGGTCCCGGTGATGGAGCGCCCCGCCGGGGCCGGGGCGGTGGACCGCGCCCTCACCCACTGCGCGTCCTCCCTCCGCTACACCGGCCCGCAACTGCTGCGGATGCTCCGGCTGGCCCGGCCCCACCCGGGCGCGGCCCGGCTGACCGCCGTCACCGCGCGGGCCCTGCGCGCGGCGGCGGCGGGGCTGCCCCGGGCGGGACCGGGCCAGGGCGCCGGCCCGGTCCCGGACACCGGTGTCCTCGACCGCGAACTCGCCGCCTTCGACGCCGCCCGCGCCGTGCCGCCGGAGCCTGACGCCGCGCTGGAGCCCACTGCCGCGCCCGAGCACGCCGTGCCGCCGGAGCGCACCGGGCCCACCGCCCCGCCCGGGCCCACCGCACCGCACGCCGCCCCGCCCGGGAACGACGGCCGGGTCCGCCCGGCGCTCGGCACCGCCGCCCTGGACTCCGCCGAGGGCGCCCGCTTCGTCGTCCGGGCGGTGCGGGTCGGCCGGGGCGCCGCGCTGCCGTCCGACGAGACGCCCGCCGACCAGCGGCCCGGACCGTTCTGGTACGCCTACGACCCGGCCCCGCTGCTCTGGTGGCGCCGGTTCCGCGCCAACCTCACCCCGCGCTCGGTCGCCTTCCGCAACGCCCTGCGCACCGCGGGCGCCCTCGGCGCGGCCCGGCTGCTGGCCGGCGGCCTCGATCTGTCGCACGGCTTCTGGGTGCTGCTCGCCACGCTCACCCTGATGCGCACCAGCGCCGCCGACACCCGGACGACGCTGCGCCCCGCGCTGGTCGGCACGACCGTCGGCGCCGCCGTGACGGCCGCGGTGCTGCTGACCGTCGGGGAACACCCGCTGGTCTACGCCCTCGCGCTGCCGCCGGTGATGCTGATCGCCTTCACCGCCGGACCGGCGCTCGGGCCGGCCTGGGGCCAGGGGTTGTTCACCCTGGTGGTCGCCCTCGTCTTCACCCAGCTGGCGCCCGCGAGCTGGCGGCTGGCGGAGGACCGGGTGGTCAACGTCGCCACCGGGGCCGCGATCGGCATCCTCGCCGGACTCTGCGCCTGGCCGCGCGGCGGCGCCCAGGACCTGCGCCGCCGCACCGCCGGGCTGCTGGAGGACGGCGCGGACGCGCTGCGCGAGACGGTCGCCGTGGTCACCGGCACCGGCCGCCCGGGCGGGGCGCTGCGCCGGGCCCGCCGATCGGCGCTGCTCACCGAGGCGATGTACGCCCAGTACCGCTGCGAACGCCACGACCCGGCGGGGGACGGACCCAACTGGCAGGCGGCGGTCCTGGCCGGGCAGCACGCCGTCCGGGGCGCCGAACCGCTGCTGGCCCGCATCCCGCCCGGCACGGCCACGCCCCACCGGGGCGGGGCGCGGGCGCTGCTGCGCCACGCGGACGACGTCGCGGCGGCCTTCCGCCGTCAGGCGGCGGCCCTGCGGGCCCGCGAGCCGGCGGACGCCGCGCAGCCGGCCGTCACCCGGGCCCGCGCGGCGCTGGTGGCCGAACTCGACGGCGGGCCCGCGCCGGGAACCGACGGACGGGTGTCGGTGCACGCGGTGGACGTGGCGGTCTGGCTCGCGGGGCTGCTCGACGACCTCCAGCAGATCCACGGGCCGATCCACGGGCCCGGCCCGGCGGGCGGCGCGCCGTCCTCGTCGCCCGGCTGAGCGCGGATCCACGCATTCCTACAATCCCCCGGCGGGCGGGGTGGCCTAGGGTTCCGGTCGAAAGCTCCTCGTGACGACGTGGCGCGGCATCGTCGCCCCCCACGGAGCCGGAGACGGCCGTAACGGCGTCCTCGGTCCGGTGCCGATGCCCCGATACCGCCGCGCTGTCGCCGCCGCTTCCCCGGCGCACCTGTGAGCGTCCTCCGTCCGGAGGGTGCCACGCGTGAGAGGGAAGAGGTTCGCGCATGACCGGCAAGAAGTTCCGCCTCGTCGCCGCCCTGGGCCTGCTGGCCCTGCCCGTCGCCGTAGCCGCACCGGCCGCCGCGGTGGCTCCCGCCGCGCCGTCGCAGGCCGCCGTCCCGTCGGGCCCCGGCTACCGGGTCACCTGTTACACCAGTCACTTCTACTGGTGCGACCGGGTGTCCTCCACGGGCACTCAGGCGGACCTGCAGATCCACAACGGCCCGGACACCGGGGGCCACGACGTGGCCTACATCGACTTCTCCACCAACCACTGCGGCCAGAACGTGTGGATCCTGACGTCCAACGGCAGCGGCGGCTGGAACTGGGAGGGAGTGACCGCGGACACGTCCGTGGGGGGCACCTGCTACATCCCCACCCAGCTCCGGTCCGACGCCGGCGTCCTGATCAAGCTCGCCGTCTACAACTACGACACCGGCGCCTACATGTACACCAACGCGCACTGACCGGGAGCGTTTCGGCGGCCCCCGGGCACGCGGTCGCGGGACGACAGGTCCCGCGACCCGGCCCGGGGGCCGTTCCCGTGTGCCGGCCCGTCCCGGCCGATCGGCCGGGTTGTTCCGGGATGTTCCGGGAGGGTCGATCGTGACCGGACGGGCGGATGGTGCACCAGGGTCCGGACTTGTGCGAACGAGTCATTCCGATGAGCCGGTCCGATGGTCAAGGAAGAACAAAGTTCAGAGGCTGTCGAAATACTCCTGAAATAGAACAGAAATATGATCTACTCGCCCGCGTTCGGTTCTGCCCGTTCAAATGACCGGCCCGGGCGCTCGGTCGGACGGTGTCGGGCGCTGGCCGCCCGCCGGGAGTGCGCCGGGGGTCGCGGGACGGCGGTCGAAAGCGGCGCCCGCCGGGCCGTCGATCCGATCGTGTCCGTATCGCCACAGACCGAGGCCCGGCCAACGGTCCCCGCCCGGCGGGGCACGGCCGTCGCAGGGAGAGCGTTCGCATACCGTCGGTGACGGCTGCGCGCCGGAAATGCCGCCCGGCCGCCCCGGGCGGCGCGCGGCGGCGCGCCCGCCATCGGAAATGCGACCGGGCGCGAGCCGGGTGCACAGCGCCGGAGGTCCGGTCCGAACGTGCGCCGTTGCGGAGAATTCTCGGCGGCACCAGTATTCGGAGGGCCCCAGCGCCATACGGGATTTCGACCGGCCGGGGCCCGCTACCGAACCGCACCGCAGCAGGAAGTACGCAGCCGGCAGTACGCGGCACGACCCCAGGACCACCGTGTCCCTCCGGGCCGGCCCGGCTCCGCCGTCCCCGCCCCGTCACCACCGGGGCACCGCACCGCGAGTCCGTCCGTCCGCACCGCGCACCGCAGCCGCCGGACGGCCGCGTCCCACCGCGTTCGCTCCACCACGGTTCCGTCATGCCTCCAGCACGCCCCGCTCCGCCGCGCACCGCACCACCCGTGCCGCCGGCACCACTTGTGCCGCCCGCACCGCCCGTTCCACCCACGCCGCCCGTTCCGGCCCCCAGTACGAGGAGGGTTCCGTTGGACAACCGCTACGAGGCCCACGCCTACGCCGACCCGCTCTTCTACGACTCGCCCCGGCGCTGGGGAGCGCAGGAGGAGTTCGCCGCCGTCACCCGGCCGCTGCCCGAGGGCTGGGAGCACGGGGACCTGGAGATGTGGGCCGTCGTGCGTCCGGCCGGCGTGCGGATCCCGGACCAGGGCTGGAAGATCCACGTCTCCGCGTGCCTCGGGAACGCCGAGGAGGTGCTGGAGATCGTCCACGCCTTCTGTCTGCGGGAGCGCGTCACCTTCAAGTTCCTGCGCGGACTGCCCATCCTCCAGGTGCAGAACTCCAAGTACGCGCCCCGCGGCTCCAGCGGCAAGTTCTGCACCCTGTACCCGGTCGACGACGCCGAGCTGGAACGCTGTCTCGACGGGCTCGGCCCGCTGCTGGACGGCCAGCAGGGCGCGTACATCCTGAGCGACCTGCGCTGGAAGGACGGACCGCTCTATCTGCGCTACGGCGGATTCGCCGAACGCTACTGCCGCAACGAGGCCGGGGAACCGGTCCTGGCCCTGGTCGGACCGGACGGCCGCCCGGTGCCGGACGTGCGCGGGACGGCGTTCTCGGTGCCCTCCTGGGCGCCGGTGCCGGAGTGCATAGCCGAAGCGGTCGCCGAGCGCGCCGCACCGCAGGAGACCGGACTCCCGTACACCGTCGAGCGGGTCCTGCACTTCTCCAACGCCGGTGGCGTCTACCTGGCCCGCGACGGGCAGGACGGACCGCAGCTGGTGCTCAAGGAGGCCCGGCCGTTCGCCGGGCTGGACCAGCGCGGCGTCGACGCGGTGACCAGGCTGCGCAACGAGCACGCCGTCCTGGTACGGCTGGCCGGTGTGCCCGGGGTCCCCCGGGAGCACGGGCTGCTGACGGCCTGGGAGCACGAGTTCCTGGTCCAGGAGTACATCGCCGGGCAGTCGTTGAGCGAATGGCTGACGGTCCGCTATCCCCTGATCCACCCCGACGCCGACGAGGAGGCCGTCGCCGGGTACACCCGCGACGCCCTGGCCGTCGTCGACCAGGTGGAACGGGCGATCGCCGGGATCCACGAGCGGGGCGTCGTCTTCGGGGACCTCCACCCGCGCAACCTGATCGTCCGGCCGGACGGCGAACTGAGCCTGATCGACTTCGAACTCGCCAGCACCGTCGACGACTTCCTGCGCCCCGCGCTCGGCGCCGCCGGCTTCACCGCCCCGCCCGGCCGCACCGGGACGGACGTGGACCGGTACGCGCTGGCCGCGCTGCGGCTGTGGCTCTTCTACCCGCTGGTCCAGCTCACCGCCCTGGACGCGGACAAGGCGGAGCAGCTCGCGGACGCCGTCGAGCGCCGGTTCCCGGTACCGCCCGGCTACACCGACGACATCCGCCGCCTGCTCGGCCGCACCGCCGGCGACGGGCGCACGCCCCGCCCGGAGCTCGCCGAGGGCCGCGCCGAGACCCGCGCGCTGCTGGAGGCGCCGACCGTCGACTGGCCGGCGGTCCGCGACTCGCTCGCCGCCGGGATCGCCGCGGCCGCCACCCCCGAACGCTCCGACCGGCTGTTCCCGGGCGACGTCGCCCAGTTCACGCAGGGCGGGCTCGGCCTGGCGCACGGCGCGGCCGGGGTGCTCTACGCCCTGCACAGCACCGGGGCCGCGATCGACCCCGCGCACGTGCGGTGGCTGGCCGACGCCGCCCGCGGCCGCGGGACGTCGCCCGGCCTCTACCACGGCGGCCACGGCGTCGCGTACGTCCTGGACCTGCTGGGGGAGCGCGAACGGGCGCTGGAACTGCTGCACCGGCTCGACGGACATGCCGCCGACGGCGATTCGGCGCCCGCGCCGACGCTGGCCTCCGGCGGACCCGGGATCGCGCTCACCCTGCTGCACTTCGCCCGCACCACGGGTGACGAGCGGCTGCTGGAGCAGGCCCTGAACGCGGCCGGCGCCGCCGCGACCACCTGGGAGAAGCACGGGGGCGTCGCGGCCGGACTGCTGGCCGGTGCCTCGGGGGCCGCGCTCGCGCTGGTCCGGCTGTACGAGCACACCGGCGACCGCACCCTGCTCGACCGGGCCGAGGCGCTGCTGGAACTCGACCTCGCCCGCTGCGCCCAGGTGAGCGACGGCACCCTCCAGGTGGTCGACCGGCGCCGCGTCCTGCCCTACATCGAGACCGGCAGCGCCGGGATCGGGATCGTGCTGGACGCGCTGCTCCACCACCGGCCCGCCGCGGCGCAGGCCGAACGGCAGGCGCTGATCCGCAGGGCCGCCGAGCCGGAGTTCGTGATCCAGGCGGGCCTGTTCAACGGACGGGCGGGACTCGTCGGCTATCTGGCCCTGACCGGCGACCGCGTCGACCGGGGTCCGGGCAACGACGGCGGCCCGGGGAACGCGGACGGCGGCGGGTGGCCCGGCGCGGCCGACCGGCACCGGGTGCTGCTGGCACTCCACCAGGTGCCCTACCGCGGCCATCTCGCCTTCCCCGGCGACCAGTTGCTGCGGCTGTCCACCGACCTCGCGACCGGATCGGCCGGGGTGCTGCTGGCCCTGGGCACGGCGTTCGCGGGCACCCCGTTCCTCCCGTTCACCCGCCCGGCCGCCACCGCCCCGCCGGGCGCACCCCACTGACCGCACACACCGAACCGCCGAAGGGCCGGCCGGCCCACCGGCCCCCCGAGCGCGCCGCCCCGCGTGCGCGCCACCCCAGACTCCCGGCCGACCGGCCGGGCGATCCACCCCGAAGTGAAGGAGACCATTATGGCGATCCTCGACCTCCAGACCATGGAGCTGCCCGAGACCGAGGCGGCCCCGATCGACGAGAACCTCGACCACACCAGCTCGCTGAGCGTCCTGAACTGCGGCACCAGCACGGTGAGCACGCTTCTCTGTCTCTGATTCGCCCGGCCGTCCGACGGACGGCCCGTGCGGTCCGAGCGGCCAGGCCGGGGGGGGGGGGCCCCCCCCCCCCCCCCCGCCCCCCCCGGGGGGGGGGGGGGCCCCCCCCCCGCCCCCCCCCCCCCCCCCCCCCCCCCCCCCCCCCCCCCCCCCCCCCCCCCCCC
>NZ_JBIWIF010000039.1:0-12881 GCF_044764505.1 Kitasatospora sp. NPDC094019
CCAGAACGCCGCCCCACCCGCATCCACACACTCTGCACCCAACACGGCATCGCAACAGCAGCCTGACCCCAACCAGCTACTTCGCCAGCAGAGTCAGGCGGTCGACTTCCCACTCCCGGCGTCTTCTCAGGCGACTCCCTGTCGTGTGCGAGGGAGCTACCGAACCCGAGCCGCTCCACCTCACCCGACCTCGGCCGACTGCCCTCTCACCGGCCCGCGCGAGTGGCAGCCACTCACAACCCGCCGCACCTCCCGTGGCACACCGTGAAAGCCACCGGGAGACCGCGATCGCGGCCTCCCGAGCCCGACGCGGAGTGGGAAGTCGACCGGGCCGACCTCCCACGACGCCCCCGGGGCCGACCTGCCCACGGCCCGCCCGTACCTGCGTGATCGTGCCGCCCCGAAGCTCCGGTGGCTCCTTGCCGGGCAAGGGGCCACCGGAACATTGCCGTCCGTACCGGCCCCCGTCCGGGACCGCCGGTCGCCGACGCCGTTCGTTCTGGGGCGCAGGGCCGCGTGTGCACTGCTTGCCAATGCCCTCTGCCGCCTTGGAACAGGAAGTCGGCGGTTCCGACTTCCTTTTCCAAGCCATCCAGTGCCGACCGCCCCGCCGGTTGTCGGCTGCCGTCTGTGGTGAGTTCGAGGCCCAGGGGGAGCGGGAAGTCGAAACCGACGACTTCCCGCTCCTAGCCCGACTGGCCAGAACCGCAGCCTGGAGTGCCTCTCGGGCGAGGTCGAGCGTGGGTCGGCGCAGGACGTCGACGGGACGGGCTTCCGGCGCTCTTCCGGTGGCCCCTTTGCTGGTTGCAAAGGGGCCACCGGGAGCAGCTTCGAGGTGGTCAGTTGGGCTGGGGCTGTGGGTTGTCGGGGTCGGTCGGGTGGGAGGTCCAGGTGTGTTCGGTGGTGCCGTCGGGGTGGGTGTGGGTTTCCCAGTGGCCGTGGCGGGTGATCGGGGGTGGGGGCGGGCCGATCCTGAGGGCGGTGACGACGCCGGTGATCACGGTGGCGATGGCGAGGGCGAGGAGGACGGCGAAGGCCGCGCCGACGAGGAAGGCGCTCATCCCCGGGCCATCTCCCGCAGCAGGGTGAGGAGGTTGAGGAGGGTGGAGACGGGGGCGTCGCCGAAGTTCACGAGGAGGCGGCCGTCGATGGTGGGCTCCGAGACGGCGGCGGAGCCCCAGCGCAGGCCGAGGGGTCTGCCGCGTTCGTGGAGTTCGCGCAGGAGGGCGGTGACCTCGGGTTCGGTGTAGGTGCGCAGGATGCGGTCGTGGGGGTCGATCGGGGTGTTCACGCGGCGAAGTCCAGTTCGAACCAGACGACCTTGCCGGTCTTCGTGGGGTCGACGCCGAGCCGGTCGGCGAGGGCGCGCACGAGGTGGAGGCCGCGCCCGGAGACGGCGTAGGGGTCGGCGGAGATGCGGGGTTCGGGCAGCTCGGGGCAGTCGTCGCAGACGGCGACGCGCAGGGTGCTCGGCCGCAGGCAGACCAGGACGGCCGGGGCGGGGCAGCCTCCGTGCTGCCACGCATTCGCCTGCTGTCTCTTCCCGTAGTAAGAGAAGCTGAATGAATGCCCCGCCCAGGATCGGCCCGGACGGGGCTGTGAGGGTCTAGCGGGGCTGCTGTGGGGTGCAGGGCTTCCGGCACACCCAACGGCCGTAGGACGGGCCGCTAACCCGGTCCACGATGCCGATCACCTTGCCATCCGCCGTGACAGTGCCGCAGACGCAGCACGGGTATGCCATCCGCCTCTTCCTGGCTATCACGCACCTGCCCCGGTGAGTACGCCCGCGTCGGTTGCGTCGTTCAGCCAGTGCAGCGGATCCGGCAGCCCCAGGCGGGACGCGAAGGTGAGAACTTCCGCTTCCCCGCAGTACGGGCGAACGAGCCGGTTTTCCTCCCCTTCGAGGGGCAGTCGCCAGTCGGCGAGGTGCTTGGGGAGTGTCCAGAACCGTGACTCGCCCGGCAACGGCACGGGGGTGTGTACGGCAGGTTCAGCAGGGGGCTTGGGCTGGAACACCGGGCCTGCGCTGACGGGCAGGTGCAGCGCTATCAGGCCAGCCAGCAGGATGCCGGCCCAGGCGAAGAACACCCAAGGGATAAAGTTGGTCATGTCGGAGCCCTCCACGGCTTCGTCCATTCCCCGGGACGGTTGCAGCCGTCGCCGGGGCTTTCTGTTGTGACGACCTTACTGTGGGTCCCTACCCCTGTCTATCACTGCCTATAGCGCCCGACTCCCGCCAGCGACCGCCGACCGTTACCTTCATTGCATGGAGTTCGACCCGACCCGCCCGAAGTGGCGCCAGATCCGCGACGAGATCGTGCGCAAGATCGAAACCGGCGAGTACCCGCCCGGCTACCTCATTTCAGCGGTGCAACTCGAACGGGACTATGGGGTGGCTCGCGCGACTGTCCAGAAGGTGACAGCCGCGCTGCGGGCCGAGGGGCTCGTCCGGACCGAGACGGGGATGGGCAGCTTCGTCACGGGCCCGACAGCGAAATAGCCCCGCCCAGGCGACCCGCTTCCGGACGCGAAGTAGTCCGTTCAGGGCGCTGTCTTCACCTGAAACGGGAGTCGCGCGCTGGCCGGCGGGCGTCCGCTCCGGCTCTGTTCGTAGCGGTTCTCTACCCTGGGCGGTCCGGCACAGCTGACCGTCTTGAAGACGCGCCTTCCGGTGTCGTTCCTGCTGAGCAGAACGGTCGTGCGGCGAATTTGGTCCGTCACCGGGTCCTTCACGCGCTCGCGGCTCAGCAGGGTCCAGACGTGACCGTTCCCGTCCATGAATTGACCGAGCAGTGCGGCGGGCAGCCCCAAGTTCTCGATGCACCCTCCCTCGCGCCGCCGTGGGCAGAAACAGCCGCCGCTGTCGGACAGGGTGAGCAAGGGAGGGCCGAAGGGGTTCACGCCGTGTCTCCCGTCACGATCTCGCGGAGGGGGACGGGCGGGAAGGTGAAGAGTTCGATCCCCCGGACAAGGTCCGCCAGGGACGGCAGTGCCGGAGCGATCGACTCCACCGGGCACAGCCATATTTCGGCGTCCTTGCAGGGCTCCCGCAGGAACGAGACTCCGTGTTGAACGTCGTGCACAATGGCGATCCGGCCGGGCCCGCGTGTGTCGACCACCACGCAGCCGATCCCAGGCCCCAGGCCCGCCTTACCTTTCGGGCGGGCCCGAACGTCCCCGGCTGCCTTCGCGGCCTTCCGGGCAAGAACACGAGCTTCACTCACCAACGTGGGGCATCCTTCAACGATCGCGCCGGTCCTGGGTGGCTCCGTCCGTCCCGCCGGGGGTGTCGCACGACGGACGGAGCCCTTCCCCTGCCCGGTGTCCAGCCCCGGACGGGCAAGGGGGTCATCCGGCGGCACTGTCACGTGACTGCGCCGGACGTTGGTGCCCGTCCCGAACGCGGCTTCCCCATGACTGCTTCGCGCCCGGGACGGGGGTCTTGTGGGTGTGCTACTCGGGCGGTGCAGCAGCCTGTTCGATACGCCGAAGCTCCTCGGACTCGTCCGTGACGAGCAGCACGAGCGGCACGTCATCGGCGATGAACAGGTTCCGTCGGACCGCGTCGGCAACGGCGGTTTCGAAGTGTTTTTCTACGTCGACGGCCGACACGAACGGGGTGTGCAACGCCCCCTCGATCTCCAGCTCGTAGCCGACGGCGGGGACCACTTCCACGCGAACCTCACGCGCGCGCGGCTTGATCTTCCGGCCGCAGACCTGAACGGCAGGCTCGTCGGGGTGCCGCGTGGCGTAGTCCGGCGGCAGCAAGTAGCCGAACCGGCCACACGTGCACCGCCATTCGGGTGCGTCGTCCGTCTCTGCTCCGGTCAGCTCGACCGGGGTGCCACACGGGCAGTTGGGGGAACCGCCGATCACTTCCGCGCCTTTCGCCTGAGGGGTGCTGTTGCGCCTTCCATGAGTGCTGCCGCGCCGATGCTTCCGCCGCCGAAGACGGAGCTGAACGCCAGAAGGAACGTCACGCACCTGAACCACCAGGGCGTGTTGTGCATGGTCCGCGCTGCCAGCAGAGCGACGGCCAGGGCGACGACCGTGACCACCAGGACCACGACGCCGAACCGGCCACGCATCACAGCGCCGGACGCGGAGGGGCCCCGTTCGGGTCCGCCGGCTCAAGGTCGACGTGGTCCTTCAGGGGTTCGATCCGGTCCGAGTCGGTGGTCCACTCACACCCACCGCCGGGCGGTCGCAGGTGGACCAGTCCGCCGAGCGTGTCCATGTACTCGCCGACCTTGCCGCTTCGCTGGTCGCGCACCTGTTCGTTCTGCTTCGGGGTGTAGATCGTCCCCACCGCCGCCGCCTTCCGTCGTCGCTGTGCGTCATGAGCATCGACGGCAGGGGTGCCCAAGACACCACCCAAAGTCGGTACAGCCAGGCGGTGTTGGCGGTAATGTTCAAGAAAGCCCAAACGTCCCGGGGACCACTCTTGAACAATGAGCTTCGGCAAGCTATGGCGGAGGCGAGCCTGACACCCAGGCAACTGGCAGGCCGGATCGGTGTCACACCTAAGACCGTGGAACGCTGGGTCGCAGACGCTTCGCTGGTTCCGCATCAGAAGAACAAGACCGACGCATGTGCGGCCTTAGGGGTTGATGAACAGGTGATTTGGCCCAACGCAGTTCGAGCAGCGATCAAGACTGGACCGGACCGGGAAGTGCTCGCCACCTACCCTTATCGATCTGCCTGCCCACGGTCGGTTTGGGGGCAGCTTATCGAAGGTGCAGAAAAGGAAATTTTTCTCGCTGGATATACGAATTATTTCGTCTGGCTGGAACAGCAAGAGCTTCATCGAACTCTTCGGCGCAAAGCGGAAAATGGATGTCGAGTCCGCTTCCTCCTGGGAGATCCAGAGTCCGAAATCACGCGCCAGAGGGAACGGGTTGAGAACGTTGCGCTAACCGTGTCGACGCGCATTCGGATTACACTGGAGAACTTGGCCAAGCTTTCAGGAGTGGAAGGGGTGGAAGTCAGATTTAGTTCAGCCGACGACGGCGCAAACCACGTCAGCCTTTCGGTGTTCCGTTTTGATGACAATGCTCTCGTTACGCCACACCTTGCCAGGGTGGTTGGACACGATTCTCCAATGCTTCACCTGCGCAAATGTCAGGATCGTGGAATATTTGATCGATTCGCCGATCACGCGGAGGAGCTTTGGAGTCGAGGGGTCGGGGCGACTTAGAAACCCCGGAAACACAAATAGCTCGCCTGGCCTCAATCGACCAGGCGAGCTATAGGTTAACTGCTGTGACGCCCCTCTTAACGGGCACTAAGACCCCCTTAAGGGGTGCCTTTCTCCGGGCCCCTCAGCACGGCTTCGCCTACGCGGCAACGCAGTTGATCGCTGGGGGCGCGTGGGTCCGGCGCCACACCCAGGGCGCGTGTTTCGAGCTGGGGCCGGGATCGCCAGCGGCCACGGCCGGGAACTTTCGAAGCCCCCTGCCCGCCGGTGTCGGCACCAGAGGCGGAGCCTCTGGTCCAAGGTCAGGCGCGTGGGCGACACGCTGTGCAGCAGACGAGCCAGGCATCCGAACGCGGCGCTTGCTCGGCGCCAGCACGCAGCTTGTCCTTCGGCGCGTATGAGTAGCGCGGGCAGGAACGGCAGCGAACAGGAACCCAGAGCCGGTCACCGCCGTCCCGCAGCGCTCGCCCGGCCGGCTGAACCCAAGCGGGTCGCATCCACGACGGCCATTCGCTGAACCACTCGTCTGTGCCCGGGAGTTGGGAGGCCCTGAGCCCAACGAGCTGCCGGTTCTCGTCGACGCGGTGACCCGCCTCCACCTTCCGTCCCCAGCCCTGTTCGATGAGGTACCCCCCGACGTCGGAGGGCACCACCACCCGCATGCCCGCCCCCACCGGGGTCCGGTCGATCCGAAGCCCGGTCAGGAGTTCAACGAACACGGTCAGACCCGTACGGCCAGGCCAGCTCCCACCAGCCACTCCGCCTCACTCTGCGGAACCCCGTAGGTCTCGCCGTTCTGGAGAACAACCGAAGGGGCGCCGCCGCCGGTCGGACCGTAGCCCATCCAGCCCGTCATGCGAATGGAAACGGTCGGCTCATTGGCGTTGGATACAGTCATTTTGGCAAACTCCTTATCAGGCGGAAATGGTGATCTTGCAAACGGCGGCAGCATTCGGAACCGCGATGACGGAACGGGCAATCGCGCGGACCGCCGCGCCGTCCTTCAGGAAGCCGAAGTGATTGCTGATTTCGAAACCAGCATCCTTCCGCCAAACGGCAAAAATCTGGTCGGCCTCATAAATGAGAATGTCAGTGTTCGACATGAACGAGGACAGCCAGACGGGAATGCCGAGGATTGACCGCTGAATCCCGGCAGCGGGAGAACCGGCAGACTCGCTCAGAAGCGGCTTCAGGGAACCGGAGGTCTCCCGGAGTGCCATTAGGGAAGTCCATGAAGTCGGCGACATAACGATAGCCGATGCCTTCGCATTCGCCGATTCCAGCAGGCCGAACGCTGACACAAACGGGTCGAGATCCTTAAGGCCGCCCGTGACGGCCAGCTTCTGAATCCCAGTGGTGTTCGCAATACCGACGAAGCCCTTGCCAGTGCCGGTACCCACCAGGGCTTCGCGATCGAACCCTAGGGCGACGGTCCGCAGCAGTGACTTCGCCATGGGGTTGAGAAAAGCCGGACCGCCATCCTGAATAAGCTCGTTCGCGATCAGGTCGGCAACGGCGATCTTCTTCGGCTTGACCTTGAGCGGCTCCGCTCCGAAGCCACCAGTCGGAAGGTCGTCAAGCTCGCCGACGAAGCCAGCGGAGAAGTCCGACTTGATCACCGGGAACGAGTAGGTCTCCGCGTCTGTCTCCACCCGGTTCACGCCGGACGCCATGACGACAGACTGTGGGGCGAGAAGATCGACGAAGTTCTTCGCCACCTGTTCGGGGGAGAACGCCTTTCCCGTGGCGGTGGTTGTGATCCCTCGCGACAGCTCCAGCGAGCGATGCATGAGTTCACCGGGCGTCGCACTCGAAGTCTCATTCGAGTACCGATCGGCGCCACTTGCGGAGCCAGCGCCGCGAAGCGGATGCATCACCCGCAGTGCCGCCTCCTCGGCAGCAGCGGCGGATATGTGGCGCTTGGCCTTCGCATCCTCATCGGCTATGAGGTCGAGCAGCTCGCTCTCCCGATCCTTTTCGTTGCGGGCGAGCGGACGATCCTGCGCGTTCTCCGTGAGCTCTCGAAGCTGCCTTACTGCCGTCTCTCGCCGGTCTATCGCTACTTGCGCAATCTCGGCATGGTTCATTCGGCACTCCGCCCTAGGAAGGTTCAGCGACCCGAAAGGCGCGGCGCCGAACTGTTGTCGACTTCCCTAGAGCGCAAGGACTTCCCGCTGACGGTTTGACGGTTCTTCGAAGAATCGGGGATGCCTATAGATTTCTATAGGTCAAACCAAAACAGGCATCAAATCGTCAGTCCGTCAGCCCTGGGCGCCGAGGGCAGGCGCTGAGGTGCCGTTGCGGCACAGCGGCCGGCCACGATGGTGGTTTGGCGTTTCAGATGTCGATCCTGGCTTGCCTTAGAGTTTTCTTTAGTATGTTGAGAAGAGGGGTCAATACACCAAAACACCATCCTTGGCCGCCCGTACCGGCGCTGGCGAGGAAGGCGCCCCGTGCGATCGTGGCTTTGGAAGGCCGCAAATGCCCTTCTGAGGGCATGACGAAGCCCCGGCAGGCTCAGCCATGCCGGGGCTGTCAGGGGCCGTCAGGCCGCCTTGGCGGGCTCGTGGATTCGGAGACGTGACCCCGGGACGATCGGCTCGCCTCCCATTGGCAACTCTGCGATCTCCGCTGCCGGGTCGTGCTGTACCTCTGCCGTGATCTCGAAGCCCGTCGGGTGGTTCACGCCTCCCCGCTTCTTCATGCCCCTGCGCGGGAACAGCCGGATCACGACGCCGTGTTCCTCCAGCATCTCGCGTCGGGCAACGGTGTCGGCGGCGCGCCACTCGTCGGCCACGGTGCGGCCGGTGGGGACGGTGTACCAGCCAGCGGGCAGCTGGGGCTTCTTCTTCAACTCGGTGATCTTGTCGGTGATCCGCTTGTACTCGCCCTGGAACCACGCCGAGTCGTCGTCGGACTCGTACAGTCCGGCCTGCCGGTCGCCGCGCAACCGCTTCTTCGCCGCCTCGTGCTCGGCTATCTCGTTGGTGATCCCGTTCCCGGGGTCGTAGACGCGCTGCATGAGCTGAACGGTCCCGAACCGACCCAGGAACCAGGACTCGACCTCCGCGTCCAGGGCGGCGACGCCGAACGACGGGGCAGGCTTGCAATGCTCGGCGTCCTCCCATGCCAGGGTGTGTGCACGGCAGCTCCAGGCCGGAAGCCGGACCCGCTTGCCGTCGATGACCCCATCGGCGGAACTGGCACGCTCGGCCATGTGGTGGCAGACGCCGCACTTCACTCGCTGGGAGAGCAGCGCGGTCCCCTTGGGCGCACGCTGCTTCTTCGGCGTCTTGCGCTTCGGACCGAGCTTGGCCACCAGGGCGTCGTGGGTGGCCCGGTCCCACAGGGGCGGAGCAATGCGGACAGGCATGCCGTCGTCGCCGATCACGGCCCGACCGCCGTGCATGAGGTAACCCATGGCGGCTTCACTGATCAGAATCCGGACCAGGCTGTTCGGCCGCCAGGGCGCTCCCTTCGGCTCACGGCCGTACAGGATGGCCAGCCGATCGGCCGGGTTGGGCACGCCCGCCCGCGTGAGCCGGTGGATCTCGGTCCACGGTGTGATACTGCCGGTTTCGTCCGACAGGATGCGCCGCGCTACCTCCCGAATCGTCTCCGCCGACCCGGGGTCGATCTCGGTGTGGGAGATCTTCGCGGTCGGCGCCGGACGCACATGCCGGTAGCCGTAGCTCGGCTTGTGCGCCACCTGCCCGGCACTGCGGGCCCGTCGGGACTCCTGCCGGTTGCGCTCCCGGATACTGCGGTGCTCCATCTGCGCGCCGAACAGCTTGAGCGTGAACTCGCTCTCCTGGTTGGGGTCTTGTAGATCCCAGATGCCCCGATGGTCGGCGGTCACCAGAAGCTGCCCGCGCCGGCTGGTGTCCCGCGCGAGCGTGAGACCTTCGAGCACATCACGGCCGATACGGTCCACGGAGGACGCCACCAGGCCGTCGAACGGGCCGCGCTGCTCACGAAGCCACGGGCCGAGCTGCGGACGGGTGTTGGGGTCGGTGGCGCCCGAAACTTCCCAGTCGTCGGCCCACCCGATGATGTGCCCGCCGACCTCCATCGCCGCCGAGAGCACGTAGTCCATCTGTCGTTCAGGGCTACTGGTCGACGCCCGGACCCGCGACAGGCGGCGCAGGCCGAGCAGGCACTTCCCGCACCCGTCGTACGACGTCACGGGCGCTTCGCTCGCGCTGATCAAAGTCTTCAGTGCCATGGGTAACGCTCCCTACTCGTCTCGCAACGGGTGAGAGCGCAGGGACTTCCAGGGCGCTACTACGTGAAGCGTCCCTAGGCGTTGACGAACAGTTCCTGGAAGGCGAGTTCGGCGTCGGCGATGCTGTCCGGCGGCCACCCGGCGGTGCGGAGGAGGGAGCGGAGTTCGGCCCGGACGGCGGAGCAGTCGGGCGGGTTGCAGGCACGCATGGCGAACCTCCAGAGGGAGGGCAGGGAGGGGGGAGGAACGTACGCCGAAAGCGGGCAGCAGGCGCCTACCGCCGCAGAGAACAGGCGTTATTGACGATCCGTCGGATCGCTGTGAGACAGACCATAGCCCACGTCGCCACAGATTTGTGGCGCCAATCGGGAAGTTCCCCCTACCGTGGCATCCGGCCCGGATGGACCCGCTCGCTGTGGGCGCGGCACACTGGCCCTGCGCTATCCAGAGAGGACGCCATGGCCCTTCGCTCCAACCCAACTCTCCGTCAACGCAGGCTCGGCACAGAACTGCGGCGGATGCGGGAGCAGGCCGGCTTTGGAGGCAGCCAGCTCGCTCGCGACCTTGGTATCAACCCCGCTCACGTGACGCAGATGGAAGCAGGGAAGACCGGCATCAGTGTCGAGCGACTGCGCACCGTCGCCGCACTGTGCATGTGTGTCAATCAACCGTTGATCGACGCTCTCGCTGAAATCATCACAGCGCGAGGGAAGAATGGGTGGTGGGAGGAGTATCGCGGAGAGCTCGCCACAGACTTCCTGGACGTAGCGGAGCTGGAATCTGATGCGCGGAGACTCGTCACCTACACAACAACCTTCATTCCTGGGCTGCTTCAGACGACCGCCTATGCCTCAGCCCTGTTCTCCCAGACATACCCACCCCTGCCTCCCCACGAGGTCGAACTCAGAACGTCCTTCCGTATGAGAAGGCAGCTCATAGTGAAATCCGGTGCCGCGCCGTTCTGCGCTTTCATACACGAGGCAGCCCTTCGCATGCAGTTCAGTGGGCCGAGGGACCTCGCCGAACAGCTCGAAGCACTTCTTGCCGAATCAGAGCTCCCGAATGTCTCGCTCCGCATCGTTCCGTTCGGAGTCGATTCCGTCCCGAGCCCGAGCGAGAATTTCACCTATGCGGAGGGACCCGTCGTCGATTTGGACGCTGCACAGATGGACACAGGCCATGGCGGTCAGCTCTTCGACGCACCCGCACACCTGGCGAGATTCCGTGCGCTCATCGCGCAGATGGGATCCACAGCGTTGTCCGAGGAAAGGTCGCGAGACCTCATCCGGTCCATCATGAAGGAAAGTGAACGCAAGCATGGCTAGCCAGACCTGGCAAAAGTCCAGCTACTCCGCAGCAAACGACAACTGTGTCGAGGTGCGTGCTGTGAGTGGGCTGGTCGAACTCCGGGAGTCCGATGACGGCGAACTCATACTCCGCACCGCCCCCGACACCTTCGCCAGCCTTCTCCGCACCATCAAGTCCGGCGAACTCGACCACCACGCCTGACCCCCTGCGGCCCCTCGCTCCGCCCGAGCGAAGGGCCGCAACATCTGCACCGCACCGGACCGTTCATGTCCACGAGCAGCAGCAAGTGCGCACGGATGCACTCCTTGGCGGTACCCGGCCCCAAGAGGGATCCCTCGGCCAATTCCGAACCGGTCCGACCGTAGCGTCCCAGCTCCCTGGTGAACACCCTCACGCTTGGAGCCAAAGGAGTGGTAAAGGCCACCTCGGCATCCCCTGTCACCTCGGCAAGATCGGTGGACGAGGTGCCGGCGCAGCCCTTGCCCCGGAACGTCTCCATCGCCCGCGCGACGACGACATCCGGTTCGAAGCTCTTCGGCCTGCCCGTACCGCCGCCGTAGCCAGAATGTGAACTATGGGCCGAACACCTTGCAGGGCGGCCTGATCCGCTCGCTCCCCCTCCACGGCGATCGCGCCGCCCTGGCGCACCCCGCGACAGCCCTGTCAGCATCACCATCGGCGCGCACAGAAAGTGCGCGAATCGTTCACAGTGGCCACATCAGTGTGGTCACAGAACGCCGAGGGGATCCCGCAATGGCAATCAAGACCTTACGGAACCGCATCCCGCACCTGCTGACCGCCGTACTTCTGCTCCTGGGGCTGATGACCGCCGCAACCGCCCAGGCCCAGGCCGCACCGCAGCCGCTGGGCGGCAGCGCGACCGTGTGTTCCAACTCGCCGATACCGACCGGCTGGGTCGTCAACAGCGCCTCCACCAGCAGCAGCTGCGGCAGCGGCCGCGTCTACAACATCAGCGACACCACCGGCGTGAGCTACACCACGGTGTGCTCGTTCTCCCCCATCCCCACCGGCTGGGTCATCAACAGCGCCTCCACCACCAGTTACTGCGCGGGCGCCACCTACAGCTACAACATCACCAACAGCGCCTACATCAGCTACACCACCGTCTGCTCGTTCTCCCCCGTCCCCGCCGGCTGGGTGATCAACAGCGCCTCCACCACCAGCAACTGCGGCGGCGCCACCTACGCCAACAACATCAGCAGCACCGCCAACATCAGCTACACCACCGCCTGCTCGTTCTCGCCCATCCCCACTGGCTGGGTCATCAACAGCGCCTCCACTACCAGCTACTGCGCGGGCAACACCTACATCTACAACATCAGCAGCACCGCCAACATCAGCTACACCACGGTGTGCTCGTTCTCCCCCATCCCCGCCGGCTGGGTCATCACCAGCTCCTTCAGCACCAGCAGCTGCGCGGGCAACAACCTCGGCTACAACATCCGCAGGGCCTGACACCCCTCGCTCCGCATGCCCCCGCGCTCGATCCGAGCGCGGGGGCACAACCACGCCGATCGGGCCCGGCATCCGAACCCCTCAGGCGCCCTGGTGCACCCGCAACAGCCCTGAGAGCATCACAACCACCGCGCACAGAAATTGCGTGAATCGTTCACTGCGACTACACCAATGTGGCCACAGAGCACCGAGGGGATCCCAGAATGACCATCAAGACCTTACGGAGTCGCATCCCGCACCTGCTGACAGCCGTACTTCTGCTCCTGGGGCTGATGACCGCCGCAACCACCCAGGCACAGGCCGCTTCGCAACAGCTCACCGGTAGCGCGACCATCTGCTCCAACTCGCCGATCCCGGCCGGCTGGGTCGTGACCAGCTCGTACAGCAGCAGCAACTGCCCGGGTACCGGCTACGCCTACAGCATCACCGATACGACCGGGATCAGCTACGCCACGGTGTGCTCGTTCTCGCCCATTCCCGCCGGCTGGGTCGTGACCAGCTCGTACAGCACCAGCAACTGCCCGGGTACCGGCTACGCCTACAGCATCGCCAGCACCACCGGAATCAGCTACGCCACCGTGTGCTCCTTCTCGCCCATTCCCGCCGGCTGGGTCGTGACCAGCTCGTACAGCACCAGCAACTGCCCGGGTACCGGCTACGCCTACAGCATCGCCA
>NZ_JBIWIF010000039.1:13113-22496 GCF_044764505.1 Kitasatospora sp. NPDC094019
GGTACCGGCTACGCCTACAGCATCGCCAGCACCACCGGAATCAGCTACGCCACCGTGTGCTCCTTCTCCCCGATCCCCGCCGGCTGGGTCGTCACCAGCTCGTACAGCACCAGCAACTGCGCAGGCAGCGGCTACGCCTACACCATCAGCAAGGCCTGACGACCGCCCCTGCCTGGATCGCCCCCGCGCTCGACCCGAGCGCGGGGGCCGCCCTTTGCACCTCCGGGGGAGCAGAGCGCTGCCACCGCACCCTGGTGCCGTATTCACACTTCTGACACCATCTCAGCCGCGACAGGCAGGCAGTGAACGAATGGTTCGCCGCGGCTGCATCCGCGCAGCCGGGGACCACCCAGAGAATCCGAGGACGACCTTGACGACCTTCCGGACCCGCGTCCCGCACCTGATAACGGCCGTACTGATGCTCCTCGGCCTGATGACCGCCGCGACCACCCAGGCCCAGGCCGCCCCCCAGCGACTCACCGCCGGCACGACCATCTGTTCCAACTCGCCCATTCCGGCGGGGTGGGTCGTCACGGGCTCCTACCCCAACAACGGTTGCGCGGGCGCCGGGTACATCTACACGATCCTCGACACCAGCAACCTGACCAAGGTCACGGTCTGCTCGATCTCACCCATCCCTGCCGGCTGGGTGATCACGGGCTCCTACACCACCAACACCTGCGCGGGCACCGGCTACGCGTACACCCTCCTGAAGCCCACCACCCAGACCACCACCGCGGTCTGCTCCTTCTCCCCCATCCCGGCCGGCTGGGTGGTGACGAACTCCTTCAACACCGGCACCTGTGCGGGCAGCAACATCGCCTACACCATCCACAAGGTCTGACGGCCCTCGGCGCGAATCCGGGTGCCCCAACCGCACCCTGGCACCACTGCAGCATCTCTGACACCATCTCAGCCGCGAACAGACAGTGAGCGAATGGTTCGTCCCGGTTGCATCACTGCAGCCGTGGAACGTCGAGAGGATCCGAGGCACACATGAAGACCGCACGGAAGCACGTCCCGCACCTGATAGCGGCCGTACTGATGCTCCTCGGCCTGATGACCGCCGCGAGCGCGCCGGCCCAGGCCGCCACGCAGCAGGTCACCGCCAGCGCGACCGTCTGTTCCAATGCGACCATCCCGGCAGGGTGGGTCGTCACCTGGTCGTACAGCAGCAGCAACTGTCCGGGCACCGGTGTCGCCTACAACATCACCGATTCGAACGGTGCCACCAACCTCACCGTGTGCTCCATGTCTCCGATCCCGACGAACTGGGTCGTGACCTGGTCGTACAGCAGCAGCAACTGCTACGGCACCGGCGTCGCCTACAACATCGCCAACGTCACCAACTCCACCAACGCCACCGTCTGCTCCATGTCGCCCATCCCGACGAACTGGGTCATCACCTGGTCCTACAGCAGCAGCAACTGCTACGGCACCGGCGTCGCCTACAACATCGCCAACGTCACCAACTCCACCAACGCCACCGTCTGCTCCATGTCGCCCATCCCGACGAACTGGGTCATCACCTGGTCCTACAGCAGCAGCAACTGCTACGGCACCGGCGTCGCCTACAACATCGCCAACGTCACCAACTCCACCAACGCCACCGTCTGCTCCATGACGCGCATCCCGGCGAACTGGGTCGTGACCTGGTCGTACAGCAGCAGCAACTGCTACGGCACCGGCGTCGCCTACAACATCGCCAAGATCACCACCGAGACCACCGCCTCCGTGTGTTCCTTCTCCCCCCTCCCGGCAGGCTGGATCGTCACCGGCTCCTACAGCACCAGCAACTGCTACGGCAGCGGCACCGGCTACTACATCCGCAAGGCCTGACCGCGTCCCCCGTGCCCCTCGCTCCCCCGGAGCGAGGGGCACACCCGTGTCCACCCGTCCCGACCAGGGATTTCTCCGCTCTGATATCACTGGGAGCCTGCCTCCGGCACTCCTGCACAGCACCACAGAACGGACCGCTCCCATGGACGACGGGACCACCCGCGCACCCGGCGGCTACTGGGACCCGCTGCCCACCGCCCGGCGGCTGCTCGTCGAGCACCCGCAGCTGGACCAGTTCGGCGGACTCTGGGCGGACCGCAACTGGCGCAACGTCCCCGGGCCGTTCTACGGGGCGGACACCGATTCCATGCAGGTGGGGCGACTGGACGCGCCGTTCCACATCGCGTACGACGACGAGTTCGGACCCTTGGACGGACGGGAGTTCGTCTACCGCCAGCCGACCGACGCCGCGCAGACCCACGACCTCCTCAGCGGCTGCTTCTTCGGCCACGGCGGCTTCGCCATGGACGGCGACGAGCACTGGACCGATGCCTCCGTCCGTGAGTGGTGGCAGGAGCGCGGGCGGGTGCGCGAGTGGGCGATGACGACCTCTGACCGTTGGTCCCGAGTCCGCGGCGAGCACCGGGCGCACTACCGGGACGCTGCGCAGGGGCTGCGCAGTTACCTCGCCCACCTCGACGGCGGACTGAACGAGTACCTCCGGAGCTACCTCTTCCACCTCGCGGAGGGCCGTTCGCCGCTCCCCGGCGAAGCCCGCCCCGAACTGCTCCGCGCCCGCCGGCCCCCTACTCCCCACACCACCGACCCCGTCCTCGCCGGCTACTTCGTCGGCGTGCCCGAGCTCGCGAACGACTCCGGGCTGCCCCGCGCCGAACTGCTGATCACCGCCTCCAACTGCCTGATCGACTGGATCCCGCAGGACGACTGCTGGTTCGCCACCCCGACCGAGGCCCTGGCCGCCTGCGCGACCGTCGCCGTCCCCGCCGAGGCCCGGCTCTTCGCCCTGCTCGTCCCCGGCGACCACGTCCACGCGTTCGTCACCGACATCCGCGAGGCGGAGACCGACGAACCCGTCCTGCTCTCCCACCTCGACGGCCCCGACCCCACCCCCGAGCCCGCCGAGGGCGGCCGCGCCCTGGGCTGGGAGGTGCTCGGCTACGACTGCGGCATCCTGCACACCTGGCTCTGCAACGACCTCCACGACGACGCCGTCCGCCAGCTCGGCATCACCACCAACGACCGCGGCCTGCTCCCCGACCGCGAGACCGCCGACCGCGTCGCCACCTGGGCCAACGCCCGCGACGACACCAAACCGGTCACCTGGTTCCCGGCCACCCTGCTCGAATGGGACACCCCCATCGAGAGCACCTTCGTCCCCGTGGCCACCGACCCCCCACGCCCTCGCCCCACCCCTTGGTAGGAACGCCTCGCCGGCCTCTTCTGAGCCGTACCGCAACGGCCGCCTCGCTCGACTGCGAGCGAGGCGGCCGCCACAACGGCATTGTCAGATCGGCAGATCCCAGCCCGGACCGTCCTCCGCGCCGATCCAGACGCGCTGACCGATCTCCGACACGGTGATCCCGAATCCCTCCTGGTGCGGTTCACCGACGGCCTGCCAGGCTTCGACACCCCGCTCCACCTGGTCCCAGAGTCTCAACGGCCCGCGCTGCCGGACGGTCCAGCCACCGTCCGGGTCCGGCGCGGTCCGGGCGTACGAACCGGTGGCCACGTCCACGAGTGTCTGCTCATCGCCCCCGCCCATTCGTTCGGCGGACGGGGCAGCGAGTTGAGCCACCCAACTGCCGGTCCACGTTCCGATGATCGAGGGGTTGATCCGGGAGGCCCGCGGCTCTCCCGAGAGCAGCGTGAGCCCGGATCTCGCGGGCCGCTCGTGCGAGCGGGCGATCATGAAGCTCGTGCAGCCGGGCAGAAACCGCCCGGTGGCCCGCCCCGGCTCGGTGACGGTAAGCAGTGCCAGCCCCGACGCATAGCTCCATCCGCAGAGGGTGACCAGGATTCGCCCCCCGGGCTTCACCTGGAAGAGCCAGGGAATCGGGAGGTGGCGGACCGAGCAGGTCGCGATCAGCCGATCGTAGGAGCCGCCATGCGGATCACCGTGCAGACCGTCTCCGACAAACAGCCTGGGTGCATAGCCCGCTGCCTTGAACGCAGCAGCCGCCCGCTCCGCTACGACCGGGTCGAACTCGATGCTCGTCACGGCGGCGTCCCCGAGGCGGTGAGCGCCGAGCGCGGTGGAGTAGCCGGTTCCGGTGCCGATCTCCAACACGTGGTGCCCAGGCTGGACACCCAACTGCCGCCACATGTCCAGCACCAGCGATGGCAACGTGGAAGAGGACGTCGGTGATCCGGTCACTTTCCCGTCGTCATCGACACCTGCTCCCGGCGCGGTCGTACCGTCCAGTTGTGTGATGAGGGTCCGATCGGCATAGATCCCCTCCAACCATCCCGGTTCGCCCCGACGGACCGTCCGATAGGCGGTCGGCATGCTCTCCGGGACTGCGGAGAAGTACGAGTCGACAAACAGTTCACGCGGCACGGCAAGCGCTGCGTCGCGCCATGCGTGTTCGCCCAGAATGCCGTCCACACCGAATCGCTCGACCATCGTGGCACGAAGTCGTGCAGACGTGGTCATACGTCACGCCCTCTCTCCAGGAGATCGGCGATCGCCCTCGCGATCGCCCCGGTGGTTTCAGGGGGTTGCCAGGCCCACTGGCCATTGGGGTTGCATTCCAGGAAGTACCACTCCCCTGCATGCGTCACCGCGAAGTCGAACGCGCCGTACACCAGCCCGAACTCTGCGAGGTAGGCGGCCACGGCCTCGCGAACAGCTCCAGGCAGATCAACCGGCGTGCACACCATCCGGTCCTGCCGTCGGCGCCAGTCAAGGTCGGGGCTGTCTATCCGGGTCGCGAACAGCCGGTCGCCGACTACGGTCACCCGCGCGTCGAACGCTTTTACCACCATGGCCTGGAAGAGGTGAGGGCACAGCTCGACCCCGGCGGTCAGCTCGGCCGCACCCACGGCCCGCACCCACACCTGGTGCGGGCGGCCCTGCACGGTGTACGCGGTGTTCCACAACAGCTTGTAGACCGCACCGCCAACCTGCCGCCGGACGAAATCCCGGGCAGCCCGCAGGTCATTGGTGATCAGGGTCTCGGGCACCCGGAGTCCGTGCCGCCCGGCAGCCGCGAGTTGGGCCGGCTTGTACTCGGCTGCCCGGGTGGCCCAGGGGTGGTTGACGTAGTGCGCGTCCGCCAGTGAAGCGAGAATGCCGCCGGCTCCCCAAAAGTTCTGGGCCGCCGCGAAAACGGCATCCTGGCCGTCGAGTTCCGGCGGCCCCTCGTACCGTGTGGGCCGTCGGACCCACACCGAGCGCACCGTCGCCAGATCAAGACTGCGGCTCAGCGTCCTCAGGATGCCCCGTCGGCCGCTCGGACCGTACGAAGCGGTCAACGAGGCTCCGGCGTGCAGGTCGAGGCCGGGGTCGACCCGGACTGCCGGAACAGCCCGCTCTGCCAGGACACGCAGGACGAGGTCCGCCGTCACGTCCTGCGCGTTGGTCAGCACGAGCACCGACCCACTTGTGTCGGCCATCAGTCCGAGCTCTGGTCCTGGTCATAGGACTCGGTACTGTCGACATCCGTCGCCCCGCCAGGACTCGCCCCGTCGCCCAGACCAGTACTGGTGGGCGTGAGGCCGTTCGTACTGGTGCCGTGCGTTCCCAGTTCGACCACTCGCCCGCCCTCGTCCACGATCATGGCAATCTGGGTCTCGGGATCGACCGTCGGCGAAGTCATGGAGATCGGAGCGGTCGGCTCGAACGGCCTCATTCTCGTCGTACCCCACGGCGCTGCAGGCGTCATCGTCATCTGCGGTCCTCCTCGGGTCAGTGCGCATCACAGACGAAAACAATCGTCCGCAACCGTCATCTCACCCTAGGAAGTCAAATTCTGCCCCTGCAAGAGCATTCCCGTACCTGCATAAACCCTCCCGCGAGAGCCTCACCTACGGAACATCTCAGCCCAATCGGCGAGCACGCCCCGAGCCGCAGAGCCGAACACAGCCGCCTCCTCGAACAGGTCGAAAATCTCTCGGTGCCGGCCAACGTCCTTGGGGTCGCGGAAAACGATCCGACCGGTGAAGGTCTCCACGGTAACCAGGCGATTGTCGTAGATCGTGAATGTGTTCATCGGCCCGCGGGACAGACACCGTCCGATCGGCAGTACACCGAGGCGAACACTCGGCAAGCGGGACAGCGAGACCAATCGGTCGATCTGCACTCCCATGGCCAGCGGCGGAAGCAGAGCCCACCTGACCGCCTGCTCGGTCAGGACGAACGTGAACGTCCTGGACCCATCGTAGAGGACTGCCTGACGTTCGATCTTGCGGAGGACGACGGCTGCGCGGTCACCGGCCGAATACCCAAGACTGGCGTGCATGTATTCAGGAGTCGCAAGCAGCCCGGTGATCATCGCAGGGAGGAAGTAGCGCAACTCGGTAGCGTCGGATTCCAGGGCCTTCAGTTCCGCCTGGCGCTTCTCCGTCCCGCGCCGCCAGGAGACGCGCTTGTCCTGCCACTCGGTGTTCGCGATTCTGGCGAGCGCGGTGATCTCGCGAGCGAGGTCCTCGGGCACGTTGAGCGCGCGGAGAATACGTTCCACATCGACGAGACCGGGTATCACACTGCCCGTCTCGATCTTGCTGATCTTGCTCTGGCTGATGCCACAACGCACTGCAAGCCGGTCTCCTGTGAGACCGGCTTGCAGTCGCAGTTCTCGGAGCATCCCGGCGAGGTCCCGTTTCGAGCGGCCGAGCCTCTCCGGCTCCAGCGTCATTCGTGGGCTTTCACATAGTCCGCAAAGGACACCGCATGAGTGAGTGCCGTTCGCCTCATTTCCCGGCACTCCTCGGCACGGTCGTCGGCCAGTTCACGGTTGATCTGCGTACCGTCGGGGCGGAAGTTGAGCCGCACCACTGAGGATTCGTCGAACATCCACCAGTCCTGGAGCGGGATGCCGAAGTCCCGTCCGGTGACGTCCAGGATCCGGATGTCCTCGCCTGCGGCGATGTTGCCGGGGATGCCCCAGGCGAACTGGTAGCGCTGGTAGTCGGTCAACGGCTGCCGCACTACTCGCACCCGCCCGATCGTCCGACCGGAGGAGACGAAGCCCCGCACTCGCGTGTGCCACGCCGCGTTGTGCTCGACCGGCTTCGGCTCTCCCCGCAGGAATCGCGCGACGTTCTCGACCTCGCGCGGCATCGTGTAGAGGGGCTGCGCTTCGAGACGGAACGCGCTGTGCCGGTACCCGTCGAAGTGCCTGCGCCACTGGTCACCATCCAAGAGCACGGACTGCCTCCTCCAGGATGTGACGGGGAATCTCCACCGCTGCCTCACCTGCCGGAACGGCGAGGGCACCGAACCGATCGCCCTGCACCACGAAGGTTCCTCGATCGGTGGCATAGATGTTCGGGCAGTCATCGTCATCGCACACGGGACCGCCGAACCTACCGGTCAGACGCGTCAGATTGGCGTGTTCGGCCATGGTGATCGCCTCCTCAAGAGCCGGCCGATCGGACCGGCAGCTAAAAAGCTAGGGAATCGGGAAAGCACCCGTCCACCTGAACCACGAAGAATTCCCGTCCCGGACTAAGGATCTTGATCGAAGCCTGCCCACCTCGTTCCGATACAGCCGCCGGTCAGCCCGCCCCTCCCCGGGCGAGTTGGGCGAGCAGTGGTGCCGCGCCGTCCTCCGTGGCGATGACGCGGGCGAGTTCGGCGGCGCGGCGGCCGTAGGAGGGGTCGGTGAGGCTGGCCGTGATCGCGTCGGCGAGGGCCTCGGCGGTGAGGTCCGCGAAAGGCAGTGCCCGGGGCGCGACTCCCAGCTCGCACAGCCGGGCCGCCCAGAACGGCTGGTCGGCCATGACGGGGACGGGCACGGCGGGCACGCCGGCCCGCAGTGCGGCAGCCGTGGTGCCCGCCCCGGCGTGGTGGACGACGGCGGCGGTGCGCGGGAACAGCCAGTCGTGCGGGACGTCACCGACGGCCAGGATGTCAGTACCGAAGGCGTCCAGCTCGGCCCAGCCGGACTGGACGACCGCCCGCACACCGGCCCGCTCCACGGCGCCGGCCACCAGTTCGCCGAGCCGCTCGCCCTCCCCCACCGCCATGCTGCCGAAGCCGATGAACACCGGCGGCGGGCCGTCCTGGAGGAAGTCGACCAGCTCCGCCGGAGGCTGCCAGCCGTCCGGCCGGGCGGGCCACCAGTAGCCGGCCGCTCCGACCCAGGACGGCCAGTCCGCGGGGCGCGGCAGCACCGACGGGCTGAAGCCGTGGAACACCGGCCGGACACCGCTCCCCGCCGAGGGCTCCTCGGCGGGGAGCCCGAACCGCGCCCGCAACCGGCTCGCGGTGCCCCCGAAGACCGCCTCCGCCCGCCGCACCACCTCCCGGCCCACGGCGAGATTGCCCTCCGGGTCCGCGCCCACCTCACCGCGCGCGTTCGGCAGCGCGAACTCCCCGGTGGGAACGGACGGGACGAGATAGGTACCGATCACGGGGATGCCGAGCGCCTTCCCCACCGCCCGGGCGAGCGGCGCCGGCCCGAACGCCGTGAGCAGCACATCGACACCGCCGCCCTCCACCACCTCCGCCACCCCGTCGCCCACCCCGTCCGCGTACGCCCGCGTCAGCGCCTGCACCTCATCGCGCGACCCCGCCCGGGCCCAGTCCCGGATCAGCCCCTGCGGATCCCCCGGCACCTCCCGGAACCCGAGCCCACACCCCCCGACCAGCCCCGCGAACCCCGCATGCGCGGCCACCGAGACCTCGTGCCCCGCCTCCTGCAGCCTCCGCCCCAACCCCGTGAAGGGCGCGACGTCTCCTCGTGAACCGGCGGTGATGATCAGAGCACGCATGCGGTCAATTGTCCCTCCCGCCACGAACCCCCGCACCGAACGGAGTTCGTGGAACGCTGGCCGTATGAACGGGAGGACGGACAGTCAGGGCACGGAGAGCTTCTTCGCGGCGATCGAGGTCGGTGACCTCTGCGGCGGTGTGATCAGCGAGATCGGCCGGTCCCACGCGACGGTCGTCCTGGACGGGCTCCCCGGGAGGGCGCTGGGGAGGGTCGGTTCGCTGGACCTGCCCTGGGGGAACCGCCGGCTCGACGCCCTGGACGTCGGTCGGCGGATCACCGCGAGGGTGACCGGCGTCGACCTGACCGGGGGCCTGGTCCACCTCTCGATGGCGGCCACCGCCCACCCCGAGCTCTGGGCGTTCCTGGCGGAGCTGGAGCAGGACCGGATCCTCCCCGACTCCGACAGGGCGCGCTGAGCACCGGAGTGGGAAGTCGATCCGGCCGACTTCCCACTCCGGACGACCTCGGCCTGCCCTCTGCTTCGACGAGGGCCCAGCCCGAACACCCGATCGCGATCACCCGACCGATTACCCGCGCAGGAAGTCGGCAGGGTGACTCTGCTGGCGAAGTCGTTCGGGGTGGGTGTGGGACAGTAAGTGCCTGTTGGTTGTGGTGGGTTGGCTGTCTGTGGGGGTGGGTTGTGCT
>NZ_JBIWIF010000040.1:0-16852 GCF_044764505.1 Kitasatospora sp. NPDC094019
CGGCCATCAGTGCCGTCCGGACGCGGTTGCGGCGCTTGGTGGCGGTGGTGGCGGTGGTGGTCTCGTTACGGAAGGTCATGCGGTTCCTTTCGGAGCGGGATGCGGGCGTGCGGAACCAGGCCCCGGGGAGGGAGTGGGTTCGGGACGCGACGCTCGCGTGGTCGGGCACCGTGCGGGCTCCGGGGCGGTGAGGCCCTGGTGAGCGGCTCGTTCGGTGCAACGCATTCGAAGTTACGGGGGTGGGGGTGGCGTTTCAAGGATTCGCAGGTTCAGCCACGTCAGCGAAGGGTTACCGCTGGTATGGATCATGAAAATGGGTTGATTTGAAGGCAAATGTACAGATTTTCAAGATCGAATAACGGTCGGAAGTGGCCCGGGCCACGCCGGGGGGCCTGTGAGGCCGCGCACACGGTCGACGGGGAGTGGCGCCCCGGTTCCGGCGCGTACGGAAACGGGGGTCCGGGACGGGGTGCGGAGGCGGCGCCGGGTGGTCCGGGCCACAGCCCTCACGCGCCGCGGCCGCCGCGGTCACCCGCTGTGCACGAACGGCCCCGGTGGGGGCGAGGTCAGACGTCCGAGCCGCTGACCCGCGTGCTCCAGCGCCCGATGGCGACCTTCACCGGCAGCAGCACCAGCCAGCCCCAGACCACCCGCGATCCGATCAGGAAGCTCAGCGGCGCCGTGGCGGCGAAGACGACCACCGTGGCCCCGAGGTCCGCCAGGTAGGCGTGTGCCTCCCGGTCGGGCAGCGGCTCCGCCCGGAGCCACGGGCGCCTCCACACCACGAGCAGCAGCGTGAACTGGGTGCTGCCCAGGACGGCGACCGCCGCCGAGTAGATGGCCACGGCCGAGGGCTCGCGGCCGTACTCGGCGATCAGGGAGGTGGGGAACGGGAGCAGGGCCGCCACCCCGAGGCCGAACAGCGTCAGCCGGATGACCAGGCCGTCCACCTGCCGGACGCCGAGGAACAGGCGGTGGTGGTCGCGCCAGAAGGCCGCCAGGACGAGGAAGCTCAGGGCGTACGCGCCGACCTGGGGAAGGAGCTCGTGCAGCTCGCGGTGGAACTCGGCGGAATCGAGGCCGTCCGGGAGCTTGATGTCGATGGCGAGCAGGGTGATCGCGATGGCGTAGACGCCGTCGGCCAGCGCGATCAGCCGTTCCGGCCTGCCGAGCAGGGGCTCCGGGGCTGTCGAGGTCGTCATCCTGCCGACCTTAGGGAGCGGAGGGCCGGGAGCGGGGCAGGCCCGGCGATCCACCGGGCCGTGTCCCGCTCCCGGCCGCGTGCCGCGCCCGGTGGTGTCCCGCTTCCGGCCGCGCCCGCTTCCGGCCGCGCCCGCTTCCGGCCGCGCCCGCTTCCGGCCGCGCCCGCTTCCGGCCGCGCCCGCTTCCGGCCGCGCCCGCTGCCGGCCGCGTGCCGCGCCGCGGGTCAGGAGCCGGCGGTGGCCGCCTGGAGGGTGGTCGCCATGATCGGGCTGGTGAAGGTGTTCGTGGCGTTCCCCGGGGACGGGTGGTAGGAGCCCCACTTGAGGTAGTTGCGGTTCCCGTCCCAGGTGGTGCCCTTGAAGGTGCCGGAGCCGGTGGTGAAGGTCTGCTTCACCCCGTCGAACCAGAAGTCGATGGTGCCGTTGGTGCGACCGAGCCGGATCTTCAGGGCGTAGGAGTGCCACTGGTTGTTGCTGGTCGGCGCGGTCCAGAGGGTGTGGGCGACGTGCTTCGTGTCCCACTCCTGGAGGCGGATGCGCCCGCTCGTCGCGTCGATCTCGATCGGGTGGTTCGCCGTGTTGGTGCTCGGCGAGCACTTGAGCTGGAAGACGTAGCGGCTGTTGGAGTCCTTGATGTTCAGCTTGGAGGACCAGCCGAGGTAGAAGGTGCTGCCCTCCTTGAGGTTCGGGCCGAGCGTCTCGCAACGCTCCTCGCCGGCGGCCTGGAAGGCCCGCCACACGGCGCCCTTGGCCGGGTCCTTCACAACGCCGAACTTCCCCTCCGCGCACTGCACGCCCGCGAAGGAGGAAGGGCCCTTGTTGGTGCTGGGGGTCCACAGGACGGTGTCCGCCGCGGTG
The DNA here is from genome assembly GCF_044764505.1 of Kitasatospora sp. NPDC094019. Taxonomy (NCBI): domain Bacteria; kingdom Bacillati; phylum Actinomycetota; class Actinomycetes; order Kitasatosporales; family Streptomycetaceae; genus Kitasatospora; species Kitasatospora sp. NPDC094019. The sequence goes on from NZ_JBIWIF010000040.1 coordinate 2,061, forward strand.
GCGGAGCTGCCGGCGACGGCGGTGCCGCAGGTGATCGCGAACGCGCTGAGCGCCACGACACCGGCGGTGGTTCGATGGCGGTGGGCCTTGGACGGCATGTCTCTCCCGGGGGGACGAGTCGTCGGAATCGGAGGCCGACCGGGTGGTCGGCCCGGACGTGCGGAGCGATTCGACCATCTGACGACCCGTGGGACCAGCCGGGCCGACCGGGAGTGGCCCTTTCGGGCAACACCGCCGGTCGGCCCGTTCCGGTGGACGGCCGAGGAGGGCTGCCGGGGGAGGGCCGGCGCGGGAACGGCGCGGTAACGGTGGGGGAGGACGGGGGAGGACGGGGATCTATGCCCTGGGGCCGCCCGGCGCCGCCCCGGACTCCCCGGACTCCGCGGAGGCCGCGTCGTAGGAGGAGGTGCCCGAGTCGAGCAGTGGCTCCTGGGTCCTGAGGTGCGCCGGGGCCAGCGCGCGCAGCACGTGGTAGCCGGTGATGACCACCAGGGTGCCCAGGGCGATGCCGCTGAGGCTGAAGGTGTCGGTGAACTTCAGGGTGACGTTGCCGATGCCGATGATGATGCCCGCGGCGGCCGGCACCAGGTTCAGCGGATTGCGCAGGTCCACCCCGGACTTCACCCAGATCTGCGCGCCGAGCAGGCCGATCATGCCGTAGAGGATGACGGTGATGCCGCCGAGCACCCCGCCCGGGATCGCGGCGACCACGGCGCCGAACTTCGGGCAGATGCCGAAGAGCAGGGCGAAACCGGCCGCGGCCCAGTAGGCGGCGGTGGAGTAGACCCGGGTGGCGGCCATGACGCCGATGTTCTCGGAGTACGTGGTGTTCGGCGGTCCGCCGAGCGCGGTGGACAGCATCGAGCCGACGCCGTCGGCCGAGATCGCGGTGCCGAGCCGGTCGTCCAGGTTCCGGCCGGTCATCTCGCCGACGGCCTTGATGTGCCCGGCGTTCTCCGCGACCAGCGCGATCACCACGGGCAGCGCCACCAGGATCGCGGACCACTCGAACGAGGGGCCGTGGAAGGAGGGCAGACCGATCCAGTCCGCCGAGCCGACGCCGGACAGGTTCAGCCGCCAGTGGTCGGTGAGCTGTCCGGCCGCGTCCACCGAGTGGATCTTCCCGAAGATCCGGTCGAACAGCCAGGAGATCCCGTAGCCGAAGAGCAGCCCGAGGAAGATCGCCACCCGCGACCAGAAGCCGCGCAGGCACACCACGGCCAGCCCGGTGAACAGCATCACCAGCAGCGCCGTCCATTGGTCCTGCGGCCAATAGGTCGAGGCGGTGACGGGCGCCAGGTTGAAGCCGATCAGCATGACCACGGCGCCGGTGACGATCGGCGGCATCGCGGCGTGGATGATCCGCGCCCCGAACCACTGGACCGCCACCCCCACCAGGAACAGCACCGCGCCCACGACGAACACGGCGCCGGTGACGGTGGCGCTGGTGCCGCCCTGGGCCCGGATCACCGCGGCCACGCCGACGAAGGACAGCGAGCAGCCGAGGTAGCTGGGGACCCGGCCCCGGGTGGCGAGCAGGAAGACGACGGTCGCGACGCCGGACATCATGATCGCCAGATTGGGGTCCAGCCCCATCAGCACCGGCGCCACGAAACTCGCGCCGAACATGGCCACCACGTGCTGGGCGCCCAGCCCCGCCGTCCTGGGCCAGGAGAGCCGTTCGTCGGGACGGACGACCGCTCCCGGTGCGGGCGTACGCCCGTCACCGTGCAGCTTCCAGCGCACGCCGAGATCCATGTGGGGGTTCGCTTTCTCTGTACTTCCGGGTACTTCCGGTGGACTGTGCCGCACCATTCTCCTGGTCAGCGGCCCCTCCGCGGGCCCCGGCGCCACCGGAATTACTGTTATGCCAATTGACACACCATCAAACCGGCTCCTACGCTCCCGGTCATGGAGCAAGAACCCGTACGCCGCGGCCGGCCGCGCAAGGACCCGGAACGACTGGCGCGCTGGACCCCGCCCGACGGCTGGTCACGGCTGGTCGCGTGGGTCTCGCCGGAGGAGAAGAAGGCGCTCAAGCACGTCGCGGTGGACGCCGAGGTCTCGGTCGCCGACCTGGTCCGGGCCCTGGCGAGCGGGCTGGCCACGGGGGCGATCACGCACGGGGAACTGGTCGGACAGGTCAGGAGAGGCAGGCAGGTCATGGAGAAGATCCCCACACTGTTCGAGCGCGACGGCGACTTCCGCGTCATGGACCGTCCACGGGCCGAGTGCGCCTGGGTGTTCGCCGGGGAGGGCGCGCCGACGGAGAAACTGGACGGCACCAATGTGCGGCTGACCGTCCGCGGCGGCCACCTGGTACGGGTGGAGAAGCGGCGCAACCCGAGCAAGGCGCAGAAGAAGCAGGGCATCGTCGACGGCTGGTACACCGACACCGACGAGGACGGGCCCGAGGACCGCTGGATCCTGGCCGCGGCCGGCAACACCGACGTGACCGCGTGGCCGGACGGCGAGCACGCCTGCGAGGCCCTCGGCCCGCGGATCCAGGGCAACCCGTTGGAGCTGGACGACCACCTGTGCGTGCCGTTCGACCTCGCGGCGCCGGTGTACGCGGCCGTGCCGCGCAGCTACGACGGCCTGCGGGAGTTCCTGGCCGGCCTGGAGAGCCGTTACGCCCCGGGCAGCCCGGCGGAGGGAATCGTGTTCCACCACCCCGACGGGCGCCGCGCCAAGATCAAGCGCAAGGACTTCCCCGCGCTGGCCTGACCGACCGCACCGGCCCGCCCGGCCGGTCTGCCGCCCAGGCCGGTCGGCCGCCCGGCCGGTGAGCCGCCCCGCCGCCCTGTCAGTCGGCGGCGGGCGCCGCCGCCGGGCCGCCGTCCACCGAGACACCCACGAGGCAGGTGTCGTCGTCGGTGTCCGAGGCGCTGTAGCGAAGCAGGTGGTCGAGGGTCGCCTCCAGGTCCGTCCGGCCGTCGGCGCCGGGGCGGTGCGCCTTCTCGGTCAGGGCGAGCAGGCCGGTCAGGGAGGCGTGCACCGACTGGTCGCGGCGCTCGATCAGGCCGTCGGTGAACATCACCAGCGTGTCGCCCGGCTCCAACTGGAGCACCTGTTCCTCGTAGTCGGCGTGGTCGAGGGCGCCGAGGAGCAGGCCGCCGATCTGCGGCAGCGTCGCCGCCCGCCCGGCCCGCAGCAGGACCGGTGGCAGATGGCCGGCCCTGGCCCAGCGCAGCCGGCGGGTGGCGGGCTCGTAGATGCCGCAGACCGCGGTGGCGGTGACGTTGTCGGTGAGATGGTGGGTGACGCTGTTGAGCCAGCTCAGCAGCTGGGCCGGCCCGGCGCCGGTGGCGGCCAGGCCGCGCAGGGCGTTGCGCAGGGCGACCATGCCGGTGGCGGCCTCGATGCCGTGCCCGGCGACGTCCCCCACGCACAGCAGGACGTCGCCCGAGGGCAGGGTGAGCGCGTCGTACCAGTCGCCGCCGACCAGGTGCTCCTTCTCGGCCGGCCGGTAGCGCACGCCGACCCGGAGGTTCGGCAGGTCCAGCGGGCCCCGGGCGGGCGGCATGATGGCGTGCTGGAGCCGGAGCGCCAGGCGGCTGCGCTCGGCGGCCTGCTGCTCGCTCTGGGCGAGCTGGTCGCGGGTGGCGGCGAGCGCGACCTCCGTCCAGTGCTGGGCGGAGATGTCCTGGTAGGCGCCGCGGACGATCCGCACACTCCGGTCGGCCTCCGGCACCGGCTCGGCGACCACCCGGATGTGCCGGGTGACGCCGTCGGGCCGCTGGAGCCGGAAGGCGGTGGAGGCCGGCCGGTGGTGGTGCAGCAGGGTGCGCAGGAAGCGGTCGATCGCGCCCCGGTCGTCCGGGTGGGCGTGCTCGCCGAGGTGCTCCAGCGGGATCGGCGGCGCGGTGGTGGGCATCCCGTGCAGCTCGAACAGGGTGTCGTTCCAGGCGATGTGACGGCTGCGGAGGTTCTCCTCGAAGCCGCCGATCCGGCCCAGGCGCTGCGCGTGCTGGAGCAGCCGGGCGACGCGCGAGGTGCCGTCCTCCAGCCGCCAGATCACCAGGACGTGGCTGCCGTGCCGGCTGATGCTGACCCGGGCCCGGGTGTGCAGGGGCACACCGTCGACCATGGCGGAGAGCCGCATGTTCCCGGTGCGGAAGGACTCCCCGGTGACGAAGACGTGCTCGATCTTCTCGGCCAGGCCGCCCGCCTCGGCCGCGAGCGGGTACGCCTCCAGCAGCCGGGCGCCGACGACGGCGCCGGCGGGCCGGCCGGCGAAGTCCACGAAGACGGGGTTGACGTGCCGGACGAGGAACTGCAGCGGCGCGTCCGCGCTGCCGGGGGCCAGCCGGAGGACGAGGCAGGGGTCGAAGACACCACCGGTCAGCCGGCGCAGGCCGTCCAGTTCGCCGTCCTCGGTCCCGGCGTCCGTCCCGTCGCCGGTCCAGGTCTCCAGGGTGGCGGCGGCGAGTTCCGCGAGCGCCTCGAACTGGCGCCGCAGCGCCGGGGACTGCTCCGGCGGCGAGCCGGCCCAGCACACCTCCAGCACCCCGATCAGCCGTCCGCCGATCCCGGCCGGCACCGTGAGGCGGCCACCGGTGAACTCGTGCTGGCCGATGGTCGGCCCGGCGGCCCCGGTCGGGCCGGCGAACTGCACGGCCTCGCGTTCGGCCAGGGCCCGCCGGGCGGGGGTGAGGACCCCGGGCGGCACGTGCCGCCAGCGCTGGGCCTCGGCCTCGCCGAACCCCGCGCTGCCGCGCAGCGACAGCGACTGGTCGGGGTTGGCCGCCCAGATCGCGACGGCCACCGCTCCCAGCGGGCGCAGGGCGTGTTCGAGCATCGACTCGGCCGCCGCCTGGGTGTCGGCGGCGAGGGCGTGCGCCTGGGTGGTGCGCAGCCGGACGGCGGCGGCGTCGGCGGCCCGGTCCACGGAAGAGGCGACGAAGGTCCGGGCGACCGCCGAGATCCGGTCGGCGGACGCCTGGTTGACCAGGTCGGCGGCGAAGTCCAGGACGGGGACGCCGGCCTGTTCGGCCAGTGAGGTCAGGTGGCCGGCGGCCTGGGTGGGGCCGCAGCGCAGCCGCTCGACCAGGACACCGGCCGCGAGTTCCACCAGGGAGCGTCCGGCGGCGTCGGAGTGGGCCCGGTCGAGCTCGGCGCGCAGGCGCTCGACCGTGACGGCGAGTCGGCTGACGGCGCCGGGCTCGCGCTCGGCCGGGGCGGGGTCCAGCGGCGGCCGGGTCATCGGTTGCTCCTCGACCGGCCAGTCACGTCCCTCGACCGGTCGGCCGCGTCCCGGACGGCGGCCGCGCCGCCCTGCGCGCCGGTCGGGGGGTGCGCGGTGAGGTGGCCCTTGATCCGGGCGATCAGCTCATCGGCGTCCACCGGCTTGGTGACGTAGTCGCTGGCCCCCGAGGCCAGGCTCTTCTCCCGGTCGCCGATCATCGCCTTGGCGGTGACGGCGATGATCGGCAGCCCCTCGTGCTCGGGCATGGCGCGGATCGCGGCGGTGGCCGTGTACCCGTCCATCTCCGGCATCATCACGTCCATCAGGATCACGTCGATCCCCGGGTGGGCGGCGAGCGATTCGAGCGCGGCGCGCCCGTTCTCGGCCTGCAGCACCCGCATGCCGTGCAGTTCCAGGATTCCGGTGATCGCGTAGAGATTGCGGTCGTCGTCGTCGACGACCAGCGCGGTGCGGCCGGTGAGCGAGGAGTCGATGTCGGGGCTCCAGTCGGACTCCGCCCGGCGGGCCGGCTGGGGGATGCCGCCGGGGCTGTCGGCGCTCATGTGCAGGACGATCCGTTCGCGCAGTTCGTCCAGGCTGGAGATGATCTCCAGCTTCCGGGCGCCGCCGTCGGCGAGGGCCTCGTCGGCGGCGGGGCCGCGGCCGCGGTGCGCCAGGATCGGCACCGCCTGCAGGGCCGGGTCGCCGTGCATCCCGCGCAGCAGTTCCAGTGCGGCGCCGTCGGGCAGGTCGAGCTCCAGGACGGCGCAGTGGCAGGGGGTGGCGGCGAGGGTGGCCGCGGCCTCCTGGGCGCCGACCGCGGTGATGATCTCCACGCCCTGCTGCGGCGGGTGCGGCAGCTCGGCGAGGGCGCTCTCGGCGACCAGCCGGAGCAGGCCGTGGGCGCGCGCCTCGACCACCAGCAGCCGGCGCGGCTGTCCGGCGGCGGGCGTGTCGGGGTCGGCCGCCGCGGCACCGCCGACGGCCGGGCCCCCGGGGAGCTCCGGGACCCGCTCCTCCCCGGGGGCCACCGACACGGTGCCGTCCGCCCGCTGTACGGGCAGGTAGAGGGTGAAGGTGCTGCCCCGGCCGACCGTGCTCTCGACCGTGATCGCGCCGCCGAGCAGATAGGCGATCTCCCGGCTGATGGACAGGCCGAGGCCGGTGCCGCCGTACTTGCGGCTGGTCGTTCCGTCGGCCTGCTGGAAGGCGCCGAACACGGTCTCCAGGTGCTGGGGCGCGATCCCGATGCCGGTGTCGGTGACACGCAGGGCGAGCACCGGGGCGCCGCGCCGCACCCCGTCGGGCAGTTCGGCCTCGGTGGCGGACTCGATCCGCAGCCCGACCCGGCCGTGCTCGGTGAACTTGACCGCGTTGGACAGCAGGTTGCGCAGCACCTGGCGCAGCCGGTAGTCGTCGGTGTGGAGTTCGGTGGGCACGCCGGGGGCGGTCTGCACCGCGAAGGCGAGGTTCTTCTGGGTGGTCATCGGGCGGAAGGTGGCCTCGACGTAGTCGAGCAGGGTGCGCAGCGGGAGCGCCTCCACGCTGAGGTCCATCTTGCCGGCCTCGACCTTGGAGAGGTCGAGGATGTCGTTGATGAGCTGGAGCAGGTCGGAGCCGGCCGAGTGGATGATGCCGGCGTACTCGACCTGCTTGGCGGTGAGGTTGCGGCTGGGGTTCTGGGCGAGCAGCTGGGCGAGGATGAGCAGACTGTTGAGCGGGGTGCGCAGTTCGTGGCTCATGTTGGCCAGGAACTCGGACTTGTACTTCGAGGCCAGGGACAGCTGGTGGGCGCGGTCCTCCAGTTCCTGTCTGGCCTGCTCGATCTCCAGGTTCTTGGTCTCGATGTCGCGGTTCTGCGCGGCCAGGAGTTCGGCCTTCTCCTCCAGTTCGGCGTTGGAGACCTGGAGTTCCTCCTGCCGGGCCTGCAACTCCTCGGAGCGCACCCGCAGTTCGGCGGTCAGCCGCTGGGACTCGCCGAGCAGTTCGTCGGTGCGGGCGTTGGCGATGATGGTGTTGATGTTGACGCCGATGGTCTCCATCAGCTGGTCCAGGAAGTCCCGGTGGACCTGGGTGAAGGGCCGTACCGAGGCGAGTTCGATGACGCCGAGGATCTGTTCCTCGACCACGATCGGCAGCACCACCAGGGACAGCGTCCCGGTGTGGCCGAGGCCGGAGGAGGCGGCCAGGTAGCCGGGCGGCAGGGCGTCGACGCTGATGGGCCGGCGGCTGCGGGCGGCCTGGCCGACGAAGGACTCGCCCAGGCGGAAGCGGGTCGGGCGCTCGCCGTCGGGGAAGGCGTAGGAGCCGACGAGCTGGAGCACCGTCCCGCCCGGTCCGTCCTCGGCGAGGTAGAAGGCGCCGCACTGGGCCGTGACGAGCGGGGCGAGCTCGTCCATCACGGCCTCGGCGACGACCCCGAGGTCGCGGCGGCCCTGCATCAGCGCCGAGAAGCGGGCGAGGTTGGTCTTGAGCCAGTCCTGCTCCTCGTTGGCGCGGGTGGTCTCGCGCAGCGACTCGACCATGAAGTTGACGTTGTCCTTGAGGTCGGCGACCTCGCCGGAGGCGTCGACGCTGATGGAGCGGGTGAGGTCGCCGGCGGCGACGGCTCCGGTGACCTCGGCGATGGCGCGCACCTGGCGGGTGAGGTTTCCGGCGAGTTCGTTGACGTTCTCGGTGAGGCGCTTCCAGGTGCCGGAGACACCCTCGACCTCGGCCTGGCCGCCGAGCCGGCCCTCGGTGCCGACCTCGCGGGCGACCCGGGTGACCTCGCCGGCGAACGAGGACAGCTGGTCGACCATCGTGTTCATGGTGGTCTTCAGCGCGAGGATCTCGCCGCGGGCGTCGACGTCGATCTTGCGGGTGAGGTCGCCCTCGGCGACGGCCGTGGTCACCTGGGCGATGTTGCGGACCTGGCTGGTGAGGTTGTGGGCCATGAAGTTGACGTTGTCGGTGAGGTCCTTCCAGGTGCCGGCGACGTTGGGGACGCGGGCCTGTCCGCCGAGGGTGCCCTCGGTGCCGACCTCGCGCGCCACCCGGGTCACCTCGTCGGCGAACACGGACAGGGTGTCCACCATGGTGTTGATCGCGTCGGCGAGCGCGGCGACCTCGCCCTTGGCCTCGACGGTGATCTTCCGGGAGAGGTCGCCCCGGGCGACGGCGGTGGCCACCTCGGACATCGAGCGGACCTGGCCGGTCAGGTTGGAGGCCATCACGTTGACGTTGTCGGTGAGGTCCTTCCAGGTGCCGGAGACGCCCCGGACGGTGGCCTGGCCGCCGAGGTTGCCCTCGGTGCCGACCTCGCGGGCGACCCGGGTGACCTCGTCGGCGAACGCGGAGAGCTGGTCGACCATCGTGTTGATGGTCTCCTTGAGGTCCAGGATCTCGCCGCGGGCGTCCACCCGGATCTTCTGCGACAGGTCGCCTTCGGCCACCGCCGTGGTCACCGAGGCGATCGCCCGGACCTGCGCGGTGAGGTTGTCGGCCATGACGTTGACGGACTCGGTGAGGTCGCGCCAGGTGCCGGAGACGTCCCGGACGTCGGCCTGGCCGCCGAGCCGGCCCTCGGTGCCGACCTCGCGGGCGACCCGGGTGACCTCGCCGGCGAACGAGGACAACTGGTCGACCATGGTGTTGATGGTGGTCTTGAGCTCCAGGATCTCGCCCCGGGCGTCGACGGTGATCTTCTGCGACAGGTCGCCGCGGGCGACGGCGGTGGCGACCTGGGCGATCGCGCGGACCTGGCCGGTGAGGTTGCCGGCCATGAAGTTCACCGAGTCGGTGAGGTCCCGCCAGGTGCCGGAGACGCCCTTGACGTCGGCCTGGCCGCCGAGGATGCCCTCGGTGCCGACCTCGCGGGCGACCCGGGTCACCTCGCCGGCGAACGAGGACAACTGGTCGACCATCGTGTTGACGGTGTTCTTCAGCTCCAGGATCTCGCCCCGGGCGTCGACGGTGATCTTCTGCGACAGGTCGCCCTGGGCCACCGCGGTGGCGACCTCGGCGATGTCACGGACCTGGGTGGTCAGATTGCCCGCCATGGCGTTCACGGAGTCGGTCAGGTCGGCCCAGGTGCCGGACACGCCCGGCACCTGGGCCTGGCCGCCGAGCCGGCCCTCGGTGCCGACCTCGCGGGCGACCCGGGTCACCTCCGAGGTGAAGTGCGACAGTTGGTCGACCATGCCGTTGAAGACGACGGCGATCTCGCCCAGCAGCCCGTCGGCGTCGCCCGGCAGCTCGGTGCTGAAGTCCCCGTCGCGTACGGCGGTCAGACCCGCCAGCAGCAGTCTCAGCTCCGGCTCGCCGGTCGGCGCCGGGTCCGGTCCCCGTCCGTCGACCCGGCGGGAAGCGGGGATCGGTGTCGAGCCAGCCATCGAGCATCGCCCTTTCTGGTGCACAGCGGGGCCCGGGACCCGTGGCGCCGTGCCCGGCGGACCGGGCTGCGGCGCCCGGGACACGGGTACGCACGTCTCCTCGTGAGGCTACCGTCATTCCGTGCCGGGACGGCGGGCCCGTCGAGGTCCTCGGCCCCGGGGTCCTGTGTGCCGGGTCACTTGACCGAACCGGCGGTGAGGCCGGAGACGACGTGGCGCTCGATGACGGCGAACAGCACCACCACCGGCAGGATCGCGATCACGGAGCCGGCGAAGAGGAAGTTCCACTGGACGGTGTAGTTGCCGATGAAGCTGTTGATGCCGACCGTCAGCGGCTGGCTGTCGGACCGGGTGGAGAGCGTGAGTCCCATCACGAACTCGTTCCAGGCGGAGATGAAGGTGAAGATGACCGCGGTGACGATGCCGGGCATCGCCAGCGGGAGCACCACCTTCCGCAGGGTGCCGAACCGTCCGAGCCCGTCGAGCATCGCGGCCTCCTCCAGTGCCACCGGGATGGAGCCGATGTAGGCGGTGAGGATCCAGATGGTGAAGGCGAGGTTGAAGGCGGCGTTGCAGAGGATCAGCGTCCACACCGAGTTGAGCATGTCGAGCTGGTGGAACTCGCGGTAGAGCCCGACCAGCAGCGCCGTCGGCTGGAACATCTGGGTGACCAGGACGAGCAGCAGGAACAGCTTGCGGCCGCGGAAGCGGGTGCGGGCGGTGCAGTACGCGGCCGGCAGGGCCACCGCGAGGGCCAGCAGGGTGGAGCCGCCGGCGACGAGCAGGGTGACCCGGAGGTTGGCGCCGAGGGTGGAGTCCCGCCACACGTCGACGAGGTTGGACCAGGCGAAGTGGCTGGGCAGGTAGGTGGCGTCCCGCAGTTCGTCGGCCGGCCGGACGGCGGTGACGACCATCTCCAGATAGGGCAGCAGGAACAGCGCGGCCAGCCCCCAGGCGAGGGCGGTGACGACGAGGGTGCGGGGGCGGAGCGGCTCGCGCCGGGCGCGGAGCATGGTCTGAGGCTGCATCAGTTCTCCTCCTGGTTCCACCGGCTGACCCTGAGGAAGAGGAGGACCATCAGGACGACCAGGGCGAAGTTGACGACGGACATGGCGGCCGACTCGGCGATGTCGGTGTTCTTCAACTGGTACATGAACACCGTGGTGGTGGCGGTGTCGCTGTTGGGCCCGCCCTGGGTCATGCCCCAGATGACGGGGAAGGAGTTGAAGACGTTGATCAGGTTGATCACCAGCCCGACCAGGAAGGCCGGCCGCAGCAGCGGCAGGGTGATCCGCAGGTAGGTCTGGAACGCGGTGGCGCCGTCCACCCGGGCCGCCTCGTGCAGTTCGGCGGGGACGGTCTGCAGGCCGGCCAGCAGGGTGTAGGTGGTGAAGGGCAGCGACACGAAGACCGCGACCAGCATCATCCAGGGCCAGGCGGTGCCCGGGTCGCCGAGCCAGTCCCGGGGGCCGTCGATCAGCCCCAGGTCGTGGAACAGGGTGTTGAGCACCCCGGAGGTCTGGTTGAGCATCCACTTGAAGCCGATGGAGGTCATCAGCACGGACGCCGCCCAGGGTGCGATCAGCGCCCAGCGGGTGAAGCGGCGTCCGGGGAAGCGCTGGTCGAACAGCTGGGCCAGGGCCAGGGCCAGCAGCATCGTCAGGCCGACCACGGCCAGCGTCCAGACCACCGTGTGCAGGAGCACCCGGCCGAGGTCCGGCTCGTCGAAGAGCTTGCGGTACTTGTCGAGTCCGGCCGAGCCGCGGACGAAGCCACTGGTGCTGATCCGCAGGAAGGAGGTGCGGATCATCTCGTAGACCGGCCACAGGACCACCAGGACGATCAGCAGGAGAGCCGGACCGATCCATGGCAGCGGGCCGAGCCGGACCCCGCGGGACCGGGTGGCCCGGTCCCGGCCGGGCGTCTGCCGACCGGCCCTCCGGGCTTGTGGGGCAGCTGACTTGAGGGACACGAGGGTGCCTTCCGGACGTGTGGGGCTCCGCCGGCCGGGCGGTGCGCGGGGAGGGCGCGCGCCGCCCGGAGGGTGCGGCGGTCGTGGCGGGAACGGCGGTTGTGGCGGTCGTGGCGGGTGCGGCGCCGTGGACCCGGGGGCGTGACCTACTTGTCGGCGACCGCGGCCTGGGCCTTCTTCTGCAGCTCGCCCAGCACCTTGGCGGGGTCGTCGGCGACCGCGGAGCCGATGCCCTTCTTGAGCTCGGCGGAGACCGCGTCCCAGGCGGTGTCGCCCAGGGGGTAGAAGGCGGCGCCGGGCAGCAGGGCGAAGAAGGGTTCGAGGTCCTTGTGCTTGCCGCCCGTGCTCATCTCCTTCAGGGTGTCCTGGGTGACGGGCATCAGGTTGTAGGTCTCGACGAACTTGAGGGTGTTCTCCTTGGAGTAGGCGAAGTCGAGGAAGGTCCTGATCTGCTCCGCGTGGCCGTTCTTCTTGAACGCCATGGTCCAGTCCGCCACGCCCAGGGTGGACTTGAGGGGCCCGGTCTTGCCGGGGACGGGGGCGACGCCGTAGTCGACCTTGCCGTCGGTGGACATCGAGATCAGCGAGGGGTGGCCGTTGAGCATGGCGGTCTTGCCCGCGGCGAAGTCGGCGAAGGCGGTCTTGCGGTCGGTGGAGGCGGGGTTGGCGTAGGTGAGGCCCGGCTGCACCAGGTTGGCCTTCAGCCAGCCGAAGGTCTCGACGTTGGCCGGGCTGTCGACGGTGTAGGCGCCGCTGCGGTCGGTGTGGCCGCCGCCGTTGCCGAGCTCCCAGATCATGCTCTCGCCCTGCGCCTCCTCCGGGCCCAGCGGCAGGGCGTAGGGGACCACGCCCGGCACCTTCGCCCTGATCTTCTCGGCGTCGGCCTTCAGTTCGTCCCAGGTGGTGGGGGGCTGGGCGATGCCGGCCTGCTGGAAGAGGGCCTTGTTGTAGAAGAAGGCGCGGGCGGAGGAGACGAACGGGATGCCGTACTGGGTGTCCTTGACCTTGCCGGCGTCGGCGAAGGTGGCGATCAGGTTGGCCCGGGTCGCGGTCGAGAGCACGTCCTCGGCCTTGTAGAGGAGGTCGTCCGCGACCTTGTCGGCGTAACCGCCGGTCTGCAGCACGTCGGGGACGTTCCCGCTCTGGATCATGGTCTTGACCTGCTTGTCGATGTCGTTCCAGTTGATGACCTGGACATCGACCTTGATGTCGGGGTGGGCCGCGGTGAAGGCGGCGGCGACACCGTCCCAGTAGCCCTTGGAGCTGTTGGACGCCTTGTCGCCGTAGTCGGCCGCGACCAGCTTGAGGGTGACGTTCCCGCCGCCGGAGCCGCTGGATCCGCCGCTGCCGCACGCGGTGAGCGTCAGCGCCGCGGTGGCGCAGAGCAGGGGGATGCCGAGGAGTCGCTTGTTCATGGCCGTGTACCGCCTTCGTCCTGCGAACCCGTGCCAGGGGGCGGGTTCGTTCCTGGGAGTGCAGAAGCCGCGCACCGCACCGGTGCGTCGCGGGGGCTGGGGGAGGCCGCCGCTCGGTGCACCTGTCGGCTGTTCAACGGGCGGGCAACCGGCCATGGCTGCTTGATAGTGCTTGAAGATGGCCAGTTTCGCGCAAATGTGAAGTGCCCGTTGTGCACGGAAGTATTCACGAGGGGCGCCGGGCGGTCTAGTTGCTGTTACCGGACCGTTGCGGACGCGCCGCCGGCCGGACGGTTCGGTCGCTCCCGGCGGACAGATCCGACGGACCGTCAGTTCCGTTGTCGGGCCAGGTCGGAGTGGTCGCTCGGACTCCTGGGGCGGCCGCGGCGAGTTCGGGACGGCGAGCCGGGCCCGGGCCCGGGGCGGGTGGGGGGAGCGGGGTGCGGCCCTCTGCTCAAATTTGTTTGCAAGGGGTGCAAAAGCACGGAGTGCGCACGTCGGCGCTCGCGCGGTCCGGTGCGTGCACGACGAAGCCCCCGGCGGCGGGTCGCGGTGGTCGCGGGTCCGGGCCGGGGGCTGCGAGTGGGGGTGTGGGCGGGCGGGGCCGGGCGGGCGTGGGGTCAGGCGCGCAGTACGCGCACGCCGCAGCCGGTGACGGCCTTCTCCTGCGCGCCGGTCAGCCCGTCGTCGGTGACGAGGTCGTGGATGTCCGTGAGCGGGCAGATCGCGGCGAAGGTCACCAGTCCGACCTTGCTGCTGTCCGCCAGGACGACGGAGCGCGCGGCACTGCGCAGGAAGGCCCGGTCGGTGTGGGCCTCCATCTCGTCGTGGGTGGTGCAGCCCTCGCTCGCGGTCAGGCCGTCGACGCCGATGAACGCGACGTCCAGGTGGTACTGCGAGAGCATCCGCTCGGCCGCCGGCCCGACCAGCTCGTAGCTGGCCGACCGCGCGATGCCGCCGACCACCACCAGGCGGATCTCCGGCCGGACGATCAGGTCGGCGGCGATGTTGACCGCGTTGGTCACGATGGTGACCCCGCCGCGCTCGGCGAGCACCCGGGCCAGCTCGCTGGTGGTGGTGCCCCCGGTCAGGCCGACCACGGCGCCCTCCGGCACCAGGCGTTCGGCCGCCAGGGCGATCCGGCGCTTCTCGGCCTGCCGCTTGCCGTGCCGGTGGCGCAGCGGCAGCTCCAGATTGACGGTGCCGGTCACCGCTCCGCCGCGGGTGCGGTGCAACAGGCCCTGGTCGTGGAGCTCCTGGAGGTCGCGCCGGACCGTCGCGGTGGAGACGCCCAGCAACTCCGCCAGCGCGTGCACGTCGGCGCTCCCCGCTTCGGTGACATGAGCGAGGATCTTGGCGGTCCGGTCAGCTTTGAGCATGTCGGGGAGTCTAGACGAGGCTTGGTCCGTACCACAGCGGCGGCTTCGGAACGCGGGGAGCGGCGCTTCGGCGCTGGCGGGACGGCAGGTATGTGACAAGTCGGCCCCGGGGTCAAGATGCTCGGATCTGATTAAAGTACCCGGCACAGCAAGCAGTTTCGATCGACGCGCTGCCGACCGCCGCCCGCGGCCACGATCCGACCGGCGGGGCGGAGGGCGGCGGTCCGCGTCCTCTTCCCGGAGGTGACCGCGTGACCGCGGACCGACTCGCACTGTCCGGCGCCCGGCTGGTCCTGCCCGGCGGCGTCGTGGAGCACGGCCGACTCTCGATCGGGGGGACGACCATCGCCGACGTCGGCGGTGCCGCCGTGCCCGGCGACCTCGACCTGACCGGGTACACCGTCGTGCCCGGCTTCGTCGACCTGCACGTGCACGGCGGCGGCGGCGCCTCCTACGCCTCCGGCA
>NZ_JBIWIF010000041.1:0-16340 GCF_044764505.1 Kitasatospora sp. NPDC094019
GCCCGCGAAACCACCCCCGCGACCGACACCCCCGCCACCGTCCACGCCGCCGCCGACGCCCTCGCCGAGACCTGGCCCGAACACGAGCACACCGCCCGCGACCTGACCGCCGTCCTGCGCGCCAACACCGACACTCTCACCACCCACTCCGGCGACCTCCTCTGGCACCCCCACGGCCACCCCGTCCTGTTCACCGCAGGCCACAGCCTGAACAGCACAGGCATGTTGCACGCCGCCGTTGCTCACTGGCAGAGGCTCGCAGCGGATAGCGAGCGGGTGCTCGGCGACGAGCACCCCCACACTCTGGCCGCCTGCGGCAACCTGGCCTTCTGCTACGGGCGGGTGGGGCGTACGGGTGAGGCGATCGTGCTCGATGAGCGGGTGCTGGCCGACGCCGAACGGATCCTCGGAACCGACCACCCCGACACGCTGTCCGTGCGTGCGAACCTCGCGGCGTCCTACCAGCAGGCGGGGCGTACGAGTGAGGCGATCGACCTGCGGGAGCGGGTGCTGGCCGATGCCGAGCGGTTGCTCGGTGAGGAGCATCCCGACACGCTGTCCTCCCACGCCAACCTGGCCTCCTCCTATGGGCAGGCGGGGCGTACGGGTGAGGCGATCGTGATCGAGGAGCGAGTGCTCGCCGACCGTGAGCGGCTACTCGGCGAGGAGCATCCCGGAACCCTGGCCGCCCGTGCGAACCTCGCCGTCTCCTACGGGCGGGCGGGGCGTGCGCGTGAGGCGATCGTGCTGGAGGAGCGGGTGCTGGCCGATGCCGAGCGGTTGCTCGGTGAGGAGCATCCCGACACCCTGACCTCCCGCGCCAACCTGGCCTCCTCCTACTGGCGGGCGGGGCGTACGGGTGAGGCGATCGTGCTGGAGGAGCGGGTGCTGGCCGACCGTGAGCGGCTGCTCGGTGAGGAGCATCCCAACACCCTGACCGCCCGTGCGAACCTCGCGGCTTCCTACCGGCAGGCGGGGCGTACGGGTGAGGCGATCGTGCTCGAGGAGCGGGTGCTGGCCGACCGTGAGCGGCTGCTCGGTGAGGAGCATCCCGACACCCTGACCGCCCGGGGTAACCTCGCGGCTTCCTACGGGCAGGCGGGGCGTACGGGTGAGGCGATTGTGCTTGAGGAGCGGTTGACCGCCGACTTCGAGCGGCTGCTCGGTGAGGAGCACCCCCACACTCTGACCGCCCGCCAGAACCTGGCCGTCTCCTGCTGGCGGGCGGGGCGTAGGGGTGAGGCGATCGACCTACTGGAGCGGGTGCTGGCCGACCGTG
Source organism: Kitasatospora sp. NPDC094019 (assembly GCF_044764505.1). NCBI lineage: Bacteria > Bacillati > Actinomycetota > Actinomycetes > Kitasatosporales > Streptomycetaceae > Kitasatospora > Kitasatospora sp. NPDC094019. Next base: position 1,280 of record NZ_JBIWIF010000041.1, read on the forward strand.
AGCGGATTCTCGGCCACGACCACCCCGAAACCCTGACCACTCGCAGCAACCTGGCCTTCTCCTGCTGGCAGGAAGGGCGTAGGGGTGAGGCGATCGACCTACTGGAGCGGGTGCTCGCCGACCGTGAGCGGATTCTCGGCCACGACCACCCCGACACCCGAGCGGCTGCCGACCGGCTCCGGAGCTGGCGCAGCCCCTGACATCACAGCGACGGTGGCACCCGCCCCGGCACGCACGAGGGGGCCACCGCCACCGGTTCGCGACCGTCTTTCCCGGCCCGCCTGGCCTGCTCGGATTTCGGCCGCCGGGAACGCCGGAACGGGTCGCCCCCAAGCGCCGGGCCGTTCGGTGTTGCTCTACCAGTCGATCCGCATGCCGAGGTAGTCCTCGTCGGACGGGTGGGCCGCCCGCTCGTCCGCGTCACGAACCCCGGGCAGCGCCCGCTCGCCGGAGCCCGGCCGGCCCCGGTCGACGCACGGCTCCCGCCGGACCAACCACTCCAACGCGGCCTTCAGGTCATCCCGCAACCGGTGCCGACGGTGGCAGCCCACGCCCCCGCAGGACCGCCCGAGCGGCTCGAAGGCCCCGCTCACGCCCACTCGACGCCGTGTTCGGCGAGCTGCGCGAGCTGGCCCGGCGTCAGCTTCGTCCGCCTCGCCTTGGCGTTGATCAAGAATGGACCCAGCGCCACCTGGTGCACCACGACCCAGTCTTCGCCGCCGGGGCCGGCCTTCACGGTCTCCAACGGCTCACGGTGAGGCCGGGGCACCCGCGCGTGCCGCTCCCGTGCGGCGAACTGGGCGAGCGCGACGATGCCCTGGGCGAACCGGTCACCGCGGGACACAATCGGCTTCGCCTCGGCGGCGGCCTTCGCGGCCACCAGCTCCTGGTCCGCCTCGATGCCGATCGCCGACAGCAGGTCCCGCTGGTCCTCCGCCAGGCCGGGCCAGCTGGCCCGCTGCGCCTGCACCCAGCGGCCGAGCTGCTCGCCCTCGAACACCGTGTCCAGCGGCAGGGCAGGCCAGTGGACCAGGCCGTCGGTGTCCAGCCATCACATCCGGGCGGTCGCGTAGGCGCGCTGCCAGGTGACCAGCTACACCGTGCACCACCACGGGTCGATCTCCTCGAGCGCGCGGCGCCGCTCCGCAGCGAGCGCCCCCTGCTCCCCGGCCGGCAGTTGCGCCGCGGCCCGCAGCTCCGAGAGCCACGTCCCGATCGCGTATCCGCCGGCCGACCCGCCGGAGCGCTAGTGCTAGGTGATCCGCGACACCGGGCACCGTCATGGGTCGGTCTCCGCCGCCGTCCTTGCCGTTCTCGACGCACCGCCCGAGCCGCCGATCGTCCAGGACGGCCGGTACCTCCCGGAGCCGTGCCGGTTCTCACCGGAGCAGGTCACCGAGTTTCGGCCCCGGGGGCGGGCGCGTAGCTGTGTCCCTCGTCGAGGAACGCGACCGTGGTGCCTGGCTCGGCGGCCCGCGCCCATCGGGTGCCCCAGCCGGCCGCGCCGGGGCTGTCGGCAGCGTGGAGTGAGATCTCGATGTCGAACGCCGACGCCTTGGGTCGGAAGCGCCGGATCGAGTAGGTCCGCACCCGCGGGCGCTGCTTGCTGCCCTGGAGCGTGAGCTGGAGAATCCACCGCTCGCTGCTGGGCAGGAACACCTCGGCGGCATCGTCGTCGGGGTCAGCGAAGAACAGACGTCCGGCCTGGTCGAAGCCCGCCCGCTCCAGGTACTGGACGTCCTCGCCGCCGAGCGTGACGGTCATGAAGTGCGGACTGGGTTGCTCGCTTCCCTGCACGGTCAGCGACAGCATCCGTCGCCTGCCTGGGCGCTGGATCCGGGAGGCCACCGCTACCTCTCTCGGGGACGGGACTTGAGGTTCATCGTGGTCATGCGACCACTGTCGGCGGGGCGCCTCGTGTGATACCACCGGTAACCTGACGCCTGATGCTGAAAACTCGCCAACCTTCATCGACACCCACCGAGACAGACGAGGAGATCCTGCAGGGCGGTGCCTGGCTGCCGCACGGCTTTCAGCTCGATCCGCACAGCCACGTCCACGGTCAGCTGGTCTACGCCGCCGCCGGCACCCTGGTCACGGCGACGGAGCGCGGCACGTGGGTCGCCCCGGCCGACCGGATCACCTGGACGCCTCCGCGCTTTGCCCACGCGCACCGCTTCTACGGGCAGACCGACGTACGGCTGGTGTCCGTCCCGCTCGACTTGTGCGCCGTGCTCATCGATCACCCCAGCGTCTTCGCGGTAAGCCCGCTGCTGCGCGAGGCCCTTCTGACGCTCACCGACGAGCCGCAACGGCGCCCCGGCGCCCACCGGCGCCTGCTCGCCGTGATCGTGGACGAGTTGTCCGACGCCGCCGAGACCTCCCTGCACCTTCCCCAAGCGAGCGACGACCGACTGCGCGCCGCCACCGACCTGCTGCGCGCGGACCCCGCCCGGTCTTCCACCCTGGCCGAACTGGGCCGGGCGGTGGGAGCCAGCGAACGCACGCTCAGCCGCCTGTTCCACACCGAGCTGAGCATGAGCTTCCACCGCTGGCGGACCACCCTGCGCATCCACCACGCTCTGGCGCACCTGACCGACGGGATGACGGTGACGCAGACCGCAGTCGCGTGCGGCTGGTCCAATCCGTCCACCTTTATCGACGCCTTCACCGAGGTCGTCGGCCAGACACCCGGCCGCTACCAGGCTGGTCTCCGCATTCACGGACGCTAGCCGCCAGGCCGTCTGCCCGATTTGTGCGGGTCGAGCGCGCAGTGGGCGTGGCCCGAATCGGCTTGGCGGGTTTCCGGTATCGGGTGTCGACTTACCGGTGGTCTGGAGTCCGCCGGGTCTTTCACAGTGGACAGCGAGCGAGCGTCGGCCCCCGACCCCATGGCCGGCGCCGCGATGTACGCGTTCGGCGCGTACCGACCACCGTACAGATCATGAAGGGCCTGAACGCATGACTGAGACACGCGACGACACGGCCGTCGTCATCATCGGGGCCGGCGTCGCCGGTCTGACCCTCGGCAACCTCCTGCTGCGCACCGGCGTCGCCTGCGTCGTGCTGGAGAAGCACCCTCGCGCCTACGTCGACAAGCGCCAGCGCGCCGGAACGATCGACACCTTCGGGGTGCGCCTGTTCCGTGACTGGGGCCTGGAGGAAGTCCTGGCGGGCGACCCGATCCCGCACAGCGAGGACGGCTTCTACATCGACGGCCACGCGATGCCCATCGACGTGGACGAGGACGACAACGAGAACCTGTACTGCCCGCAGCAGGTCCTGGTGCGCAACCTCACCGACGTCTTTCTCCGCGAAGGCGGTGACCTGCGCTACGAGGCCGCGGACGTCGCTCCGGAGAACCTCGCCGAGGGCCGCCCGGTGGTGCGCTACCGAGACGCCAAAGGCGCGCCGCGGGCCATCGAGTGCGACTTCGTAGCCGGCTGCGACGGCTTCCACGGCGTCTCCCGCCGGTCCATCCCCGCCGCCGCGCTGACCGAGTACTCCCACGAGTGCGGCTACTCCTGGCTCAGCGTCCTGGCCGCCACCGAGACCAAGCCCTCGGGCATGGCGATCCACGAACTGGGCCTGGCCGGGATGATCCCCCGCGGCCCCGGAGCCAGCCGCATCTACCTCCAGTGCGCGGTCGACGACACCCCCGAACGGTGGCCGGACGAGCGCATCTGGAGCGAACTGGAGGCCCGTTTCGGCACGCCGCCCTCGCGCGGGCAGATCCTGTCCAAGCAGATCGTTCCGCTGCGCAGCGTGGTGTTCGACCCGATGAGCTACGGCAGCCTGTACCTCCTGGGCGACGCCGCGCACATCGTGCCACCGATGAGCGCCAAGGGCATCCACCTCGCTCTGCACGACACCGAGGTCTTCGCCCGTGCGGTGATCCGCCATGCCACCGAGGGCGACTCCAGCCTCCTCGACAACTACTCGCAGACCTGTCTGCCGCACATCTGGAACTATCAGGCGTTCGCCACGTGGATCACCGATATCATGCACAACGCCGGATTCGCCGGCTACGAGGGCGAGTTCAAGAAGCAGATCGCCCGCGCCGAACTCCAGCGCCAGTTCGCCTCGGAGTCGGCGAACAAGCTGTTCAGTGAACTCACAGCCGGAACCAACTAGGCCCCACCTCTTCCTCCGGAATTGTGCCGCGTCGTCGTCCTCGTCCAGCTCCGGCGCCTCCGGGTCGCGCAGCGGGCGCAGGGCGCCGGGGTGGAGGCGGTGAAGCAGTAGCGGCGGAGCAGGTTCTTATCTGGTTGCGGTGCTTGAGCGGGGACAGTCGGGCGATGTCCTCGTCTCGGATCTCGTGGCCCTCGACCCCACGCCTGGCCAGAAGCGTCAACCGAACTCGGCAGACCCCGGGTTCGACGCCGCGTACAACTGGCAACACGGCAGCTCGCAGCGCCAGGCGATGTGCCACGTATCGGCAGTGGTCGCATGAGTCGAACCCACGTCCACCAAGATCGGTACGACAACGGCGGCCCAGGCCGGCGGCAGGTTTTTTGGGGTGGGCTGTTAGATCGGGGGTTCTGTCGACACTTACCGGGTGACGACGGACTTGGGGAGTGGTTTTTTGGGGGTTCAGGATGAGTTCGAGTCGGTGTACGTGGAGCACTATCCGGTGGTGTACCGGTATGTGCTGAGGCGTGTGCCGCCGGCCGATGTGCAGGACGTGACGGCGGAGGTGTTCACGACGGCGTGGCGGCGGTTCGGGGAGGTTCCCCGTGGTGCCGTGCTGCCGTGGTTGTACGGGGTCGCGCGCAACACGGTCGCCAACCAGTACCGGGGCGCCGACCGGGACGCGGCGCTGGCGGCGGCGGTGGGCGCGGTGGCTCCGGGCGCGGTGCGGGACGTGGGGGAGGAGTTCACGGTCCGGGACACGGTCCGTCGGGCATGGGCCGCTCTGTCCGTCGACGACCGTGAGCTGCTGGCTCTGATCGGCTGGGAGGGGCTCGCCGTCCGGGATGCCGCACGGGTGCTCGGCTGCTCGTCCGCCGCCTGTTCGGTCCGGCTGATGCGGGCCAGGGGCAGGTTGAGGAAGGCTCTGCAGGAGTCGGAACGCACGGGCGGCGCCGGGTCGTCACGCAGGAACGAGCAGAGCTTGGGGGCCGCACGATGAGGAACACGCGTATCGACGAACTGATGGCGCGGGCCGACCCGGCCGCGGGGGCGAGCGTTCCGGAGGCCGACCGGGCGCTGCTGGGCCGGATCCTGGCCGACCCGGCGGGCCCGCCGGGCCCGGCTGCGAGCCCGGCCCCGGTGAGGGCGGGCGGGCGCCGGCGCCTGGTCTACGGTCTGGCGTGCGCGGCGGCCGCGGCCGTGACGGCGGTGGCGGTCCTCGCGTTGCCCGGCTCGGGCGGGACGTCGTTCGCGGCCACGCCCCCGCCGCTGGCCTACCACCTCACGGCCCAACAGGCCGGTGTGAAGGCGGGCACGGAGCTCCTGTCGCTCGCGCAGCGGGTGCGCGGCCTTCCGGACGTACCGGCGGCGGGCGCCGCGGGGGAGGGAGCGCTGCGGTGGCGGCAGTGGTCGCTGAACACCCGGGACGACCACGGGAAGGTCACCTCGAAGGTCGTGCCGGTCGAGAACGAGGTGACGCCCGGGCCCCAGGGCCCTGTCCTGACCAGCAGGTCCCTCGAGGACGGCAAGGAGCGGGTGGAGCGCATGCCGGCCACCCCGACGCTGCCGCAGGGCGAGGTGCCGGCGACGGGCACGGCGTTGAAGGACTGGCTGCGAGGCAGCACACCCGGCGTCGACAATCCGAACGGGGCCTCGCAGGTACTCCGCGATCTGCTGACCCAGAGGGTGCTGGGCCCCGCGTCGCGTGCGGCGGTGCTGGAGTGGATCGCCGGGCTTCCCGGCCTGGAGATCACCGGGGACGTGACGGACCGCGCGGGGCGCCCGGGTGTCGCCTACTCCGCGCTGTCCTCCGACAGCGGTCTGCCGACGCGGTACACCTTCGTCGTCGACCCCGCCTCCGGGAGCCTGCTGGCGATGGAGGAGATGCTCACCGAGACGGCAGGCATGCTCAACGTGCCGGTCCCCTCGGTGATCAGCTACACCGTCTACCTCGACCGCGCCCGCTGAACGTCCGGACGTGCCGGGTGGCGGGCGAGGTCGTCGCCCGCCACCCGGCGAGTGTCCTACTTGCAGGCGTAGAAGTACCCGGCCTTGTTGTCCATGGCATCGCCGACGTAGGAGACCATCGTGCCCGGGAGCTCGCGCCAGAGTCCGGTCCCGCCGCTGGTGTACACGTTGACCTGGAGAGCGCCGGTGTTGACCCAGCTCGAGGTCTGGCCCTCGAATCCGTAGCCGGAGAAGTGGACCGGCGTGCTGCAGTGCTCGTTGTTCCACTGCAGGCGCCGCCCGCGCCAGTCCTTGTCTTCGTAGAAGCAGTACCAGCGGTTGTCCGCCTTGCCGGCGGGACAGCCGTGCCAGTCGGGCCCGCCCGTGGCCGCGGCCGGGCTCTCGGACAGGGCCTGGATCTGGGCGGCCGTGACGCCCTGCTGCTTGAGCGCGGCCTTGCTGGCGGCCGGAGCGGTGGTGTGGCCCGGCAGAGGGAACACGACGATCGGGTCGCCGTTGTACGAGACCTCGTTGGCGCTGATCTGCACACCGCCACGGGTCGTGGCGAGCTGCCGGTCGATCTGCTCCTGGAGCTCGGTGCCGGCCTGCGCCGACAGCCCCCGGACCTCGGCCCTGCCGTCGGCCGCCGCCCAGGACCGCGCCACCGCCGAGGCGGTCGGCGCCGCATCCGCTGCCGGACCGGCCGCCAGGACTCCGCCGACGGCCACGCAGAGCGCAACCAGAACGCTCGATGCCTTCCTCAAAGATCCCCCAATGATATTTCGTGAAATCGAAAGGCGTGACAGGTGTTCCGTGCACGCCGATTCGGACGGTATCCGAATTCTTGAGCGGGAACCGGGGCGCGTGGGAGTAAGAAAGCCAGGTGTGAAACCCGGGGTCGCACGTTCGCAGCATGTGCGACATGTCCGTAAAATCGCCCGGACCGGAGGTTGATATGATCAAATTTGCCCTGTTTGGGAGACTGGTCCCAAACAGGGCAATGATGGATGAATTCGGCAGAGAGTCCAGCCGGTCGGCCGGCGTTCAACCTCCACTCGGCCGCACCCGAAGAGCAAAGACCCTCCTTCTGGCGGGGGAGTCAGCATGGCTTGAACGGGGCCACGGATTTCCTGCACCATCGCGGAACCGGTGTTGGACGACTGACCCCCCGGCAATGTCGGGCAGGGGCAGAACCCATTTCCTTCCGCTCCGCGCCGACTGCGGCATCCCGGCGGGGGTCAGGTCGGCCGCGAGGAGCGTGGGGGAGGCGATCGGCGGCGGCGTTGCACAGCGCGTCCGCCGTGGTCGGCTCGATCCCGGCGGTGGTGCGGGCGGTGTCGGCGCGGTGCTCGGCTGGGCGGACCCGGCGGACGCCGGGGAGGGGGAATTCGGCGAGCAGGCCGACCGGGCCAAGGCCAAGGCCCGCGACGGAGCAGCACAAGCACCAGGCGCCTCTGCACCCGACCCGACCGCCGCACCGAGCGGTGCAGCAGCCGGCCCTGCCCCTGCACCGCCCCCCGTAGCACCCGTTGCACCGGCGGCCGCCACCGCCACCGCCACCGGCGCCGACCTCGCTCGCGGGGAGGACATGGCGCAAGCCACCGCCGCGGTGGCCGGTTCCGGTTGACCCCCGCCTGCGCGACTACCGGGCGTTCGGAGGCCGTCCCGGGGCACGACGCCGGGGGCGGGGTCAGAAATTTCCGACCCCGCCATCACCTCCGCGTTCACGGGGAGGACTTGGTGGCGTCGGTGGTGACGTGGCCGTCGACTGGTTGACTTCCGTGTTCGTGGGGAGGGCTCTTGGTGGCGTGCGTTGTTGTCATGGTTTTGCTTTTTCGTGACTGGTCCACTCGGGTGTGGCGGTTCGGGTTGGTCTGCTGAGGTGTCGAGGTGCAGTGTTGATCGTGGCGGGCGGTGGTGGTGCTGGGGTGTTGTCCGTGGACGGTGCGGGGCGGTTGCTGGGCGCGTCTGCGTGGGCAGGACTTGGTCACTGACTGCGCCGGTTTTGTGGTCTCCGGTTGACTCGTGGGTGCGGGGATCTGGGCGTCCTGGCTCGGTTTCTCTGTTGTTGTTCGGGGTCACGTGGTCGATGGGGGGATGTGGGGTTTGGTTGTGGGTTCTGTCGGTGTTCGTCGTGGGGTGCTCGGGTTCCTCGCCGCTCTTGGGGGTTCTGCTGCTGTTCGTGGGTGTCGGTCGTCGGGTGGTCGATGGAGGGTGGCGGGTCCGGCGTGGTCTGGATCAGGTGTACGAGTGACCGTGCGACGCCGTCGCGGTCGGCCGGGCCGAAGCAGTCGGCCGGCGTGTGGGTTTTCCTCACGGTGGCAGGGGGAGTGATCGCCTCGGGCTGCTTCGCCCGCCGCTCGATCTCCTTCTCGTCGGCGTCCCGATCCGGGAGGGCGCCATCGGTGACAAGCGCACGGGCTTCGGATCTCATCCGCGAATGATCGGCGGCCAGGTTCGACCGGAGCAGGCACCCGCGAACGACCGGGTTCGTCAGCGCTCTGCCCGCCGCGCGTTCGTGGGGAAGGGAAGGACTCCACTTGCCGCACCGAGCGGACGAGGGGTCACCCTGTGGGTGGGGGGCGTCAGCGGGAAGGATGGCGAGCGGGCCTGCGGGTGCGCTCATCGGGCACCGACCGGGTGAGGACGCCGAGTGTGAGCAGAGCGAGCGCCGGCAGCACGGCGACGATGATTCCCATCGGCAGGGCGTCGGTGGCGCCACGCGCGCCGGCCAGCGGAGCAAGTGCCGCGCCGATCATGAACTGGCTGAAGCCGAGCAGGGCGGCGGCCGACCCGGCGTGTCCGCCGTGGTCGGCCAGGGCCTGGGCCGCGGCGTTCGGCATGACGAGGCCCACGCTGGAGACCAGGACGAACAGGCCGATCAGGAGCGGGGGCAGGGGTGCGCGTGTGAGCACGGCGCCCAGGACCGTGGTGCCACCGGCTGTCGCGCCCAGCAGACCGGCGAGCAGCAGCACGCGGGCGCCGGCCCGGGCCACCAGCCGTCCGCTGGTCTGGGCGGCCGCGATGAGTCCGGTGGCGTTGACGGCGAACACGGCGCTGTACTGCTGCGGTGACAGGCCGTGGATTTCCTGCAGGACGAACGGCGAGCCGGAGATGTAGGCGAACATCGCCGCGAAGACCAGGCCGTTGGCCAGGACGTATCCGGTGAAGACCCGGTCGCCGAGCAGTTGTCCGACGACAGCCGGCAGCGGCTGGCGTGGCGCGGAGGACCGGGTCTCCGGCAGTCCTGCGGCGGAGGCCGCCAGCATCACGGCGCCGAGTACGGCCAGGGCCACGAAGATTCCGGGCCAGGCCGTGACGCGCAGTAGCTGGCCGCCGAGGACCGGCGCGAACACCGGCGCCAGGCCGGTGATCAAGGTCAGTGCGGAGAAGAGACGTGCGGTGCGGGTTCCGGAGGTGCGGTCGCGGACCATGGCGTTGGCGATGACGATGCCGAACGCCCCGCCGATGCCCTGGACCAGGCGTAGGCCGACGAAGGTCCGGACGTCGGGCGCCAGCGCGCAGAGCGCGCTGGCGATCGTGTAGAGGGCGAGGCCCGCCAGCAACGGACGCCGCCGGCCGTAGGTGTCGCTCAGCGGCCCGGCGATCAGCTGCCCGATGGCCAGCCCGGCCAGGCAGGCGGTGATGGTGAGCTGGGTGGCCGCGGCGCTGGCGCGCAGGTCGCCGGCGAGGTCCGGCAGTCCGGGCAGGTAGCCGTCGATGGACAGTGGTCCCAGGGCCACGAGCGCTGCGAGCAGGACGATGAATCGGGTTTGCCGACCGGCGGCGTCGTCGCTCATGGCTCAGTACGCCACGGTGATACGGCGGCGGATCGCGGTGCCGCTCTCGATCGTGTCGGCCAAGGCGATCGCGTAGTCGGCGTACGTGATGCGGCTGTTGCCGTCGTCGTCGGTGAGCAGGGTGTCCCCGGCGCTGCGGTAGGCTCCGGTCCGCTCGCCCGCTCCGATGACTGCGGCGGGCGACACGTACGTCCAGTCGAGGTCGTGCACGCCGCGGTAGAGGTCGAGCGCTTCGGACTGGGCCTCGGCGTTGGCCTTCCACAGCGCGGGGAAGTCCGGGTCGTCCATGACCCGGGCGCCGGTCGGCGTGCGTAGGCTACCGGCACCGCCGACGGTGACCAGGCGGGTGACGCCGGCCCGGCGGAGTCCGTCGATCAGCGCGCGGGCGGCACCGAGGATCGTGGCGCGGTCGTTCTCCTGGCCGATCCGGGGGCCGACGGCCGACAGTACGGCGTCGTGGGAGGCGGCGAGGCCGGCGACCGCGGCGGCGTCCGTGACGTCACCGGTGGTCACGGTCAGGGCCCTGTGCTCGAGTGCGTCGATGTGGCCGGCTCGGGTGACCGCGGTGACGGTGTGGCCGCGACGCAGTAGTTCCTCGGTGGCGGGCCGGCCGATGTTGCCGCTGGCACCGAACAGGACGATCTTCATGTGTTGCTCCTTGTTTCCGATGGTCAGAGGACGGGCTGGCCGTCGGCGATGATGGCCGCGGTGATGCCGCGCTCGTCGGCGGCGTGCTGGAAGCGCTGCTCGATGTCGGGTTGTTCGGTGTAGAACGGCGGGTTGTGGAAGAGGCCGTAGTGCATGGCGCAGACGGTGCCGGCGCCGAGTGCGACGGCGGCCTCGACGCCCTGTTCGGGGGTCATGGTCGCCGGGACGTTGGCCGCGTAGCCCTCGAAGTGGGCGATGACGCCGTTGACCGGGACGAACGCGACGTCGAACGGGCCGTGGTCGCGGGCGATCTGCCACCAGCTGCCGTGCCACTGGGTGTCGCCGCAGTGGATGATCCGCCGACCGGCGCCTTCGACGACCCAGGCGACCTGGTCACAGTCGTTGCCGCGCCAGTCCAGCGAGGTCACCGGGGTGACGGTCAGCTCTCCGATGCGGCGTGACCGGCCCAGGTCCTGGGCGACTGGGGTGATGCCCACCTCGTGCAGCGCCGCCGCGCTCGGGGTGTGGCAGCCGATCGTGCCGGTGGCCGCGATCCGGGCGATCAGGTCGTGGTCGTAGTGGTCGGGGTGCAGGTGGGTGATGAGGGCGTGGGTGCCGGGCGGGGTGTCGACCGGGTCGACCGGCCGGTGCGGCGGCCCCATCACCGGCGCCAGCGGAGCGACGTTCTCGAGCGGGTCGATCAGCAGGCGGATGTCGCCGAGACGGATCTCGATGCCGGCCCAGGCCAGCCGACGCACGGAAAGGGTGGAGGTCATGGGCAGCGACGCTAGACCGACCTTGTTGAGAAAGTCAACAAGAGAGTTTTGAATCTCAACACCACGATGTAGGGTGGTGGCATGCGCACCTACGGGCAGTACTGCGGCATCGCGAAAGCACTGGACACCATCGGCGACCGATGGACCCTGCTGATCGTGCGTGAACTGCTCGCCCTGGGTCCCTGCCGGCACACCGATCTGCGCAACGGGCTGCCCGGGATCGCCAGCAACCTGCTGGTCGACCGGCTCCGCGAACTCGAGGAAGCCGGCCTGATCCACCGCGAGGCCGCGCCGCCGCCGGTCGCCACCACCCTGTTCTCCCTCACCGAGCGCGGCCGCGCGCTGGAGCCGGTGCTGCAGGAGCTGAGCCGGTGGGGCGTGCCGCTGTTGCGTGAGCCGGGCGGCAACGACACCTTCCGCACCCACTGGCTGGACATGCCCGCCCGGGCACTGACCGACCACCGCCCCGACCAGCCGGCAATCGCCCTGCAACTGCACGCCGACGGCAGCGAGGACCTGGTCATCGAAGTCAAGGACGGCTCGGTGCACACACACGCCGGCCGGGTCGACCACCCCACCGCGTCACTGACCGGGCCGCCGCACCTGCTGGCTGCGACTCTGCTCGGCGACCTCGATCTGAGCGCCGCACTACAGCAAGGCATGCGGCTCAGCGGCGAACGCGAGGCAGTGATGCGCATCCTGCCCCGCTGATCGACCGGCCGCTCGCGGGCCTGCGATCTCAGGCTCTACCGAGTCTGCGCGGTCTCGAAAACGGTCAGTTGTCGGAGTTCTGCAAGGCCCCGGATCGTGCCCGGCTCGCCCGGGTCTCCGTTCGCAGAACATCTCTCAGAACTCCCGCGTTCTGAAAGAGCGTTTTGTCCCGACAAGGGTGTTTGGCGGCTCTAGGGGAGGCCGAGTGAGCTGGGACAGCTGAGGCCAGAGTCGCGATCCGTGATGCGAGCGACGGCTGAGGCGATCGCCGGACACGTTTCCGCCCGTTCGCTCCTGTCTGATCCCAAGGCGCCCCCAATCGCCCCTGTTTGCGCCCTGTAATCGTGTGTCTGCCGACGGAACTATCGAAACGTGTCCCGACAGCGGTCGTATCCGAGTGACCTGTCCGATGCCCGATGGGAACTGCTCGAGCCCATTCTGTCGGCCTGGCGGGCCGAGCGACGAGGGAAGGGCCTGACCATCGGGCGGCCGCCCGAGCGCGACCTGCGTCGGATCATGGACGCGGTCTTGTACGTGGACCGGACCGGGATCCCCTGGCGCTACCTTCCCCACGACTTCGCGCCGTGGGAAACCGTCTACGGATACTTTGCGGCCTGGCAAAAAGACGGCGTGTTCAACCAGCTCAACGGCCTGCTCCGCCGACTGGTTCGGGAGGCCGCCGGCCGGGAAGCCGAACCGAGCGCGTGCGTGCTTGACGCCCAGAGCGTCAAGACCTCCGCCAACGTCCCGGCTGCCGGCCAAGGCATTGATGCGGGCAAGAAGATCGCGGGCCGCAAGCGCCATATCGGCGTCGACACGGTCGGCCTCCTCCTCGCCGTCTGGGTCACCGCAGCCAGCGTCTCCGACAACGCGGGCGGCATCCATCTTCTCTCGCACATCGCCGAGGCCCACCCCAGGATCACCAAGGCATGGGCCGACACCGGCTACCGAACCAAGGCCATCGAACACGGCGCCAGCCTCGGCATCGACGTCGAGGTCACCCACCGCGACCCGGGCCAGAAGGGCTTCAAGGTCATCCCGCGGCGCTGGGTCGTCGAGCGGACCTTCGGCCGGTTCATGAACCACCGCCGCCTCGCCCGTGACTACGAAACCCACCCGCACCGCTCCGAAGCAATGATCCGCATCGCGATGATCGACCTGATGAGCCGCAGGCTCACACGAGAGTCGACTCCGAACTGGAAGAACTTATAGCCGCCGGGCCACACTGACCCGCGCGTCCTCGCCCCTCATTTCCTGCGGCCAGCGGTCATCGATGACACCCGCCACCTCGCGGCAGACGCCACAGGCGTTCTCCCGCTCCGGCAGCCACCAGTGATCCGAAGGCAACATGCCTGCTACCTGGATTCCGCACAGTGTCCTGTCGAAAACGCCGAAGGCGTGGGCGACGTCGGCGGAAAGACCGTCCGCGACGGCCCTCTCCCAACGCATCTCCAAGGGCAAGTACGGCGGCCGTGAGACCTCGAACCACTCGCCACCGACATGCGTGGTGGCATGGCACCAGGGACAGGACCAAGACTCCTCGTCCCCCTCAGCCGGCAGCACCGGCCATCGCCACATCGCCCGTCCACACACATCGCACTCCACGGAAGGATCCTCACACGCCTCCGTGTGTGGCCCCAACCTGCTGACACTGCGCGACTTACCAAACACCCCCGACGGGACAAAACGCTCTTTTAGTCAAAATCAAGTCTCCACTGAACGTCGACGGTTCATAGCGCCCACATGCTTCGCAGTGTGAGCAGCCAGTTCCGCATCCAGATGCAGTTCCTCGTCCTCGATGAGCGCCTCCCAGTTCGTGATTCTAGTGTGACGCCGTGGTGGCTCGCGTCGCGCCCGGTCCAGCTCGGCCCTCGCGCGAGCGATCTTTAGGTGCTTGGCCGGTGCCCAGGAGAAGTCCATCGCATCGGCTCCTCGGAATTCGCATGAGGGCAGGACGGGCGCTGGCACGCTGCGTGCGTCCGCCCGTCTCAAATGGCGGGCTAGGGTGCGGTCCCGCACCCGTCGGCAGAGCAGCGCACAGCTGGCAACGGACGTGAGGCAGCCCAGTGCGCAGTTGCAGAGATTAGGTACCAGCAGGTCCAAGCCGGGCTCGCCCGCGATCTGGGTCGCCATCATTACTACCGTGACCAGGGCTGCTGTTTGGTACAGGTAGCCGGTCGCGGCAAGCGCCGGAATCAAGCCTGTGGCGAGGGCCAGTGCGGTCACCAGGACCCATGGGGATCCAGTACAGGAAAAGACCAACCAGCTGAACAAGAGCCCCACCGCTGTGCCGCTGAGTCTTTCAACTGCCCGACCGGTCACCGGCCCCAGGTCCGGACGGCAGACGAAGGTGACAGTCAGCGCCGCCCAGTACGGATGCGGCAGCTGTAGGTTCTGAGCAATTGTACCTGCCAGCATTAGCGCTAAGCCGACTCCCAGGCCGCACCGCCAAGACTGAGTGTCGGTCAGGGTGACTTGGACAACCGACCACCGATAGCGTGCCAACTGCTGTGTTGGGCTTGCTGAGCCTTTGGCGCGCCCGAAAGATGGTTCCACCGCCGAGCGGGCCGCCCGGGTTACCCGTGCGTCGAGTGGCCGTACTGCCTTGGGCCACGGCCGGCTGACTGAAGAATCTGTCCTGTCAGGCCCGAGCGCGGCCAGCTTGCTTCCTTCCTCGCTCAATCGTTGCAGGACCCTCGAAGACACTTCCCAGCTCTGTACTCCGGCGGTCAAAGCCAATTCTGACAGAGCGATCATGCCTGGAAGGTGGCGTGCCAGCATGCTGCTGCCGCTGACCACGCCGGTGTGGCGGATCCGCTCGAGGATGTTCTGCAGATTGTGCCGCTTGGCCACTCCGGCCTCACCTGCTGAGCTCGGCTCCATCACCTCGATACACGAAGCCAAGCACTGCACCAGCAGCGCGCGCTCCGCGCGGTGACCGATGAACGGCCGGCCTAGGGGCTGTTCAGGGTTCGGATCTTGTGGTGGCTCGGTTGTGGGCTGGTGTGTCTGGTAGAACTCGGGATCGTGGCGCGTTTTGACGTGACG
>NZ_JBIWIF010000042.1:0-13110 GCF_044764505.1 Kitasatospora sp. NPDC094019
AAAGCTACGCGGCTGGCCTACACCTTCGCGGATCGATCATGTGGTTGAAGCTCCTGACCTCAACCACATGATCCCAATCCTCAACAGCACCTAGCTCCGCCGTCGGCGGGCACGGCGCGCTGGTCACCATCGACTGGCCGTGCCCGGCCACGGTTGGTCGTGCTGGAGCCGGCTACGGGTTGACCTTGGGGAGCAGCACCCGGGCGTTGCTGGCATTCCGTCGGAATACCGCTGCTCAGCCCGCCCTGGTCATTGCGAGGGCGTGTTGGCCACTGCGGTTGCCCCGCTCGATCGCGCGGTCGTGTTCCTCCCGGCCCTTGTCGGCACCGCGTCGAATCACCCCGAGCGCATTGGCGGCCTCGATGTCCCTGGCGCAGACCTCCACTGCTGCCGCAAGGGAGTCCATAGCTGCAGTGTTGCCGCCTGTCATCGAGGCCGGCATCATCACCGGCGACCTCACGCTGCGCACCGACTGGGACGGCCGACAGGCGCTGCTCACTGTCCAGTACGACGGCGCCGACGAGTGGTACACCGTGGACGGGTCCCCGGTGCCCGCCCCCACCGCGGCCGAGGCCGCGGACCTGGGAAAGCTCACGCCCCAGGGCTGGGACGAGGTCTACGGCGTCACCTTCGCCACCCGCGCCCTCCCGGCCGCCCGACTGGCGCACCTGACTCCGCGCCACCCCGTGGACCCCGCTGTCCTTCCCGAGGCGGGACCACAGACGGCCCGCACCAAGGGGAGGAGTTGTGAGCCGTCACCGGGGCCCGAGGTCGCAGGCCGGCGCGGGAGTGATCGTCAAGGCTTGTGGATCACGGTGCGGTGATCGGACCATTGCTGGGGGCTGGGGGCTGGGGGCTGGGGGCTGGGGGCTGGGGGCTGGGGGCTGGGGGACCGGGGTGACGAGGTGGGGCGCCGGCGATCGCGCGCCAGCGGGCCGGTGCGGACGCGACCGGGGTTGAACACCATCGCGATTGCGGCGGCCGGGGCCGTCGGCTCCGCGGGGCCGGAGAACACCGTCCCGGGTACCCGCTGTCTAGTGCTTTGACCGGAAACGTTGACCGGGTTGGTGGGTTGGCGTTGGAGTGCCTGGTCCCGGTTGGATGGCCGCAACATCCAGCCGGTGTTTGGGGGTTCGGTGGCAGAGCCGGTCAGGGTTCGAAGGCTCTCCGAGGACGAGGACGAGGGCCGCAGGTTGCAGCACATCGTGCGTCGCGGGACAGGCAGTGCGGTGCGGTTCCGGCGGGCGATGATTGTGCTGGCGTCGGCGGGCGGGAACTCGGTGCCGGTGATCGCCCGCCTGGTCCAGGCGGACGAGGACACTGTCCGCGACGTGGTCCACCGGTTCAACGAGACGGGTATGGCCAGCCTGGACCCTCGGTGGGCGGGAGGTCGTCCCCGCCATCTCAGCACTGACGACGAGGACTTCGTCGCGCAGACGGCTGCCACCCGCCCGACCTTGCTCGGCCAGCCGTTCACCCGCTGGTCGATCCGCAAACTCGCCGCCTACCTGCGCCGCGTCCACGGCCGGGTGATCCGCCTGGGCCGCGAGGCCCTACGGTGCCTGCTCGCCCGCCGCGGCGTCACCTTCCAACGCACCAAGACCTGGAAGGACTCCAACGACCCCGACTACGACGCCAAGCTCGACCGGATCGAGCACGTCCTGGAACGTTTCCCCGACCGGGTCTTCGCCTTCGACGAGTTCGGGCCGCTCGGCATCCGCCCCACCGCCGGGTCCTGCTGGAGCCCGAAAGGCCGACCGAACCGCTTGCCGGCGACCTACCGCCGCACTCACGGGATCACCTACTTCCACGGCTGCTACTCGGTCGGTGACGACACCCTCTGGGGCGTCAACCATCGCCGCAAGGGAATCGACCACACCTGGGCAGCACTACGATCCATCCGACGGGCCCGCCCGGACGGCGCCCCCGTCTACGTGATCCTGGACAACCTGTCGGCCCACAAGAACTGGCGCATCCGCCACTGGGCCCACCGCAACCGGGTCGAGCTGTGCTTCACGCCGACCTACACGTCCTGGGCCAACCCCATCGAAGCTCACTTCGGACCGCTGTGGCAGTTCACCATCGCCAACTCCCACCACCCCAACCACACGGTCCAGACCCGCGCCCTGCACGCCTACCTGCGCTGGCGCAACACCCACACCCGCGACCCCGACCTCCTGCAAGCCCAACGTGAACGAGCCCGCGTCCGCAGTGAGAAGGGTGTCCGCTACGGCGGACGCCCCTCACCCAAGCAGCCTGAAACCACACCAACCCGGTCAACGTTTCCGGTCAAAGCACTAGGGTCGCTTTCCATGACGAGGACCACGCCCACACGCCCGCTCGATGTCGAGGTGCTCTTCCCGGAACTGGCTGCCTACCGGGGTACGACGACGCGGCTCCATCCGCGGCCGGGCACCGCGCACGTTTCTGAGAGCTCGGTGGGCGGTCCGATGCTGTGGCCGGCGGAGGAGCCGTGGCCGCTGTGCGACGAGGCCCACAGCCGCGGCCGTGGTCGCCGTCCGGCGGACGTCCGCCGCTACCGGCAGGTGCTGGCCACCGCCTGGACCCGCGACCGGGCCTCGGGCCCGACGGGCGAGGAACGCGAGCTCCTGGAAGAGCTGTGCCGCGAGCACCGCACCCCCGGAGCGTCGGTGACGGACCCTCTACCGATGATCGGCCTCGCGCAGCTCTACCGGCGGGATGTTCCCGACCTGCCCGGCGGGCCGGACGGCTGTGATCTGCTCCAGGTGTTCTGGTGCCCGTTCAGTATGCACGGCCCGGGCCGGTACGACCTGAACCTGCATCTGCGCTGGCGGCGGTCGTGGGAGGTCGGGGAGGTGCTGGGCCTTCCCCCGCAGCCGTTGCTCGTCGGGTCCGATGGATTCGTGCCCGAGCCCTGCGTCCTGCACCCGGAGCGGGTGCTCAGCTACCCGTTCGCGGGTCTCCTGCCCGAGGAACTGTGCGCCCGGCTCGACACCTGGGACGAGACCCGGGAAGAGGAGGCCGAGCAGACGGCCGGCGAGATCGCGGCCCGTGCGATCGACTACCAGTACGACCTGTCGATCCCGCCCGGGTGGCGCATCGGCGGCTTCGCCTCCTGGCACGCCACCGACCCGTACCCCATGGACTGCCGGACCTGCCGCACGCCGATGAACCTACTGCTGACCATCGACAGTTCGGAATGGGACGGCGGCAGCGGCAGCTGGAAACCGCTGGAGGACCGACACCTGCCCACCCATCGGTCCGACACCCCCACCGAAGTAGTCGTAGGCCGATTCGGCGAGCTGAACGTCTTCGCCTGCCCCACCGATCCCGGCCATCCGCACCGCTGGAGCATCCAGTAGCACGGACGGCGGCCCGACGCCTGGTTCGGCGCTCCGATCATGGGCGAACGCCGGTGCTGCCGCCTCTCCTGAACATCGGACATGACTCGCCGCCGATGCCTCCCGAACTCGTGTACAGGTGACGTCGGTTCCCGGGTTCTGGCTCAACTTCCGGGCTCTGTCGCTGATTGAGGGGTCTTGGTTGGTTGATCACGGTGATAGGAGGATGCGGCGGCGTAGGAGGTCGAAGTTGGCCCGGCCGTGGACGTCCAGCTCGTTCGGGCCGGCAGCCCCGGAACGGGGCATGTCACCCTGCTCCTCTCCGAGGGCGAGGGGTTCGCGCAGGTCGGCGCGGTGGCGGCCGACGACGCGTTCGACGGCTTCGGCGGGGTTGTGCAGCAGGTGCCAGGCGTCGGCGACCTGTTGGGCCTGCGGCGCACCCGTTCGGGCACCGTCGCGGAAGGATCCGGCGCGGTCGCGGCAGATCGTCCGTACTTCGGGGTGGTCGCGCAGCCAGGTGGCGAAGGTGTTCGCGGTGCGATCGGCGAGGACATCGATCGGGCGGTGGGTGTCCATGTCCACGAGCACCGTCGCGTAGGTGCGACCGCGCCGGACCGCGAACTCGTCCACTCCCGGACGCGGGACGAGGCCCGACGACGGGACGGGCAGCGCGCGGATGAGACGGAGCAGGGTGTCCCGGCATGTGGTCATGGCCAGACGCCCGGAGATCCGGGCTCCGGCCAGTCCGCCCATGAAGAGGGCGATGTCGGTGAGCTGAGCGGTGAGCGCGGTCGTGCGACGCGCGTGCCGGGACGTCAGGGCCGGGATCTGCTCGGCGAACGTCCGCCGCCCGCACCGGTCGTTCCCGCACACGAGACGACGCGCCCTCAGGTCCAGCCGCACCCGTCGACCCGCCACCGGACGGTCCGCAAGGCGCCGCCGGTAGTAGCAGTGCAGCCGCGACGATCTCCACCCGCACCCCGGGCAGACGGCCGACGCCGCCACCGACCGCACGGCGAGACGAACCTCTCCATCCCCAAGAACCATCTCCTCGACCTCCACACCGATCCCCGGGAAGAGAAGGTCCGCCACACGCACCGCATCCATCACGCCCAGGTCATGCCCACCACCCGATCACGCTTGGCACGGACCCCTCAATCAGCGACAGAGCCGAAGTTGAGCCAGAACCCGCTCTCGTGAACAAGGCCACGCCGCTCTGGGCGGGGTCACCCCGCAGGCCCGACCCCGCCCCCGCTCCGGGCTCGGGCCCGAGCCCGGAGCGGGCGTTCGCGGAAGCGCGCCGCGCCGCGTGCACGGACCCGCAGGTCCGCTTCGGCCCCTCCGACCGCCTCGCCGACCTCGAGGTGTTCGGCGGCCACTGGTACGCCGTCTCCTGGGACGACCCGCGAGCCGGCGACGTCCACCAGGTGCTCCAGCTCGGCCGGCGGGTGGGCTGGACGGCGCCGCGGCCGGATGGGCCGTGGGGCCGGCCGGTCACATCGCCGCCCGGTACCAGGGCGACGGGTCAGCCGTGATCCTGACCGACCCCTCCACCCGGACCCGTACCCACCGCGCCGTCGGCGCTGCCCTCGACGCCCTCCACCGCTCCGGCACCACGCCCACCGCGCCAGTACCTCGGAACGCTGAGCAGCCCCGAACCGGGCCCGGCGGCCCCCGCGCGCCCAGGGCTGAGCTGCGCCGCCGTGTCTGCTCGGCGGATTCGGGTCGTTGGCCGGTCATGACCACCTCGGAGCTGATGCTGCTGCCGCACCAGCCCTACGTCGACGCCGCCCTGCGGGCCTTCGTGGAGGCCGGTCACCCGGACGGTCCGGACTCCTTCACCGAGTACGACAGCCCGGACGGGGAGCTGGTGTGGCTGGAGGCGACCAGGATCTCGCGGGTGGCGCCGGTCTGGCCGTCGAACCAGCCCGGACCGCCGGGCTGATGGATGCTCAGCCTGCCTGTGGTCAGTACCGCTGACCGGGCCGGGTTCAAGTGGTCCTCGGCGGGGGCCGGGTTGCCCGTCCTGGAGTGTGGGCTCAGGCGTCGTGCATGCCGATGGCGGTGAGGTAGGTGTCGAAGACGCTTCGGCCGTGCGTGTTGGCGGGGTTGAGGTGGGTGCCGCCGATGTCGAGGAGGAGTTCGTGGTCGATGAGGGTGGGGGTGATGTCGTGGAGGGCCTCGGGTGAGGAGGCGAGGCGGTCCAGGGCGGGGGTGGCGAGGGTGTCGCCGGGGCGGGTGCTGGCGAGGGTGGTGTCGAGGCCGGTGTGGTGGCCGGGGTGGTCCCAGTGGATGGTGGTGTCGGTGGCGCCGAGGGCGTGGAGGCGGGCGAGTTGTTCGGTGAGGTCGCGGGGGTCTGTGGTGGTGAGGGTGTAGCCGATGACGGCCATGGGGGCTCCGTGTGCGGGCTGGTTCAGGGGGTGGGGGCGGTGCCGCGGCGGTGGCAGGCGGCGAGGTGGGTGTCGGTCATGCCGGTGGCTTCCATGAGGGCGAACATGCTGGTGGGGCCGGTGTAGGTGAAGCCGCGGGCGCGCAGGGCCGAGGCGAGGGCACGGGAGGTGTCGGTGGCGGTGGGGATGTCGGTGGCGGTGGGGATGTCGGCGGCGGTGGCGGGTGCCGGCGTCGGTGGCGGGCGGTGGGAGGCGAGGAGGTGTTCGATGCCGCCGTCCGCGCGCAGGCGCAGGATGGCGCGGGCGTTGGTGCGGGCGGAGAGGATCTTCGCGCGGTTGCGGATGATGCGGGGGTCGTGGGCGAGGTCGTCGAGGCGGGTGTCGCTGTAGCGGGCGACGGTGTCGGGGTCGAAGCCGTCGAAGGCATCGCGCCGCGCGGGGCGCCTGGCCAGGATGGTGCGCCAGCTCAGGCCGGCCTGGAACCCTTCCAGGGCGATGCGTTCGAACAGGGCCTGCTCGCCGGTGAGGGGCAGGCCCCATTCGGTGTCGTGGTAGGTGCGCAGGAGCGGGTCGTGGGCGGCCCAGGGGCAGCGGGTGAGGCCGTCGGTTCCGGTGACGGGGCCCGCTCCGGTGGCGGGGGCGCTCACCGGCCGTTCCTGGCGGGTTCGTCGGTGAGGCCGGTGACGCGCAGGGTGAGGTTGAGGCGGCCCTGGGTGAGGCCGGTGGCGGGGTCGCCGGTGCCGGGGAGGATCTTGGGCACGGCGTGGTAGGCGAGGCGGGAGGGGCCGCCGAAGACGAGGAGGTCGCCGGAGGCGAGGACGAGGTCGTTCCAGGGGCGGTTGCGGTGCTTGGTGTTGCCGAGGCGGAAGAGGCAGGAGTCGCCGATGCTGAGGGAGACCACGGGTGCGAGGGAGTGTTCGTCCTTGTCCTGGTGCATGCCCAGGCGGGCGCTCTCGTCGTAGAAGTTGATCAGCGCGGCGTCGGGTTCGTAGGCGGCGGCCTGTTCCTGGTCGTGGTAGGCGTCGGCGACGGCGCGGCGGCCGAGGTCGGCGAGCGGGGTGGGGAAGGGGGCGACCCGGTGGCCGTTCACGTCGTCGGCGGTGCGGGTGTAGGCGTAGGGCTTCCAGTGCCAGCCCAGGCAGACGGTCTGTACGGACATGATGCCGCCGCGCGGCAGCCGGGTGTGGCGGATGGGGACGGGGCCGGCGGCCCAGGTGCGGCAGGCGGCGACGAGGTCGCGCTGCTGCTCGGGGGTGAGCCAGCCGGGCAGGTGGACGGCGCCCGGGGCGATCTCGCGGCGCCGGTAGCCGGCGGGTGGCGGGCCGAACAGCGGGAGTGCGGGGGAGGGGTTCACGCGGCGCCGCCTTGGGCGATGTGCGGGAAGGAGTTGGTCCAGCCGTGTTCGATGCGCCAGGTGCCGCCGTCGGCGTGCGCGCCGCGCACGCCGTCCAGGACGCTGCCGGCGAGGGCGGCGGCGATCGGCTCGGCGAGGGAGGCGAAGCCGAAGGTGCGCTCCGGGCGCCAGGGGGTGGACAGGGCGAGGCGGCGAGCGACCTGGGCCCAGCCGAGCGGGGCGGCGGCGATGACGAGGGCGTCGGGGCCGGGGTCGGTGAGACGGTGCGCGGGGCGCAGCCAGGAGGCGGCGTGCTCGGGCCAGTCGGCGACGGCCAGGACTTCGTGGCCGGCGGCCAGCCAGGCGTCGGCGAACGTTTCGGCGGCCTTCCGGGAGGCGGTGTCGCGGCTGTGGCCGATAGTGACGGTGTGCAGGAGCGGGCGGCGGTGCCCGCTCAACAGGCTTAGTAGGGCAGCGAGTTCGGCGTCGGTGTGCTGGGCGGGTGCGGGCGGGGGGCCGTAGGCGGCGGCCTGGGGCGGGGTGAGCAGGGGCGAGCGGGCGGGTGCGGGGCGGGGGTTCACGGTCGGGGGGTCCTTCGGGTTTTCCACTGCCGGTACTTCTCGGGCAGGCACACGGCGCAGGGGCGGTAGCCGGCGGCGACGGCGGTGGCCTCGTCGGTGAAGAAGACGCGGTGGCGGACGTAGTGGCCGGCGGCGATGGCGCGCAGGGCGGAGGGGCAGTCCAGGCGTCCGTAAAGGCGGCCGGGGCGGTGGCCCCCGAGGGTGCCGGGGGTGGTGCTGGGGTGGGGGCGCCTGTCGGGGCCGGTGAGGGTGTAGGTGCGGGCCGGTGCCGGGGGCGGCGGGTATGCGCGCGGCGGGTGTGCGGGTGGCAGCCATGGCGGTCAGGCGTCGTGGAAGACGAGGCCGAGGGCGTGGCGGTGGCCGGTGCGTACGGTGCTGACGCCGTGGCGGACGGGGGCGGCGAAATGGCCTCGGGCGGAGGGGACGGGGCGGTCGCGGGTGGTGAAGACCAGGCCGTGGCCCTGCGGGAGGGTGGTGGTGGTGCCGCGGGACTGGGCCCGGGGGCGCTGTTCGACGAGCAGGAACTCGCCGCCGGTGTAGTCGGTGCCGTGGACGTCGAGGCCGATGACGACCTGGAGGGGGAAGACGAGGTCGCCGAAGACGTCGCGGTGCAGGGCGTTCCAGTCGCCGGGCCCGTAGCGCAGCAGGATCTGGGAGCTCTTCTCCTGCCCGGCGGCGTGGCACATCGAGGTCCACTCGGCGAGGGTGTCGGGCCAGGGGGTGGGGCGGCCCAGTGTGTTCGCCCAGGCGCGGGCGATGGTGAGCAGGCGGGGGTAGAGGGCCTCGCGCAGGGCGGCGACCGGTTCGGGCAGGTCGTGGGTGAAGTAGCGGTACTGGCCGGAGCCGAAGCGGTGGCGGGCCATGTCGACGGTGGTGCGGAAGAGTTCGGGCCGCTCGTAGAGGGCGGCGATCTCGCGGCACTGTCCGTCGTCGAGCAGGCGGGCGGTGAGGGCACAGCCGTGGGCGTCGAGTTCGGCGCCCAGCGTGCTCCAGTCGGTGGCCTCCACGGCAGCCTCCAGGGCAGCGGTCGGGGCGGTGGCGGTGGTCATGGCGGGGTCCTCGGTGCTGGGTCAGGCGTGGGCGTGGGCGTGGGCCCTTTCGTGGTCGAGGAGGTGCTGCTCGGCGTCGGTGCGGGCCGCGGCGCCGTCGGCGCCCAGGACGCGGTGGCAGGGGCGCACGATCAGGACGGGGTTGGCGGCGAGCGCGGCGCCGACGGCGCGGGCCGCGCCCGGGGAGCCGATGTCGGTGGCGAGGCGTTCGTGGGTGCTCGTGGTGCCGTGGGGGACGGCGTCCAGGGCGCGCCAGGCAGTGCGGTGCAGGTTGCTGCCGGGTGCGGCGAGGTCGAGGTCGAAGGCGGTGCGGGCGCCATCGAAGTACGCGGCGAGCTGGCCGGCGGCGTCGGCGAGGGCGCCGGGCGCGTACCGCCAGCCGGGCTGCACGACCGGGGCGGTGCGCTGCCCGGCCGTCGAGACGGAGGTCAGCACCACCCCGGTGCGGGAGCCGGGCGCTTCCTCGCCGGTGAGCAGCAGGTCGCCCAGCGGGCTCTCGACGGACAGGAACACCACGGTCCTCGTTGCCTGCACCGGATTCCTCCTTCGGCCGGACGATCGGTCGGTTTCTCCTTCTATGAGCCAGTTTGTCCGTGCCGATCGGGATTGTGCTGGCGGCATTCGGACGGGGCGCTTCAGGTAGCGGCGGCTTTCCACAGATGGTGCGCCGCGTAGCTGCGCCAGGGCCGCCACAGGTCGGCCCGGGCGGTGTCGGTGCCGGTGCGGCGCAGGGCCGTGGTGATGGCGGCGTCGCCCGGGGGCAGGACGTCGGGGTCGCCCAGGGCACGCATGCGGATGTAGGCGGCCGTCCAGGGACCGATGCCGGGCAGGGCCAGCAGCGCGCGTTCGGCGTCGTCGCGCTCGGCCCCGGGGTCCAGGACCACGCTGCCGGCGGTGAGGGCGGCGGCCAGCGCGCGCAGAGCGTCGCGGCGGGCGCCGGGGGTGCGCAGTTCGGCGAGGTCGGCGTCGGCGAGGGCGTCGACGGTGGGGAACAGGTGGGTGAGGGCGCCGCTGGGGGCGGGCAGGGCACGGCCGCGAACGGCGACCAAGGCGCTGCCCAGGCGCCGGGCTGAGGCGAGAGTGACCTGCTGGCCCAGGACCGCGCGTACCGCGATCTCGTGCGGGTCGGTGGTGCCGGGCGCGCGCAGCCCGGGGTGGGCGTCGACCAGCGCGGCCAGGGCCGGGTCGGCGCGCAGGCGCTCGGCGACGGCCTCGGGGTCGGCGTCGAGGTCGAACAGGCGCCGCACCCGCTGGGTGGCGCAGGTCAGGTCACGCAGGTCGTCCAGGTGCAGGCGGCACTCCAGCCAGGGCCCGGCGGACATCTCGCGGACCTCGGCGACGCCGGGGGCGTGCGGCAGGTCCAGGGTGCGCCGGTAGGTGCGGGCCCCGGCGGGTCCGGTGATCTCCTCGACGCCGTCGATCGCGCGGGCGGCGAGGTAGTCGAACAGCGCGCCGGTGGCGTGGAGGCCGCGGTGGGCCAGGCGCAGCGGCACGCCCGCGGGGGCGTCGTGGGCGGCGTGCGGGGGGCCGGTGCGGGCGGCGGCGCGCAGTTCGCTGGGGGTGCGGGCGTAGGTCTCGCGGATGGTGTCGTTGAACTGGCGGATGCTGGAGAACCCGGCGGCGAAGGCGACGTCGGAGGCGGGCATGGCGGTGGTCTGCAGCAGTATCCGGGCGGTGTGGGCGCGCTGGGCGCGGGCCAGGGCGATGGGGCCGGCGCCGAGTTCCGCGGTGAGCTGGCGCTGGATCTGGCGGGCGCTGTAGCCCAGCCGTTGGGCGAGGCCGGCGACGCCCTCTCGGTCGATGACGCCGTCGCCGATCAGGCGCACCGCGCGGCCGACGACGTCGGCGCGGGCGTTCCAGGCGGCCGATCCGGGCGCGGAGTCGGGGCGGCAGCGCCGGCAGGCGCGGAACCCGGCGTGCTGGGCGGCCGCGGCGGTGGGGTGGAAGGAGACATTGCGGCGCTTGGGGGTGGTCGCCGAGCAGCT
Source organism: Kitasatospora sp. NPDC094019 (assembly GCF_044764505.1). Lineage (NCBI taxonomy): Bacteria > Bacillati > Actinomycetota > Actinomycetes > Kitasatosporales > Streptomycetaceae > Kitasatospora > Kitasatospora sp. NPDC094019. The sequence goes on from NZ_JBIWIF010000042.1 coordinate 10,662, forward strand.
GGGGCGGCAGAAGATGCCGGTGGTGGCGACGGCGAAGAAGAACTCGCCGTCGAAGCGCGCGTCGCGGCTGCACACGGCCTGGTAGCGGACGTCCTCGGTCATCACGGTGTTCACAGGTGCCTACAGGGGGCTCGGGGCGGGTGCGGGCGGTGGTCAGCGGGCGTTGTGGAAGATGACGCCCAGGGTGGTGCGCCGGCCGGTCTCGACGGCGTTGGTGCCGTGGCGCATCGGGTGGCGGCGCCAGCCGCGCTGGCCCTGGGCCGGGCGGTGCTGGACGGGGAAGACCAGGGCCTGGCCGAGGCCCGGGCGCACCACGATCGCGCGGGACTGGGAGCGGGGGCGCTGTTCGACGAAGACGTTCTCCCCGCCGGTGAAGTCCTGCCCGGGCCGCTCCAGCATCAGCGTGGCCTGGAGGGGGAAGACGATGTCGCCGTAGACGTCCTGGTGCAGACAGGCGTAGTCACCGGGGCCGTAACGCAGCACCAACGGGGTGGGGCGGTGCTGCCCGGCCGCGGCGCACTGCTCGTGGAGTTCGGCGAGCGTGGCGGGGAAGGCGGGCCCGCCCAGGCGCCGGGCCCACTCGTTGGCGATCTGTGCCAGCGGCGGGTAAAGCCGCTCGCGCAACTCCCGCAGGAGGGGGTCGGCGGCGGGATCGGCGTAGTAGCGGTAGGTGCCCCGGCCGAAGCCGTAGCGCTGCATCACCACAGTGGAGCGGAACAGGGCATCGTCGTCGAAGGTGCCGGCCAGGCGGTCGCACTGGTCGGGGGTGAGCAGCGGCGCGGTGAGCGCGACGCCGTCGCGCTCCAACTGGGCGCGCACGTCCTGCCAGTCGATGGCCGCGAGGGCAGGCAGGGCACCGCTCGGGGCGGGCACACCGGCGGGCAGCACGCCGGGGATGGAGTCGTTCACGAGGGCGGGTCCTTCGGTGCTCTGGGCCGTCCGACCGGGGCGGTCGGGGCAGGGGCGGGGAGGGTTCCGATCGTGTCGCGGTCCGGGGCCGGGTGCTGGCGGCATTCGGACGCCACGTCCCGGCGGGGCCGGGGTCAGGCGGCGGGGGCGCCGTGCAGGTCCCAGTGCCGCAGCACCTCGTCGGCGACCTCGGATTCGGCACCGGGTTCGGCACGGTGGCGCAGGCCCTCGCGGCGGGCGGCGGCGAGCATCCGCTCCTCGGCCAGGCGGACGCGGGCAGGCCCGCCTCGGTGACGCCCCGGTGCGGGCGCGTTTCTCCGAGGGAAGACCGGCCGCACCCCGGGCGGCGCGGGCCAGCGCGGGGAGGCCGATCAGGCGGCGGCGAGGCGCCCCAGCCGGGAGCGCAGCAGGGTGCTGGAGACGCCGCCGGTGTAGGGGAAGTAGACGACCTCCACCCCCAGCCGGGCGAAGCGCTGCTCGTAAGCCAGCCAGGACGCGGTCCCCTGCCAGTCGTCGCCGACGAAGGTGACGCCGAAGCGCAGCCGCTCCCAGGCGTCGATCCGGTTCATGTGCCGCTGCGGGACGACCTCGTCGACGCAGCGCAGCGAGCTCAGCACCGCGGCACGGCCCGCGTACGGCACGATCGGGGTCTTGTTCTTGCGCCGCTCGCACAGCTCATCGGTGGTGACGCCCACCACCAGCCGGTCGCACCGCTCGCGCGCCCGCTCCAGCAGCCGCACGTGCCCCACGTGCAGCATGTCGAACACACCCGCCGTGTAGCCGACCAGCTCCCGCCCGCCCGCTTCCACGGGAGCAGGGTGCGCCGTCGTCAGGTTCCTGGCCGTCGCGCTCATGGTGGTACGCCCTTCATCGAGCCGGTCACGGGGTTTCGACGGGTGGACGGCGCCCGCCGCGAGAACGTGAGATCCGGAACGCGAACTCTTCCTCCCCGCCCGGCGGGAGCCCGCAGGGGCCGTCGGCGGCCGGCCGGAGGGCACGGGCGGCGGCAGCACCGCGGCCGGAGAACTTCTGCGGACCGGACCTCACGTTTCCCCCGCCCGGGCCGTCTACAGGGCGAGGAAGCAGGAACGACCAGAGGAGCGACCATGGACACCACCCGGCACACCGTCGCCAACACCAGGCTCGGCACGATCACCCTGGTAGCCGACGGCGACGCCGTCACCGGCCTGTACTTCCGCCACCACGTCCGCCGCCCCGCCCAGGACACCTTCGGCCTCGCCGTCGATGTGGCCGAGGACCCGCTGCTGGCCGAGGCGGCCGAGCAGCTCCACGACTACCTCGACCGCCGCCGCACCGACTTCGACCTGCCGATGCGTACCGCCGGCGACGACTTCCAGGAGAAGGTCTGGGCCGAGCTGAGGATCATCCCCTACGGCGCCACCACCACGTACGGGAGCATCGCCGAACGGCTCTGCGACCGCCGCCCACGTTCGCCGCTCCGGGCGGCAGCACTGGCTCGACCACGAGCGGGGCAACCTGCACTGGTACTGCTGCGGCAACCCCTTCGAGGCGCGAGCCC
>NZ_JBIWIF010000043.1:0-7896 GCF_044764505.1 Kitasatospora sp. NPDC094019
CGTGGGGCCGTGCGTTTCGCGGACGTGGTCACCACGCTGGCGGCCGAGGGCGCGACGACCTTCGTCGAACTCGGCCCCGACGGCACCCTCACCGGCCTCGTCGGCGCCACCCTGGACGACGCCGTGACCGCCGTCCCGGTCCTGCGCCGGAAGCACCCCGAGCAGCGGACGGCGCTGACGGCGCTCGCCCGGATCCACGTCCAGGGCCACCGGGTCGACTGGACCGCCCTGTTCGGCGGCGGGCGCCGTCCGAGGCTCGCCCTGCCCACCTATCCGTTCCAGCGCCGCCGCTACTGGCTGGAGCCCGCCGCCCGGACCGCCGCCGACGCGCGCGGACTCGGCCTGGCGGCCGTCGACCACCCCGTGCTCGGTGCGGTCGTCACCCCGGCCGACTCGGAGGGCGTGCTGCTCACCGGCAGCCTCTCCCTCGCCACCCACCCCTGGCTCGCCGACCATGTGGCGCTGGGCACCGTCCTGGCGCCCGGCGCGGCCCTGGTCGAGCTGGCGATCCGGGCGGGCGACGAGGTCGGCGCGAGCACCCTGGACGAGTTGGTGATCGAGGCCCCGCTCGTACTGCCCGAGCGCGACACCCTGCAACTGCACGTGGCGGTCGGCGCGCCGGACGGGACCGGCGTGCGTCCGGTCGCGATCCACTCCCGGCCCGCAGCGGCGGCCGGGGACGGCGTCTGGACCCGGCACGCGAGCGGCCTGCTGTCCGCCGACCGGCCCGCCACGGCCGCGCCCACCGCCTGGGCGCCCGCCGACGGCGCCGAACACCTCGCCCCCGAGGAGGCGTACGAGCTGCTGGCCGCCGTCGGACTCGACTACGGTCCGGCCTTCCGGGGCCTGCGCGAGGTCTGGCGGGACGGCGCGACGCTGCACGCGCACGCCGTGCTGCCGGAGTCGCTGACCGGGGACGCCGCCCGGTTCGGCCTGCACCCCGCGCTGCTGGACGCGGCCGCCCAGCTGCCCGCCCTCGACGGGGCCGACCGTGACCCCGCCGACGGCGACCCGGCCGCCGCCCGCACCCGTCGACTGCCGTTCGCCTATCGGGGCGTCACCCTGCACGCCACCGCCGCGACCGAGCTGCGGGTGCTGGTCACCGCGACCGGATCCGACTCCTTCCGACTGGAGGCCACCGATCCGGCCGGCCGCCCGGTGATCACCGTCGAATCGCTGGTCACCCGGCCCGTCCCCACCGAGGGCCCGGGCGCCGAGCCCGCCGTCGGCCGGGACACCCTGTTCGCCGTCGACTGGCCCGAGGCGGCCGTCGACGCGGCCGACGCGCTGGCGAACGAGCTGCTGCGGGTGGACGGGGACGTGACCGAGACCCTGGTCGCCCTCCAGGAGTGGCTGGCCCGGGACGAGGGCGCGGGCGCCCCGCTCGTCGTGCTGACGCGTCAGGCCGTGGCCGTCGACGACTCGGAGACGCCGGACCTGACCGCCGCGCCGGTGTGGGGTCTGGTGCGCTCCGCGCAGTCGGAGCACCCGGGCCGGATCGTGCTGGTCGACACCGACGGCACCGACGCCTCGGAAGCCGTACTCGCGGCGGCCGTGACCGGCGGCGAGCCGCAACTCGCCCTGCGCGAAGGCCGGGCGCGGGTGCCGCGCCTGACCCGGGTGACGGTTCCCGAGGCTCCGGCGCCGGACTGGGACCCGGAGGGCACGGTGCTGATCACCGGCGGCACCGGCACTCTGGGCGCCCTGCTCGCCCGCCACCTGGTGGCCGAGCGCGGGGTGCGTCACCTGCTGCTGCTGTCCCGCCGGGGCACCGACGCTCCCGGAGCGGCCGAACTCCGGGACGAACTCACCGCCCTCGGCGCGGAGGTGACGATCGAGGCCGCCGACACCGCCGACCGCGAGGCCCTCGCCGCCGCGATCGCGGCCGTCCCCGCCGCGCACCCGCTGACCGCCGTCGTCCACACCGCCGGCGTGGTCGACGACGGCGTACTGACCGCCCTCACCCCCGAGCGCCTGGCCGCCGTCTGGGCCCCCAAGGCCGACGGCGCCCGCCACCTGCACGAGCTCACCCGGTCCCACGACCTGGCCGCGTTCGTCCTCTACTCCTCCGTCGCCGGCACCCTCGGCAGCCCGGGGCAGGCGAGCTACGCCGCCGCGAACACCTACCTGGACGCGCTCGCCGCCCACCGGCGCAGCATCGGCCTCCCTGCGCAGTCCCTGGCCTGGGGGCAGTGGGCCGAGGCCAGCGGCATCACCGAACACCTCAGCGCCACCGACCACGCCCGACTGGCCCGCTTCGGCATCCGGCCGATCGGCTCCGCCGAGGGCACGCGCCTGTTCGACGCCACCCGGCGGATCGGCGACCGGGCGGTGCTGGTGCCGTCCCCGCTCGACCTCGCCGCCGTCCGGACCCGCCAGGAGGTGCCGCCGCTGCTGCGCGGCCTGGTCCGGCCCGCGCGGCGCACCGCCACCGCCGCACTGCCCGGCACCCCCGGCACCACCGCCGCGACGGACGGCCGCGGCGCCCTCGCGCAGCGGCTCGCCGCCCTGCCCGACGACGCCGAGCGGCAGGCGGAACTGCTCCGGCTGGTCCGCGCCGAGGTGTCCGCCGTGCTCGGCACCGAGGCCGACGCGGTCGGCGCCCGGCGGTCGTTCACCAGCATCGGCGTGGACTCGCTGTCCGCCGTCGAGCTGCGCAACCGGGTCGCGGCCGCCACCGGCCTGCGCCTGCCGGCCACCCTGGTCTTCGACCACCCCGACCCGACCGCCCTCGCCGAGCACCTGCGGGCCGAACTCGTCGGCGACACCGCCGCCCCGAGGACCGCCCCGAAGACCGTCGCCCCCGGGAGCACCTTCGCGGCGGCCCGGCCCGCCGCCGAGGACGACCCGGTCGTCATCGTCGGCATGGCCTGCCGCCTGCCCGGCGGCGTGGCCACCCCGGACGACCTGTGGCGGCTGGTGAGCGAGGGCCGGGACGCCGTCACCGACTTCCCCGACGACCGGGGCTGGGACCTCGACGCCCTCTACGACCCGGACCCCGACCAGCCCGGCACCTCCTACACCCGGCACGGCGGGTTCCTCGACCGGCCGGCCGAGTTCGACGCCGAGTTCTTCGGCATCTCGCCCCGCGAGGCGCTCGCCACCGACCCGCAGCAGCGGCTGCTGCTGGAGACCACCTGGGAGGCCCTGGAGAGCGCGGGCATCGACCCGACGGCCCTGCGCGGCAGCCGGACCGGCGTCTTCGCCGGCGTGATGTACCACGACTACGCGCCGCGCGTCCGCGAGGTGCCGGCCGAACTGGAGGGCTGGCTCGGCAACGGCACCGCCGGCAGCGTGGCCTCCGGTCGGATCTCCTACTCCTTCGGCTTCGAGGGCCCGGCCGTCACCGTGGACACGGCCTGCTCCTCCTCGCTGGTGGCGCTGCACCTGGCCGCGCAGTCGCTGCGCGCCGGCGAGTGCGACCTCGCTCTCGCCGGCGGCGTGGCCGTGATGTCCACCCCGACCACCTTCGTCGAGTTCTCCCGGCAGCGGGCCCTCTCCGCCGACGGCCGCTGCAAGGCGTACGCGAACGCGGCGGACGGCACCGGCTGGGGCGAGGGCGTCGGACTGCTGCTGGTCGAGCGGCTCTCCGACGCGCGCCGCAACGGCCACCCGGTGCTGGCGGTGGTTCGCGGCAGCGCGGTCAACCAGGACGGCGCCTCCAACGGCCTGACCGCGCCCAGCGGCCCCGCCCAGCAGCGGGTGATCCGCCAGGCGCTGGAGCGGGCCGGGCTCGGCACCGCCGACGTCGACGCGGTCGAGGGCCACGGCACCGGCACCACCCTCGGCGACCCGATCGAGGCCCAGGCCGTGATCGCCACCTACGGACAGCAGCGCCCGGCCGAACAGCCGCTCTGGCTGGGCTCGTTGAAGTCCAACATCGGCCACACCCAGGCGGCGGCCGGCGCGGCGGGCGTGATCAAGATGGTCCAGGCGATCCGGCACGGGGTGCTGCCGCGCACCCTGCACGTGGACGAACCCTCGCCGTACGTGGACTGGTCGGCGGGCGCCGTCGAGTTGCTGACCGAGCAGCGGGACTGGCCGGAGCTCGGGCGGCCGCGCCGCGCGGCCGTCTCCTCCTTCGGCGTGTCCGGCACCAACGCCCACGTGATCATCGAGCAGGCCCCGGAACCGGCTCCCGTCGCCCGGGTCGCCACCGCCGTCGTGCCCGGCCCGCTGCCCTACCTGGTCTCCGCCCGCACCCCGGCGGCGCTGCTCGCCCAGGCCGCCCAGGTGGCGGAGCTGCTCCCGGCGCCCGACGGCCGGGACCTCGACGTCGCGCACGCCCTGGCCACCGCCCGCGCCGCCCTGGAGGAACGGGCCGTCGCCGTCGGCGACCCGGAGGCCCTGCGGGCGCTCGCCGCCGGGGACCCGGCCGCCGCCCTGGTCACCGGCACCGCCGACGTCAGCGGCCGCACGGTGTTCGTCTTCCCCGGCCAGGGTTCGCAGTGGGCCGGGATGGCCGTCGAACTCCTCGACACCGCGCCGGTGTTCGCCGCCAGGATCGAGGAGTGCGCGGCCGCCCTGGCCCCGCACACCGACTGGTCGCTGCCCGACGTCCTGCGGGGTGCCCCCGGTGCCCCCGGCCTGGACCGGGTGGATGTCGTCCAGCCGGTGCTGTGGGCGGTGATGGTCTCGCTCGCGGAGCTGTGGCGGGCGCACGGGGTGCGGCCGGACGCCGTGGTCGGCCACAGCCAGGGCGAGATCGCGGCCGCCGTGGTCGCGGGCGGGCTCTCGCTCGCCGACGGCGCCCGGGTGGTGGCCCTGCGCAGCCGGGCCATTCTCGCCCTGGCCGGCGCGGGCGGCATGGCCTCGGTGGCCCTGCCCGCCGCCGTGGTGGCCGAGCGGATCGCCGACCGCGGCGACCGGCTCTCGATCGCCGTGGTGAACGGCCCGTCGGCGACCGTGGTCTCCGGCGAGCCGGCCGCGCTGGCCGAACTCGTCGACGCCTACCGGGCCGAGGGCGTCCGGGCCCGCACGATCCCGGTCGACTACGCCTCGCACTCCGCCCAGGTGGACGGTCTGCGGGAGGAACTGGTGGAACTGCTGGCGCCGGTCCGGCCGCGCACCGGGACAGTGCCGCTGCTGTCCACCGTCACCGGCGACTGGTTCGACACGGCGGGGCTGGACGCGGAGTACTGGGTGACGAACCTGCGCGAGACGGTCCGCTTCGAGGAGGCCACCCGGCGCCTGGCCGAGGACGGCCACGCCGTGTTCGTCGAGGTGTCGCCGCACGGGGTGCTGACCGTACCGATCGAGGAGACCCTCGCGGCCGTCGGCGCCGGAAAGCGCTCGGTGGTGGCGGGCACGCTCCGCCGCGACCACGGCGGGCCGGAGCGGTTCCTGCTCTCGGCCGCCGAACTCTGGGTGCGGGGCGTCGCGTTCGACTGGCCGGTGGTGTTCGCCGGGACCGCCCCGCGGCCGCTGGCGCTGCCCACCTACCCGTTCCGGCGGCAGCGCTACTGGCTGGACGCGACCGTCACCAACACCACGGTGGCCGGATCCGTGGCCGCCTCCGGGGGTGCCGACGCGGCGGTCGCCGGGCCCGCGCCCTGGTTGGCCAGGCTGGAGGGCGCGGAGGGCGCCGAGGCACGGGAGGCGGTGCTGCTCGACCTGGTCCGCCGGGAGGCCGCCGCCGTGCTCGGCCACTCCGGCATCGCCGCCGTCGCCGCCGACCGGGCCTTCCGCGAACTGGGCCTGACCTCGCTCACGGCCGTCGAACTGCGCAACCGCATCGGCGCCGGGACCGGGCTGGAGCTGCCCGCGACGCTGGTCTTCGACCACCCGACCCCGGCCGCCGTCGCCGCCCGGCTGCTCGCCGAACTCCCGGACACGGCAGGTGCTTCGGACGGTTCGGAGCTGGATCCTGGCGCGGCCCTGGCCGCCCTGGAGCGCTCGCTCGCCGGACCGGCCGGGCCCGAGGGGGAGCGTGCCTCGGTGCTCGCGCGGCTGAAGGCGCTGGTGGACCGCTGGGACACCGGCGCGTTCGACGGGGCGGGCGCCGAGGACGGCGGGGGCGGGGACGGGCTCGACGACCTCGACCTGGAGAACGCCACCGACGAGGAACTCTTCGCCCTGATGGACCGCGACGCCTCCTCGTCCACCGCCGACCGGCCCTGATCCCTCTTCCGTTCCGCAGCACCCCTAAGGCCCCGACGGCCGACCGTCCCGCTGTCGGGCCCCGCCCGCCACCACCCGTACGACCGCACCCGCGAGAGGCACCGATGTCCAACGACCAGAAGCTCCGCGACTACCTGAAGCGCGCCCTGGCCGACGCGCGCCAGGCCAACCGCCGCCTGGAGGAGGTGGAGCGGGCCAAGCGCGAACCGATCGCGATCGTCGGCATGGCCTGCCGCCTGCCCGGCGGGGTCGCCTCGCCGGAGGACCTCTGGCGGCTGGTGTCCGACGGCGGCGACGCCATCACCGAGTTCCCGGCCGACCGGGGCTGGGACCTCGACGCCCTCTACGACCCGGACCCCGACCAGCCCGGCACCTCCTACACCCGGCACGGCGGGTTCCTCGACACCACCGCCGAGTTCGACGCCGAGTTCTTCGGCATCTCGCCCCGCGAGGCCCTCGCCACCGACCCGCAGCACCGGCTGCTGCTCGAAACCGCGTGGGAGGCGTTCGAGCGGGCCGGTATCGACCCGACGGCCTTGCGCGGCAGCCGGACGGCGGTGTTCGCGGGCCTGGCGGGGACCGACTACACACCCCGACTGCACGACGCCCCGGGTGAGTTGGAGGGATACCTCGGCATCGGTGGACTGGATAGCGTGGCCTCCGGCCGGATCTCCTACACCTTCGGCTTCGAGGGGCCGGCCGTCACGGTCAACACGGCCTGCTCCTCCTCACTGGTGGCGCTGCACCTGGCCGCGCAGTCGCTGCGCTCCGGCGAGTCGGACCTCGCCCTGGCCGGCGGGGTCAGCGTGATGTCGACGGCACAGGGCTTCGTCGAGTTCTCCCGGCAGCGCGGACTGTCCACCGACGGGCGGTGCAAGGCGTTCGCGGCGGGTGCCGACGGGACGGGCTGGGCGGAGGGTGTGGGTCTGCTGCTGGTGGAGCGACTGTCGGACGCGCGTCGCAACGGTCATGAGGTGCTGGCGGTGCTGCGCGGCAGCGCGGTGAACCAGGACGGCGCCTCCAACGGCCTCACCGCCCCCAACGGCCCGGCCCAGCAGCGGGTGATCCGCGCCGCCCTGGCCGACGCCCGTTTGTCCGCCGCCGACGTCCAGGCCGTCGAGGCGCACGGCACCGGCACCCGGCTCGGCGATCCGATCGAGGCCCAGGCCGTCCTGGCCACCTACGGCCGCGATCGGCCCGCCGAACAGCCTCTGCTGCTGGGCTCGTTGAAGTCGAACATCGGTCACACCCAGGCGGCTGCCGGTGTGGCGGGTGTGATCAAGTCGGTGCTGGCGATCCGGCACGGCGTGCTGCCCCGGACCCTGCACATCGCGGAGCCGACCCCGTTCGTCAACTGGTCGGCGGGCGCGGTGGAACTGCTGACCGAGCCCCGGGACTGGCCGACCGTGGACGGTCCGCGCCGGGTCGGCGTCTCGGCCTTCGGCGCGAGCGGCACCAACGCGCACGTGATCGTCGAGCAGGCTCCGGTGGAGGACTCGGCGCCGGTCGGGGGTGTGGTGCCGACGGTGGAGGGTGCGTTGCTGCCGTTCGTGGTGTCGGCGCGTTCGCCCGAGGCGCTGCGCGAACAGGGCGCGCTGATAGCGGAGTTGGCCCTCGCTACCGATCCACTGGAGGTGGCCCGGTCCTTGGTCACCACGCGTGCCGCGTTGGAGGAGCGGGCGGTGGTGCTGGGGGATGCGGGGTTGCTGCGTGATCCCGAGGGTGCGGGTGTGGTGCGGGGTGTGGCGGGTTCGGGTGGTCTGGCGTTCCTGTTCT
>NZ_JBIWIF010000044.1:0-6829 GCF_044764505.1 Kitasatospora sp. NPDC094019
GCGGCGACCTGCGCTCCGCCGCCGACGCCATCCGCCTCTCCCGCAGGACCCTCGCCACCATCAAGGGCAACCTCTTCTGGGCCTTCGGCTACAACATCGCCGCGATACCCCTCGCCGCCGCCGGACTCCTCAACCCGATGATCGCCGGCGCCACCATGGCCTTCTCCTCGGTCTTCGTGCTCACCAACAGCCTCCGGCTCCGCACCTTCCAGGCCGGCTAGTACCCCGGAGACGGCAGAGGGGCCCGTACCGCGTCCGCGGTACGGGCCCCTCTGCCGTTCGACGGCTCTCAGCGGCCGAGCAGCTCGCCGCCGTTGCAGTGCAGGATCTCCCCGGTGATGAACCCGGCCTCCGGCGAGGCCAGGAACTGCACCGCCGCCGCCACCTCGCCGGTCTCCCCGATCCGCCCGAGCAGCGTGCGCGCCGCCCGGCGGGAGACCTCGGCCTCGTCCAGCCTCGGCCCGAAGAACTCGGTGCCCGCCACCGTGCCCGGGGCGACGATGTTGGCCGTGATGCCCGAGGTGCCGAGCTGCGCGGCCAGGAAGTTGTTCCAGGCGTGCAGCGAAGCCTTCGCCGCCCCGTACGAGCCCGCCCCGCGCAGCGCCGCGATCGAGCTGATGGTGACCACCCGGCCGGAGCCCGCGGTCAGCCGGTCCCGGATCGACTCGGTGAGCAGCACCACGGTCAGCACATTGCGCTCGAAGTCACCGCGCCAGCGGGCCAGCAGGGCGTGCGGCCCGGCGCCGATCACCGTCTCCCGACTGCCGGCGTTGTTCACCAGCACGTCGACCCGCTCGGGCAGTTCGGCGAGCGCGGCCTCGACGGCGTCCGGGTCGGCGAGATCGCAGATCAGCGGGGTCACGTTCGACCCGAGGGTGGTGGCGGCCTCCTCCAGCACCGCGCGCCGCCGACCGACGATCACGACCTGTTCGCCGGCCTCGGCGAACCGCCGCGCCACCTCGTACCCGATCCCCGTGCCACCGCCGGTGACAACCACGTTCCTGGTCATCCGCGCACTCCCTCCCCAGCTCCGCCGCCACGCTGCGAGGTGCGGGCGGTCCGTACCGGAATGCCACGATTCCTATCACGCTCGGTTGCCGTGACTGCGGGGAGGGTGACGTCGCCGCCGGCGGAAGGTGTGATATGGAGCCCGTACCGCACGCACACGGAGCGTGGCGAGAGGCAGCTCACACCCCCCGGGCGTAACTTCTCGCACGCTGATACGTCTTAGGTTGGTAGTGCGGCAGTTTTTCCGGTGGGCGAAGACGTGGCGAACGGCACGACGTCGACGCGTGGCCACCACTGTCGCCGACGGGGCTCCGGCGGGCCCCGGGTCGGTCGCCGAGGTTGGCGGCCTTCGCGCACGACGCCGGGGTGTGGCGGGGGTCTGGGACGCTTTGAGCGGCCGTCCCGGGCCCGCAGCCGCCCCCGGAGTCGTGCGCCGCACCGAAGGCGCAAAGACCAAGGGCCCGGCCGCAGGAATGCGGCCGGGCCCTCGTGGCACGGTGTCAGGGCGTGCGCTTGGCGTCAGCGGGCGTCGATCCCGACGTAGTCGCGGATCTCGACGCCGGTGTAGATCTGCCGCGGACGGCCGATCCGGCTGGTCGGGTCGTTGATCATCTCGTGCCAGTGGGCGATCCAGCCCGGCAGCCGGCCGAGGGCGAACAGCACGGTGAACATGCTGGTCGGGAAGCCCATGGCGCGGTAGATCAGACCGGTGTAGAAGTCCACGTTCGGGTAGAGCTTGCGCGAGACGAAGAAGTCGTCCTTGAGCGCGTGCTCCTCCAGCTTGAGCGCGATCTCCAGCAGCTCGTCCGACTTGCCGAGCTGGCCGAGCACCTCGTGGGCGAGCAGCTTGACCTGCGCGGCGCGCGGGTCGAACGCCTTGTACACGCGGTGGCCGAAGCCCATCAGCTTGACGCCGGACTCGCGGTTCTTGACCTTGGTGATGAAGGCGTCGACGTCGCCGCCGTCCTTCTGGATGCCCTCCAGCATCTCCAGCACGGCCTGGTTGGCGCCACCGTGCAGCGGGCCCCACAGCGCCGAGATGCCCGCCGAGATCGAGGCGAACAGGTTGGCGTGGCTGGAGCCGACCAGGCGGACGGTGGAGGTCGAGCAGTTCTGCTCGTGGTCCGCGTGCAGGATCAGCAGCTTGTCCAGCGCGTTGACGATGACCGGGTTGAGCTCGTAGTCCTCGGCCGGGACCGCGAAGGTCATCCGGAGGAGGTTCTCGACGTAGCTCAGGTCGTTGCGCGGGTAGACGAAGGGCTGGCCCATCGCCTTCTTGTACGCGTACGCCGCGATGGTCGGGAGCTTCGCCAGCAGGCGGACCGTCGACAGGTGGCGCTGGGCCGCGTCGAACGGGTTGTGGCTCTCCGGGTAGAACGTCGACAGCGCGCCGACCACCGAGGACAGCATGGCCATCGGGTGGGCGTCCCGCGGGAAGCCCTGGAAGAAGCGCTTGACGTCCTCGTGCAGCAGGGTGTGCTGGGTGATCTCGCGGTTGAACTCCGCCAGCTGACCCGCGTTCGGCAGCTCGCCGTTGATCAGCAGGTAGGCGGTCTCGATGAAGTCACCCTTGGCGGCGAGCTGCTCGATCGGGTAACCGCGGTACCGCAGGATGCCGTTGTCACCGTCCACGAAGGTGATCGCGGACTTGTAGGCGGCGGTGTTGCCGAAGCCGTTGTCCAGGGTGACCAGGCCGGTCTGCGGGAGCAGCTTCGAGATGTCGAAGCCGGCGTTGCCCGCAGTGCTCTCGACGACGGGGTACTCGTACTCGCCGTCCTGGTACCGCAGTACTACCGAGTTGTCGCTCACGTCTTCCTCACCGACGAAATGAATCCTCTTCCAAGGTGCCCTGACTGTCTCTACCATCCCCCATCCGGCGGACAGCCGCGCACCCGGGGTGACCCGAAAGGGCCCGCCCCTACAAAACCTGCCGCCGCAGCCGGTACGAACCGGACAAGATCGGCACCCCACCAGGCTCTGCCGTAAATCTCTTCACGTCAAGAGAACAATAGAGGCAAGCATCCCTTGGAGAATCATCCAGACGCCAACCGGTGATCGAGCGCGGCATGCCTCCGACCTGCACTGACACTGCGAACCGCCTGGGCGATCGCTTTCCGTGACCCCACCAGCACAACCAGTTTTCGGGCCCTGGTCACCGCCGTGTAGAGCAGATTTCGTTGAAGCATCGTCCACGCGGACATGGTGACCGGAATCACCACCACCGGGTACTCGCTCCCCTGCGACCGGTGGATGGTCACCGCGTAGGCGTGCGCGAGCTCGTCCAACTCGTCGAAGTCGTACGGCACCTCCTCGTCCTCGTCCGTCAGCACCGTCAACCGCTGGTCGTCCGCGCTGAGGGACGTCACCACTCCCACTGTGCCGTTGAAGACCCCGTTCTGCCCCTTGTCGTAGTTGTTGCGGATCTGCGTGACCTTGTCGCCCACCCGGAACGTCCGCCCGCCGAACCGCCGCTCCGCCAGCCCCTCCCTGGCCGGCGTCACCGCCGCCTGGAGCAGCGTGTTGAGGTTCCCCGCCCCCGCCGGACCCCGGTGCATCGGCGCCAGCACCTGGACGTCCCGCCGGGCGTCGTAGCCGAACTTCTGCGGGATCCGCCGCGCCACCACGTCCACCGTCAGACCCGCCGCCAGCTCCGTGTCGTCCTCCGCGAACAGGAAGAAGTCCGGGAGTCCCTCGGTCAACGGCGGCAGGCCCTCGTTGATCCGGTGCGCGTTGGTCACCACACCCGACTGCTGCGCCTGCCGGAAGATCCTGGTCAGTCGCACCGACGGAATCGGCCCGCCCTCCGTGAGCAGGTCCCGCAGCACCTCCCCGGCACCCACCGAGGGCAGCTGGTCCACATCCCCCACGAACAGCAGGTGCGCGCCCGGTGCCACCGCCTTGACCAGCTTGTTCGCCAGAATCAGGTCCAGCATCGACGCCTCGTCGACCACCACCAGGTCCGCGTCCAGCGGTCGGTCCCGGTCGTACGCGGCGTCCCCGCCCGGCCGCAGCTCCAACAGCCGGTGCACGGTCGAGGCCGCCACCCCGGTCAGCTCCGCCAGCCGCTTGGCCGCCCGCCCGGTCGGCGCCGCCAGCACCACCTTGGCCCGCTTCGCCAGCGCCAGGGTCACGATCGACTTCACCGTGAACGACTTGCCGCAACCGGGGCCGCCGGTCAGCACCGCGACCCGCTGGGTCAGGGCCAGCCGCACCGACTCCTCCTGCTCCGGCGCCAGCTCCGCCCCCGTCCGCCGCGCCAGCCAGCTCAGCGCCGCCGGCCAGTCCACGTCCCCGAACCAGGGCATCCGGTCGGTGTCCGCCCGCAACAGCCGCAGCAACTGATTGGCCAGGGAGACCTCCGCCCGGTGGAACGGCACCAGGTACACCGCCGTGATCGGCTCCCCCGCCGCCCCCGGCACCTGCTCGCGCACCACCCCCTCGGCGGCGACCAGCTCCGCCAGGCAGTCGATCACCAGCCCCACGTCCACCTGGAGCAGCTTCACCCCGTCCGCGATCAGCCGCTCCTCCGGCAGATAGCAGTGCCCCTGGTCGCTGCTCTGGGACAGCGCGTACTGCAGACCCGCCTTCACCCGCTCCGGGCTGTCGTGCGGGATGCCCACGGCCTGCGCGATCCGGTCCGCGGTGAGGAAGCCGATGCCCCACACCTCCGAGGCCAGCCGGTACGGCTCGTTCTTGACCACCCCGATCGAGGCGTCCTCGTACTTCTTGTAGATCCGTACAGCCAGCGAGGTCGAGACCCCGACCCCCTGCAGGAAGACCATCACCTCCTTGATGGCCTTCTGCTCCTCCCACGCGGCCGCGATCTTCTTCGTCCGCTTCGGCCCCAGCCCCGGCACCTCGATCAGCCGGCCCGGCTCGTTCTCGATCACCTCCAGGGTCTCCGCCCCGAACCGCTCCACGATCCGCTCGGCGAACCGGGGCCCGATCCCCTTGATCAACCCCGACCCCAGATAGCGCTGGATGCCCTGCACCGTGGCCGGCAGCACCGTCGTGTAGTTCTCCACCACGAACTGCCGGCCGTACTGCGGGTGCGACCCCCAGCGCCCGTGCAGCCGCAGCGACTCCCCCGGCTGCGCCCCGAGCAGCGCGCCGACCACCGTCAGCAGATCGTTGCCGCCCCGGCCGGTGTCGACCCGCGCCACGGTGTAGCCGGTCTCCTCGTTGGCGTACGTGATCCGCTCCAGCACCCCTTCGACCTGGGCGAGCTGACGCGGCACCGCCTGCTCCCCACCGCCGGTGCCGGTGCCCGTTCCGGTGCGCGCCGCTGTCTGCCTGGCCACCGGGCCTCCTGTCACCGTGCGGAACGACTTCCGCTACGCACCGTACCGTCCGGGTGCGACATCACGGGCGGCAGTGCCAGGCTGGAGCCGGCGGGAGGGGCCACGACGTCGAAGGAGTGCCACACCGTGCTCACCACCGCCTTCCGGCCCGGCGCCCCCAACTGGCTCGACCTCGCCAGCCCGGACACCCCGGCCTCGGCCGCCTTCTACACCGGGCTGTTCGGCTGGACCACCGCGACCGGCCCCGGAACCGCCCGCCACGGCCTCTTCCGGCAGAACGGCCGGACGGTCGCCGCCCTCGGCCCCACCGACGCCTCCGGCTCCTCCGGCGACCGGGCCGCCTGGACCGTCCACTTCCGCACCCTCGACTCCGACCGCACCGCGGCCCTGGTCCGCGAGGCCGGCGGCCGCATCCGTTTCGGTCCCTTCGACGTCCTCACCAGCGGCCGCACCACCGGCTGCACCGACCCGACCGGCGCCGACTTCGCGGTCTGGCAACCGCACGGCATGCGTGGTCTGGACACCGTCACCGAGCCCGGCAGCCTCTGCTGGACGGAGTGCTTCAGCGTCGACGCCGAGGCCGCCAAGACCTTCTACCGCGCGGTGTTCGGCTGGCAGGAGCAGGACGTCCCGCTCGGCCTCGACCTGTACACGGTGCTCACCCCGCCCGGCGGCGGGACCTCGGACGCGCACGGCGGGATCTGCCCGATCCCGCCCGAGGACACCGCCGTCGGCATCTCCTCGCACTGGCTCCCCTCCTTCGAGGTGCCCGACGTCGACGCCACCCTCGCCGCCGCCGAACGGCTCGGCGCCACCGTCCGGCTCCCCGCCGAGGACGTCCACGGCGTCGGCCGGCTGGCCCGGATCGTCGACCCCCAGGGCGCCCTCTTCGCCGTCATCACCAGTGCCCCGCCCGGCTGATGACGGAAAGCGCCCTTCTAGGGTGTGACCATGAACGATCTGACGATCCGCCGGGCGACCGGCGACGACCTGCCGGCCATTGTCGCGATGCTCGCCGACGACCCCCTGGGCGCGACCCGCGAGAGCCCCGACGATCTCACCCCCTACCGCACCGCGTTCGACCGCATCGACGCCGACCCGCACCAGCACCTGGTCGTCGCCGAACGCGCCGGCCGGACCGTCGGCACCCTGCAACTGACCGTCGTCCCCGGCCTCTCACGGAAGGGCGCCACCCGCACCGTCATCGAGGGCGTGCGGGTCCACGGTGACGAGCGCGGCAGTGGCCTGGGTACCGAACTGATCGAGTGGGCGATCGCGCGCTCCCGCGAACTCGACGCCCAGCTCGTCCAGCTGACCTCCGACATCACCCGTACCGACGCGCACCGTTTCTACGAACGCCTCGGTTTCGTCCCCTCCCACCTGGGCTTCAAGCTCGCGCTCTGACGGCTCCGCCGGAAATAGGGGAGAACGCAAAGAACCCCCGTCGGTTTCCCGACGGGGGTTCTTCACAATGATTGTTCGGCGGCGTCCTACTCTCCCACAGGGTCCCCCCTGCAGTA
>NZ_JBIWIF010000045.1:0-5314 GCF_044764505.1 Kitasatospora sp. NPDC094019
GACGATCTTCGCGGAGGTGGTGGCGCGGGTGGGGGCGGCCGCGTTAGAGCTTGCGAAGTCCACTGAGGACCCTTTCGAGCAGCGTGACGTCGGGCTGGTTTCCGGATTCGCCGCCGGAAGCGGGCTGGTGGATGGCGACCAGGCCGGCCTCGGCCAGGTCGGCCACGAGGATCCGCGCCACTCCCAGGGGAAGGGAGAGCAGCGCCGAGACCTCGGCCACGGACTTCACCTCGGTGCACAGGGTGCAGATCCGCTGGTGCTCCGGCAGCAGGGTGGCCAGCCGCTGCGGATCCACGTCGGCGGAGACGAGCGCCTCCAGGGCGAGCTCGTACCGGGGCCGGGTCCGTCCGCCGGTCATCGCGAACGGGCGGATCAGCGGGCCGCTGTCCGGCTCGTCCTCGTAGTCGTCGTACCCGGCCCGGGAGGATCCGCCCTGCTGCTGTCCGGAGACCGGTCCGCGACCGCGGGGGTGACCGGACTGCTGCCCGCCCGCACCGCCCGGATAGCCGGCCGGAGGAGCGTCGTACGAAGGCTGCGGCTGGGAGTACTGGTCGTACTGCCCCGGCGGGTACGGCCGGCCGTACTCCGGCTGTCCGTAGGGCCCGCCGTGCTGCGGGCTCTGCTGCTGGCCGTGCTGCTGGCCGGGGAGCGGCTGGCCGTACTGCTGACCGTGGCCGACGGCGCCGGGTGTTCCGAAGGCGTCGTGGCCCGTGCCAGGGTACGGAACGCCGTACTGGCCGCTGCGGTCGTCGGGCGGTGTCACGGTTCCTCTCCTCACAAGGTGCGGCGGTGCGGTGCGAGCTCGGGCACGAGTCCTGAGCCAGTGGTGCGAAGGCCGTACAACGTCCGAACCCGAGCCCGCCGAAGCGGGCCCGGGACGGACGCGGAGGTGCTTCGAATACCTGGACGGTATCCGACGAACCGTCAGTGCAGGAGACTGCCCTGGAGTTCTGCGCGGAGTGCGGGGGTGAGGACGGCTCCGGCGCGGTCGACGAGGAGGGCCATCTCGTAGCCGACCAGGCCGATGTCGGAGTCGGGGGCGGCGAGGACGGCGAGGGCGGAGCCGTCGCTGACGGCCATGAGGAAGAGGAAGCCCCGCTCCATCTCGACCACGGTCTGGTTGACCTCGCCGCCCTCGAAGATCCGGCTGGCGCCGGTGGTGAGGGAGGTGAGGCCGGAGGCGACGGCGGCGAGCTGGTCGGCGCGGTCGCGGGGGAAACCCTCGGACATGCACAGCAGGAGGCCGTCCGCGGAGACCACCACCGTGTGCGACACCCCAGGGGTGTTGTCCACGAAATTGGTGATCAGCCAGTTCAGGTTCTGTGCGGCCTGGCTCATCTGACTCAACTCAACGCTCCTGGTGGTTCGAGCCGCCGAAGAGATCGGTGCTGCGATTCTGCTGTCCGTTGCCGGACGGGTCTACCTGATCGGGGTCGATCCGGAAGCTTCCGGTACTGCCCGCGCTGCGGCCCTGCTCGACGCCGCGGCGCAGGTTGGTGAGTCGGCCGCGGACCTCCTCGGGCGTGCGGGACACCTGCGGGCCGTCCTGCGGGGTGGGCTTGGCGTTGCCCGGCACCAGGTTCTGCTTCGGCACCCGCCGGGGCAGGCCGGACTGGGTGGTGCCGCTGGTGGAGGGCTCACGGAGCTTCTCCGCCCGCTGCCAGTCGCCGTCGTTGGGCGACTGCCAGGTCTGGCCGCCGGCCGCTGTCGGGCCGGTGGGCCCGTAGCCGCCGAGGGCGGACACGTCGTGGCTGCCGCGGGGCTCGACCGGGGCGGCCGAGGTGTCCTTGGCGCCGGCGAACCAGTTGGGGGCGTCGCCGCCCTCCTGCGGGCCGGACGGGAACCCGCCACCGGCCAGCTGCTGGCCGGGGCGGCGCTGCGGAAGCCCGGACGCCAGGGTGGCGGAGCCGTTGTCGGCGGCCGGGAGGGCCGGCTGCTCCGGGGCGTACGGGTGGCCCGCCGGGGCCTCGTCGGCCCGGTTGCCGTAGGTCTCCTCGGCGTAGCCGTCCTGCTGGTAGCCGGCGTCCTGGCCGTATCCGTCCTGCTGGTAGCCGTCCTGCTGGCCGTACTGGTCGTAGCCCTGCTGCGGGTACTGGCCGTACGCGTCCTGCTGGTAGTCGTCCTGCTGGTAGCCGGCGTCCTGGCCGTACTCGTCCTGGCCGTAGCCGTCCTGCCGGCCGTACTGGTCGTCGGCGTAGCCGGACTGCTCGTAGCCCTGCTGCGGGTACTGCGCGTCCTGGCCGTAGCCCTCGTCGTTGCGACGGCCGTACGCCGGGTAGTCGCCCTCGACCTCGGCGTCCAGTACCGGCCGGTCGCCCTCGCCGGACTCCAGCGCGGCGCGGCGGACCTGGTCCAGGCGCTGCGAGCGCTGGACGGCCTCCAGGGCCGGGCTGAAGCCGCCGGCCCCGGCGCCGTTGTGGCCGGTGAGGTGGTCGTCGAAACCGAGCTCGGCGGCACTGCGGGCCTGGCTCCGGTCGGGCGCCCACTCGGCGGCCGGCTCCTGCTCGGCGAAGATCCGGGAGACGGTGAACTGCTCCTCGGGCTCCGGCGCCGCGGCCATCTGGGTCAGGAACGGCGGCAGCATGACCAGCGAGGTGGTGCCCGCGGACTCGCCGGAGGGGCGGAGCTGGACGCGGACGTCGTGCCGCTGGGACAGCCGGCCGACCACGAACAGGCCCATCCGGCGGGAAATCGTGGCGTCCACCGTGGGCGGCTCGGCCAGCTTCTCGTTGATCTCCGCGAAGTCCTCGGCGGTGAGGCCGATGCCCTTGTCGTGGATCTCGACCAGCACCCGGCCGTCGGGCAGGCGGGTCGCGTTGACCAGCACCCGGGTCTGCGGGCTGGAGAAGGTGGTGGCGTTCTCCAGCAGCTCGGCGAGCAGGTGGACGAGGTCGGTCACGGCGGCGCCGACGACCTCGGCCTCGGGGATGCCGGAGAGCTCGACGCGCTCGTACTGCTCCACCTCGGAGGCGGCGGCGCGCAGGACGTCGACCAGCGGGACCGGGGTGTTCCAGCGGCGGCCGGCCTCCTCGCCAGCGAGGACGAGCAGGTTCTCACCGTTGCGGCGCATACGGGTCGCGAGGTGGTCCAGCTTGAAGAGGTTCTCCAGCTGGTCCGGGTCGGCCTCGTTGTTCTCCAGGTCCGTGATCAGCGCCAGCTGGCGCTGGATGAGGCTCTGGCTGCGGCGCGACAGGTTGGTGAAGATCGCGTTGACGTTGCCTCGCAGCAGGGCCTGCTCGGCGGCGAGCGCGACCGCCTGCCGGTGGACCTGGTCGAAGGCCCGGGCGACCTCGCCGATCTCGTCCTTGCCGTACAGCGGGATCGGGGTGACGTTGGTGTCCACCCGCTCCGGGTCGGTCTTGGAGAGCTTCTCGACCAGGTCGGGCAGGCGGTGGTCGGCGATGTCGAGCGCGGCGCTGCGCAGGGTGCGCATGCCGAGGATCATCGAGCGGGCCACGTAACCGGTGAGCACACCGGCGAGGACCAGCGCGACGATGACGATCAGCGAGTTGAGGATGGCGTCGAAGCGCGCGTTGTCCCGGAGGTTGGCGGCGTCGTCGAGCACGTCGTCCAGCAGCACCACCTCGGTGGCGCGGAGGCTGGCGATGTGGGTGTTGGCGGCCTGGTTCCAGTTCTCCGGCGTCAGGCCGGACTCCTTGGCGTCCTTGTACGCCCGGTCTGCGGCCTCGCGGCCCTGCGACTGCCCGTTGGCGGCGGCCTGGGTGTACGCGGCGCCGATGTTGAGCAGGCCGCCCATGGTGGGGGCGCTGCCGTTGGGCATCCGGTACGCGGTCCGCTCGTCCGCGGTGGCCTGGGCGACCTGGGCGTCGGCGTACTTCTTGGCGTCCTCGGGCGCGCTGCCGGTGTTGAACTCGGAGAGCGCGGTCTGCTCCAGGCGCTGGGCGACCAGCAGCTGCTGGATGAGGTCGACGTTCTCGTAGCGCGTGGTCTTCTGGGCGGCGATGCCGACCAGGAGCTGCAGCATGAGCGCGCGCTGGGTCGAGGCGGACGCCTTGGCCAGCGACATCGCGTAGATCGAGCGGCCCTTGCTGGTGAGGTTGCTGGAGCCGAGGCCGACCGAGTTGTCGTAGGCGAGCAGCGGGGCGAACATCACCGAGTAGGCGCTGACGGTCGCGGAGGCGAACAGGGTGTCGCTGTAGGCGGTGGCGCGCAGCTGCGGCAGGAAGACCACCATCTGCTGGAACGCGTCGTGGCGCCGGGGGAGCTCGCCGGACTTGTCGCTCGCCTCGTAGGCCGCGTTGTACGACTTGAGGGCGGCGTCGGTGGTCGAGCGCGCCTTGGTGACGTCGTTGTTCGGGTCCTGCTTGGTGATCAGGGGTATGAGCGTCTTGTCGCGCTCGCTCTCCAGTGCCTCGGAGAGCTCGGTGGCGGCCTTGGCGAGGGCCGCGGTGCGCTGGGCGCGGTCGGCCTTGACGAAGCCGTCGATCGAGGTGTTGACGCGCAGGCCGCCGAAGACCAGGGCGATGATGACCGGGATCAGCAGAATCGCGATCAGACGGGCCGGGACGCGCCAGTTGCGCGGGCGCACGAAGTCGTACCGGCTGCTCTTCGGTCCGGCGCCGTCCGTGCCCTGACCACTGCCGGAACCGCTGCCGGACCCGAGGCCGGGGGCGCCCGTGGGGCGGTCCTTCCCGGGGCCGGGCTGCTGCGATGCCGGGGCGGCCGGGGGCCGCTCCTCGGTCGGGGTGAACGCCGAGAACCCGCCCGGTTCCGGTGTCGTGCCGTTCGGCTCGCTCTGGCGGGGCTCGGAGCGCCGCTGCGGGGCGACCTGCTGCTTACGCCTCACTCGACAACTACCTCTCGGCCGACAGGCGGCCATGGATCAATCCAGCGCTACCCCCGGTGGCCGCGCGTTCCGGGGAGCGGAGCGACGGCCGTACGGGATCCAGGGGTAGCTGGAATTTCAGCACGTGCAGGGATGGGGGACAAACAGCCCCTGGTGGGCGCTGTGTGCGGTGCAATTTAGGACATTCGCCGACATGTTGGAGCAAAACTGTGGTCTTCTGGCGCTGAGTGACGCTGATTCGCTACAAACAGTCATTGTTGATCACGAAATGCCTACCGAACTGTTATCCGCTGCTTATGCGAGGGTCTTGCGCGGGGCGCCCGGACGACACCTCCCCGCAAGCGAACGTGCCCCGGCACCCCGTCACGCCGACGGGGTGCCGGGGCCGCCGACCTGGGACTCCGATCAGCGGAGCCGGGCGAGGAGGGCGTGTTCGACGAGGGTGATGAGGGCGCTCTTGGCGCTGTCGCGGCGTCGGGCGTCGAGGGTGATGACGGGGGTTTCGGT
>NZ_JBIWIF010000046.1:0-1811 GCF_044764505.1 Kitasatospora sp. NPDC094019
GACTCTGCTGGCGAAGTAGCTGGTTGGGGTCAGGCTGCTGTTGCGATGCCGTGTTGGGTGCAGAGTGTGTGGATGCGGGTGGGGCGGCGTTCTGGGTTTGCGGGTGTGGTGTCGTAGTGGGTGCCGAGTCGGCGGATGTTGATGGCCATGCCGGTGAGGACGTTCTGGAGGTGGGTCTTGGCGAGGCCCCGGTAGCGGGATCGTCGCAGGCCGGGGCCTCGCACCGCTTGTGAGAGGGTGCCTTCGATCCCGGCGCGGGCCCGGTATGCCGCGTGCCATTGGGGGGTGTCCTGTTCGGCCTGCATCCGCATCCGGGCGGTGTGGATCGGTTCGGGGTGGATCTCCAGGCTGCGGCCGAGGTGGGGTGCGGCGGTGGTGCACCGGGCGCGGACGGGGCAGGGCCGGCAGTCGGCGCGGGCGAAGGCGACACGGATCAGGCCGTTCTTCTTCGGCCGCATGGAGATGCTGGTGGCTCCGGCGGGGCAGCGTGCGGTGCCGCTCTGCCGGTCGACGTGGAAGTCCTTCGGTTTGAAGGTGGCGTTGTGGGCGCCCCGGCCGGTGTTCACGGTGACGGGTGCGACGAGGGTGATGCCGCGTTCGAGGGAGGCGCCGATGTTCCCGCCGCTGGGGTAGCCGGAGTCGAGCAGGTGCTCGCCGGGTGCCAGGTCCCGGGCGATGAGTCTGTCCTGGACGGGAGTGACGGCGCTGACGTCGGGTTCGGTGGCGCAGGCGGTGTGGACGTCGGTGACCAGGTTCGGTAAGTCCTCGTCGCACGACTCGCTCAGGTGGACCTTGGAGCCGGTCCATTCCACGGCGCCGGCACCGGGAACGCCTTTGGTGCTGTAGCGGGCGTCGGGGTCGTGGGGCGAGCGGACACGCATCGCCGAGGGCGGCAGTTCCCCGGTGTCGCGGTAGCGCGGTGCGCCGCCCGTTGCGGTGCGTTCGAAGTGCTGGTCCCACAACTCGCGCAGGACCTTGACCTGTCGCAGGCCGTTCATCCACCCGGCGGTCGGGTCCGCGTCGACGGCGGTGATCAGGCTCTGCCCGTCGGCGCCGATCTGCTCGGCGAGCTTGAGCGCCGAGGCGTTCTTGCGGCGCAGGAGCCTGCTGGTCTCCACTTTGCGGCCGTAGCGTTCGTCCCAGCCGGGCTCCAGCAGCGCCACGACGAAGGCGGGGCTGGTGAGGGCGATCTCCTCCAGGGCCGCGCGCAGGGCCTCGCCCAGGCACTCGATCCGGTTCAGCCGGCGCACGCACGCCAGCACGTGGGTGGAGTCGGTGCGCTGGCGGCCGCCGGCCCGCACCAGGCCGGCGGCCTTCAAGCGGTCCAGCATCAGAGTCAGCAGGCCGTCGGCCCGGTCCCCGGTCACCAGGCGGGCACGGAACTCGCACAGCACACTGGCGTCGAACCCGGTGTCCTCCAGTTCCAGGCCCAGCGCGTACTTCCACGAGATCCGGTCCGCCACCGCCACCGCCGCGTCCCGGTCGGACAGGTTGTGCAGGAACTGCAGGACCGTGACCATCACCAGCAGGGCCGGCGAGATCCCGGGCCGTCCCAGGCCCGCGTACATCTCCTCGAACTCACCCCGGGTGAAGTCCTCGTCGACGAACAACGCACCCAGCGCGTCCCGCACCCGCATCTCGTCCGTCCCACGCGGATGAACCCTACGAGCCAGAGCCACCGTCTCCGCCGGAATCCCCGACACCCCACCAGGACGCAGCACAACCCACCCCCACAGACAGCCAACCCACCACAACCAACAGGCACTTACTGTCCCACACCCACCCCGAACGACTTCGCCAGCAGAGTCACC
>NZ_JBIWIF010000048.1:0-1054 GCF_044764505.1 Kitasatospora sp. NPDC094019
GCCCGGCGACCTCGACCTGACCGGGTACACCGTCGTGCCCGGCTTCGTCGACCTGCACGTGCACGGCGGCGGCGGCGCCTCCTACGCCTCCGGCATCGCCGAGGAGGCCCTGCGGGCCGCCCGCACCCACCTGGAGCACGGCACCACCACCACCGTCGCCTCCACCGTCACCGGCGAGATCGACGACCTGGCCCGCCAGGCCGCCGTCCTGTCCGAGCTCGCCGAGGACGGCGTCGTGGCCGGCGTCCACTTCGAGGGCCCGTTCATCTCCCACAACCGCTGCGGCGCCCACCGCCCCGATCTGCTGCGCGACCCCGACCCGGCCCTGGTCCGCAAGCTCGTCGACGCCGCCCGCGGCCACGCGAGGATGGTCACCCTCGCCCCCGAGCTGCCCGGCGGCCTCGACTCGGTCCGGATGCTCGCCGACCTCGGCGTCATCGCCGCCGTCGGCCACACCGACTCCGACTACGCCCGCACCCTGGACGCGATCGGCGCCGGCGCCACCGTCGCCACCCACCTGTTCAACGCCATGCCCGGCATCGCCCACCGCGCCCCCGGCCCGATCGTGGCCCTGCTGGAGGACGAGCGGGTCACCGTCGAACTGATCAACGACGGCGTCCACCTCCACCCCTCCGTGCTCGACCTCGCCTACAACACCGCCGGCGCCTCCCGGGTCGCCCTCATCACCGACGCCATGGGCGCGGCCGGCATGGGCGACGGCCTCTACCCCCTCGGCCCGCTCCAGGTCGAGGTCAAGGACGGCGTGGCCCGACTGGTCGAGGGCGGCGCGATCGCCGGCTCCACCCTCACCCTGGACGTCGCCTTCAAGCGCTCGGTGACGGTCAACGGCCTCAGCCTGAACCAGGCCGTGGAGTCGCTCTCCACCGTCCCGGCCCGGCTGCTCGGCCTCGCCGACCGGATCGGCACCCTGGAGACCGGCAAGCTCGCCGACCTGGTCGTCGTCGACTCCACCGGCTACGACCTGGTCGCCGTCATGCGCCGCGGCGAGTGGATCCTCGGCGGCGACCGCTTCACCCCGATCACCACCGCCTGA
>NZ_JBIWIF010000049.1:0-1020 GCF_044764505.1 Kitasatospora sp. NPDC094019
CTAGGGGCTGTTCAGGGTTCGGATCTTGTGGTGGCTCGGTTGTGGGCTGGTGTGTCTGGTAGAACTCGGGATCGTGGCGCGTTTTGACGTGACGGATGCTGAGTGGGCCTTGATCGAACCGCATGTTCCGGTGGCTGCCACCGGGCCTCTGCCGCGGCGGGTGCGGGACCACTTCAACGGGGTGTTGTGGCGGTTTCGCACCGGCAGCGGGTGGCGGGACGTGCCCGAGCGCTACGGGGCCTGGTCGACGGTGTACGCCCGGTTCCGTGGCTGGGTGGCCTCGGGGTTTTTCCAGGGCCTGATGGACGAGTTGATCGCGGAGGCCGCCACGCGAGGGAAGGTCGGGCTGACGTTGGTCAGTGTGGACTCCACGATCGTGCGGGCCCACCACGAGTCGTCCGGACTGGCGGTCGCCGGGGAGACTCTCGATGCACTCGAGCAGGCCCTGACCGAGGAAAAGGGGGTTCCGTTGCCGCAGCAGCGGGCTGTGCTGCGGGTGATGCGGAGCCGGCGCCGGACATCGCCACCGACTCCGCGCAGGTTCGTGCCCAGGCACGCCGTCGCCGCAGGGCCCGGGCCGCGAAAGCCGGGCTCGGCCGGTCCCGGGGCGGGCTGAGCAGCAAGATCCATGCCGCCGTCGATTCCGCGGGCCTGCCGCTGGCGTTCGTGCTGACCCCGGGCCAGGCGGCCGACTGTCCGCAGTTCCAGGCCGTGTTGGGGAAGGTCCGGGTGCGCGGCCCGGTGGGCCGGCCGCGCACCCGGCCGGACGCGGTGGCCGCGGACCGCGCGTACTCGTCGAAGGCAAACCGCTCCTACCTGCGCAGGCGCGGGATCACCGCGGTGATCCCGGAGAAGGCGGACCAGGCGGCGAACCGCCAACGCAGGGGCTCGGCCGGAGGCAGGCCCGTGGCCTTCGATCCCGGCCGCTACAAGCAGCGCAACACCGTCGAGCGCTGCTTCCAGAAGCTCAAGACCTGGCGCGGCCTGGCCACCAGGTACGACAAGAGCCCGGAAAGCTAC